>NZ_JBPCCV010000003.1:0-294401 GCF_053471565.1 Furfurilactobacillus sp. WILCCON 0119
TTGTATTGTTTTGAACTTTCGTTCAAAGACCCTACACATTTGATTCGTCGAAACGTTGTTCAGTTTTCAAAGATCTATCACCGTCAGAACAAATTGGTTTGTATCAGACGACTTAATTAGAATACCAATCTTTCCTTGCTGTGTCAACAACTAATTTCAATTAATTGTTGACGAAGATTGAATTGGTATAGCTGTGAAAACAACTTATTCAAAAGTGATAAGCTGTTTTGACAACGTTATTAAGAATAACAGGTCAGTCGGCTTCGGTCAAGGGAGAATTATCATTTTAACGATTTTCTCATTTGACGGCCAACTGTTCGTCGTCTGCTCCGTTGCATAAGCATTTCGAACCAGCACGACGTCTGTTTTCAAACCGGTCAATCGAACAACCGGAGTTACATCATACCATGTTAGGGTGTATTTGCAAGAGCTAATAAACACTTTTCTTAAATCAATTTCACTAACGACCAAAGAAAGAGCCACCACCCGGCGTAATCACCGGGTGGTGGCTCTTTCTTTATTTCAAAAACTAATCAGTTACATTGTCTTCTGCGCGCATTGTTGGGAACAATAAGACATCACGAATTGATGCCGCATCAGTCAGTAACATGACTAACCGATCGATCCCAACGCCAAGACCACCAGTTGGTGGCATGCCGTATTCCAATGATTCAACGAAGTCTTCATCGATCAACTGCGCTTCGTCATCACCGGCAGCACGTTCTGCGGCCTGTTGTTCAAAACGTTCCCGTTGATCAATTGGATCGTTTAATTCAGAGAAGGCGTTGGCAAATTCATTTCCAACGATGTACAGTTCAAACCGGTCTGTAAACCGGGCGTCATCTTCATTCTTCTTTGCAAGTGGTGAAATCTCCACTGGGTGCCCATAAATAAACGTTGGCTGCACCAATGTGTCCTCGACCTTATCTTCAAAGAACTGGTTAATGATGTGCCCCACTGACCAGAAGTCTTCGTAGTGAATACCATTGTCAGTAGCCAACTGCCGAGCTTCTTCAAGCGTCTTCGGCTCCCAGAAGTCAACACCAGTCTCCGCCTTAATTGCATCCACCATGTGGACCCGCTTGAATGGCTTAGCTAAATCTAGTGTGGTCCCCTGGTACGTTACAACGGCATCAGGCGCAACCGCCTTAGCGGCTGCCTTAAAGATTCCTTCTGTTTCATCCATAACATCATGGAAGTCCCAGTAGGCAACATATGACTCCAGCATGGTAAATTCAGGGTTATGTTTTGTATCCAACCCTTCATTACGGAACACACGCCCGATTTCGTACACGCGTTCCATCCCACCAACAATCAACCGCTTCAAGTGTAACTCAAGCGCGATCCGCAGGTACAATTCAATGTTCAGCGCATTATGGTGCGTAATGAATGGCCGGGCAGCAGCACCACCAGGGATGTTATGCAATACAGGCGTTTCCACTTCTTGGAAGTCTAAGCCATCCAAGTAGCGGCGAACGGCCGTAATGATCTTCGTCCGTTGTTGGAACCGTTTAAAGCTG
This sequence comes from Furfurilactobacillus sp. WILCCON 0119, assembly GCF_053471565.1. Classification (NCBI taxonomy): domain Bacteria; kingdom Bacillati; phylum Bacillota; class Bacilli; order Lactobacillales; family Lactobacillaceae; genus Furfurilactobacillus; species Furfurilactobacillus sp. WILCCON 0119. The sequence goes on from NZ_JBPCCV010000003.1 coordinate 1,521, forward strand.
TCATCATTAGCAATCAGGTCCAGATACCGTTGCCGATAAATCTGTTCCTGGTTTGTTAATCCATGGTACTTATCTGGTAATGGCCGTAATGCCTTACTCAAAAACGTCAACTTCTGGGCCCGAACCGTCAGTTCACCCATGTCTGTCTTAATGACGTCCCCAGTAATCCCGATGAAGTCCCCAAGGTCAGACCGTTTGAAGACGTGATACATTTCTTCGCCGATGACATCTTTTCGCACGTAGATTTGAATCCGACCGCTCCGGTCCTTCAGGTCAGCAAACCCAACCTTACCCTTACCACGTTTTGACATCATCCGCCCAGCAATGGTCACAACGTTCGCCTGTTCTTCCAGGGTCTCTTTATCTTCATCGCCAAACTGTTCACGGATTTGGTCTGCCAAATGGGTCCGGTCAAACCGGTGACCAAACGGTTCAACGCCGTCTTCACGCAGTTCCTGCAACTTATCACGACGAACCTTCATCTGGTCGTTCATGCTTGCTTCTTGCTTTGCCAATTTAATCCCTCACTTCTGTCAATTTCTCACATTCACCATTTTACACTAAAACAGTGCCTGGTTACCGAACAACTTCTGAACTTTCCCGTTCATCGCGTTTCGCCAACTGGTCCAAGAACCCGTCAAAGATATCGATCATCTCCTGTTGGGTTTCGGCATTGTTCAACGCAACTTTTGTCCGAGCAGAGTGTGAGATCCCCTTCAGGTAGTAAGTTGCCTGCCCACGGAATTCGTGAGAACCAACGTGTTCACCCTTCAAGTCAACCAACCGCTGTAAGTGTTCCTTGGCCGTAGCCACCTTTTCTGCTGCCGTTGGTTCGGGGAGTAAGTCCCCTGTTTCGAGGTAATGAGCCATCTGCCCCAGAACCCACGGATTTCCTTCAGCAGCGCGACCAACCATGGCAGCGTCTGCGCCTACTTCGTCAATCATCTTCTTTGCATCTTGTGGTGTCTGAACATCCCCATTTCCCATAAACGGAATGTGGATTTGCTCAGCGACCTGATGAAGCACGTCCCAGTCTGAGTGACCCTCGTAAAATTGGAACCGGGTCCGGCCATGCATTGCTAGCGCGGCAGCACCACCACGTTCTGCGGCAAGCGCGTTTTCAACCGCGTACACATGGTCAGGATCCCAGCCAGTCCGCATCTTGACCGTCACCGGCTTTTTAACAGCATCTGTGACGTAAGAAACCATTTCATAGACCTTATTAGGGTCTAACAGCCACCGTGCACCAGCGTCCGTTTTAACCACCTTATTTACGGGACAACCCATGTTAATGTCGATGATATCTGCCTCAGTGTGTTGATCAACATACTGAGCTGCTTGAACCAACGTTTCCTTTGTTCCCCCAAAAATCTGGATGCTCATCGGGTGTTCTACTTCTTCCACCTTCATCATGGACAACGTCTTCTTGTTTTTGTACAGGATGCCACGGTCAGAAATCATTTCACAAACGACTAGGCCGGCACCAAACTCTTTACATATCACCCGAAACGCGGAGTTCGTAACTCCCGCCATCGGTGCGACAACGATCTGATTGGGAATTTCAATTCCGCCAATGTTCCACTTCATGTTTACTCCTCCAATGGGGCGTCTCTTACCAAAACGTTAGGCTTCACGATCAACTAACAGTTGCTTTAAGTCCGCTTCGCTAAACTGATATTTGTTTCCACAGAACCGGCAGACCGCTTCCGCACCATGATCTTCATCAATCATTTCTTGAATGTCGGCAGTTGGTAAACTGACCAGGTCACCGGCAAACTTTTCCTTTGAACAGTTACATTCAAAACTAACGGGAACCCGTTCCAAAATTTTCACCCGGTCCTCGCCAAACAGGTCATTCAAAATGTCTTCTGGCGTCTTACCATCCCGTAACAGTTGGGAAACCAACGGCATTTCTTTCAACGTTGCTTCCAATTTTGTGATTGCTTCATCGGAAGCACCAGGAAGGACTTGGATCATAAAGCCACCAGCAACGCCAATAGTGTTGTCGTTTTCAACAAACACAGACACCCCAACGGCTGACGGGATTTGTTCGGATTGCGCCAGGTAGTACGTGAAATCATCACCGATCTCACCACTAACAAGGCCAACCTGACCCGTGTACGGTTGGTCTAAACCAAGGTTCTTAGTCACCGACAGGGCTCCGTTTTTACCCACGGCCCCACTAACATCAATGTGCCCCTGTTCGTTCAGTGGCAAATGCACGTGGGGGTTCATAATGTAGCCCTTTACGTGCCCTTGTGCATCCGCGTCCACAACGATCCCCTTGGCCGGGCCATCACCCTGCACCTTGACCGTCATGGTTTCTTGACCCTTCATCAGGGATGTTGCCAACAGGATGGCACCAGTCATGGTCCGTCCTAAGGCCGCAGATGAGGCACTCCACGTGTCGTGGCGCCGTTGCGCTTCCGCCACAACGTTTGTTGTATCCACTGCGTATGCCCGAAAGTTACCGTCATCAATAATACTTTTCACTAAATAATTCGCCATGTCATACTCCTCAAAAATTCTGAAAGCTAGTATACCGCATTTACCGGAAAAACGTTAGCCAAAGCTAACGTTTGCGTCATCATGTAAAGAAAAACACACCGTTTCGACGTAATCGCCAACGGTGTGTTTCGTAAAGACTAATCTTGATGTGAATCAGTTGAATCTGCTGGTTCACTCGCCGAACTAGCAGCGCTAGTTGCCTGGCTCGTTGTGTCAGCACTTGTCTGACTTGCCGCAGATGTTGCTGGTTCATGTTCAGCAGCCCGCTGTGCTTCACGTTGTTCCAAAGCACTCTTCGCTTGTTCAAAGGTTGCTGCCTGTGGGTCAGCTTCAGGAGCTGCACTTTCAGGCATCTTTCCAGTCTTGAATAAACTTAAGATCTGCTTTTCATCCAACGTTTCGTACTTCAAGAGGGCTTCCGCAATCAACTTGTGTTGTTCACGGTGACTTTGAATAATGTTTTGTGCGTCTGTGTAACCTTCAGCAGTTAAACGACGAACTTCTTCATCAATCAAAGCAGCTGTTTCTTGTGAGTATGGTGGTTGTTGGCCATACTGAGCACCCAAGAATGGTTGGCCATCACTTTCCAGTGAAACCATGCCCAGTTTGTCACTCATCCCGTACTGCGTCACCATTGAACGGGCAATTTGTGTTGCCTGTTCAAAGTCATTTGAAGCACCAGATGATTCTGAATCAAAGATGATCTGTTCTGCAGCACGACCACCCATTAACCCGGCAATCTGTTCCTTCGCATCCTTCTTACTCATCAGCATCTGGTCTTCACGTGGCAACATGATGGCGTAACCGCCGGCACGACCACGAGGCACAATGGTTACTTTGTGGACCACCCGGGCGTCGTTAAGCACAAGCCCAACGATGGTATGCCCAGCTTCATGGTACGCCACGGTTTGCCGTTCATGATCAGAAATAACCCGATCATGCTTGGCAGGCCCGGCAATAACCCGGTCTTCCGCTTCATCTAAGTCGGCAGCGTCAATTTGCGTCTTCCCACGACGAGCAGCTAATAATGCGGCTTCATTCAACAGGTTCGCTAAATCAGCACCCACAAACCCAGGTGTTTGCTTGGCAATTTCCTTAAGGTCAACACTGGCAGCCAATGGCTTGCCTTCTGCATGAACCTTCAAAATTGCTTCACGGCCCTTAACGTCAGGACGACCCACAAGGATCTTCCGGTCAAACCGGCCTGGACGTAACAGGGCTGGGTCAAGGACATCAGACCGGTTAGTTGCGGCCATCACGATGACCCCTTCGTTTCCAGTAAACCCGTCCATTTCAACCAGCAACTGGTTCAGTGTTTGTTCACGTTCATCGTGACCACCACCCATGCCAGTGCCACGTTGACGACCAACGGCATCAATTTCATCAATGAAGATGATTGATGGTGCACTCTTCTTGGCTTGATCGAACAAGTCACGAACCCGGCTAGCCCCAACCCCGACGAACATTTCGACGAAATCAGATCCAGACATGGAGAAGAATGGTACGCCAGCTTCACCAGCAACTGCCTTGGCAAGTAATGTCTTACCAGTACCTGGCGGGCCCTCGAGCAGAACACCGGCTGGAATGTGTGCGCCCAGCGTCGTGAACTTCTGCGGATCCTTTAAGAATTCAACAACTTCAACCAGTTCCTGCTTTTCTTCTTCTTCACCGGCCACGTCACTAAAACGAACGGTGTTGGTCTTAGGATCTGCAGGCTTTGCTTTAGATTTCCCAAAGCTCGTGACACCGCCACGACCGCCGCCACCTTGACCAGCTTGGCCCATCATCATGTAGAAGAAGAAGATGATTAGAACAACTGGCAGGATCAAACTAATTAAGTTGATCCAGAAGCCACTTGATTCTTCTGCCTTTGTGTCCATCTTGACGTTGTGCTTACTAGCTGCGTCAGTGATTTGCTTCACGCTGGCATCATTTTCCAGAACAGAAGTGGTAAAACTCTTCACCTTTGTGGATTGGCTTCCGCCTAGTCCTAGTGAAGAATTGCCTGTACTGGAGGCCTTTTGAGCAGTCCGGTAGTCCCCGGTGATCTTATAGACCCCACCGGATGGCTGAACCTGGAAGCTCTTGACCTTGTTTTGATTTAATTCCTGGACAAATTCGCTCGAGCGAATGTTCTGGGTCTGTGAGCCCGTGTTATTGCCAAAGAAGAAATACAAGATTCCCATAAATGACAAAAAGATCACGATCCAGAACAAACTGTTACGAACCGGCCCGTTACGGCGTGTGTTCATACAGTGCCTCCTGACAGTGTATTTCATTTCTTCATCCCATTAAAACGGGATAAAGCGGGGTTACCCCCTGCTAATGAATCATATAATAGCACAATTGACCTATCTTGACCAAACAAAAATGACGCCCACAACGGATTTTTTCAATCGCCCAGTAAAACGGGCGTGAAACCCGTTACAGTAACGCACCAATTTTCTGATTGCTCAGGCCGTGACTGCCTACTTGTCCTCTTCGTAAACGGACGGTTTTAACACCCCAACATACGGAAGGTTTCGATAAAACTCCTTGTAATCAAGCCCATAGCCCACCACAAATTCCTTTGGGAGTTGAAAACCAACGTAATCCGCCTTAGCAGGGACAACCCGGCCTTCTGGTTTATCAAGCAGCGTGCAGACTTTGATGTCCTTTGCGTGTCGCTTCTTTAACAGGTCGATCAAGTATTGTAGGGTCCGGCCCGTGTCGATAATGTCTTCCATGATGATGATATTTCGATCTGTCACATCAACGCTTAGATCATGGATCAGCTCAATTTCACCGGCAGAAGCAACCCCACCGTGATAACTTGAAACATCAACAAAATCCATCTCTGCCATGATGTCCATTTCACGCATGACATCCACCGTCCATAAAATGGCACCCTTTAACACGGACACCATGATCGGCTTTTTATCCCGATAGTCCTCGGTTAGTTGCATTCCCAACCGGTGGGCTGCTTCTTTGATTTCTTCCGCACTGTACAACGTTTTTTCAATATCGTTATCCATACTCTACTCCTTGCGTTGGTTTTAAACATAGTTCAATGACCTGACCGGACATGGCGGTTGCCGCCACTTTACGTCCAACCAACCATAACGGTGTTCCGGTTACTGTCGTCACCAGCAATTGCTGTGAGCGCTCTGCCGTCGCGACCTTTTGGTTGATCATAATCCGCCGAACACTTTGGTGACCGCCGTTTGCCAAGGCAAGCCGATCATCCCCTCGTGCTGGCCGAATAATTAACGGCCAGTCAGTTGGTGAAACTCGGACATGAACGCTTCGAAACGCCGGCCACATTGTGACGGTTTGCTCAGCTGACCACGCACCGATAGCACCCACTTCTGTCACTGACTGCCATTTGTTCAATGGTACCATAGTTTGTTGGTCTGGTAGCGTTTGAGCACGGATTTTTTGAGGACCAGATTCCCGTTTAACAAACATAATTTGATCGTAATGACGCTGCAATTGCCACCCGCGACCTAAATCAATGGTTGCTTGGGGGCGCATCGTCGGCAAGTTAACTGCAAGTCGCCGCCACACACTTGCACTAACAGAGACCTCTGGTGCACATTCACTAAACGCTGTTTTCAGTAACAAACTGATCGGGAGTGCGTCACTCATCAACGCTTGTAAGCTCCCGTTAGCATGCCTGACGACTTCATGGGCCTGTTTTCCCATAACCGCCATCATTTCTGCTAAGTCTGCTGCGTTCGCCACAAGGTCGTCATCAAACCGCGGATTTTCTGCCCGGAGCTGTGGCAGCACCTGGTGTCTCGTTCGGTTACGTAGAACCGTCAGCGACATGTTCGTTTCATCCTCAAAGCTCATCACCTGGTGATCATCCGCATACGCGCGAATGGCGGCTTTGCTGATTCCTAACAATGGCCGCACTAATCGTCCGGGGCCAAACGGGCGCTGCCACGCGATTCCAAGTGGTTCGGTAAAACTTCGGCCTTCGATCACCCGCATCATGATTGTTTCGGCCTGTTCATCCTGCTGGTGTGCGGTCATCAACACCGTTGCCCCATACTTTCTCATCACCCGCTCAAAAAAATCATAGCGAAACGCCCGTGCCGCTGCTTCGACACCCATTTGTGGGTGGTCTTCTTTGGGCCAGCTGGTCACCACTAACGGCACATCCGTTGACGCCAGCTGTGCCCGCAAGCTAGCCTCTTCAACGTCGCTTTGAGCCCGCAATTGATGGTTAACATGTGCAACCACAAGCGTCGGGCGCTCACTTTTTGGAAGGTGGCGGAGCACATCCAGTAACACCATCGAGTCCACGCCCGTCGAGACCGCCACGACAACCGTGTCACTCGCCTGCCATAATCCGTGCATTTGGTTAGCTGCCCGGAGTTGCTGTCTAACTTCGTTCATGTTCGTTACCAGGTTCCACCTTTCTTTGGATTATAAAACGCCTGCCGCTCCTTAATTACATAGAAGTGACAGGCGCTTTTAGTTCAATTTAACTTCGCCGGCCACCACGACCGCCACGTTTTCCTTCAGTATTATGCTTAATGGTCGCTAACCGTTGTTCACTATCCTTTAAGAAACTTGCCATCATCCCATCAAAACTGTTATCAACAGCATGGGGTTTCCGACCTGCGCCACGGTTGCTGCTTCTGTGTTCAGCCCGCGGTTCACGATTCACTTCATGATGGTCATTGCTATGCCCATGGTGTTCACGTGCACTTGGTGCCGTCGCATTGTCAGCGGCTTGCTTGATGGATAAAGCAATTTTGCCATTTTCAATCGATAGCACTTTAACCGTAACTTCATCGCCCACGGTGAGTACATCGTGAATGTCCTTAACGTATTCATTGGAGACCTGGCTAATGTGAACTAAACCACTCTGGTGCTCGCCTAGATCAACGAACGCACCAAACCCAGTAATGCCTGTCACCTTGCCTGAAACTTTGCTACCGATTGCCACTGCCATAAAAAGATTTATCCTCCTGAAGATTGCGTTGTTAACGCTTTAAAACATCATGATTGTACCATAAAACAGCCGCGGGCACCGCCCACGGCTGTTAATTGCTTAATTCTTTACTTCGCATCTGTCGGTAAATTATAAACGGTTTCCCCGTCTTTCGTGTACAGATATTTATCGCGAATTAATTTTTCTAAATAATTATCATTATTCAACTGACCCACCTGTTGGTTCAGCTTCGAATTTTTCTGCTTCGCCGTCTGCAACTGGGTGGTTGCTTGTGCATTTTCGTGGTTCAGCTTCTTTAAGCTGGCCACATTCCGACCGTACGCCCAAAAACACAACACCATGGCCACAGCAAATGCTAGCAAGATCCGCCACATCCGCCCGCGGCGCCGTCGTGATAACTGTGCCTGCGTTTGGTTATGCGCAACTTCACTTGCCCGAAGCCGCTTCACATAATCATTGTTCAGTTGATGAATCGAATGCTCATCTTGCATGCTATTTACACCTCAACTAGACGGGTCCGCAACTTTTGATAATCAACGTTATCCATTTAATGATTTCACCTAAAGTATAACAACGTCAATTTTAGATGTAAATGTCAAACACGTTACAGCTGTAAGGATTAACACTCTTTTAATGCGAACGTATTTTCGCATTTCAATCACTAATTATTTAGATCTTGATTCCGATAATCCTTAGCGTAGTCTTCCGAAACGATTTTATACATCTTTTCGGCATCCTCTTTTTTAGTCGTCTCTAACAGCTGCAAGACCTGAACCGTCAACGTTTTATTCCCAAATGAAATGACAAGTTCATCGTTAACGTTCACGTTGCTGGATGATTTTCCCTTTGTCCCGTTAATGGTGATTCGGCCCTGGTCAGCAATTTCTTTGGCAACTGGCCGGCGTTTAATAATCCGTGAAATTTTTAAAAATTTATCTAATCGCATTTTATTATCCTCATTTTCAATTAATGAACTGATGGCCACTTCATCTTGGCCACCACTTTTAGTAACGTCTTACCACCTGGAAGCGTCAGCCACTCACGCGGCGTAAACAACCGGGTCCACAATGCGGCACCGATGAACACGGCCACGCCGAGACAGACACCGCCAGTTGTCACCACGACTGCTGCACCACGCCCCAGTCCCAACCACAACTGGATCTGCGTGCTGGCGGCCACGGCGCCAATGGCCATTAGCGTCGTCACAAACCCAAGTTTACGGATAAACATCCCCCGCGTCAGGGCTTCTCGCATCGCTTCCGGACTTCCTAGCCACAATACACCTAACATGACGGCAAGGCTGACCACCGTTATGAAACTGGCCCCGTTGATGCCCCAGCGAACGACCGCACCGTAGTTTAATAGCCCCTTTACCGCCACCCCGCTGACCAACGCAACTAACGATAAGCGGTACTGGTTCATACTCTGCAAAATGCTGTTGTAGGTGCTGATCAAACTTGCAAACACAATGCTCAAACAGTAGATTGCCAACGCTAAACTCCCCGTTGAACTTCCAAATAAAACGTGGTTGATACTGGGCATCAACACCACAAGTCCCGCCGTCGCAGCCACTGATAATGCAAAGCTCACGTGAATCAGCATCGTCAACGTGGTTTGCACGGTGTGGGCCCGCCGGTTGGCAATGGCAGCGCTGAGTGTCGGCAATAACGTTGCCGAAAAACTGGTGGCCACGACCAACCCCAACTGAATTAAGGGTTGGGCCCGGTCGTAGACCCCCTTTAGTGACTTCGCATCATCTTGCGAGAGCCCCATGGTCACAAGGCCCCGTTTGACGGTGAATGAGTCCACCAACTGTAACAAAATGACCACGGCGGCAAACAGACAAATCGTGCCCCCCTCGCGCCACAGTCGTTTAACTAAAACCGGCCAATCGTAGGCCTGAGAAACGGCAACGGTCGGTGCTGAAAAGAGCTCTTGGTAGAACACCGCAAAAACAGCAACGGCAACCACCGCACCGAACAAAGCCCCACTCATTGCCCATGCACCCATTTTGTAAACGGGCCATGCGTGATGAGCAGCCCACCACGCCACCACCACAATGATGGCGACCCGGACGACCTGCTCTAACACCTGAGAAATTGCGGTTGGTCGCATATCGAATTGCCCCTGGGCGAACCCCCGACCGACCGCCAGAAACGGCATGAACAGGGCCATGCCTGCCACAACTTGAATTAACGGGGTAAGGCCGCTATCACCCATTGCCCGGGCAATCAACTGAGCCCCGCCAAACAAACCAACGAACAACAGCACGCTGACGACAACAAGGATCACAAAAATTCGTTTGGCCACCGTTTGTTGTTTTGCCCGATCGTCAATTTCCGCAATGAGCTTTGAAATAAAGACAGGCAACCCACTGAGCGCAAACGTCATCGCGATTCCATACAGCGGGTAAACCTGCTGATAAACATAAAATCCGGTATTTCCGACCAAGTTTTGTAGTGGGATTCGGTAAACAGCACTCAGCACCTTAGCCACAAGTGCCGCCACAGACATCATTAACGCGCCGTTAATGAGCCCCCGTCGTTGACTTCCTTTTGGGCGCTGGGGCTTTGTGTTCATGGTTACTCCTTTCGACCCGTTTCTGTTGTGGCCATTGATGCATCCACAACCTGATCAGCTAACGCCGCCACAAAAGCGGACAGATCTGTTAACCAATCGGTCTCGGTCATTTTTGGCTGAATCACCAATTTGACCACCATTTTACCAGCGTTCGTTCCCACTGTCGCCCGTAACTTTGTTTTTGATAACGCCTTAAAGATTTCTTCACCGGAAAATTGCGCTGTCCCCTGCGTTGACAAGGTGACGCTGATAATGTCATCCTCACGCCGGATCTTGCTGACCAGGGCGGCATCCGCACTCATCTTCAAGTGGCCCACTGCCAATAAATTAGCCACTTCACGTGGGTAGTCACCGAACCGATCCAGGAGGTCCTCATCGACCTCAACGTACTGATCTTCATTTTCCAGCTCACGAATCCGTTTGTAAATTTCGATTTTTTGCCGTTGATCCTGAATGTAGGTCTCTGGCAAGTACGCTTCAACGCCCAGTTCCATTTCAGCATCAGACCGCACTTGAACCGTTTGTCCCCGCTTCTTAGCCACCGCTTGGGACAGCATCTGGGTGTATAGATCGTACCCCACAGAATCGATGAAACCGTGCTGTTGTTGCCCGAGCAGGTTCCCGGCGCCACGAATGGACAGGTCCCGCATGGCGATTTTGAAGCCAGACCCTAACTCCGTAAAGTCACGAATGGCCTCCAACCGTTTCTCACTTTCTTCGGTCAGCACCTTGTTTGGCTGGTACGTAAAGTACGCGTATGCCACCCGGTTGCTTCGGCCAATTCGGCCCCGGAGTTGGTACAACTGGGAAAGACCCATGTGATCCGCGTTTTCCACAAACAGGGTGTTGACATTGGGAATGTCGACCCCGGTTTCAATAATGGTCGTCGTTACCAGCACGTCGTATTCACCACGAATGAAATCGTAGAGAATGGTCTCTAACTGACTTTCTCCCATCTTACCGTGAATGTAGCCGACACGCGCATCTGGAACCAGTTCACGAATCTGATCGACCACGTGTTCAATGTCATCCACCCGGTTGTGCAGATAAAAGACCTGACCACCGCGCGCCATTTCCCGTGCAATGCCGTCTTGTAAGGCTACCGGACTTGCTTCCATAACGTACGTTTGGATTGGATACCGGTTTGCTGGTGGCGTTTCGATCACCGACAGGTCCCGGACACCGATCATGGACATGTTCAACGTCCGTGGAATCGGTGTCGCCGTTAGTGTCAACACGTCAACGGATTCACGCATCTGCTTGATTCGTTCCTTATGTTTGACCCCAAACCGTTGTTCCTCATCGACCATCAGTAAGCCAAGGTCTTTAAACTCAACGTCTTTCGATAGCAGGCGGTGTGTCCCAACCACAATGTCAATTTCACCGGATTTTAACCCCGCGACCGTTTCCTTCACTTGTGCCGGTGTATCAAACCGGGATAAAATCCCGATCTTAACCGGAAAGCCCTCAAACCGGGCCGTCATCGTGTCGTAATGTTGCTGGGCCAAAATCGTGGTTGGCACTAGAAAGGCCACCTGCTTTTGGTCTTCAATGGCCTTAAACGCTGCGCGTAACGCCACTTCCGTTTTCCCAAACCCAACGTCACCCACTAACAGCCGGTCCATTGGCTTCGCCTTTTCCATGTCATGCTTAATTTCGTCCACACTGCGTAACTGATCCGGTGTTTCGACGTATGGAAAGGCCCCCTCAAACTCAGCTTGATAGCTATCATCCTTCGGGAACGCGTGACCCGTCTGGGATTCACGGGCGGCGTACAGTTCCACCAGTTCGTCGGCGATGTCTTCAATTCGTTTTTCAACGTTACGTTTGGTCTTCGCCCATTCGGTCCCGCCAAGTTTGTTGACTTTCGGCTTTTTATCCTCCGAAGACACATACTTTTGAATCAAGTTCAGCTGGGTCACCGGAATAAAGATCTTCGCGTTGTTTTGGTAATCAATCGTGATGTAGTCCTGGTGCACACCATCCACTTCCATGGTCTGCATGCCTTCAAACCGACCAATCCCATGATTAACGTGGACCACAAAGTCGCCGGGTTTCAACTCCGTATAGCTCCGCAGCCGTTCAGCATTAGCCAGCGTTTGCCGCCGGGCGCGCTTTTTGGTCACCTTCGCAAACATTTCTGCTTCAGTGATGACCACCAGTTTGCCGCTCGGCAGTTCAAACCCGTTTTGCAACGTGGCCGGAACGACCTGCACCGTGCCAGCCGTTAAATTCGTGACCTTATCCAAACCAGCCTGAATTTCAAAATCATGCAGGGTATCGTTAACCTTACTGATCCGTTCTTCGTTGTTGACCATAATCACAACGGTTTGATCCTGCTTTTGCCACCGATCAACCTCCGTTTTCAATACGGGCAGTTGGCCAAAGAACTTCTGCATGTCACGGACAGCAACGTTTGTTAGCTGATTAAACCGAACGTTTCCCATGCCCTTTTGGAACAGTGAAAAGAACAGTTGTGGTTGCTTGATGGCCCGCACCACATCACGAAAATCATGGCCAAACGTTTGCTCAGCCAACATTTCGTTGGTTCGCAACCGATCAGTCACCCACCCAGCTTCATCTTCGTTGATTCGCCGATCAGTCTCTAACAACCTGGTGTAATCATCGATCAACACCAGCCCATCAGAATCAAGGTAATCAATCAAACCAGCCGCTTCTTGATAAAAGTGGCTGGCATACAAACTTAGTTCTGGTGTTGCACTGGGGGTGGCGTCCGCCGCTGTCAGTGCGTCAAAGTGTGCCACAAAACTGGCCCGCTCGTCCCCCGTCAGTGTTTCTGCCTGCGCCTTGACCAGTTCGCCTAACCGCGCTTTTCCGGCAGCCAGTTCGTCATCAGACACCACAAATTCTGTTGCAGGCAACACGCTCACGGATTCAATCGTTTCCAGGCTCCGTTGGTTTTCTGGATCAAACGTCCGGATAGAATCAACTTCTGTATCAAAAAAGTCGATCCGGACGGGATAATCAGCATTCAGCGGGTAAACGTCCATAATGGACCCCCGCACAGCATAGTCACCAGGCCGCGCCACAAGTTGTTCGTGGGCATACCCCATTTCATGCAGCTTGTTTTGGAGCGCCTTCATGTCGTAATCCTGCCCACTTGCAATGGTCACCGTGGCCGCCTTAAAGACTGCTGGTTGCGGTAAGTAACGCCGTAACCCAGCCAGGTCACTAACCACAATAACGGGCTGGTCCCCTTGCAAGGCATGGAGTGCAGCCACCCGATCAGCCCGGGATTCTGGGGAACTCGTTGCAATTTCCGTCGCAAGCATTTCTTCTGCTGGGAAATTAAAGACTTGCTCATCCGGGAGTAAGTTTTCTAAGTCATCAACAACCTGGCCGGCGTGAAACGCGGTGTCCGTCACAATCAGTAACGATTGCTGTAGTTCCGCAAACATCGTACTGACTAATAACGTTCGTGCGGAGCCAGCAATCCCGGTAATTAACTGACGACTTAAATTTGTTCCGGCAATAATCTGTTGATACTCTGGTGTTTGCCGAATAAAATCCTGTAATTCCATAAAAACCCTTTCGTTGAAAACGGCCGGCATCACTGCCGACCTCCCGCCGTCTGACACGGATAGTGCCAAGCAGCTAGTTAAATTCGTTCATCACTTCATCAAACTTTGTCCCGTCAAGCCACCGTTCGATGGCGCCCTGAGCGTCATCCATTCCAGCACGAATCCCCTCTTTTTGGGTGGCCGCAAAATGGCCGAGGACATAGTCGACAACGCTCATTTTGCTGGGGTGATCAATGCCGACCCGAACCCGTTTGAATGCAGGTGTGCCCACGTAAGCAATAATGCTCTTGATCCCATTATGTCCACCAGCTGACCCCTTTTGACGGAGTCGAATCTTTCCCACGGGGAGGTCCATGTCGTCATGAATGATGACGACATCTTCCAAGGCCACGTTATAATAATCCATCAGTGGCCGAACAGCCCGCCCAGAATCGTTCATGTACGTCGTGGGTTTAACCAACAAAACCTTTTCGCCATTGATGAGGGCGGAGCCAACCAGTGCTTCTTGCTTGGCACGTTTAAACCGAACACCGTATTCTTCTGCAATTTGATCCACAACCATAAACCCTACGTTGTGACGTGTCCGGTCATACTCTGGACCAATGTTTCCCAAACCAACAATCATCTTCATGCCAAGCATCCTCACTTTGTCGTTTTTAACCAATGCAAAAGTGCTGGACAGTCCGAATTAACGGATCGCCCAGCGAGTACGCATTGACGTGGTGGAAATTTGTCAACACCACGCAACTGTTATGTCCTATTGATAGCGTCCATTATAGCACAACGCCCGGTCTGGAACACTTTTGGACGGCTTAACATTCAGCCGTTAACGCTATATTTATCATTGGTTCCTATGCTATAATGAGCACGGTTCGAAAAACTAACAAATCTTTTATTTGAAAGGATGATTATTTTGGCTGCAAATCATCAAAAAGTTGTACTTGTCGGTGACGGTGCGGTTGGTTCAAGTTATGCCTTTGCAATGGCACAACAAGGATTGGCTGAAGAATTCGTTATCGTCGACGTCTTAAAAGACCGGACTGAAGGGGACGCCTTGGACTTAGAGGACACCCTCGCATGGTTATCACCAAAGAAGATCTACTCTGGTGAATACTCAGACGCTAGCGATGCCGACTTAGTTGTCATCACTGCCGGTGCACCACAAAAGCCTGGTGAAACCCGTCTTGACTTAGTTAACAAGAACTTGAAGATCTTATCAACCATTGTTAAGCCAATCGTTGACTCTGGTTTCAACGGCATCTTTATCGTTGCTGCTAACCCAGTTGACATCTTGACTTACGCAACGTGGAAGTTCTCTGGCTTCGACAAGAGCCGTGTCATCGGTTCAGGAACTTCACTTGATACTTCACGGTTACGTGTTGCTTTGGGTAAGAAGTTTAACGTTGATGCCCGCGACGTGAACGCCTTCATCATGGGTGAACACGGGGACTCAGAATTCGCCAACTACGACGAAGCTACTATCGGTGGCAAGCCATTGTTGAAGATTGCTGAAGAAGCCGGCGTTACTCGTGACGACTTAGCAACCATCGAAGACCAAACACGGAACAAAGCTTACGAAATCATCAACCGCAAGGGCGCAACGTTCTACGGTGTTGCCACTGCCTTGATGCGGATTTCTGCCGCTGTTCTGCGTGACCAAAACTCTGTTCTGCCAATCGGTGCACCACTTGATGGTGAATACGGTTTGACAGATACGTTCATCGGCACACCAGCCGTTGTTAACGGCAAGGGGATTGACCACGTCATCGAAGTGCCATTATCAGCTGATGAAATGGCTAAGATGCAAAAGTCAGCCGCAACCTTAAAAGAAGTTCGTGAAAACGGCTTTAAGGAAACTGGCCTTTAATCATTTTGTTTAATCAAAACGGCGCTACACTCAATTAATCGGGTGTAACGCCGTTTTTTAATGTCCGAACATCTAGGATTATGCGCGGTTAAATGCCGCTTGTTCCCATGATGACCGCGTTCACGGAATTTTATCCCCCGCCGTAACGACAACTGTGGTATGATAATGATAAATATTCTTACCATTTTTTAATATTCGGAGGTATTGCTATGCTTTTAAAAACTCTTGTGAAGCCCTACGACAGCATTACAACGGTCCGGGAAGACGCAACATTAGCCGAAGCACTCACCGTGCTTGAAGAATCCGGCTTCCGTTGTGTGCCCGTTCTGGATGAAACCGGCAAGATTTTCCGGGGAAACATCTACAAGATGCACATTTACCGTCATAAGTCTCGTGGTGGCGACATGGACTTACCCGTCACAAGCCTTTTAAAGAACGCGACCAAGTTTATTTCCATTAACGACGCCTTCTTTAAAATCTTCTTCTCCATCAAGGACCTCCCCTACATCGCCGTTCTGGATGATAACAACTACTTCTACGGGATCCTTACCCACACCCGCTTGCTCGACATGCTATCACAAAGTTGGAACTTCAACGTGGGGAGCTATGTTCTGACCGTTGTTTCGCAGGGTGAGCGTGGCGATTTAGCCAACATCGCTAAGATCATCACGAAGTACACATCGATTGCTTCCTGTATGACACTTGACGTTCAGGCTGGTGAACTCGTCCACCGGACCCTCTTTACCCTCCCTGCTGATGTTGATAAAGAACGGTGCGAAAAGATCATTAAAGCTCTGAACCGCCATCACTTCCGCGTTTCTGAAGTTGAAGATCTCCGCATTGAATAGTGACCATTAACGAACGCAACGCAAAAAGCAGTCTTGATCGACATTTCCTGTCGATCAAGACTGCTTTTTTTAGATACTTAGTTATCGTTACGCGCGACTAACCCAACACTGATTCCTAGCGCCCGGTCCACCCGGTGCATAATGGCATCATCTAAATGGGTCACACGGTCACGCAGCCGCTGTTTATCAATGGTTCGAACCTGTTCCAACAAAATCACAGAATCCTTACCGATTCCCGTTGCAGCCGCGGGAATCCCGATGTGCGTCGGCATCTTTGGTTTGCTAATTCGTGCTGTAATGGCGGCCACAATTACCGTCGGACTATAGTGATTACCAATGTTATTTTGAATGATCAAAACGGGCCGCATGCCGCCCTGTTCGGATCCAACCACTGGTGATAAATCCGCATAAAATATGTCGCCCCGTTTGATATCAACTGGTGTTGCCAAGTGGGACACCTTCTCTTTAACGTATGTATTCGGAGCACAAGGCTCCTAGTTCCATCATAGCCGTTATTAACTAACGGTCAAGCGTTGCGGCTTCTGCTTCCGTTGCACAGAACTCATCAGCAATTTCTTCGTTAAGCTGACTCATGTCCGTGTACCCCTTCATCAACAGCGAGAAATCCGTGGCTTTTTGATCCACAAAAAAATGCGTCAGAACTTTTTCGATCAACTGATTTCGTTCCAGTCCAAAGAATTCACAATATGCTGTCAGTTCCGTCATTGTCTCATCACTCAGTGTTACTGGAACCTGCTGCGCGTCATTTGTCATTCCAACCGCCCCCGCATCATCACAAATTAGTTGTCACTCATTTTCTTTAATAGTTTAGCATGTTTTTCTGCGAAAATCTGGCTCCCCATCATTTTGTAACAAAGTCGCCTTCCAAGCGGTCAGTCATACACGAGGGGCACCCGCATCCCCAAATTTGTCGCAATTTCATAATGAATCGTTTCTGCGTAAGCCGCCACGTCCTGCATGGTAATCGTGCGCTCACCGTCTTCACCAATCAGGGTCACAAGCGTATCAACGGGAAATTCATGCGGTAACCGGACCATCATCTGATCCATGCACACCCGCCCAATAATTTCACATTCACGACCATCGATCAGCACATGAAACCCTTGCATCCGGCGTGGATACCCATCCGCATAGCCAACGGGCAGGGTCCCAACCCATTCGTCCTGACTGGCCGTGTAGGTCGCGCCATAACTAACGGACCGTCCGGCCTTGAGGTACTTAACGAATGCTAACTGGGTTGTTAACCGCATGGCTGGCCGCAACGGGTACGGTGACTCGATCGTCCCCCCTGAAGGATTCAACCCGTAGATGCCCACCCCAAACCGGATCATATTTCCGTTACAGGCATCATGCCATAATGACGTAGCTGTGTTAGAAACGTGCACGTAGCGGGGCCGTTCTGGTAGCACATCCATAAAGGCCTGCCACCGGTCACACTGCTGGTTAAAGTAGGTTGGGTCGATTTCGTCAGCCGTCGCAAAGTGGGTAAAGATCCCCTCAAAAGTAAACGTTGCTTGGTGCTCATTCAGGTATGCCACTGCCGTCGCTAGTTCGTTCGGGTACTGGAATCCGATCCGCCCCATCCCAGTGTCTAAACCAAGGTGAACTTTTAACGGTTTGGTGGCCGTTAATTCAGGCAGTGCCGCCGTCAACCACGCTGTACTGCCCACGGTTAGTGACACATCGTGGTCTGCGGCCAAGCGTGCCCACTTTGTTTCAGTAATCCCGAGAACCAACACCGGCACCGTAAAGCCAGCTTCACGCAATGCCAGTGCTTCATCTAAAATGGCCACACACAAGCCCGTTGCACCAGCTGCTAAACAGGTCTTCGCCATTTCTAACAGTCCGTGACCATACCCGTTTGCCTTAATCACAGCAAACATCTCCGTGCCTGGCTTTGTTCGTTTAAGTTCCTCACCAATATTAGCCGTGATGGCCGTCCGGTCAATATGAGCCACCGTCGGCCGGTGGGTTCCAATGATTTGTGCTAATCCTGCCATGTACTTTCCCCTCTACTCATTCCGCAGTTGTTTCTAAAATAACTTCTGTCATGACCAAACTGTCCGTGTGCGAAATGGACACGTGCGCTTGCCCAGCAAACGGATGGCGTACCACGTGTGGTTGACCAACCGCGTTATCTAAAACCTCAATGTCTTGAAACCCAACGTTTTTCCCAATTCCCGTGCCAAAGGCCTTACTGTACGCTTCCTTAACGGAAAACCGACCAGCCAAGAACTCATCAAACCGAGTCCCACTAAACGTTGCCAACACCTCACGTTCAGCTGGCGTTAGCACTTTTTTAATAAACGAGTCATGCTGCTTTGCAAGCGCCGCCACCCGGCTGATTTCTGTCAAATCGATTCCTACACCACTAATCATGGCTACCTCCTGCTTCGCGTCACAAGGCGTTAATCCCGCCTGCCGCCTTGATTGTCTAACCGAAATTATAGCATAATTTCTCGGTTGCTCGTGCGAAACCAACCGCAGTTAACCTGTAAACCCACTGGTCATGGATCAACCTCAACGCGCCATTTTACATCAGAAACAATAAAAACCCGTGATCCACAGACAGTTAGTGTCCATCAATCACGGGTTCTTATCAGTTAAACGCGTTTAAACGTGCGTTAATTTGTTTACTTATGGTTGATTGAGTAGCTTCGCTTGCTGCTACCGCCATTACCACCGTTGCGGCTGCCGTTACTCCGACTGCCGTTGCCGCCGCGTGAACTTGGTTTGTGATCCCCATGTCCCCGACTGCTATCACCGCGGCTACTTCCGCCACGGTAACCGCCGCGACTGCCACCGTTACTCCGACCATTACGGTTGTTACCACGGTAACCACCACCATGACCTGAGCGACCATGACCGCCGTTACCACCGCCATGACGACGAGGTAATGGGCGTTCTGGTGTAATGTGAACAGGCACAGCATGTTCATCACCAGGCGTCAGGTTACTTAATAATGCAGCAACAAGTTCTTGCGCATCGTAGTGATCTAACAATTCACTGGCTTCTTTTTCAAACTTCGTGGTGTCTGTCCGGTCAACCAGTTCAGCAACCTTCGTTTCTGCAGCAGCCAATTGACCAGCAAAGGCTTCAGCAGCCGAAGGTGGCTTCAATGGTAACATCCGCACCTTGGTCAACTTTTCAATTTCACGCAGGTAATCCATTTCGTTTGGCGTTACGAACGTCAAACTTGTGCCATGATGTCCGGCACGGCCGGTCCGGCCGATCCGGTGAACATAGCTTTCAGGATCCTGAGGAATGTCGTAGTTGTACACGTGGGTGACACCAGAAATGTCTAAACCACGGGCTGCCACATCCGTTGCAACCAAGATGTCTAATTTACCATCCCGGAACTGCTTCAGAATTTGTGACCGCCGTTGTTGTGTCAGGTCACCATGAATCCCAGCAGCGTTGTAGCCACGGGCTTCTAGTCCCTTCGACAGTTCGTCGACCCGCCGCTTTGTCCGACCAAACACAATGGTCAGATCAGGAGCTTGAACGTCAAACAAACGTGTCATCAAATCAAACTTTTCAAATTCCTTTGACTTAACGTAGAACTGATCAACAAGGTCTGTTGTCAATTCCTTGGCCTTGATCCGAACTTCTTCGGGTTGGTGCATAAATTGAACACCAATCCGTTTGATCTTATCAGGCATTGTTGCAGAGAATAACAGCGTTTGCCGCGTTTCAGGAACTTGCTTGATGATGCTTTCGATGTCATCAAGGAAGCCCATGTCGAGCATTTCGTCAGCTTCATCCAAAACCAGTGTTTCCACGTGGTCCAACCGAACTGTCTTCCGGTTGATATGGTCAAGCAACCGCCCTGGTGTCCCAACCACGATTTGTGGATGGTTCTTCAAGCTGTTGATTTGGCGACGAATGTCGGCCCCACCATAAACAACCTGAACACGAGCCCGTTCGTATTTACCTAACCGGTATAATTCTTCTTGCGTTTGGATGGCAAGTTCACGGGTTGGTGAAACGATCAGTGCTTGAACGTTCGGGTTGTTCACGTCGATCTTATCCAAGATCGGTAAACCAAAGGCTGCTGTCTTACCAGTCCCGGTTTGGGCCTGACCGATAACATCCTTACCGTCCATTACCAGCGGAATCGTCTGTTCCTGAATGGGCGTTGCTTCTTCAAAACCACTTTCGTCAATGGCTTTCAACAGGTCCTTTTTCAGACCTAGTTCTGCAAACTTCAAATTAGTTCCTCCTACAATCGAAAGGTTTCATCAACACTCACAAAAATCCGTCTGCGAACGCGTGAGGACGGCCGTTTCGATTTGTCTTTCTTCATTGTTTAGTGAGTTATTATCGTGGATGCGTTTAAAAACGCAACTGTACTAGTTTAACGCGTCACGCGTTGTTTGGCAACTAAGTTTGACTGGCAACCATGAATCAAAACGGCACCATCAGCTCCCTGTCGGTGAGCCAATGGTGCCGGACTTTATTTTCAATTATTTACGAAATCGGTTACTTGTTTTGCAAAGCTTCCAAGACGACGTCGAGATGTTCACCATGACTCGCCTTTAATAACACTTCATCCGCACTGGTGACGTCCGCCAACAAATCAGCAATCAGCTGGTCCTTCGCATCATTAGTGTAATAGTGGACGGCTGTGGCATCGTAACGATCAGCCACTGCTTCAGCTAATGCCTTCATGTGCGGCCCAACCAGGTACAATTCCTCAACCGTCTCAGGGTCTAGTGCTTCTGAAACAGAAGCATGAAGTGCATCCGCATTCACGCCAAGCTCCAGCATGTCACCCAGTACCGCAATGTGGCGGCCGATCGCTGGTGTCTTTGCAAACATCACCAAAACGTCTTTCATTGCCGTTGGGTTGGCATTATAAATGTCACTCAGGATGGCTTCACCAACCGCTCCCGTTAACCACTGGGTGCGGTTAGCCGTTAGTTCAACATTTGCCAACCCCTTGACGAGGTTAGCAGGTCGAATATGAAACAGGTTTCCAACCGTCAAGGCTGCCAGCGCGTTGTTCACGTTATACTCGCCCAGTAACGGCATACTAAACGTTTCATCCGGCCAAGCGTTCACCGTAAATGTTGTTTCATGAGTGGCGTTATCTTGTTTGATTGCCGTTGGGTATAGCGCATTCGCACTTCGCTGACCAAACGTTAGGCCATCATTTGCAACCGTTTCAGCCCGTTCTTGAAGTAAGGGTTCATCCCCATCAAAAACAAACCGGCCGTCTTCCTTCAAGCCGTGGGTGATTTCTAGCTTTGCATCTGCAATTTTATCCCGGGTTCCGAAAAACTCGATGTGCGCTTCACCAATCATTGTGATGACCGCCACATCTGGTTGAACTAACCGGCTTAATTCGTCCAACTGACCGAACCGATCCATGCCCATTTCAACGACCAGCACTTCAGTGTTAGCATCCATCGACAAAACCGTGAATGGCACACCAACCTCGTTATTGTAGTTAGCATAGGTCTTGACAACGTTAAACTCCGTTCCTAAAATGCTGGCGGTCATGTCTTTTGTCGTGGTCTTCCCGTTACTTCCAGTGATCGCAACCACTTGCGGATTGATCTTTTTTAACCAGTGCTGAGCCAGCGCCTGCATGGCCGCCAACGGATCGTCAACAACCAGTACCGGAAAAGCGGTTGGCATTGACGCTTCGTGGTCGCTTGCCCACAGGCTAGCAACTGCGCCGTGATCTTTTGCGCTCTCAATATAGTCATGACCATCATGGTCCGCAACGAGTGGCACAAATAAACCACCAGGCGTTAATTGACGACTATCAAAATTGACGGAAGTTACCGTTACATCCGCCCAATCGCCAAGTTCATTTTGTGCATCTACCGCCTTCGCGATTTCTGCCAATTGCATTTTCATTTGTTATCCTCACAGTGCATGGTTGCACATTCTACCGTTTGGTGATCATTTCATTCCTACTGGTCACCGTTTCCGTTAACCAGTTATTTAATCACAATCGGAGTAAATTATACCATGCTCACTAAACGGCAAGCAAATCACAACCTAGACCACGGCCCATTTTTCAAGCCGTCACCCTTGCGCTTCACCGCAACACACGGCAAAATAGAAGCACTACTTTGATTCAACATACGGAGGACCCTTATGCAAAATGTTCTATTCGTTTGCCTTGGCAACATTTGTCGCTCACCAATGGCCGAGGTCATCTTTACGCACATGGTTGACGAAGCCGGATTAAGTCATCAAATTCACGTTGATTCCGTCGCCACCAGCAACTGGGAGGAGGGCAATCAGGCTCACCCTGGCGCCCGTCACGCCTTGGCCGAGCACGGTTTAAACGCCGAGTCCCACCGATCCCGACCCATTACACCACAAGACTTTGCGTGGGCTGACTGGATCATCACCATGGATCGCTCCAACCTGGCTAATCTAAAGCACATGGCCCCGGCAAACGCCCAGGCTAAACTCCACATGGCCTACGAAATTCTGCCAGATCGGTCTGACCAGGAAATTCCTGACCCGTGGTACTCCCATAATTTCGAACTGACCTACCGGCAGCTAAACGAAGTGTTGCCCGCCTGGTTGACTAAAATCAGCGCGGCTAATCAGTAACCGTCCACGAAGGATTGAAAACGCGGAAACGAACACAGGCCCTTTTTTTGAAATGGTGTAGAATAGTTTATTGTTTATCTGAAAAAATAATGCCACTCATCAAAGTAAAAGGAGGACCCCCATTGCTCAAAAAACTTAAACATCAATTATTTCGGAAACGGCTCCCCTGGGAACAAAACATTTTTGTCCTCTGGTTTGGCACCTTTATGGCCGGGATGGGCTTCAGTGAAATTATGCCCTTCATGTCACTTTACATCGACACCCTTGGCCATTTTTCCACCGCGCAGCTTAACTTTTATTCCGGGATCACCTTTTCTGCGACCTACTTTGTGACCGCCATCGCCTCCCCACTGTGGGGGCGTTTAGCTGACCGTAAGGGGCGCAAGTTAATGATTCTTCGTGCCTCTCTCGGGATGGCCATTGTTCTCGGTGCCATGGGACTCGTAACCAACGTCTGGGAATTAATTGCCCTTCGGCTGATTCAAGGGGTCTTCTCCGGTTATATTTCTAACGCTAATGCGCTGGTCGCCACTGAATCGCCCAAGGAACACTCCGGCCAGGCTCTAGGGACCCTGGTTACCGGTTTTACCGCTGGGAACCTGTTAGGACCACTTCTGGGTGGTGCTTTAGCTGCCAGTTTTGGCTATCGCTTTACCTTCTTTATCACCGGCGGCCTGCTGCTCATCGTGTTCTTCCTCAGCTGGTTCTTTGTTCACGAACACTTTACCCCGGTTGAAAAGACCGCGTTGAAGTCAACCAAAGAGGTCATAAAATCGTTTGCGCACCCGCGGCTCATTTTTGCCATGCTCATCACGACGACCATCATTCAGGTCGCCAACCAATCCATCAGTCCGATCCTTAGTTTATACGTCCGGCAGCTTCTTCACGGTCACGGGTCCGTCTCACTCATTGCCGGAATCATTGCCGCGATTCCGGGAATTGCCACCATCATTGCGGCCCCACGGCTCGGCGTCCTCGGTGACCGCATTGGGACGGAACGGATCCTCACCATCGGCTTTATTTTTGCCATCTGTGTGTTCATCCCCATGGCGTTTGTTAAAAACGTCTGGGAACTCGGGTTCTTCCGCTTTCTCATTGGGATCTCTGATGCCACAATGATGCCCGCCGTCCAAACCCTGCTGGCCAAAAATTCGCCCATGTCGACGACTGGCCGGGTCTTCTCATGGAACCAAAGTTTCATGGCCATGGGGAGTATCATCGGCCCGCTGATTGGTTCCGCAGTTTCTGGAACCTGGGGTTACGGTGCTGTTTTCCTCTCGACAGGGGTGATTGTCGCCTTAAACCTTGCGCTCTTCACGTTTAATACGCACGATCTTCGTCAATCAACCAACTAAAAAATGCATGATCACTCGAGCTGAGCGACCATGCATTTTTTAGTTGGTTCGTTTTTGCGCCTGCAAATGAAAATTAACCGTCGCAAGGATCAGCATGATGATTGCCAATACCAAAATCAGGATAAAATCATCGTGACCACCACGCGCTGTGGCGGCCGTTTTTGACAGGTGCCCTGCTTTGTTTTGACTAATCGCAATTAACGTTGCCATGATGGCCGTCCCGATGGACCCTGCATACTGTTGAATCGCGTTAAACGCCGCGTTCCCATCACCAATAACAGCTGGTTCCAGCTGCTGCATCCCGTTAGTGAGCGTGTTACTAAACGTTAGGGAGAAGCCCACGCTGTACACGATGTAGATTCCAAGCACCCAGCCCACGGAAAGGCGACTGCCCATAACCACAAACCCGAGTATCGCCACCACTAAGCACGTTAGCCCCGTTAAAATTGGCAGTCGTGCGCCCCGTCGATCCAGTAACCCGCCGGCAAACGGCATCAAAACCGTTCGGAGAAGACTTCCTGGTAGTAACAATAAGCCAGCCGTCATGACGTTTGCCCCAATAACCAGCTGGGCGTAGTTTGGCAAGAGGAACCCCAACCCAATGTTGCTTAGCTGAAGGATCATGTAGGTCAAAAAGCTCAGAACAAACATCGGATTCTTAAAAATCGTCACGTTGATCAACGGTTGCGCTGTGTGACTGGCCCAAACAGCGTACAATCCTAACGCCACCGCGCCCACCACGGTTAAACCAATGAACAAGCCACTGGCCCAGCCATGAATGGAGGCGTCATTAAAGCCCAACGAAATTGTTACAAATGCCGTCGCAATCAGTAAAAAGCCAATGCTGTCAAAGTGAGCCTTACTCGTGGCGTGCCGTTGCTGAATGTTAAAGTACCCAATGCAAAACGCCGCCAAAGCAATCGGTAAGATAATCCAAAAAATCGTCCGCCAACCAAGGTAATACGAGACCAGCCCACCATACGTTGGCCCAAGCGTTGGCGCCAAGCCGATGATGGTCCCACCGATTGCCATGCTCTGCCCCAGCTTTGCGTGCGGAATAAAATCGGTAATGATGCTAAACATCAGTGGGGTCGATAAGCCCGTCGCGATCCCGCCAATCAACCGCCCCACCAGAAGTACGCTAAACGTTGGGGCCAACGCACACATCAACAACCCCACTAAAAAGAGGAGCACTGCCGTCGCAAACGCCGCACGGTACGTAAACCGTTTATGAATAAATGACGCCATGGTCATCACAAGGGCTGCCACCAATAAATAGCCCGTTGTTAACCACTGAACTGTGTCGATTTGGACATGGAACTGGGCCATTAACGTTGGAAACGTGACGTTCATGGACGTCTCCGTCAAAATACCGCAAAAAGACAGGAGCGCCGTCCCTAAAATTGCTAAAACCACGAAGCGTGGGATTCGATCTGTTGTTTCTGTTGCCATGATTCCCTCTCATTCTTTCGATTGTTCAACTAAATAAAAAACGCCCCGTCAGCGTAAAGTCGCAAACGGGGCATCGGTAAGATACCAAAATCATGTGGTTAAGCTTACTTCAAACCGTACTTCTTGTTGAACTTGTCAACAGCACCATCGGCTTGAGTGAACTTCTGCTTACCAGTGTAGAATGGGTGTGAATCTGAAGTGATTTCAACACGGATCAATGGGTACGTGTTGCCATCTTCCCATTCAGTGGTTTCTTGTGAAGTAGCAGTTGAACCTGACATAAACTTGAAACCAGTGGTTGAGTCCATGAACACAACCTGGTGGTAATCTGGGTGAATTCCTTGTTTCATTATGAATATCTCCTTTGCCATGAGTCATTTGCTGAGTCATAGTTTCTTATCATCAACCCATGTAATATACCATGAATCAAGATTGCTTGCAATAGAGCCAACGACAAAACGACTAGAACTCAAACACACCGGCATCCGTGTCCTCAAGGATCTGAACCACGGCACCCATGCCCTTCAGTTTTTCGGAAATCCGGTCATAGCCGCGTAAAATGTTCTCCGCGTTGGTAATGATCGTGTTTCCATCAGCCATCAAAGCGGCAATGACTAACGCTGCCCCGGCACGAATTTCGCCCGCCGAAACCGTTGTTCCCGTTAACGCCGTCGCGTGGTTAACCACGATCATGTTGTCTTCCAACCGAATGTTCTCACCCATGCGGTTTAATTCAGGGATGTGCTTTGTTCGTTCTGGGTAAATGGTGTCAATGATGATACTTGACCCCTCTGCCAAACTCATTAACGGCGTAATTGGTTGTTGAAGGTCCGTCGCAAACCCAGGGTACGGCATTGTCTTAACCTGAATTGGCGTCAGGTGCTTGCTTGCATGAACGTAAATGCTGTCTTCTTCGATATCAAGCTTCACGCCCATTTCGAGCAGTTTGGCTGTAAAAGCCTCCAAATGTTCTGGAATGACGTTTTGCACGTTCACGCCATTTCCATAGGCTGCGGCCATGGAAAGATAAGTTCCTGCTTCAATCCGGTCAGGAATAATCGTGTGTGTGTTCGTTGCCTTTAAGCTTGGAACACCTTCGATCCGGATCACATCCGTCCCTGCACCCCGAATTTTGGCCCCCATGTTGTTCAAGAACGTTGCCAAATCAATGATTTCTGGTTCTTTGGCGGCATTTTCAATAACCGTTAAGCCACTTGCTTTAACGGCCGCTAAAATGATGTTCATCGTGGCCCCAACGGACACAATGTCTAAGAAAATCCGGGCGCCGTGCAGACCTTCGCTCGCGTCAATGTTGACCGAATCGCCGATCTCCGTCACCTGAGCACCAAGGGCTTTGAAGCCCTTAATGTGCTGGTCAATGGGCCGTGGCCCGATGTTGTCCCCACCAGGGAATGAAACGGTCGCCCGTTTAAACCGCCCTAGCAATGCCCCCATGAAGTAGTACGACGCGCGTAAACTCTTGATGGCCTTACCGGGAAGTGCATTTTCCTCAATGTGGGTTGGATCAATGTCCAAAACCCCATTTTCAAAACGTGAGGATACATTCATTGAATCTAAAATTGCCATTAGATTATGAACATCTAAAATGTCAGGAACAGAGTCAAATTGTACTGGTGTGTCCGCCAAAATTGCAGCGGGAATCAAGGCCACGGTGCTGTTTTTTGCGCCACCGATGGACACAGACCCGCTAAGCCGGTGCCCTCCTTGGATGATCATTGATTTCATGCAGTCTAGTCCTCTTTCATTAATCCATTTCAGTTAACTTAATTACTTCTGCAGCTCAACCGTTTCCGGGAGCACGCAATTACCTACAATATTAATGAACACCAGACCAAAAAACAACTCTGTTTCGGCAATTTCCGATGTTTTTTAGAAATTGAAAATTAACCGGGTTAATTACTATTATTTTTATAAACAAAAAAATAACAGCCAGGACTAATGCCTGACCGTTATTTTCGGTTAATGCTTCATTAATTTTTAGCCATGTGTTCTTCATCGGCAGCTGCCACAAAGGCTTTAAACAGCCCCTCTGGACGATTTGGCCGTGATAAGAACTCAGGGTGATACTGAGCAGCCACAAAGAATTTGTTCGTTGGCAGTTCAACAACTTCCACCAACCGGTTATCTGGCGACGTTCCGGAGAAGACCAATCCTGCCGCAGCCATTTGATCACGATAGGCGTTGTTGAATTCGAACCGGTGCCGGTGCCGTTCGGAAATCACTTCTTCGTTGTTGTACGCCGCAGCCGCAACCGTTCCTGGTTTCAGCTTACATGGGTACGCCCCTAACCGTTGCGTCCCCCCCATGTCGGAAACATCTTCTTGATCATGCATCAAGTCGATCACTGGGTATGGTGTGTCTGGGTTGATTTCCTTGGAGTTTGCGTCCGCTAACCCCACCACATCACGGGCAAATTCTACACACGCCATTTGCATGCCCAGACAAATCCCTAAGTACGGAATGTCGTTTTCACGAGCATACTTAATGGCCAAAATCTTTCCTTCGATTCCCCGGTTACCAAAGCCACCAGGAACGAGAATCCCATCGGCCCCTGCTAACACTTCTTCAACGTTATCCGCGTTGATTTCTTCAGAATTAAAGTGATTGATTTTAACGTCAGCATCCACCACATACCCGGCAGACTTGAGTGCTTCGTTCACAGAAATGTAGGCATCTTGCAGATCCGTGTACTTCCCAACCAGGTCGATCGTAATGGTCTTGTGCAAGTTTTGAACGTGTTGTTCTAATTCTTGCCATTCCGTCATGTTCGCTTCTGGCGCTGCAAGCTTAAAGTGGTCCAACACGATGTCATCCATGTGTTGTTCTTGCAGCGCTAACGGAATTGTGTAGACCGTTGGCACGTCCATTGATTCAATAACGGCTTCTGGTTCCACATCACAAAATGACGCAATTTTGTTTCGCATGGATTGTGTAATGTGTTGTTCGGTCCGAACCACCAGCATGTTTGGTTGGATGCCCAACCCCCGGAGTTCCTTTACACTGTGTTGCGTTGGCTTCGTCTTCATTTCACCAGCCGCGCGCAGGTACGGAATTAATGTGGTGTGAATGTAGAAAACGTTGTCGCTACCCATGTCAGACTTCATTTCACGCAGTGCTTCAATAAATGGTAGGGATTCAATGTCCCCAACCGTCCCACCAATTTCAGTGATAACGACATCTGCGTCCGTCGTTTGACCGGCCCGCATGATTTTTTCTTTGATGGCATTCGTAATGTGCGGAATTACTTGGACCGTTGCACCAAGGTAGTCCCCATGACGTTCCTTTTGTAGAACTTCTTGATAAATTTTCCCCGTTGTGACGTTTGAGTATTTATTCAGGTTAATGTCAATAAAACGTTCGTAGTGACCCAAATCAAGGTCCGTTTCGGTCCCGTCATTAGTCACAAACACTTCACCGTGTTGGTAGGGACTCATCGTTCCTGGATCGACGTTGATGTAGGGATCAAACTTTTGAATCGTGATTTTAAGGCCACGGTTCTTCAAGAGGCGGCCAAGTGATGCAGCCACGATCCCCTTTCCAATTGACGAAACCACACCGCCGGTGACAAAAATGTATTTAGTCATCTAAATAAACGCTCCTTCTGTTTTTTTCGGGGATGCCATCAACAATGAAAAAGCTCCCAATTCCTAGGAATTGGGAGCCCTTAATTGCTCTTTATCGTGCCCGTTCATCTGAACGGTGCCCAAAAAATATAATAACGACTTCTAAGCATGAGGTCAAGCAGGAATTCTTATTTCTGCAAATTAGCCTTGATCATCATCGTCATCGTCGTCTTCATCATCCTCGTCATCTTCATCATGAAGTTCAGCGAGTTGACCTTCGATCCCATCAGGGAGTTCCTCATCGTCAGCGATGTTCTCAGTGTCTTCGGTATCATCATCGTCATCTTCGGACGCATCAGTGGTATCGTCATCTTCAGCTGCATCTTGACCGAAGTCATCATCTTCTGGATCGTCGTCATCGTAGTCGATCACGTCGTCGTCATCGGCTGCGTCAGCCAAGAACGCGTTAACCTTACGACGCTTCTTGCGCTTTGGTTGGTCCTCATCTTCTTCACCATTGATTGTTGCTTCATCAATGGAGTCGAATGGATACCACGTCCGCAAGCCCCAGGTGTTGTCACCTAAGGAAATAAAACTACCGTCGACGTTTAAGTCAGTATAGAATTGTGCCAACCGTTCACGAATTTCTTCGTCACTCGTATCGAGATACTGTTGAACTTGGTTGGTAAGGTCAGCGAAGCTCATTGCTTCACCGTGTTGAGAGAGGATTGCATGGGCAACCTCAATCATTGACAATTCTTTTTTATTTTGACCTTCGAAAATTTTAAGTTCCAAAATCAGGCCCATCCTTTCGAGAGTGTACACTTCATCATAAGGGGTTAAGCGGTAAATTGCAATCTTATTTGATAATCGCCCAGTAAACTTTCGCCGGCTAGTAGCTGATAATCAACGTTGATCCGCCCACTACTTAAATCGTCGGCCAACGCTGCGTTTAGTCCTGACGTTGCCACCTCGATGTTTAAGGGGCCGTACGCTGTTTGGTACGTGGTTTTCACTGCTTTACCTGCCAAAAAGTGCAACCGTAATCCGGTCTCACCACTCCGCGTTAGCAGTACATCATGATGACCATTTAGTTTAAAGGTCACCTGGGTTGTTTTCCCCTGATCTTCTTCTGCATAGCGTAAGTACGCACTGCCATTAATTAAAATCAACCGTCCTGGAACTGTAAAATCAAAGGTTTCCGTCTCGCCATCCTGCTTGATGTTTGTCACCAAGTGAACCGTGACGCCTTGCTCTAATCGTTCTGACACACTCATCCCCCGTTTCACACACGAGTCACCTGGACGATTATCATTAAAATCATCCGAAACGACAATATAAGCTAACAAGAAATTATAACGCATTTCGCTTAAATTACCACGTCGAACGGGTTGCGCCCAATCAACCATGCAGAACGACTCCAGATTCGGTATAATGAAAGCAGTTTATTGACCGTCACAATGGGAATGACATCCTGTTCATTACCCCAAATGACCAACTCAAAAGAAACCAGGTGATTTTCATGACGGACGCGCTTAGCCTTGCGCCAACCACCATGCTCCTATCCCAACACTTCAATCAGGCAGACGGACTCGCAACATTTGCCCACATGAACGCCTTACTAAGTTTAATTGAACATGAAAACCAACCATTGCTTCACTTCTGGCGCTTAGATCATAACGTTATCTTAGGGCTCCGCGATGCGGATCTCCCCCACTTGGATGACGCCACAACGGTGTTAACTGATCACGGATACACGGGCTTTGTCCGCAATTCCGGTGGCTTAGCCGTCGTTGCCGATCAGGGCGTGCTCAACATCAGCCTCTTTTTCCCACCCAGCCTCGTTAAATTAGGGGTGGACGCCGCCTACGACCAAATGAAATTACTGGTTGACCGCGCGTTTCCAGAACTACCGATCGTCGCTGGTGAAATTAGCCGCTCATACTGTCCAGGAACCTACGACCTCAGTGTCAACGGCCACAAAATTGCCGGCATGTCACAACGCCGCCGGAACGGGGGCATTGTCGTGATGTTATACCTTAGCGTCAACGGCAGTCAAATTGACCGGGCCCAGCTGATTCATGATTTTTATGAAGCTGGCCTTGGTAATGAACAAAATCGGTGGAACTTTCCTGACGTGGACCCCGGCACGATGATGAACGTCGGGGACTTGTTACCCGAAACATTGACCATTGAAGCAGCCCGGCAACGGTTCATTGATGCTGCCAAACAATCGGGTACCCAGCTAGCTGAGCAACACCTCGCAACGCTGATGCAGGAGCCAACATACGCGGCACAGTTTGATTTTGAACAGCAGCGTTTGCTTCAGCACCAACCAGCAACACCAATGCACCCTTAAAGACCACTTATCGTTACGTCACCTTTGTCACCAGGAGGACCATATGGATTACCGCTACCAATCATTACCGCGCGAACGTGTCTTTCGCGACCCTGTTCACAGCTACATCGCCGTGTCATCACAGGTTATTTTGGACTTAATTGACACAAAGGAATTTCAGCGGCTTCGCCGGGTCAAACAACTTGGTGTGACCGAAGAAGTCTTCCACGGCGCTGAACATAGTCGGTTTGGCCATTCACTGGGTGTCTACGCCATTGCGCAACGCATCTGTGACACCTTTCAGCATGATTATCCATCCGTTGAACCAGGCGACGGCTTGTGGGATGACAACGAACGGTTGGTGACACTCTGTGCGGCCCTGCTTCATGACATTGGTCACGGCGCATACTCGCATACGTTTGAACACATTTTCCACACTGATCACGAGGCCATCACTGCACAGATTTTGACCTCCCCGACCACGGAAGTTAACGCCGTTTTGCGGAAGGTCAGCCCTGACTTTCCCCAGCAGGTGGCCAGCGTCATTCAACATACGTATCCCAATCCGCAGGTCGTTCAGATCATTTCCAGCCAGTTAGACGCTGACCGGATGGACTACCTCCTGCGCGACGCCTACTTCACAGGGGCCGACTACGGGCGCTTTGACTTAACCCGGATTTTACGGGTGATTCGCCCATTCAAAGGTGGGATCGCGTTTGATATTGACGGGATGCACGCGGTCGAAGACTACATTCTAAGTCGCTTCCAAATGTATCAACAGGTGTACTTCCACCCCGTTTCCCGGGCCATGGAAGTCATCTTAGACCACCTCTTGTTACGCGCAAAGGAGCGCTACGATAATCAGCCAGTGACGCAAGAAGCGTTTCGACCACTATTATTGGAACCTTTTTTCAACCACACCTGGACGCTGACGGATTATTTAAAGCTGGATGACGGCGTGCTTAACACCTACTTTCTTCACTGGGCGGACAGTGATGACGTTGTCTTAGCTGACCTCGCAAACCGCTTTTTGAACCGGCGGCCGTTCAAGTCCATTGAATACACTGCCACGACAGCGCCACTCTTGGCACCGTTGCGGGAGCAAATCGAAACGGCAGGCTATAACGTCACGTATTACACCGCCACAAACGACAGTTATGACCTTCCGTATAACGCCAATAACCGGCAATCCCACAAGGCCGCCGCAGAAATTTTACTCATGAATCATGACGGGACGACCAGCGAACTATCCGCACTAAGTCCCATTGTGGCAGCAATTACCGACCGCGAATTGGGCGACCAGCGTTTCTTCTTCCCGCGGGAAATGCTCACCGTCAACGCGGAAAATGACCTTTTTAGTCCCATCTACACCGAATTTCAAAGCTACATTATGAACGATCAACTTATTGACCCTAAAGGAGCGACCCATGACAATTAAACTCATTGCAATCGACATTGATGGAACCCTTTTGAATGAAAAAAACGAACTCGCGGCGGCAACCATTACCGCTGTTCAAGCCGCCCGTGACGCTGGCATCAAGGTTGTCCTCTGTACCGGTCGACCACTAACCGGCGTTAAGGATTACCTCGACCAGCTTGGCCTCATTGGTGCTGATCAGTACGTCGTGACGTTTAACGGCGCGCTAGCCCAAACTACTAGTGGTGACGTCTTAGTACACCACACCTTAACCTACACTGACTACCGTGAATTAGAAGCATTGGCTGAACAATTTGGCGCCCATTTCCACACTGAAACAAACGACTACATTTACACGGCCAACAAGGACATCAGCCCCTACACGATTGCCGAATCTTTCTTAGTTAAAATGCCAATTCGGTACCGGAGCGTGGCTGAAATGCCCGAAGATTTGGTCGTTTCTAAGTGCATGTTTATTGACGACCCGGCGATTATTTCCCGGGCAGCAGCCAACCTCCCTCAAGCCTTCACGGACAAATTTTACTTTGTTCAAAGCGAACCCTTCTTCCTCGAGGCCATGAATAAATCTGCTTCAAAGGGGAACGCCATTACTGGTTTGGCAAAGGACTTACACATCGACATGGCTGACGTTATGGCGATCGGCGATCAGGGCAACGACCTTTCAATGATCACTGCCGCCGGATTGGGTGTTGCAATGGGCAATGCCATTGACGATGTCAAGGCTGCCGCACAGGCAATCACCTTACCTAATAGCGAGGACGGCGTGGCTGCGGCCATTAACAAATACGCGTTAAGCTAGGCAACGCAAAAAAGCTTGTGGCATTATTTCGCCACAAGCTTTTTTATATCCAGCTCATTAAGAGAGCGGTTTCATTTAATCACACGTCTTAAAGGGCTTGCAGGAGTGCAACGATCTTTTTAAAGTCAGCCTCTGACCCCAAATCCGTTAAGATGTAGGTTCGGTCAGCCTGTTCAATCGGCCGGTCCGAAAAATGATCGGATAAGTATAAATCGTAGTGTCGGTGGGGCTGGAATACTTCCACCGTCGCCTGAAGTGTTTGGTTCAAAAAGCTCTGGCACGCCTGAATAAACGGCTGGAGCCACATCGCGCCAAT
Organism: Furfurilactobacillus sp. WILCCON 0119; assembly: GCF_053471565.1. NCBI lineage: Bacteria > Bacillati > Bacillota > Bacilli > Lactobacillales > Lactobacillaceae > Furfurilactobacillus > Furfurilactobacillus sp. WILCCON 0119. Next base: position 35,693 of record NZ_JBPCCV010000003.1, read on the forward strand.
TCCTGGATCGACGGCAACCCGCAAGTGTGTCGCAAACAAATGCCGCGCGTTCAGCTGTAACACCACCATTAATTGAACTAAGTAATCCAAATTAACGTCGATTTCAAACTGTTCCTTCACCAACGCTGCAATCTTTTCAGACAGATCCTGAGCCCAATGAATAATCTGTTCGTTTTGTAAGCGTTCATAGTACCGCCGCGTGGTGGCCGGTCGTAGCAGGTTAACGTGCCCTGGGAAAACAACGACATTCACCAACACATGGTACAAGTACTTCAACGTGTACTGTTTTGTTTCGACACTTTGCTTTTTCAACAGTGACGTCATGTAGCGTTCCTGAATTTGGTGGGTCATTGCCACAAGTTGGTCCTCATCAGCCGGCGCCGTTAAGAGTGGCGTCCAAAAGTTGGATTTAGACGAGAAGATCTCGTGAGCTAAGCAAAACATCAAAAAGTGTTGCTTGATTCGCCGATTTAACGTCTCTGATGGTGGTAGTAACGCAGTTTGATCCATTAATGACCACAGTTGTTCAAACTGCGAATTGTCCCGCATTAAATGACTCGTCATAATGGCATACGGCGTGGACCACCCCTCCAGGTCTTGTGACTGTGAGGCGTTCCGGCGGCGCGTCCGGATGATCAATAACCACGTGTACAGCTTGCGCGGTGCATCCACAGATAACTGAAGGTTCTGGTAATGCGGATCATCCGTTAATCGGCGCACGGCTTGTGCGGCACGTGTATTTTTTAGCAAATACCGTTTATAAATAAACTGATCTTTCGGGCAAACGTTCCACAACAACTCAAACAGCAAAAGTTGCACGTTTACCTCATCACCAGTTAGTTCAAAGTGGGTGATCGTCACATTGAAGACTTCAAACAGTTCGTTCAATTCCCCAATCTTTCGATACAACGTGGCGACACTAAGGTTCAATTCGCGTGCCAGCTGAATGTTCGTTAAATTGTTATCCAAAACCAGATGCTCAATGAGCCGAATTTTAGCTGTTTGCAAGTAATACGGGAAAATAAGTGTCTTTAAACTAACCCGACCATTAATTTCAAATGTGACGGTGTTATCGTCCCATTCAAACAAAACCCGGTACTTTTTTAGGTTTTCTTCCAAGACGTTTTTAATTGATTGCAGATCATCCATCAATAACCGGCGGCTGGAGAAGCGCATTTCTTTCGCAATGTCGCCGATTTGAGCACGCCCATTATTCCGGTAAACGTACTGAAGAATCCTAATCTGTCGGCGTTCAAACGGTTCTAGCAAATCCTCTTTATTCATATGCTATCCAACCTCGTTAACAGGTGTTCACTGTCTCTTTAGTGAACAAGTAATTTAGTAAAGCAATTAGTTAAATAAAAACACTAATTATTCCAACTACTCCCCCATCAGAGAAATAATTACTTGTTTAAGTTTAACACGTTTCTTATCGTAAGCGTGTACAATATTGCTCCGCTTCATGAATTAATTCGCTTAATTGTTGCGACCGTTCCAAACATTAAAAATCAGTAACCCCCTTAATTTTCGCTTATTTCTCATTCATTTTCTTTGCAATCAACCCCAATATTGCCATATTATCGTTAGGATAAGCTTCGCGTGAATCAAAGGTGGTACTAATGGTTACCCGTTATTCGCGCCGACATCATTTATTTTTCAACTTAATCATTCTGTTGTCTTGACCTTCCTTGTCAAATAAGGATTATTAACTAATAATGATGACATAATTTTGAACAGATAATCTGTTATGCTCGTAGACGAATCGACAATGAATTGTCCGCAATTCAATCACCGAACTTTCCCAGTTTATGGATGACACGGTTGGATTCACACCACCGGCAATACCTCACTAAGTGTCGATTCAGGTTTACAACTGGATGTTTCACCGCTTCATGATCGCCACCGAGAGGAGGCGATGCCCATCACTTAAGAGACGATGTTTGTTCGTCGTGCTTGTCGGACCCATCAAACACATTAGGTTAGGCCGCCCCCTCGGATCGATGTCGATTGCTTTCCGGGAGGGTGGTTTTTATCGCCACAAAGGCGCACGCGCCGCCCATTTTTTATCCCATTACCCTTTATCTTTAAACGAACTCACTAGGAATTACGAGGTGTTGTTTATGATTGTGTCAAATGAACAACCGTCAATAAAGGCACTTGAACAGTTGGCGGCTAACCGGATTTTGGAGCAACAGGTGATTGAACGCTTGCACGATTATCACCTTAGCCTAACCGAAGTGTTTTGCCTTGAATGCTTCCAAAAGCACCTCCGCGGTAACGAGATCGCTGATGAACAGCGGTTGACCCGGGGCGCAATTTCCACAGCCACTACCCATTTACTGGCCCAGCGGTTCATCGCACCAAACGGCCCGCTGAGACAAACAGATCGCCGATTCAAAGAGTACCACCTAACACCATCTGGTCAACGGATTCTGGCTGAAGCACTTGTTTGCATCAACAGCATCGTTGACGCAAGCCATGAGGACTAAATAACCGCATTACTGACGGTGACTTTCATCATCATTAGTAATGCGGTTATTTGGTTCGTATTAAGGCACATCGTTTAATGTCCATGAAATAATCCCCCTGTAAGTCCCTACGTACACATTGGGGTTCACCTGCAATAAGATTCCCTTTGTGCTTGACCACCCGCTTGCAATGTTAACGGTTGTTTGCCCGCCCTTATCAGCACTGGTTGCGACAACAACATCGTTATCGGTCAGTGGCGTGTCCGTTGTGCCGTCGTTGTACACCAGCCCACCGGAAAGGATCCTATTGGTGCCTTCATCAACCAGTTCGGACGCTGAGGCCGTAACCGCCCAACCACTACCAGCGCTCCGGGTATCCGTCACTTCAACTGTTGGTGTGACCGTTGGTGCCAGAACCTTCGTCGTTGTCGGAATTGAATCCGTCCCGTAATCAACCGCTTCAGAAACGGTGCCAAAGGAAAGCATGCCAGCAAACCGGGTTACCGTAATGTTCACCTCACTGGAAGTCGCTGAATCCAACGTTGCGTAAATGGGGATCGTCAGATGATCACCTTCCGCTAACCCCTTAATTGCGGCGCCGATACCCGTTGTCTTTGAAGCAAACGCAATCCCTGCACTACTATTATTGTTGTTTTGATCAACCGCCGTAATGCCAGCTTGCTTGACCAGCCAGGCCACTGCGTCACTATCAGACATGCCACTGACGTTTTCATAATCACTCGGCTGCAACGTTACATCATTCGTCGTGCTACTGATGGCTAGTTTAGGGACATATTTTACAGCCACCGTTGCGCTTCCTGCTGTATCAGTCGTATTTCCACTCTTAGGGCTTTCAGTCACCTTAACACTCGTTTTATCTTTCAAAGCACTGCCGACGTTTAGCGTATAACTCAAATCGCTGTTAACCGTTGTCGTGGCACTGCTCGCGTCACTTGTGATCGTATCCCCGGCAAACGTCCCCTTCCCGGTAATCGTTGTGTCAGTTGTGCTAATCCCCGTGTCTGTAGTGTTCGCCACGGTTGGCTGGAGCGGGTAGAGAACGGTATTGTCAATTTTTACAAAACTAAAGTAATCGCTCTTATTCGTTGAAGACAGTTTAATCCCTAATCCAAGGTAAATTGGAAAACCAGCGTTGTTAAACGTTGCCTGATTAAGCGTGAATGTGGTTGGCGAACTCGCGTTGAAATTAATGGTATTCCCATTTGTAATCGGAAAGAGCGCGCCAGAGCTTGCCTGAATCCCAGTTGTAAAGCTATAGGCCGACGCAAATATAAACTTTGAACCCGTTGAAAAAGTATCACCCAACGTCATTTGAAAACTCGTTGTCCGCTTCGTAACCTGACCATTAACAACATAGTTTGCCTTCAGATTACTTTCAGTTGGATACTTAACCGTCCCAACTGATCCGCCGGAGGAAATCACCCGCGCATTCGAAAAAGCGGCGCCGCTCGTTACCGGATCGTACTGCGTGTCACGACTATCAGCAACATAACCACTAAAACAACCGTACTCTTCATTATTAACTGAACATCTCGTTTGCTCGCTTTCATCTTCACTTCCTCACCTTCATGGGGACATGAGTCATCATTGACGCACAAATTTGTCATTTAGCATAATTAAAATTCCGATTATTACTTATTAATATCATACGATATTACCAATTTATAAGCAATTTTATCCTATTGGATTGCACCCTAACAGTCCACAAAAAAACATCATGTTATGGAAGTCACCTACCTTCCGCAACATGATGTTCTTTATTCTTCTGGTGACTCATTTAATATCCAACGAATTGTACCAAAATACTCGGAACCCGCGTAAACACCTGGGCTAACCTGTAAGAAAATTCCTTTCGAACCAGACCAACTACTTGCGATATTAAATGTATTCTGACCCGCTGCCTTTGTTCCTGTTGCAATCGTTGTTGTTTCATCCGTCAAGGGTGTTGATGAACTCCCGTCATTAAACACGATCCCTCCTGGCAATTCCTTACCATCCTCATTAGATAGTGATGACGCACTCGCCATTAATCCCCAACGGCTACCAGTAGCACGTGTGTCAGAAACATCTAACGCTAGCGGGGTCGCCAGTGGCAGTGTCGTCGGTTTATTCGGGACTTCTGTCGTTCCAAAGTCAACCGCATCTGAGACCGTCTCAAAGGTTATCATCCCTGCCGAACGTGTCACGACAATTGCCACGTCAGCCGAATTTGTTGAACCCAACACCGCGTGAATTGGGATCGTCATGCTGTCGCCGATCCCTAGAGCCGCAATCTTGGCCCCAATCCCCGTTTGACTGGATGCAAAGGTAATCCCGTCACTGCTGTTATCATTATTTTTATCAACCGCTGTAATGCCAGCCTGTTTAACAAGCCAAGCCACTGCGTCAGTGTCAGACATCGCACTAACACTCGTGTAATCATCCGGACTTAACGTTAACGCATTGGTCGTGGTGCTGACGGAAAGATCTGGGACGTGCGTAACAGAAACCTTTTTAGTCCCTGGCGTATCTACGCCCTTCGTCCCCGTTTCAGTAACAGTTACATCAGATTTACCCTTTAAGCTACCAACATTCAAGGTGTAAGTTAAATCACTGTTGACCGTGGCCGTGGCACTGCTGACATCGCTTGTAATAACGTCCCCTTCGAAGGTTCCCTTCCCGGTGATCGTCGTATCTGTATCCTTGACTCCTGAGCCAACCGTTGTTGTCACCGATGGGGCTAATGGGTACAAGATTGCCTTGTTAATCTGCCCAAACGCAAAGAAATCTGCACTCCGCTTACTTGGGTACGTAATGTTAGTTGTCACCCCAAGGTAGTAAGGGCCGGTACCAAGGATCTGCATCCATAACACAATACCTGTTGTGGTGTTAAAGTTAATTGAAGAAACGGTCCCGCTGTTCATTTGGTCACCTTGACCACTACTCGTTAAGCTCGGAATAAACAAAGCCGGTCTCGCAGAACTAATGGAATACGGCGATGTACTAAAAATTCCACTTTTATAGGTCCCGGCAGAAAACGTCCCTGTCGTTGTCATGTTGACCATACTGGTCCGCATCGTAATCTGGCCATCGACAGCATAGTTCGCCGTAACCCCCGTAATTGTCGGCCACGTCATCGTTCCCACCGGATTCGTGGATGATGTTTGTGAGCTTGAAAAAATCTGCTTATTAACGTTCGTTGTTAGTCCAGATGTAATCGGACTATACTGCGTATCACGGGCATCATCCGCGCTCGCCGTTGTTATCATTTGCAGTAACATTAGCAAAAGTCCACCACAGATTAATAATAAAATTTTTGCATAATTGTCGGTTTTCCTTAAAAAAAAGGTTCATTTTACGCTCCTTTCCGTCTAAATCAGCTGTTCCTCGCTCATCACACTCTTTTTTTTGCCATAACAACATTAGGCACGTTTTAGAAGTAATGACGATGATCATACTTAATCCAACGATTGACTCATTCAGTCTTCGATTTATCAAAACATTTAACGATTAAAATGTTCTCTTAACAACAACGAGCGGCAAACCGGTTTAAACGCCGGTCTGTCGCTCGCTATTTACTTTAAGCATTCAAGGTCTGTTACAGCTCGTCAATTTCGTCATCATCAGGACGGTGGTTCTGCCATACCGCAAAGGCCAACAGGCCCATAATTATCAGCTCGATCATGATCCACGCGTGAACGGTTGCCTTTTGACCCGTTTCGGGAAGTTCACCATTCACAACGCGGCCGCTAAAAAACGAATGTCCTGCTGGTGTTGTGCTTGTTTGGACGGTGGCCACCGTTCCACCAGGGATTTCAACGTTGCCATCCCCCATTGCTGCTTTAACCGACTCGGGTGTTTCGTAAAACGAAACGCGTGCCGTTGTTTGTCCATCATTATCTGCATGAACCGATTGTATCTGTGCCCCTAGAAGTGCAAGCACCAGACTTGTACTTATTAATAGTACCACTTTGTTTGCTTTCATCTTAATCACCACTTAAGTCCACTCACCTTAAGTTGCCAAAGACTTAGCTAACGGCTAATGTTTCCGTGACTTTTTGCCGCGGTTGCGAATCAAGAAGAAAATCCAAATTCCGAGGAGCACTAAGATCAGCATTCCTAATGCACCACCGATAATGAACCACCAAATACTGATTCCTTTGTTGTTAACATCCTTCTTGTTGTAAGTCTTGGCTTCTTGTTGGCTAATTGTAAAGTCCTTTGTAAAGTGCCAAGCGTGGTCGGCATTTTTAGCCGTAATGTCAACCTTGTACTTACCTGGCTGCAATGTATCTTGGTTATATAACATTTGAATCCGGTAACCAGAGTTAGGCGCCATTTGCACATTCTTTTTGGTCAGCGTCTTCACTGTCTTTCCCGTTTGCTTGTTAATGATTTTTGATTTAACCGTCATGTTCGGGATGATTCTGGCACTGGTATTCCGGATGGTCGGGAAGACCCCCTTATGGGCGTTTGTCATCCCTGCAGAGACCGAACCCATGGCCATCGTGGGGTCCACCTCTTTATCTACGGTGTACTTCATCCCAATGACATATGAGTATTCATTCTGGATGTTCATACTGCCTTTAACGTTCCCAGTTGCCGTTTGATCGGTTCGTTTAAAGTACCAACCACCGAGAATAACACCCTTAAACTTATCATCTTTGGGCATGGTCACTTGCGCCGTGACTTCCTTATGGCCATTAGCAGGAACTGTGACAGTTGCTGGTCCCTGTAATTTCGTCAGGTCGCTCATTTTGTATTTTAGCGTTGAATCATACGTCTTCGTTGTCTTAACGTATTCAATGACCCCGTTGCTATTGGTATACGCCGTATGAATGGCCGTTGATACCGTGATGTCCTTATTCGTTAAGTTATAGATTGTGGCCTTCAGTGTTTCTTCTTGTCCCGGCGTCATCTTGAGATCATAAAATGTATTATCTTTATGGATCTGATTATCCGGCAACTCAGCTTTGACACTATACCCAACATTGTTTGTTTTATCTGCCGCGTGCCCGCTAGTAACACCGCCAAAGAAAATCACCGTAATCGCAATGATGACCGTTAACCAAGACCCTACTGTCCGTTTCGACATGAATCCATTCCTCCAAATCGTCCCAAAGTTAATCTGTTCAGTATAGAAAAAGCCGAGCGTGAACTCGGCCTTCTATTTGTGATTATTATATCACGCGAACTATGCGATTATTTGGATCGAACTCTACTTGACCGCTGTAGCAGACAAAGTCCAGTTCATCGTTGTTGAGTAAGCTTCAGCCTTAGCAACGTTGGCTGGAACAGTCAACTTGATGGCAGATGGGTCCATTTGGTCGATCGTGATCCCTGACCCATTACCATCAGTGGCATTCATAACAGTTGCGGATGAGTTATCTAATGCGTAGCCTGACAAGGCTGAAGAAGTGACCCCGTTACTAGTCCCAGTGTTGGTCGTGATTTGACTAGCCGCACCAGGTAACGTCAACGTTGCCCCAGTCAACTTGTCACCGCTCGTCGTTGCAAATTGGTCAGCTGCAACAGAGAGGTTCCAACCAGCGTTCGTCCCACGAGAATCAGCAACTTGAACGACAGCCTTACCATTCCACAACGTCTTTGAAGTGCTTGCGTCGTAATCATTCTTGTTAACCACATCAACTTGGTGTGAACCAAAGTCCAAACCGTTCGTTACATAAATCAATGACAAACCACTACCAGGCTTAGCACCGTTGTTTTCGTCAGTTCCTGGCTTAGTCGGATCCGTTGGGTCAACAGGGTTAACGGTTGTCGTTCCGGGTGTGAACGTGGCCGATGCATTCGTGCTCCCCGTTAAGTTAGCAGTGTCGTCAGCTGATGCTGAGATTGCTGGAACAACCATGGAAGCCAAAACGGCTGAAGTCATAAGTACCTTACCAATTACGTTTTTCATTGTAAATATCCCCTATGCTTTCTTGTCTTTATATCTGCCAGCAAGATGTCAAGCTTTCTTACTTGCTGTTTTTGATGACTAAATAATAGCAAGGTTTTTTTGGAAAAACAACAGATGTGTACAATTTAATTTCTCTAAACCCTTTTGCTTACAGGGTTTCTCTAAATAGTTTAGTTACTGAAATTTTTTATTTGATTTAGTGGGTTAATCGTTTGTTAAATCACAGAATTAATTAGCGTGCTTCAAATCGTTCCGCCGCAACCCTTGATGGATCAGTGTTTAAGTTGCCAAAGGCAGAATTCTAGCATTAAGTTAAAATTAATACATTAATTTTTCCTCAGCGCGCATCTATTTTGCTTTAAACCGTTAAGATTAAATCGTTCTTAGAAAAAACGCGTTTATCCAGCTAACGAGTGCAACGGCCACTGTTAATCAATAAATCATGGCAAACCACCGGTATAGGCCACTTTTGAGCATAGCAAGCGTCAATTTTTTGATTTATTTCTACCATTAAATAGGATAATCATTATCGCCTTTTCGTTTTGACCTCATTTGGCTATGCCAGCTGAAAATTATTAAAACGCTCCAAAGTGAATTTTCATAAACGCGCGTCTCACTGGGTTATTGATAGGCGCCCGTCAAAATAAGTCATATAATGAAAGTGAACATTAAGTACAACGCTACCATTGTCCTGACAACAATGGCTAACGGCGTTAATTTATTACTCGAAAGGATCATTGTCTATGTATGAACGAAAACGATTTGACCCCTTTTCACTAATTGTTGGGATTCTTGCCGTCATTGCTTCACTCGTTGTTTTGCGTAATCCACTCGGAACGTTACGGGCTTTCATCGTCCTGATTGGAATCCTCGCGCTGCTTGAAGGGATCTTCAAGTTAGTTGAACGGCAAACGTTGCGACGGACCTTCAACTTTAACCCCACCGGTTGGCTCTGGGGTGGGATTTTTGACCTTATTTTTGGTCTTTTGATCTTATTTGTTCCTAGTTTTGGTGCAATTTATATGTGGCTCACACTAGCCATTTGGTTCATTTTAGATTCACTCTTCGAACTTTGGGCAACACGCTTTATGCGTGGTAACGACAAGAGTTACTACTGGCTCAGCGTTTCATTGGCCATCCTTGGTGTCATCATTGGGTTTGCCCTTTTATTCAGCCCAGCCTTTGCGTTATCAACCGCAACGTTCTTGCTGGCCTTTTACCTGATGTTTTTTGGGATCGCCCAAATCGTTCGATCATTCTAACCCATTGCGTTATGGCTTTACAAATCCCATAATTTAATTCAAAGAAGGATACTACCATGGAAAATTACTTACTTGTTGCTGTCGACACCTCACAAACCGCAACGGATGTTTTAGCCTACGCGGTCAAACTTGCTAAGCTTGATCAGCTACGCATTCGCCTCATTAGCGTGGTTCATTCCACTTCTAATCCGTACAACATCAGTGTCACAGCAAACGACATTATTACACGTAATGTAACCATGAATGGTGAGATCAACGAAAGTAACCACTCACTAATCGACAACACAAAGCGGTACCTGACCCAGTTAGTGACTGAACAGGGCCTTGCCGAAACGGACGTTGATATTCAGGTCCTTCAAGGCAACACCAAGCAACAGTTGGTTCAATCTGCGTCAGAAGCGGACGTTCAACAAGTCGTTATGGGGGCCCTTGGAACCCATAGCCTGACGGGAAACCTTCTTGGTTCCGTGACGGATTACGTCATTCGGCAATCAAGCAAAACGGTCACCGTCGTTAAGTAACACCATAAAAAAGCAATCGGACTCATTTCATAATGAGTCCGATTGCTTTTTTAGTTTTAAATCACCGTTTTTAATGATGCTGATCTTCCTCGGCGGCTAACGCATTCAGTTGTTCCTCGGCCATGACCATCGTTTTATTAACCACGCCAAGACACTGGTCCAACATCTTTTCACCCGCAGTCGTAACTTGATAGTGCTTCAGTCGCCGATCACCATGAATCACCTGGACGGGGGCAATCAAGCCCGCTAGTAAGAGATTTGTCAGCGTTGCTGATAACATGCTCTTACTTAGTTGATAATGTTCACCAATTTCCGATGTGCCACATTCCTCGCGCAGTCCTTCTAGAGCAGCAATTTCAGCAAAGCCAACATCGAAACGATGCAGCTGTTTAATGGTCGTTAGGTAAACGTCACGGTATTGGTATAACCGGTTCACCATTTCAGCTGATTCTGTCACATTTTTCATCATTTTTAATCATCCTCTCCTAGACTTCCGTCGTGTTTGACCTGTATCTCTTTCCGTTATGCACTTTGTTCAACGACTACCGGTTCACTCATCAACCGTTTTGTTCCGTCCAAGTTCACCCAACACGAGGGCCCCGCTAATAAAACCGCCGTTGTTGCTTCATGTGTTAGTTGAATTTCTAACAGTGACGCCCCCGCTTGCAGCCGAAACGTCAGATCCGTTAATTCCGTTGGGAGCCGGTTTTGAATGGTAACCACCCCATTCGTGACGGTCAAACCAGCCAATCCGTTCGTTAACATTAACCATGTGCCGCCAAAATTAGCTTCGTGCAACCCATCCGCCGTGTTATGTTGCAGATTCGCCAAATCCAGTTGGGCCGTGTGTTTCAAGTACGTCATCACCTCCTTTCGGTCACCCAGCCGGGCTGCAATGATGCCAAAAATTGAGCGTGACAACGATGAATCATGGGTTGTCACCCCTTCATAATAGGTAAACTCACGTTGCAATTGTGCCAGCGAAACATCACCTTCAAACAGGTATTCGGCCATCAGCGTATCCGCTTGCTTAGCAACCTGATAGCGATAGATCACTAAGGGGTGGTAATACCGAAGGAGGGGCCGTTGATTGGTCGCCATCGTTTTCACCGGCCAGCGTGGTTTATCCAAGAAATCGTCATCCTGGGCGTTAATTTTTCGCTGCTGGTCGTACGGTAAGTACATCGCGTTCGCAATTGCCAGGAGTTCGTTCACTTCCCCCCAGTCCGTGCCGTAGTCCGCCAGATTATGGTGGCCACGCTCCGTTATGAGCCGCGCAATCTGGTGAACCAGGCGCAAATTCTCTTTCGCACACCGGTTTGTATAGTAGTTATTATTGACCATGGCTGTGTATTCATCCGGACCGGTCACCGTCCACAATTCAAACTGGCGGTGTCCATGGGTCGTTGCCCACGAACCAAATTCACGCCAAAACCGGGCCGTTTCCAACACCATTTCAAAACCCGCCGTTTCCAAAAATCCCAAGTCATTTGTTCCTTCATAGTAGCGCCACACTGACAGCGCAATGGCTGCGTTGATGTGATACTGCGCCGTTCCGGCCGGGAAAAAGGCTGATGTTTCCTCGCCACCAATGGTTCGCCACGAAAACAAAGCGCCCGCCGTTACCCCAAGTTCCCGTGCCCGGTGCCGGGCTGTTTTCAACAACCCGTAACGGTACATCAACAAGTCTTTAGCGACCGCTGGCTGCGTGTGAATGAAGTACGGCAACATGTACATTTCCGTGTCCCAGAAGTAGTGGCCCTCATAGCCGCTCCCCGTCAGGCCCTTAGCCGGAATACTTGTCTGGCCTCCCCGTGGTGCCGCTTGATTCAGCTGAAACAGATCATAGTGGATGGTCCGGTTCAGTGCTGGTGCGCCGCCTACCGTTACGGTCGCTGTCGTCCACACCTGTTCCCAATAGCGTTTCGCGGCGGCAGCCACCTCATCGTAGCTCCCAGGTTGGCGCGTTATTTTCGGTGGTTGGCTACCGCCCACTTCTGAAATTTGTGTGGTGTACACGAGCGTTGCCGGTTTCGCTACGTTGACCCGCTGCCCATGAAGGTGCGCGCCATCATGCACAGATTGTTGTAGCAAAACGGAGCGCTCACTTAGCGTGGCCACCACGGCCAACTGTTCCCTATCAGCCGCCAACCACCGCTTTTGGGTCGTTAACGTTGATAAGTGTCGTGATTGGCGCGGATCCGTCGACGCCACCTGTTTTTCTGCGGTCAGATAATCCAACCGTTTATCCACCACCACATCCCCATGGTAGGTGCCGGCCGACAACACGAGCTTCATCGCATACGTCGTTTCCGCCTCATGATCCATTACCGTCACAAGTTTGAGCTTAATCATTTCATCAAACGCTGTCACAGCGTCATACCACTCCATCAGCTCCCCAGTTTGGAGATTAAGCTTTGCGTTCGTCAAATGTGCCGTTATGAACGGATGGTTTTCACTGGTCTTTAAGCTGAGTTGCCGCAGGTTCGGTAAATTCACGATGGTTTGATGATCTTTTGGGTACCCAACAGCCGTTTCACCATACACAATTGGGCTTATTTCGTAAAAGCCGTTCACTAATGTCCCCTGATTTATCGGTTCCCCCACCGGGCTTTGGGCCTGCACCCCCACCCGGCCGTTCGCAAGGGTAAAAATACTCGCTAGGTAGTTTGGCTCCCGTTGGGTAACCTCCGCCAATGTTAAAATCATGTCCCCTTCTGTCCTCAACTCGTGCCCCTCCATTCGTTACTGTCCCAGCCAAAAGTCATCCAGATGCCATAATTCAGTGAGCCACTGGAGCTCGCTTTCAAACCAGGTGGCCACTTGTGGCACCACGTAATCATGACCAAACGTTGGCCGGCCACGATCAAAGTTCTTGGGAAAGGCGGACTGTGCTGTTGCCAGTGAGAGACCATGTGGCCCCTGATTGTAAATCACGCTTTCAACCGGAATCCCCGCCTGATTAAGCGCTTCTACATATTTAATGGTGTTCACGACCGGCACCAATTCATCCGTTTGGGTTGCCCAGATAAACGTGGGTGGGTTCTTTTGATTAACCAGTTCATCAGCTTCGACGTTTTCTAAATCCCCCCGGATTTTTGTTGCGACACCTGCGTCGGTTGGCCAGCCTAAGCGCAATCCGATCACCGGATAACCTAGCGCAATGGCGCTCACCTTCACGTCCTCATTAGCCGCCAATTCCAGTGGGGCGATCGTTTCCTCCGCCCACCACCGGTCAGCATACATAGCCGCAACGTGACCACCAGCTGAAAACCCAGCCAACAAGATGTGGTTCGAAGAAATTCCTAGTGAGCCAGCATGCCGTTTCAAATACAACACAGCGTTACCCACCTGAGTCAACACCGTTGGGTAAATGGGCCCGTCCTCTAGCAGCCGATATCCCAGCGTTACGGCGACAAACCCCTTCGCTAAGTAATTCAGCGCAACCATCTCTTTTTCACGGTCAGACTGATATTCAAAACCACCGCCAGGAATAATGATGACGACGGGACGGCGGCGGGTCATGTTAAAATCCGCCACTTGATCTGGGACATAGATTTTGATTGTGGCCCCCGTTTTCATGAGTGAAACCTGCTTGATTTGCATGGATTACCCCTCCATCTCTTCACCGGTTACTGCTGTTGTTACTGAAGCGACTTCTTCCCCAACGGATTCAGCGTTAGGCAACTTCTTTTCATTTAAATGGTAGAACTGCAACAAGATGATGATGACAAACGCCAAAATGATTGGTAGCCAGACAAAGTCGAGATTAATCGCATGCATGGCACCCGCCGACTGAATCTTCGCCTTGGAGGCAAATCCACCAAATGACAGAACCCATCCGGCAATTCCACCACCTAGTCCCATACCAAGCTTTGCACCCACCATCGGTACTGATGACAGGAACCCTGGCTCATTGATTCCCAACCGCAACCGCGAATACTCTACGGTGTCGGACACCATCACGAAGATAATGGTGAAGATGATGCCCATGGCAATCATGGACAGAATGTTCCCACCAAACAGGATCACTAGACTTTGGGTCTTCACCCCAAGAGGCAAGACGCCTTCACCAATGATCATCAGTACCAACGCCCCTGCCATGATGTGGCGGTTCTGGAATCGCTTGCTCAAGATCGGTGCCAGCACGTTCCCAATGACTGCGATGATGTTTAAACTAACAAACAAACTCGTTAGATCCACCCGGTTATAAATAAACTGAAGGTAATAAATTTCCGTCGTCATCCGAACGACCCAAAACGTTTGAACCAGAATGCAGCTCACACTGAGAATGACCCACGGCCGGTTTGCCGCCGCTCCCTTCAGCGACTGACCGATTGATAACTTTTGCTTTCCTGGTTCCGCATCCGTCACTTTAGGCACTTGTTCATGCAGATTTAAGAATGCCAGCGTGAACAAAACCGCAATCCCGATTCCAACGATGATGCCCCACAACTGCCAACCAGTGCGGCTGGTATTCGATCCGCCGAGCCACTTGACCATCGGTAGTGTTGCGGCGCCCATCAGTGTGGCCCCGATGTTTGTCATCACTAACCGGGCACTGGCTAGATTAGCCCGCTCGCCCGGATCCTTTGATAAATTAGGCAGGATGGCCGTAATTGGTGTGTTTGCCCCTGAGTAGGTCAGGCTAAACAACGTGTAGATCACACTCACCCACACCATTTCGAAGACCTTATTGCCGGCAAACGTTGGGTTGATAAACAGCGCTGCTGATAACACCCCAAGCGGAATCCCGAACCAGATAAAGTACGGTCGGGCCTGCCCATGTTTTGTACTGGTATGGTCAATTAGAAACCCGAAAAACATCCCATCAAACGCATCGATAAACCGAACAACCATGAACAAGGTCCCAACAAATGCTGCGGTCAGACCTAAAACCGACGTGTAGTAATACAGCAAGTACAGTCCAACAATTTGCCAGATAAAGTTTCCCGCCATATCCGTAGCACCATAGAAAATCCGTTGGCGCCACTTTCCCGTTGCCTTCATGATTTCATCTCCTTAATCGTTTATGAAAACGTTTTCGATACGAGTATAACGATAATTGGTCTAGGTTAAAATCCATTCACTTACTGAATTAATCCGGTTTTTTAACTTAAATAATTGAAGATTTGCAACCAGTGAATCGTTCCCGAACGTTAAGTTCTTCAAAAAATCGCTTCATAAAAAAGACTGCCTCCCTCAACAAGTTGAAGAAGCAGTCGCTTTATCGTAATGTCACCATTGCCAGTCACCGGAGTTCATTTCGAGCCCGGCGGTACTGTGATGGCGTTTGTTCATAGTGCTTTTTAAACAGGGTGAAGAAATTCTTGGCCGATCCAAACCCCGTTTGCTCCGCCACTTCGTTAACCGTTAACGTCGTCGTTCGCAATAGTTTCTCCGCCTGCTCTAACCGCACCGAAATGAGGTACTCCCTGGGTGAAACGCCGGCAAACGAACGAAAGTATTTTGAAAAATATTGTGGCGACAAATTATGGGCATTACTAAACGCCTGGAGATCGATCCGTTCAGCATAGCGTTGGCGTAACTCCGCCTGGATCTGTTGAATATCCTCCGGAAGAACCGTGACATCATCCTCGCGTTTTGTCAGGATCAAAAAGCGGCGTAAAATCTGACTGGCAATGTCATGCAAGTCTTGCAACATCTTGATCGACGCAACCGTTGTCGTTTCACCCTGCCGCTCCTGACTCGCAATGTTTTGTAAACACTGCCGAATTCGGGCGTAGTCACTGCCGACCAAACTTACCGGCTGATCCATGAACCGAATCTCATTTCGGGGAACCCGTTCGCTCACCAACCACTCTAACGGAAATAGCAGCGTCAGTATTTCATCATTCGGTGTAATGTACGTATCAAAGCTATGAATCACATTGGAATTAATGAGAATCATCATTTCTGTCGCTAATTGGTATGTTTGCTCACCAATGCGGGCAATGCCGGGCGTGCCTTTAAGCACATAGGTCATCTCCACTGAATTGTGCCAATGCGGATCAACAACCCGGTGTAACTGACCCTTGTGTAAAAGAATCCCCACCGGAAAATCCGTCTTATACACAGGTTGCTCGTGGCTAACCGTTTTCATAATCCGCCCCTCCGTTCATTTTTCAAAAACATTTATCATCCAATAAATTACCCAAACCATACGCCATTGGGTGTTGCGTGCTTTCTCACCTTTACGAAAGATACTGTTTTTTTTTATAAAATATTTTATAAAAAATAAAGCACGGTCCCATTCGTTAACTTTTTAATGGATTATCCACTAAATCACATTTTTAGTGAAAAACTTTTTATCCCATAGACCAATCAAATTCATCACTCTTGTTTATCCATTAAAATGCTGACATGACGGACATTCTAGTTGTAAACAACCTGTCGTAATTAGCCAAACCAATCAGTAGTTTTTAAATTAAATCATTCAATTCATTCGGTTATCAAGTGATTGTCGCTTTCATTGGTGGTATTATAATGATGTAAACGATTAACAAGTGCACAATTTATTTGAGCCCTACATAATCTGCTAATCTTAACCATGCACACATGGCAACTAACCACAGGTTTTATCCCAACGTGACGTTGGCTTACCGGAGGAACCCATTGATGGAAAAATGGACCATTGAACTCACAGAAGATGAGGCTGACCTAGTTAACTGGGTCTTTGCCGTCAAAAAATTTAAGCCCTCAGCCATTGATCTCTTTGATGACTTTGAAGATTATCAAGGCGAGTTGCTTCAAATTTTAGAAAAGGCTCGTGAACGTAATACCATGACAATCGTCAAAGAAGCTTAATTTTCAAGACCAAAAATAACGGACGGATTATCGAGAGTGACTTCTCGACGATCCGTCCGTTATTTTAATTGGCTTGTTATCCTAACAAAAAACCGTCAGCCACGGCCCACGGTCAATCGTTAGCATGAGGTGGTCACCTAAATGTCATTGGCTTTGAACAAGTAAGTGAAATTCATTAGGGAAAAGCTCGCCCGTGTGTTTACACGGCGATACAACCCTCAACAAAGCGTAGGAGATAATCCACGCTTACCGGTGACCTTCAACACTAATTGATGTCATGTCAACAGTCTTTGGCATGACTATAACAATGGTGTCATCGTAACGGCTTTTCCATAATCAAGCAACCGTTAATTTTGCCACCCGATCCGTTGCTACTCCTTTAATTGAAGACAAACGTTAATGGATCAACCATTGCCACAATTAACCAGAAGCAATAATAAAATTAACTTTCTTAAATTAGTTCTTCTTCTTGACACATAAAACATTAAACTATCTAATTAAAAACCATTTACTGTTCCATCCAATAGTTTGCCAGTACCTGGCCCTAAAATTTGTCAAAGTAGGCATGGATGAACTAAGATACGATTATTACTCGAACTGTCAACCCCGTTGACAATAAGACGGCCAGTTCATCCCCTTCGACCCTGATAAGGATATTAACCCATGTTTAGAGAACAATTATTGACCCCGCATGACACTTTGATTTTTAAACTCATCAACCGCGTCAACGCGCAAAATGGCCCCGTCCGAAAAGCCGAGTTAGCGGACCACTTAAAGATCAATGCATCATCATTAGCGGCGTTATTAAATGAAACACAGCAGTTCATTGATGCTGATGACCATCATGAAGCAATCTATTTCAAGGTTAATCCGCGCTCCGTTGAGTTGAACCTTAACGGCCAGTGTACCATTGCGGATTTTTTATACCCGCTTATCCACCGTTCCGATCTCTTTCAAATCATCATGCACCTGTACCACGCACCGACACTGACCATCACCCAATTAGGCACTGAGCTATTGGTGAGCGATGCCAGTATCAAACGCCGGCTGGCGGATCTTAATGACTTACTGGCCGAATTCAATTTATCCTTTCAGCAGGGGCGCCTCGAGGGCTCAGAACTTCAAATTCGTCACTTTGCCTTTGAATTCATGACCCATTTAATTCCTGAAAATCGACGCGCGCTCCCTGTACCTTCAGCCAACATTAACGATTTTATCGTGGCGTTTCAGCGGCTTTTCCACGTTACCCTAACGCCCATTCAGGAACAGCAACTAATTGTTTGGCTCCAGCTCTCGTTAACACGCACGAAGGCAAACCAGTCGCCAGACAAAACAACGCCTGACTTTAGCGCCCTCGCTGAATTTGACGACCTCACCATTCTCTTAAAGCGGTCCCTTTTTTACCAACGGGAAGACGCGCTCCCCTTTGAAGTCAACGCGTTACTATGTCACTGTTTCACTGACGACCTTTTTACCAGTAATGATGACCTCCTGACCCGCATGGTCACCATTATCGAAGCACTTGAACCACGAATCAAGAAGACGAACACCTTCATGCTCAGTGAAATGACCCTGTCCCACCTGACCTCAGACAATCAGGATCACTGGCTTCACCAAAACATTACGAAGACCCACTTTCAGGCCCGCGTTTTGCCGGGTTACATTTTCATCATGGACAAGCTCTACCTCCACTACTATTTCGAGGCCCACAAAAATCTGCTTGATCAACCGTTTCTAACAGAACCCGTTATTCGTCAAGCAACAAAGCTTCTGGGCGTTCCGTATAGTCGTGAAGCGACCTACATCCGTGCCAGTTACACCCGGTTATCAGCGGATCTCATTCATCATCCAGATCATTACATTACGGTCGGGATCGACTTTACGTTCCCAATGTCGCTTGATGGTAACATTGCGCAGCAAATCCGCCACGCAATTTCGTCAGGGATCGACGTTGTCTTTTTGCCCAACTCACGGCACCAACAATTCGATCTCATGCTTATTGATCACTCGGTGCCAACGTTTCATCACCAATGTCCCCACTACTACATTTCAAATTATGGGACCCAAAAGGATTACACCAATCTGGCTCATCAAATTACCGCCCTCTATGCTGCCAAATACGCCTAATTAACGCCTTATGCGCCAACAATCAGGTTATATGTGACCGTTCCTGTATACGTTCCAGAATAGTTATCTGGATAGATCAGGAGGTCAACGCCGCGATAGTTTTTATCCCAGTTCCCTTTTTCCGATGAATTAGTCAACACGTAGGTTTCTTTATCGGAAACGACCGTGTGCGTTTCCACCACTTGTGGGGTTGTTGTTAACGTCGCGAACGTATCCGTTTGTAGATAAACTGGTGTGGCGTCTAACGTCCGACCTGTTGATGAATCGACAAACGGAGTGGACGCTACCGCAAGTTGCCAGTTTAGACCCTGGGCGTTATTACTAACGACCGATAAATTCCACGTATTGTTCGATCCTAGAATCGGTGTGGACTGCATCCGCCCAGCCAATTTGGATGAGCTTCCCAGTGAAATGCTGTTAAAGCGCATGTTTTCAGACTTATCAACCAGGGTGATCATCCCCACTGGCCCACTCAAGGCAATCTGGCGCTGATTTCCACTGTTATCCACTGTTCGGAGCAAAACACTGTTATAGTCCGTCGTACTCAGTTGGTCTGGCGTCAGTGTTAACGACCACTTGCCCGCATCCGCCTGGATTGCAACTGGGGTGCCGTTTACCGTTGCAGTAATTGTTTTTAGGTTCGTCGTCACCGTCCCGGACAACGTGTTGGTAGTCTGAAGGTATTTCACCGTTTGAACAATTGCCGGATGGGAGGCCGTTGCTGCATAATTTACATCTTGCTGATTCATCTTGGTGACGATAAAGTCACTATCTGCCCGTTCTAAATCACGTTTGGTTGTTGTTTCGTTATCGTCCGTGGTTTTCTTCTCATCTGACGTTGGTGTCTTTTCCTGGTCATCACCATTAGATGATGACGTTTCGGTTGTCTCTTTCTCGTCTGCCGGCGCAACCGTTAATGTCAGTTGATTCGTATTGAACTCTTGATCAAACCCCTTAGCTTGCCATTCAACGGCAAGCTTTTGTTGTTTATCCACACTTTTTGGAAGCTGTAACGTTGCCTGAACTTCGACGGTGGTGGCCCCCGCCGCTAACTTATCAGAATTGAGCTTGATCTCTTTCTCGTTATTCCCATCAAACGACTTTGCAACAACTTCATGATTATTTTGCAACACCTTGACCGTTTTGTACTGACCACCCGTAATGCTTGGCAACACAATGGTAACGGCGTCTGCATCCTTTTCCGTTGTCACCTTGAGCGTTCCCGTTAACGTTACCGTGCTCTCACCAGCAAGTTCATCTGTTGACGTAACGGCTTGTCCATCCGCATTTTTTGCCGCTAAGGTAAAGTCAGCCGTTGGTGCCGCTGGTTCGGTTGTTGTTTCTGTTGGCGTTGCGTCCGTCGCATGCACAATCACCCGCGCTGGCCAGTTGAACGTTGCCAACAGAATCAGCAGGATCAAGATGATGGACAGACTTCGGTGCCGGTGATTTTGCATGACCTTCCTCACTTTCGTTTATTCTTAAACAACTGCCAAATGATGATTCCAAGCGCGATGATCACCACCGCGAGCAATCCAATGATCAACCAGCTATACCACGGCATTGAGACACTTTCACTCGCAACTGCCTGATTTTTAGCGCGGTTAACTTCGTCCTTTGAAACGGTAAAATCACGCTTTTCGTTCAGCAGCGTTTGGTTGCCCTGTTTAACCGTCACGGTTGCCTGATACTTCCCGGCGGCTAACTTTTTATCGTTGTACTGCGTCCCGAGCTTCATTGTCGACTGTGGTGCTAATGCCAACGCTTCCTTCTTAGCAGACACCTTGTCCTTCCCATTTTGCTTCGTCACGGTCGTGGTCACAGTCAGATTCTTTAACACTTCTGGTTGCTTGTTTTCGATGTTCGTCTGGATGACTGTGTGGGCGTTCACGGTACTAGCCTTAACCGCACCTAACGAAACGTCGTGTTTGACCGCTTTAGCTGATTCCCGAATTTCGACACCAATCACATAGGCATACTTATTGGTTAGGCTCAATTGGCCGTCCTGTTTGTTTTGATCCGCATTCTTTTGATCCACCTGTTCCACTAAAAAACCGCCAAGGATAACCCCAGCAAACTGTTTTTTCGGTGTGGACAAGGTAAACGTGACCCGTTTGCTATCCCGCGCTGGCACCGTCACAGTCTGCTTTGCCGATAGTAACGTGTGCATGGGGGTCGTTTGGTCCGCAGTTTGTTTTTTGCTCGTTGCCGAGTAATCGATCGCCCCGTTCTCATTTGTCGTGGCGGACGTTGGCGTCACCGTGTACTGGGCTTCCTGATCCGTGTTATTTGCGATCACTAACGATAGTGACTGCTTCTCGTTTGGTTTAACCTGTAATTTAAAGAAGCTCGCCTGATTATCGTATTGGTTGCTTGGTAACACTGGTGACACGCTGAAACCGACCTGATTGTCATCCGCATGTGCTTGAAGGGTCCCAACCAAGAAAATGCTTAACAATAACGTTAAGACACCCACCCATTTCTTCTTCATAAGTTACCCTCCTTCACCATTAATGAGATACCACTGAACCGTCCCGGTGTAATGCACGTTTGCTTTCGCCGTGCCGCCATAAATTCGTAATTTTGTGTCACTGGCGGAAAAGTAGTCCTGCCAGGTCGACATCCCGGTACCCGCCGGGGCAGTAAAAATGGTGGCACTCTGATTATTCGTCGGAATGGTCACGTTTAGCGCTGTTGGGGCGGGCGTTGAGTTATCACCGGTCTGGTTGATCACGTTACTGCCACCAACCTCAATTTGCGCGCCCGTCAGTTGGTCCTTCCCGTCCGTCGATGTTAACGGTGAGACACCAACCTGTAATTGCCAACCATCATAAGAAGCCGTGTCGTCCGTTAACTGGATGAACGGCTTTTTATTGTTCAGCGCGTACGTTTTGGTTCCAGCCGAGACAGCGTCCGTTTTGAAACTAAAGTTTGGTAAGTAGTCGATCACAAGGTCCCCGATCGCACCGGTGACAACACCGTCACCCGTATGGTCATCCGCCTTTTGCTGATTTGGATAATTGGGGTCATACACCTCGTTAGCGGCCGTATGGGCACCACTGAAGTCAATGTTCGCTGTCCCGGTCGTGTTACTGCTGTACGGCGCTGCCAGTGCCGTTGAGGCTAATCCTAGGCTCAGCAACGCCACGCAACTTGCACAAAGCCACTTTGCTCGATTTAACTTCATGTTGTTGTCACCTCGCCTTTACTCTGCTGCCGTTATGGTCCACGTCAACGTGCTGGTGTAAGACAGATCCTTTTTCACAGCGCCCTTTGGCACGGTCAACGTAATCAAATTATTGTTAAAGTGGTCATCCCACACCCCGATCCCGTTGCCGTTGGTTGCTGACAATAACTTCACTGAATCAGCTGATTTACCGCTGGCCGTGATGGAACCGGTACTTGCCGTGGGGGCGCCCCCAGTCGTTCCCGAATCCGCCCGGGTGATCGTCTGACCGGTAACACCACTATCTGGATCGCCGAACGTCAGCACGGCGCCATCCAGGGTGTACGTTTTGTTGGACGGTAGTGGGAACCAGGTAAACTTTGTTTTAGAAAACTTGCTGGCCTTTACGCTAACGCTCCACCCATTCCCAAGCCCCCGCGTGTCTGCGACTTCCAGCTGACTAACAACTGTTTTAGCAGTGTACGTCTTTGCGGCACTACTCACGTCACTACTGTTTTGCTTACCAAACGCGAAGCTTGGGACACTGACCAAACTTAACTGTTTTGAGGCGCTATTAATCGTCACTTGGGGCGTCGTGGCATGGGTTGCGGCAAGCTCAGCGTCATCGGCATGGGCGCTCATGCCCATCACTGCCATGCTGCACATCATCATTAAAAGCGTTCTCCACAGTCGCATTATTTTCTCCTTCCAACCTTAATGTGGTAGATCAGCCAACCAATAACACCGAGGAGAAGTAAGCAGAAGATACTGAGCACAATGATCCATGTTGTCCGCCGTGAATCATTTTCGTACGCATTCTTGATTGCGTCCATCGTGTTCACGTGAAGCCGTTCTTCAAACGTCTTTTTGTACTTCCCGTTTTCAGCCGTGACTGCCACTTTCACCGTGTAATTACCAGGCCGTAGTGTTTTGGTTGCCGCGTCCAGCTTCATTTTCATCGTGGTCTGTGGCGCCATCATCATGTGTTCACGGGTGGTTGTTAGTTCTTGTTGAACCTTGCTTCCCCGCTTAACGGTCGCCTTGACCGTCACATCACTAAGCACGTTTTTCGTTTTGTTATTCAGTGGGACTTCCACATACGCCTGACGATCATCAGTGATAAGTTCCGGTGTGCCCATCGTCACCGTTGGGTCAACCTTAGTGTCCTTTTCGTTTAGAACCACGCCCATCTGGTAAGTAAAACGATTGTTCAGCGTTAAGCCCTGTTTCGTTGTTTTCTTGGTGTTTAAGTCGCCAACCTGCTGGAGGGTGATCCCACCAAGGATGATGCCGTCGTACGATTTTTTCGGCATTTTGATCTTTGTTTGAACGACCTTTTTCCCGTTTGCTGGCACCGTGACTTTAAACGGTTTTGTTTGGTTCACGTCTTGAAACGTCGGTCCGCCCGTACTGCCTGTCTTTGGCTTGTACTTGTCGTAGGTGATGACACCATTTCCGTTTGTTAACGCATCATTTGGTGAAACTTTATATGTGGTTGCGGTGTTGCTGTTATTGATCACCGTCATCGACAGGGTCTGTGTCTGGCCCGGCTTCATTCGTAAGTTGAAGTAACCCACATTTTTTAAATGCTGATTGCTTGGCTGCTGCGGGAGGACGACGGTTGCTGGTGAATCACCGTTTGTTTCTGCCTTAACTTGGCTCCCGCCAATCATCATTAAGCCAATGATCAGCGCCATCAATCCGGTCGTCACTTTTCCCCATTGTTTCATCATCCATCGCCTCCTTAACAGTTATTATGCGTTTATGTAGATGTGCACCTTTCGATGCACAGGTTGTCGTTCAGTCGATCAATTAAAAGGTTGATGAATCTGTCACACTGTTCGACAGTTTCCAATCGATTGTCCCTGAATAACTCGCGTTCGCCATCGCCGTTCCTTGACGAACGTTCAGGGAAACATCATCTGCCCCCCATGATTGAACCCATTCACCGGTTCCTTCACCCGTGGCAGCAGTCATCAGAGCCACTTCATCACCACCGGCAGTCAGCATGTTACTGGTGCTGACTCCAGATGGCGCCGTCCCAACCCCAGTGGTTGCAACATCACCGTTGTTGAAGTACAGCTGTGCGGCCGTCAACGTTCCTGATGTCCCTGCGTCATTGGTTCCCTTAATGGCGCCTAACTTAGCAGATAAACTCCAACCTGCCGCCGTTCCACGACCATCGACTAAGTCAACTTGAGGATCCGCCCCCGTTAACGTGTACGCTTGGTCAGAAGTCTTATTCCGATCAACCGACCCAAAGTCCAGTGTTGGTACGCTCTTTAGTTGTAAGTCTCCCTCTTCACCCGGATTCGTTTCTTCTTTATTGAAGGCAATGCTAGCAGTCGTACTCTGCTGATCACTAGAAGCGTCCGCAAATGACGTTACTGCTGGTGCCAAAGTGAATGCGAGTAAAGCAGTTGTTGCTAATGCAGCTAATTTTTTGGTTGGTTGCATTGTGATTTCCTCCTAAGGATTCGTAGCGTCAACAATTTTAAAACTTAATTTATTCCCCGTTGATAACCGTCCAGGTTAAGGTGGCAGTGTACTGTCCGTTTACGTTCCCACCCGGGACGGTAAGTGAAACGTCAGCCGGCTGATAAGCCGCCGCCCACGTATTTGCCGGTAAGTTTTCGCTTGCCTGCATAATCGTTGCGGCTTCGTTGTTCGCCGATAAACTGACTGCATTTGTGGTTACTTTATTGGTTGTGGTTGCGTTACCAGTAACACCAACTTGATCAAAGGCCAGGGTAACTCCTTTTAATAAGGTACCGTCCGTAGTTGCAAACGGGCTTGCCGTGATCATGACCCGCCACGCCCCTGAACTACTACCGCTATCTTCAATCTGAAGCCCGGGGCTAACAGTAGCGGAACTGTACACCTGATTGCTTCCGGTACTACTCTTGGTTCCAAACTGAATCTGGGGTGCCCCAGCAATACTTAATGTTCCTGGCGTTAAAGTGATGTCAGCCTTTGTCGATTCTGCTTGTGCTGGCATGACCAGCCACATTAGAATCAGTCCGGCAATCAACCACCCGTGCAGCCATCCGTGCGCCAATTTTCTTACCAACGTTCACACCTCCGTCCAACCGGGTTGAGCGCGTCACTTGCCTCCTTTCCCTTTACGATGCCTATACTATACAAGGATTTTTATTGGTCATCGGCTCATGTTTGCAAACTTAATTTTGTAAAATTGACCTTCTTAATTGATCCGATAAATGATTTACTCACTAACCCAATCAATTAAAACAACGCGTCTTTCCTGATGGAGCAACACTAAATTCAATTACAAAAAAATGGCCAACCCATGTTTTGGGTTGACCATTTTAATTAACCAGTCATTTTTTCCGATTACTCAGCAAGCTCAGCAACTTCTTCGACATCAACAATGTCGTAGATATTATCAATTAATTCATTGGTACTCTGCAAAAAGAGTAATCCAGTCGTCGTAATGGACATAATTGTTATCCGGCGATCATGGACATCATTTTTTAGTTTAATAAAATCACTCTTAAGGAGCCGCTTTACTTCCGTTGAGACTGCAGAACGGGTGACATCCAAATTAGCCGCACAAACATAAACGGGCTGGGGCCCATTTGTGTTTAGCATGTGCAGTACCTGAATTGCCAATAAGGACACGGGCAGATGGGCACCTTTAATGACCTCTGACACCTGTCGATACGTGTTCATAAACGCCGAGATGGTGTTTAACTCACTGCTCAGTTTATCGTTCATCGCCAGTTTACCCCCATTTTCAAACACTCACTTAATCATCAATGCCCTCTCAGTATAGTTGACAACGTTGATGGTTAATTCTCAAAAATATCGTTAAACTCACAATTAATCAGAGCAATAAGGACCTCCCCCGCTAACCAGCCTGTTATTCATTATAGTGTGATGACGATTGCCACCACGATAAGTACGCCGCCTGTCACTAGAAACCAGCGATTCCAGTTTGATAATCGCAGCGGTTGATTCTTTTTGATCGCAATGTCATTCATGTTCATCGGTTGGTCATCCTCATCAGCTGCCTGACCCTTAAGGTGCTTCCGTCGACGAAAGCCCGCAAACAGGTTTGCATGACTCAGCTGCATCACGGCCCCAATGGCAATCAAAAAGAGCCCACTCATGAAGAAAACGTTCGACACCGTCACGATTGTCACATGGCAGGCAATCGCAACACCCCCACCGAGCAACATTAAGACCAGTAGTCCACCAAGCCACCACATGGGCTTTGTTTTCTGATTCATTTTTCACACCCCCATTTCTTTAAACTAAAAATGCCGCAACAAATTGCGACATTAACAGTTGATTCTTAATTGGTCCGGCCATCCCGACGGAAACGTGTCTTAAATAAAGGACTAACCGCTTTGTTTTCATTGATTCGTTTGATGGCATCCCCGACAAGTGGTGCGATGGAGACCTGCACCAACTTATCAAAATGCTTATCTTCTGGCAGGTTAATGGAGTCAGTGACCACAACCTGCTTAAACGCTGATTCCTTCAACCGATCAACGGCAGGGCCTGATAGAACCGCGTGAGAACAGCATGCGTACACTTCCTCTGCGCCTGCTTCCATCAAGGCTTTCGCCCCTAATGTAATGGTTCCGGCCGTGTCGATCATGTCATCGATCATGATACATTTTTTACCCTTAACGTCACCAATGATGTTCATGATCTCAGCAACATTGGCCCGGGGGCGCCGCTTGTCGATGATGGCAATGGGTGCTTTCAGAAATTCTGCTAAGGCTCGCGCCCGCGTCACACCACCATGGTCTGGTGAAACAACAACCGCGTTTTCAGCCACGTGATTAGTGATAAAGTAGTCCGCTAATAATGGGGCTGCCATCATGTGGTCAACCGGAATATCGAAGAATCCCTGGATCTGGGCGGCATGGAGATCTAATGCCAATAACCGGGTTGCCCCTGCCTTTTCAAACATGTCGGCGACCAGTTTCGCCGTAATGGGTTCGCGTGACCGCGCCTTTCTGTCTTGACGCGCATACCCATAGTAAGGAACCACCAAGTTAATTGTGTTTGCGCTGGCACGCCGTAACGCGTCAATCATAATCAACAACTCCATCAGGTTGTCGTTGACCGGGGCTGACGTCGACTGAATCAAGTAAACGTTATCCCCCCGAACACTTTCTTCGATGTTGATCCGGATTTCCCCGTCACTAAAGCGGTCAACCGAGGTCTTCCCCAGTTCCACGCCCACTTCCTTGGCAATTTTTTCAGCCAACGGACGGTTCGAATTTAGGGCAAAAATCTTCAATTTAGGGTCAAAATATTGAGTTGACATGTTCCCTCCACAAGGATGATTTAAGTCTTCAAGCCAGTGTTTAACCTAGCTTAATGGTACTCATTAACGAATGTTGGCGCAACTAAGAACAATTTATTTATCTTCTGATTTGTGTGGTAATTTAGTCCAGTAGTCTGGCTTATTCGTCTGGCGTTCACGGGCGATGGCCATTTCATGACGTGCCACATCCTTCGTGATGGTTGAACCAGCCGCGATAAACGAATGGTCAGCCACAGTCAGTGGTGCGACAAGGTTGGAATTACTTCCGATAAAGCTGTGATCACCAACGACGGTGTGGTGCTTTTTAACCCCGTCATAATTAATGAAGACCACACCACAACCAACGTTAATGTCCGTTCCTAACGTTGCGTCACCAACATAGGTCAAATGGCCCACCTTGGTCCGCGCGCCAATGTCAGCCTTCTTAACTTCCACAAAGTTACCTAAGTGGGCGTCGGCACCAATATGAGCACCAGGACGTAAATGACTCATTGGGCCAATGTTTGAGCCTGTTTCCATTTCGCTATCTTCAATCATTGATGACGTCACGGTCACACCATCGTGAATGATGCCGTTGCGAATTTCGGAGTTCGCACCGATGACACAGTCCTCACCAATGACGGTGTGGCCCTTCAGCTGAACGTTTGGTTCAACAATGGTATCCGCACCGATCACCACATCACTATCAATGTAGGTGTGTTCGGGATCAATAAACGTCACCCCGTTTTTCATGTGCGCGTCGTTGATCCGTTTACGCATCACCTTCGTGGCTGTGGCAAGCGCCATCCGATCGTTGACCCCCATGGATTCACTAAAATCACTCATCCGGTAAGCACCAACCCGTTGGCCAGCGTGCTTCAAGATCTGGGCCACGTCAGTGAGGTAGTATTCCCCCTGCGCATTATCATTTTTAACCTGGTGAAGTGCGTTAAACAGGGCTTTGTTATCAAACACGTAAACACCCGTGTTAATTTCGTTGACGGCAGCTTCTTCCACCGTGGCGTCCTTTTGTTCAACGATCTTTTCAACCAGGCCAATGTCATTTCGGATAATACGGCCGTAACCGGTTGGATCTGGGGCAATTGACGTTAAAACGGTCGCAACGTCGCCCTTTGCTTCGTGGTAATCAAACAGCCGTTGGAGCGTTTCTGCCTTAAACAGCGGTGTGTCACCACTCATGATCAACGTTACACCATCAGCGTCACCCAACAAAGGTTCCGTTTGAAGCACTGCGTGACCCGTGCCCAACTGTTGTTCTTGCATCACATATTGGGTTCGGTCGCCCAACTGTTTGCGGACATCATCAGCGCCAAAACCGACAACGGTCACAATGTGGTCCATGTTTGTTTGTTCCACCTGTGTTAACACGTGGTCAACCATGGTCTTGCCACATACCTGGTGCAGCACCTTGTACAGCTTTGATCTCATCCGGGTACCTTTACCCGCCGCCAGAATAATCGTATTCCGTGAACTCATTTTTCTCTACCTTTCGTTACCAAAGACCCGATCCAAGTAGTTTCCTGGGGTTGCTTTAATCGGTTCAGCTTCGCTTTGGAGTGTCTCAATGTGCAGTAATGACGTAAACGTCTCGGATTGGCGTTCACCGTTAAACCGACCCTCACCAAAAACAGTGACCCCGGCGACATCACAATCCAATTCGCGAACAAGACTTGCTAATCCAGAAATTGTTCCGCCACCCTTCACAAAGTCATCAACGATCAAGACCCGTGAGCCAGCTGGGAGCGCCCGTTTCGAAATTTGCATTTTTTCAATGGCGGTCGATGAACCAGAAACATAGTTCACGCTGACCGTTGCGCCATCTGTAATCGCGCCATCCTGACGTGCAATGACAAACGGGACGTTGAGTTGTTCTGCCACCGCCTGCGCAATCGGAATTCCCTTTACAGACACCGTTAAAACAACATCGATGGTTTGGTTCATGTACTGGGTAGCAATTAAGCGACCAATTTGGCGTAACACGCTGGGTTGCCCCAGTAAGTCAGATAGGTAGACATAACCACCAGGCATCACCCGGTGAGAGTCAGAAACTTGTTGGCACAGTTCGGCAATGTAATCCTCAGCATCTTCTTTCAAGATGTACGGAATGAACCTGGCCCCACCAGCGGCACCAGGTAATGTCTCTAATAAACCAGTTCCGCGTTCCTGGAACGTTCGTTTTAAAATCGTTAGATCCTCACTAATGGAGGATTTCGCAGATTCATATCGTTCCGCGAAAAAAGAAAGTGATACTAGTGTCCGCGGCCGCTCTAATAAAAAGCGGGTCATGTCAATTAAGCGATCTGATCGTCTAACTTTCACCTTTAGCTACCTCATCCTCATGAATTATTTTGATTGAACGGAAAAAACGTTCTTTGCTTGCTTTATTTTAGCACAACGTTCGTGAATTCAGGCAATTCAATTGAAAAGAGTTTGCGATATTCGGACAACTTTCTGTCATTTTAATCGCCAAACGTTATCTGGATGATAATCATTACCGAAAAACAAAGTGCAGACCGCGATTCATCTAACAGAAAAGCCCACTCATGGACTAAAACCTTTTTTTGTCATTCATTACTATCATAAACGCGAAACAAAGTGCAGGTCTCGATTCATCTAACAGAAAAGCCCACTCATGGACTAAAACCGTCCATAAGTGGGCTTTTCTGTTAGATGAAAGGGCCTTAACGCACTTTGTTTCGCTCTCATCTTTATTTCGTTGTCCACCAATTCATTACCAAACCACCAAAGTAAAAGAACACCTCGATCACCGCGATGAAAAAGGACACCGGCCAATTGGTCCAGTAACTTAGCGCCAATCCTAGCCACACGCCCACCAGTGCAAACGCGATTGCCACAAAAATCATTTTTCCGACCCCGTGGGCAAAATACTTTGCCGCAGCCGCCGGTAACGTTAGCAAGATGAAAATTAGTAAAGAACCAACGATTTGCGCCGCGACGCTCACGGAAAAGGCCAAGGCCACTAAGAAAATAATTGATAACAACGTCTGGTGCAAACCGGCCACCCGAGCGCCAACCGCGTCAAATGAATCAAATTTGAGTGCGCGGTACACACCCATAATAACGATAACCACTGCGGCTGCCAGCAAAGTGACCTGTGCCACCGACTGGCGGCTGATCCCGATGACCGACCCAAACAAGATGTTGGTGGCTGAACTGGCGTTTTGGTTGGAAAGTGAGAGAAATAAAATTCCCAAACCAATTGCCAACGCCGAAATTGATGTAATCGCCGCTTCTCGCCGTGAGGCCTTCGTGCTTAACTGTCCCACCGCAACCGAACTGACCGTGGTGAACACCAGCATTCCTGCTAATGGTGTCCACCCAATGAACAAACCAAATGCCGCCCCAGCAAACCCGATTTCGGACAGTGTGTGGGTCAAGAAG
This sequence comes from Furfurilactobacillus sp. WILCCON 0119, assembly GCF_053471565.1. Taxonomy (NCBI): domain Bacteria; kingdom Bacillati; phylum Bacillota; class Bacilli; order Lactobacillales; family Lactobacillaceae; genus Furfurilactobacillus; species Furfurilactobacillus sp. WILCCON 0119. The sequence continues at coordinate 66,668 of NZ_JBPCCV010000003.1, forward strand.
GACATGTTTCGCGCAACAACAAACACGCCAACCAAACCGCTAACGATCGCAATCAACGTCCCCGCGGCAAACGCGTTTTGCATAAATGGATAACTAAGCATGAGCCGCCTCCAGTACCGTTTCTTTCAAATCGTGAATGTCCCCCTGGCGATATCGGCCCGGTTCCATCAGTAAAAAGTTTGTCGAATATTGTTGTGTTAGTGGTAAATCATGCGTGACGAAAACGACCGCTGCTTGCGTTCTCAGCTGATATTGCTGCACAAGATCCAACAACTCATACTTCATATTGTTATCTAAACTTGCCGTTGATTCATCCAGGATCAATAATTGCGGTTCCCGAATGAGGGCCTGTGCTAAGTATGCTTTTTGTAATTCACCGCCCGACACCTTACCAAGCGGCGTTTGGGCAATTTTCGTGAGATCCGTTTGAACCAGTGCATGCTCAATTTGTGCGCGTTCGCCAGCTGACCACCATGGAACTAGCCGTGTTGGCAATGCCAACCCAACAAAGTCGCGAACCGTCAGCGGATACTCTGCATCAACATTTCGGAACTGGGGAACATACCCCACGTTGACTGCCCGCCGTTCTGGCAAGTAGGTCACTTGCCCCGTGGTTGGTCGTAGCTGACCGAGTAAGAGTCGAATCAGTGTCGTCTTTCCCACGCCATTTTCACCCAAAATGCTTAAAAATTCTCCTGGACGCACCTGAAAGGAGAGGTCAGTGAAGACCGTCTTATTGGGGAAACGCATCGTTAACTGCTCAACGCTAACGAGTGGTGTTGCCCCCGCACCTTTATCTGTCATCTGCTTTTGCCTCCTTTAAAGCCGCCTGAACCTGCGTCAATTCTGCCGTCATCCACTGAGCGTACGTTTTTCCCCGTGGCAGTGTTTCCGTTACCTTAACAACCGGTACATGGTAGCGCCGGGCTGTTTTCGTCATGTTATCCACGATTGTCTGTGAATTTTGCGTGTTCTCCACCCACATGGCAACCCGATGATGTTTAAAATCTGCGGTCAATTTTGCAATGTCTGCCGGTGATGGGTCCGTTCCTTCTTCCACCGACCGGGCAAAATGGTCGTTTGTTACCTTCAGACCAGCCGCCGTCAGCATGTCATTTGCCACCGGTTCACTCACCGCGACCCGTTGGTTTTGACTCGTTTTCCGGATCTGCTGTGTCAGCTGGTGCCACGGTGTTAACGTGGCTAAGTAGCGCGTCGCATTTTGCTGAAATTGGCGTTTTCGCTGTGGCTGCAACCGACTAAACCGGCTGACCAGTTGCTTAACCACCAACGGCATTGTCTTTTCGTGATACCACACGTGGGGATTGTCCCCTGCTTTCCGGGAAAGCAGCTGGTCACCCACCGTAATTGTTTGCCGTTGCTTATTGTTCGCCGTTGCAACGCGTGTTAACCAGTCGTCATAGCCAACCCCGTTGGCAATAACAACGTCTGCTTTAGCCACCTGTTTTGCGGTGGCCGTTGTGGGCTCGTAGTCCTCTGCGTCAATCGACGGACTGTTAATGATGGCGGTTGCTGTTCCAGCGTGCCCAAGCACTGCCTGTGCGGCCTCCGCGTACACGTCTAGTGAGCTCACGACGGTAATGGATCGTGACCGCGCGTGCGCTGATTGAACGTGCCCCATCATCAACCCACCCATCAGGCCAGCGGTCAGTAATGTTATAATGAATCCAATTCGCAATTGCTTCATGACCGGTTCCTTTCAGGTAATTATTCTAAAACGTAATGATTACTGTTTAACAGTTTACAGAATCTCATCCATGAATGCAATCCACAAATTATTTCGAGGTTAATAACAATGCGGCAACCGCTAACGTTTCACCACATCGGCAAACCCGTTCCGCTCGCCGATATTAAAGACGCACCGGCCGTTAAATACGCCAAAATTTATGATATGTACTCGCTGGACCAACTAAATGAACTGGGAATTCCCATTGAACTTCACGCGTTTGGCCCTGACTGCCCACTTGATCCAATCATTCAAACCCAGACGCATGTTGCCTTTAAGGTTGCTGACATCCGCGCAGCACTGGTTGATCAAGATATCGTCATGCCCCTTTACCAACCCTTTGCCGGTTACGAATGTGCAATGATCATGTTAAAGCAGGTTCCCATTGAGTTGATCGAAACCACCCTTTCCGAAGCAGAAATTTGGGGTGACGGTCCGTTTCATAACAGCATTCTTTACCCTGAAAATCGGCGTTAGCTTGACAGGTTACCCTACAAGCAGTTATAGTGTCACTAAATTCAATTCATTCGGAGGACTTCAGCCAATGCGTAACTAAGCCTTGTTGGATCACCAATTAAACAGCCTGTAAATCATCATTCACACCCTTGATGGGTCGTGTTTGGCGTGTGTTTTCATGCTGATTAATTGGTTGACCATGGCTTAGGTACAACGCAGGGGTGGAGTCCTTTTTTGTGCCGTTTTTGGTCATGGTTACACACTGGTCACCAGTTAACGGAGGCATCCGACCATGAAGAACTAACTTCTTGTTGAACCACAACGCATTTATAACAAGGAGGTACCCCCTTATGTTTAGTTTACAAGCAACCAATTTATCGATCACACGGCAACAGCACGTTTTATTTACCATTCCTCAGCTGATCATTAACCCCGGCGACCGCATTGGGCTCGTCGGTGCAAACGGCGCCGGGAAAACAACGCTCATCAGCTTACTTACCGGCACCGTTAGCCCCACCACAGGGACCATCGACCGGCGAATTGATCCCGTTGTTGTGCCACAACTACACCACGATGACACAAAGAGTGGCGGTGAGCAGACGAAAATGGCTATTTTAACGGCCCTTCATCAGCACCCCCAGTGGTTGATTTTAGATGAACCCAGCGCCAACCTCGATGTCAATAACCAAACATGGTTGATCCAGCAACTGCAACGTTTTTCTGGCACGTTACTTCTCATTTCCCACGATCAGCACCTGCTGGACGCCGTCACCACCAGTACCTGGCAATTAGCTGACGAAACGCTCACCCCGTTTGCTGGAAACCTTTCAGCCATGCAAACCATGCAGGCAGCTCAACGTGATCACCAGGCGGCAGCCTATAAAACGTACCGAAAACGCCAGCATAAATTAGCCGTTGCGGCCCGAAAACGTGAAGAACGCGCTGCCAAAATCACCAAGCCAAATCCGCATAACCACAGCGCTAACGAGCTCCAGGACATTAAGAGTGCCCTTCGCAACAATCAGGGCAAAATGGCCAAAACGGCACGGGTGCTCAGCCAACGCGGCGATGATCTTGCCCCCGTGGCTAAACCAAAGACCGCTGCCCACACCACCCTCCGTGCAACTCAGTTTGCCACATTGGGGCGGCACGTTCCCGTCCGCATTGAAAAGCTCCGCCTGACGATCGGGTCAACCACACTCAGTGACTCCCTTTCACTGACCGTTCGCCCCGGCCAGCGGGTTGCCATTACCGGTCCAAATGGTTGTGGAAAAACAACCTTACTGCGTGCCATCATGGCCCATGAACAACCGGCCATTCACGTTAACGACGCTGTTTCATTTGGGTACTTTGCCCAGGACATCAGCACTTTGATCCCAACGGACAGTGTTTGGACCACCGTTCGTGCGCGCAGTAGCCAACCCGATGCAACCCTGCGAACGATTCTGGCTGAATTTGGGTTTTCTGCTGGCACGCTTGATCAGCCAACCGCATCTCTTAGCGACGGGCAACGCGTCAAACTCAGTCTCGTTGCCGTTTTGACTAGCGAGGCCAACGTTTTGGTGTTGGACGAACCCACCAACTATTTAGACTTACCCACGCTTCAAGCACTCACGACGTTTCTTAGTGAGTACCCCGGGACCGTTTTATTTGTTTCCCATGATCAGCACTTTGTTCAATCGATTGCCACGAACACCTATGACCTAACGTCCCATGGATTAGTTGATCCAACCCATGCGGTGGCGCGACAAAAGCCACGGTCATCTGCAACTCGTCAGGCCGAAAACGACGCTCTGTTGGCTTCATTTCGGCAGTTGGATTAAGATCACACATAACGTCGCCAATAGAAAAGCCCACCTGTGGACAAGTTGTCCACAGGTGGGCTTTTCGTTAACCATTGGTATCCGCGTATCGGTCACTTAGCGCGACACGTTGCGCGCGATTGTCGGCAAAGTTAATGGGGCGCACCACGTACACTTCTCGGCAGAAACCCGCCAAGCTATTTGCAACGTGTTGTGCCCGCGATTGCTTTTTACACAATCCGTAGACCGTTGGCCCTGTTCCGCTCATTTCAGCAGCATCCGCACCAAATCGCAACATCTGTTCCTTCAGATGATTGATCGTTTGGTGGTGCCTAGCCGTAATCGGTGTTAACACATTGGTCACGTTCTGACAGATCCCCTCATAATCGCCCGCCTCAATGGCCGCGATCAAAGCGTCGGGCGTCGCGTGTTGCAAGGCCTGGTAGTCGATCTGCCGTAAGATGGACGGTGTCGACACACTCACCTTTGGCTTGGCAATCACGATCCACAGCGGTGGGAGCTTTGGCAGCAGTTCGATCTGCTCACCACGTCCCGTCACGTGCGCCGTTTGGCTCCACACGCAATACGGCACGTCTGCGTCGATCTTTAACCCAAAATGACATAATTCTGTCCGGGTCAAACCGAGTTGCCACAGATCGTTTAGTCCCCGAAGGACCGCAGCGGCATCCGAGGATCCGCCACCCATCCCGGCCGCCACCGGAATGTGTTTTTCGATGTGAATGTTGATGGCCTCATGACGATTAAACGTGACCGCCAGTAAATGGGCAGCCTGATAGGCTAAATTTCGATGATCATTGGGTAAAAAACCACTATCCGTGCTCACCTTAATGCGGCCGTTTCGCCCCAGCGTCTTAATGGCTACATAATCGGCTAAATCAACGGACGTCATCACCATATCCCACTCTTCGTCACCATCTTTATGGTTAAACGGCGTGTCCAAATTCAGGTTGAGTTTGGCAGGCGCCTTTTCAAGAATCTCCGTGGTGTCACCCCCAGTCTGTTCGCAAGAAAATAACTACCGTTAGTATATTACAGACGCTAGCTTAACGTCTATACCGGAACATCACATCGGTTAATTCCACAAAAAAAGCGCCCCATTTATTGAGGGCGCTTTTTTGCGATTTCACCGGATGAACAGATTATTCTTCATCAAAGGCAATTTCAATATTTTTTGTTAACACATCTGTGTAACTGTAAGAGACTCGTTCAAATGAATTCTCCTCTTGGTCGAGGTCAACCACAAAAACAGCCGGATACGTTTCCCGCAGTGTGCCACGGCGCTTTGTCACTTTCTTGCGACCGGCCTGAGCGACAACCATTAACTTTTGCCCTAATTTGGCATCCAGTTTGGTCTTGATACTTTGTAATGTTGCTGGCATGCAATTCACCTCACATGCATAACAGTATAGCACGGTCAACCCTTAAAAACAATTGTTCCGTAGTAGAAACTCCGGACATCCATCGCTTAACTAAAAGACATCGTGCGTGTGTAAACCGTTTGCCAACGCGATGAACTCGTCTAGTGACAGGCGTTCAGCCCGAATTGACTGTTCAATATTTAATTCAGTTAATGTTTCTGCCATTGCTAATTTTGTTTCATCTGCTTTGCCAAAAATGCTTTGCAAATTGTTCCACAGACTCTTCCGCCGGTGTGCAAAACACCCGCGAATCAGGTGAAACAGCGCGCTTTCACTAAATGGCAACACTGCCAATGGTTCACGTGGCGTTAACGCAACGATGGCTGAATCTACATTGGGTTGAGGAATGAACGCGGTGCGAGGCACCGTGAAGGCCAATTTAGCCTGCATTTTATACTGCACTGCTAACGTCAATGCACCGTAAGCCTTCGTTCCAGGCTTGGCACTCAACCGTTCCGCCACTTCCTTTTGCATCATCACCACGATGGCATCAAAATCAATTGGTGCACTGACGAGTCCCATCAAGATTGGGGTTGTGATGTAATACGGTAGGTTAGCCACCACCTTGACCGTGTGCGCATCCGGCAAGTGTTCGCTAATTGCAGCGGGCAGATCCACTTTAAGGATGTCCGCGTTCACAATTTCAACGTTGTCGTATGGTGACAGCGTGTCAGCCAACACCGGCAATAGCTGCCGGTCAATTTCAAATGCCAGCACACGATTGGCGTTTTTCGCCAGTTGCTCCGTTAATGCCCCGATCCCGGGGCCCACTTCGATCACATCGTCTGCCGGTGTAATGTTAGCTGCTTCCACGATGTTGTGCAAAATGTTGATGTCAGACAAGAAGTTTTGCCCGAGACTCTTTTTCACGGCGATGCCGTAAGTATTCATGATGGCGCGTGTTCGGACAGGGTTTGCAATGTCCGGACGGGTTGCGTGGTTCTTGTCAGTCATGTGTGCTCCTTGAATGTTCCTGTTATGAATGCGTTAACGGTGGCAGACTGGCAACGGCCGCGGTAAAGTCTTGCCGTGACACTTGAAACAACTGCAATCGTTTTAACAACTGCTTTCCGTTGACGTAGCCTAAATTGAGTTGTTCACCCAATTGTTCCCGCCGTTTCCGTGAATCTGGTTGACCAATCAACCCAGCTGCCAATAGATCCGTTTGGTTGATCACTGGTGTAAACGTACTCGACCCCGTTGATAAATGGGCCAGTGCGTCCTTAATCACATCCGGGGTTGCGTGTTCAACGCCCAGACTTCCACCAGCATTTTCTGGTACCCCCTGCTTTTTGGTGATAAACGCGTGCTTTGCCTCGGGCACCGCCGCAGTAATCAGTTTTCGCAGGCGCTCACCGTTGAAATCAGGGTCCGTCATCACAATAACGCCCCGGGTTGCTTGCAACTGCTTAATCTGTGCTAACATCGCTTTATTTAGCGCTGAGCCATTCGTTTCAAACGTGTCAGCGTCCACCGCTTGCAGGATCCGTTTGGTATCGTCCTTGCCCTCAACGACCAGAACTTCTTTAATTTTCGTCATTAATCCTCAATCCCAAAGAACCGATTAGCATTGGCATACGTGTGATCCGCAATGGTTAATGGATCCTCATCACGAAGTTTTGCGATGGCCTGCACCGTAAAAATCACGTTTGCCGGTTCATTTTGTTCACCACGGTGCGGTTCTGGCGTCAGGTATGGGGCATCTGTTTCCACCATCATGGCGTCTAACGGTGTTGCCCGAACTGAATCGTGAACCTCGTGTGCATTTTTAAAACTCGCAACACCCGAGTACGACACGATCATCCCGAGATCAAGGAACCGCTTCAGCCATTCAGGATCACCGTTAAAACTGTGCATTACCCCGCCAACATCACGAATGTCGACAGCCTTTAAAATCTTGTACACGTCTTCAAAGGCGTCGCGATCATGAATGATGACTGGCTTGTGCAAGTCCTTGGCAAGGTTAAGTTGCCGTTCAAAAATCCGTTTTTGATCCGCCACCACTGCGTCTAAATTATCAACGTGATAGTCCAACCCGATTTCACCCAGTGCCATCACGCGGTCATCTTGCAACTGACCAATCATTGTTTCTTCCACAGCATCGTTATAATGAGCCACTTCCTCTGGATGCCAGCCCACCGCCGCCCACATGTTAGCGTGCCGGTGTGCCAGCTCGATTCCGCGTTCATTCAATACTGCGTCCGAGCCAACGTTCATGATTCGGGTGACATGAGATGCGCGCGCATGTTGATCAAACACCGCCACGTTTTCATAAAACGAATCATCATTTAAATGTGTGTGCGAATCAAAAATTTCCATTTGCTTTGTCTCCACTCAGGTAACGACTGGCTAGCCCAGCACGTCCCCGTTATTCAATCCTGCTGGTACTTCAACTAACGTGACCTGACCGTCATGTTCCGTTGATAACAGCATTCCCTGACTGATTTGACCACGCATTTTCCGTGGCTTCAAATTCGTCACGGCCAACACCTTTTTCCCGATCAACGTTTCGTAGTCAGGGTACCATTCGTGAATCCCTGAAAGGATCTGCCGGTTTTGTTGGTCACCCGCATCAAGCCGGAATTGTAACAGCTTGTCAGCACCCTCAACGGGCTTCACGTCGATCACTTCTGCAACCTTGATTTCTGTTTGGTCAAAGTCCTCAAACTTAATCTCTGGTTTCGTTAAGGATAATGTGACGTTTTCTGGTTCCCACTTGGCATCGGCATCGGCAGCCATGGCGGCCCGGCCCTTCTTCTTATCAGACTTAGTCATTTGTGCTTGAATGAAGTCCGTCTCAGCCGCGGCATCTAGGCGGGGGAAGATCGGTGTTCCCTTGGCGATCACCGTACTGCTTGGCAAGTCACCGAAGGTTAACCCCATGATCTGCATGTCTTCTGGTTCCGTTGACAAGCCCAATTGACCCAAGATTTCCTTCGGTGCGTGGGTCATCACTGGTTGTAACAGCAACGCGATCACGCGCAAGCTAGCAACCAAATGGCTCATGGCTGATGCTAGTCGGTCTGCATCACCAGCCTTTTCACCCTTTGCTAACGTCCATGGTTCCGTTTCATCAATGTATTTATTGGTCCGCGCAACCAGTTTCCAAATGGCGGACAGGGCGTCAGCGTAGTGCAAACTTTCCATCAATTCATGGTACTCAGCGATGACCGTCGCTGCCGTTTCCTCTAAGTCAGCATCAGGGCCGTTAACGCCCGCCGCAAACGTTGGCACCGCACCATCATAGTACTTGTTGACCATGGCGACCGTCCGGTTCAACAGGTTCCCCAGGTCGTTTGCCAGATCGTAGTTGACCTTATCGACAAAGTCTTCCGGCGTAAAGTTCCCGTCGTTTCCAAACGGCATGGCCTTAAGCAGGTAGTAACGCAAGGCATCCAAACCGTACCGTTCAACCAGTGTTTCTGGATAGATGACGTTCCCCTTAGACTTACTCATTTTGCTGTCTTTCATTAACAGCCAGCCATGACCGACCACGTGTTGTGGTAACGGAAGGCCCAGTGCATGTAACATGATTGGCCAGTAGATCGTGTGGAATCGGACGATTTCTTTACCAACCATTTGCACGTTTGCTGGCCAGAACTTGTCAAAGTTTGTCTCGTCCTTGCCTGCGTAACCCAACGCCGTAATGTAATTAGAGAGGGCGTCGATCCACACGTAGATCACGTGCTTAGGGTCGGTCCGAACGGGCACACCCCACGAATAACTGGTCCGGGAAACAGAGAGGTCTTCCAAACCAGGTTCCAAGAAGTTTTTCACCATTTCGTTCATCCGCGTACTTGGAATGATGAAATCGGGATGTTCCTTGTAGTAGGTCATCAACCAGTCAGAGTATTTACTCATCTTGAAGAAGTAAGACTCTTCATCCGTCCACACAACGTCGTGACCAGATGGCGCTTTCCCACCCGTAACGTTACCGTCTGCATCATGTTCAACTTCAGCCAGCTGTGATTCCGTGAAAAATTCTTCATCATCCACGGAGTACCAGCCTTCATAACGGCCTTTATAGATATCACCCTGCTTTAATAACCGGTCAAAAATTTCTTGAACGGCGGCTTCATGATCCGCATCCGTTGTCCGAATGAACTTATCGTTACTGATCTCCAGTAATTTCCATAAGTCCTTGATCTGGTCAGCCATGCCGTCAACGTATTCCTTTGGCTGTTTGCCTAAGGAAGCCGCTTTTTCTTCAATTTTTTGGCCGTGTTCGTCCGTCCCGGTCAAGAAGAAGACGTCATTGCCCATTAAGCGACGGTACCGTGCCTCTGCGTCCACCGCAATCGTTGTGTATGAGTTCCCAATGTGCAGCTTCCCTGAAGGGTAATAAATTGGCGTTGTAATGTAATAAGTCGGCTTTTTTTCTGCCATGAAACAATCTTCTCCTTTGATCCGTAAGTGCTGGGCCGCTCAGTGGTTCACCTGGCACCATGACACTTCTTATTAGTCTGAATAAGTATACCATAGCACTTTATGTCGCTTCGCAACTTTCTTGGCCGTAAATGGCTAAAATAAGTCCATCTGTGTCGGGCCCAGTCCAGTAAAGGACAACCCTAACTGATCGCGCAACGTTTCGGCATTTCCGGCCGCATCACGGTGCCCGTTATTATTGAAAATAACGTAAGTATTATCCACCCGTTCGTTTACTGCATTAATTGATTTTGCCAGTGCAGCGAGTTCGTCGTCAGAGTAGTGATAATTCGTTCGCTCCGTTTGCCAGCCACCCTCACGGTTCAACCAGCCCCGCCGATTTTGCCCATGAAGGCGAAAGTAGGCCGCACTGGGTGTTGTGACCGCAGGGGTAAACGGGACGCCCTGATTGCCATCAAACGGTTCATCCGCGATGACATACGTGAGGTTCAAACTGGTCAAATAATCAAGCACATCCTGGCTAAGTCCGCTAGCATACCAACTTGGATCACGAAATTCAACGGCAACCGGTAACGTTCCCATTCGTTCACGAACCTCACGCAGATAGCGAATGTGGTCGACCGTCCGCGTGAAGAACGGCGGAAACTGAAATAGCACCGTGGCTAGTTTCCCCGCCTTAACCAAGGGGGCAACGGCCTGGCGAAACTGAGTAAATGTTTGCCAGCGTTCACTGTCGCTCACCGGTTCATTTCGATCATCATGGTGTGTCATCACCTGGTGCGCTTTTAAGATGTACTGAAATCCGTCTGGTGCTTGGTGGGCCCACTTAGTTACCGTACTCACGCTAGGAACCCCGTAAAACGGTGTATCCAGTTCAACCAACGGAAACACACCCACGTATTCATCAAACCGAACTGGGCGATCTTCATCATGGATCAAGTGCGGATGACGCGTCCACGTTGATAAACCAATTGTAATCATTTTGCTTCCCCCTCGACTAAAAATGAGTGTTAAAGAAAAGCAATCAATCTCCCGAAACTTGGGAAGTTGATTGCTTTGATTTAAGCGGAATGCCGTGGCCGTTGGCGCAGGTTATTAACGATCCCCCTGCGTCGCAACCCCTCTTCGTGCATTCGACTGCCCTAACAAGCTTATTTAAACTGCCGGACAACGCTTGATTCCTCTTCGGAAAGCTGATGCCCCTGAAGAGTACTGATCAAGGCTAGTCCTTGTCGCCGGTAGTTGCCGCGGATGCCAGAAAATGACCAGCTAATCACCGCAAACAGCATTGTGACAACACCAGCATTTGTCCGTGACATTGCAACACCAAACAGCATTGCTTGTTGTGCACCGAAGAACACCTGCCACGCACCGTAAAACATTAGGAAATCAAACAGCAACTGAAATCGGTTCATCCACCGCATTTGTGCAAGTAGGTTCCCCAAACGGGCAAACACATCTTCTCGTGTCATTTCTGTCACCCACCTTTCATCTTAATTACATTAATTGTAAGAAACCTAACTTAAAAACGCAATTGATTTAGCCTCGGAGCGCTTGGAAAAAGTCGGTGGCGTCACCTTGGTACTGAGCAGTTACATCACCCGCTGTAATGGGTTCATTGTTCACAACAACTAACTTAGCAGTCGGTTGGCGGTAGTTGATCAACCCTGCAAACGGATACACCCGAAATGACGTGCCCACGATAACCAATAGATCCGCTGCTTCAACGGCCTGAACGGAGCGCCGTAAGACGTCATCGGCAATGCCTTCGCCGTACAACACGATGTCCGGGCGAATCACCCCATGATCAGGTTCATGAATCATGGACGTTAAGTAATCCTGCCAGGCAATTGGCGCCTGATCAACCGTGCAGAAACAACGGTACAGGTTGCCATGAAATTCAACCACCTGCTCATTTTTGGCGCGGCGATCCAAATTATCCACGTTCTGGGTGATCAATGACGCCCGCCCCTGATTGCATAAATCTGCGATCACTTCATGGATCACGTTTGGCTGGGCCTCTGGAAAGTACATATTATCCTTTACAAAGGCGTACAGAAGCTCAGGTTGGTTCACCAAACAATCATGGCTCAGCAAATACTCAGGCGGTAAGCCGTGAAATTTATCCGCGTACAGGCCGGTTTTAGACCGATAATCCGGAATCCCTGAGGCCGTTGACACTCCGGCCCCCGTCATAAACGTAATGTGGTTTGCTTCGTCAAATAACTGGCGAAGCGCCTCACTCATTTCCGCTGCCATGAATGTGCCCCCTTTTATCAATTAATCACGAACACTGTATGCAATGTGCTGCTGTTCCAAAAAGTCTTTGACCGTCATGTCATAAATGCCTTTAAAGTAGCTTGCCCCTTCATCGTCTGCTTGCGCAGGTGGTGTTAAGACAAACGCATTTTGGCGATCAGAACGATTTAACCCCACATAGGCGCGTTCACCCGTGGCCTTGTTTTGCAGGTCGGAATGGAAGACCTCAAATAATTGCCGAACCTCTAGACGTAACTGCCGGTCACTCAGAACACTTGTCACGGAGGTGAAGGCCGTACTGTTCAACGCTGGTAGACCCCAATCCGTCAGCTGATCATCAAACGCTTTGAACAGTTTAACCAATGCCCGCCGCATGCCAAATGGACTAGTTACTGGTTTTTCCGTGATGGTGGCAAATAACTTTTGGGCAGCCGCAAATGTTAGTGGGAAGTTTGTTTGTAACTCATCTTCATGGTCGCTAATGGCGTCACCAAAGAACACAAGCGCGTCTAACATCACCAGTAACCGCAGCGCATTCTGATCGTCATCACGCTTCCCAGTTTCTGGTTCAACCGTCGCAAAGATTCCGTCGTAATACTGACTCTTAACGGTATCATCAATCAAATCATGCCCCGCCAAGGCTGGGAAAATCACCATGTGATTTGCAATGTTGTACAGCTGGGTGGTTAATGCCATCAGCTGTGTATCCAGTGCCTCATCGCCCAGCGTCAGATTAAAGTACACCTGTGGAAAACCCTGAAGCAACAGCAGTAGATGGGTTAATTCATGCGCCGCTGAGTACTGTGGTGCGGTGATGTCGTCCACCCAAATCAACAGGCGATCCTTCAACACATGTTGTTGAACCTGATCATCGCGCACGTAACCGGCATGATGATCCCCAAATTGAACCATCACGGTTCCGGGAAACAGGTCGTTAACTTGATCCAGCAATGCCTGGACCGCTGGTGTTAGTTTAATGTCTGCCATAAAAAGCTCCTTTTTAATGTTCATTCAGTCGTAATGACTTCTCCTTGACTAATCAGACGATTCCGTCTTATTTAACCTTGCCACGATGGCTGTTGCCAACGCCGCTGACGGATGCTCATGTTCCTGTAATTCCGTAACAACGAGTGGCACTTGGGCAACCGTTGCGCCCGCCGCCACCGCTAAATTGCGGTACTGAAGGCGCATGTGTCCTTGCTGAATCCCCTCGCTCACTAACGCCCGTAACGCGGCCAAATTTTGTGCAAGCCCGACCGCAACGGCCACCTGATTCAGTTCAGAGACGGTCGTTACGTCAACCACCTGGCGATTGACCGTTGCTAACGGCAACGATGCGGTTGCCCCGCCAACTAGGCCGAGGTGCATGGGCATGGTCACCCGACCATGTAATTCATTGCCAACCACCTGCCACTGGCTTAACCCACGGTACTGACCATCACGGGCCGCGTACGCATGGGCACTGGCCTCAACAGCACGCCAATCGTTTCCGGTTGCCATGACCACTGCGTCCACGCCGTTCATCAGCCCCTTATTATGGGTCGTTGCCCGGCTAACGTCTAATTGGGCAATGCGGCTGGCCGCCTCGATGCGTTGGGCCACAGCTAAACCATCCGTTGCGTTCCCTTTGGCAAGGTCAGCAACCGGCACCGTTGCCGTCATGGTCACAACGTTGGCCTGCCCGTCATTTGCCAAAATTGCCATGACCGGATGGTGTTTCAGCACGTCCTGTAAATGGTGGCCAAGGGCTTCTAACATACTGTTCATCACGTTAGCCCCCATGGCCGCCCCGGTATCAACGAAAAGGTCAACGCTAACGAACCCCTCGCCTAATCCACGAACTGCTAACCGTTTCGCACCACCACCATGACGCTTGATCGATGGATGGGCGGCATCCGCTAAGGCCAATAATGCCGGCGTCGTTGCCGTAACCACCCGCTCAATCTCAGCGACCGTCACCGTTTGAAACACAACTTGGCCCATCAGCAGGTTCGTCACTTGCTGTCCGTGCATCCCCTGACCTGTACTGGTCATTTTACCACCATAACTTGCAGCCGCCACAACGGACGGTTCCTCCGTCACCATGGGAACCATGTAGTCACGGCCATTAAGCCGAATACCGGCTGCCAACCCCGTTGGCAACCGGTAACTTGTTAGATAGTTTTCAATTAGCAGTGCTTCTCTTTCGCTCGCACTGTCTGCCACTTCTTGCCGCTGCATTGCTGTGAGCGTCCCAACCTCGGTGGCTAGATCGACCCGTTCCTGCCATGTTAGGTTGCGAACGTTTGCAAACCGTTTATCCACAAGGGCCTCCTCCTTACTGTTGATACTGTGGGCGTTGACTGACGTACTCTGAGACCAGTCCTTCACGCACACCACTTTCCGAGAAAATCACCCGGTCCGAATCAAGTAATTGCAGTAATTCAACCAGTGGCAGCATGCCACCAACGATAATGTCTGCCCGGTCGTACTCAAGCCCGTCAATTCCTTGACGTTGCTTGTTATTTTTTGAAATCAATTCATCAAACGTGTCAAACACCGTTTCCGTTTTTAACCGGTAGCCGTGAATGTCTTCGACCCGAACCATTTTCTGCGCCTTTCGGTTGATTCGTGCCAATGTCCGGTTAGCCCCGCCCAACAACACAATCGGTAAATGCATCGCTGCGCTCAGCCACCAGATGTCTTGGAGCCGTTTCCGAACAAAGACCTGACCAGAAAACAAGTTTCCGGCCGTAATCACATCGCCAAAATGGAATTGCTCAGATAAGTTGACCGCACCAAACGGAACGCTGATGAGATTTTTTGCCTTTCGGTTGACCACGTGGATCAACTCGCAACTGGCCCCACCCGTGTCTAAAATCACGCAATCATCCAGTGGGAGCGCGTTAACAGCCCCTAAAAAATCATAGTACGCCTCGTCATCACCTGACAGGACTTGTAGGTTAATGCCTGCTTCATGTTTGACCCGGGCCAAAAAATCGGCCTGATTGACCGCCTGCCGAACCGCCGCCGTTGTGATCGCCCGAACGGTCAAATTCGGCAACCCAGCGTAGAGCCCCTTAAAGCTATTCATTGCCTTAATGGTTCGGTCCATGGCCACCTTTGTTAACTTTTTTTCTGGGCCCATGCCCTCCGAAATCCGCGTGTCTTCTTTGACTCGCTTGACCTCTTTAAAACTGCCATCACTTTCGATTTGGGTGATTCCCATTCGCACCGAATTGGAACCCAGATCCACAATTGCTAAATTTTCCATGTCTGCTTTGCCTCGCTCATTTCGTCCACAGTCTGTCTATTAGCCAGTTCCTCGTGGTTAGCGTTGTGTAAAGTAGTTGATCCCCATTGCGTCACGAACTTCTGTCAGTGTGGCGTTGGCCACTTCGTTTGCGTGAGCGGACCCTTCTTCAAGGACCTGGTAAACGTAATCCATGTTGGCCGCAAATTCTGCGCGGCGTGTGCGGATGGGTGCGAGTGTTGCTTCCAATACTTCGTTTAAGTACCGTTTGATCTTCACATCACCCAGACCGCCAGCTTGATATTCGGCCTTTAAATCAGCAACATGGGCCTTATCAGGATCGAAGATGTCTAGGTAGGTGAACACCGTGTTGCCCTCAACGTGGCCGGGATCACTGACCTTAATGTGCTCAGGATCTGTGTACATGGACATAACTTTTTTCGTCACCGTATCCGCATCATCTGATAGATAGATGGCGTTTCCAAGTGATTTACTCATCTTGGCGTTCCCGTCAAGACCAGGGATCCGGCCTTCACCCTTTGGTGGAAAGACGCCTTGTGGTTCAACTAAGATGTCCTTGTTGTACGCATTGTTAAACGAACGCACCAGTTCACGGGCCTGTTCCAGCATTGGCTCCTGGTCGTCACCAACAGGAACCGTTGTGGCCTTAAACGCCGTGATGTCAGCTGTTTGGCTCACGGGATACGTTAAAAAACCGGCCGGAATGCTTTGACCAAACCCTTTTTGAGCAATTTCTGTTTTAACCGTTGGGTTCCGTTCCAACCGTGCTAACGTCACCAAATTCATGTAAATCATCGTCAGCTCGTTTAGAGCCGGAATCTGTGACTGGACAAGGATCGTTGATTTTTTCGGGTCAATTCCCACGGCAAGGTAGTCTAACGTCACTTCCGTCAAACTCTTCCGAATCTTTTCAGGATCGCGCGCGTTGTCCGTTAGGGCCTGCATGTCCGCGATCATAACAAACGTCTCGTAGTCCCCAGAATTTTGAAGAGCCACCCGGTTTCTCAACGACCCCACGTAATGCCCAATATGTAACTTACCGGTTGGCCGGTCACCCGTTAAAATAATTTTTTTTGCTGTCATCTTTTAGCATCCTCCTCAAAAATTTACAAACACAAACCACGAAAAAACCGCCCAATGAATGAACCCCGTTTACATTAATAAACGGTTCATTGCATAGGACGGTTACCCGCGGTGCCACCTAAATTGATCACTGTTGATTTCCAAGACAATCCCCGGTCCAACAACGATCCCCTTCATTATTAGCATGATTTAACTTCATCAGTTACGGCACACAAACGCCCACTTCGCGACCACTGGTTGTCTCTCAACACCACAACCTTGCTGTTGTTGGTCCTACTATACGTTGCCACCTTCAGGTAAAGTAACCGATAAATTAAGTATAACGGCTTTTTAAAAGCCTGTCAAAACCCATCGTGCCGCGTCATCGAACTGTAATGCAACATCATTGACAGGCACCGCTTTGGCGCCTAAAATTGTTGAAGCTTGTGGGTCTGATCCCCACACCACGGTACGTTTAACCACCACCGGTGACGCATAGCTGTCCTGGTGGTGCTTTTCACGTCCCATTGTCGTCACTCACACCTTCAGGAGGGCCATGGAATGGAAAACAAAGATCGTCAGCAAGAACAACAACGTGTTGATCACGTCATGGCTGAAATTGACCGACAACTCACAGAAAGTGAAAAGCAGTTGACCCGCGCGCATGATGAAACAAGCGCCATTCAAAAAAACTACGCGGATAATGCGTCGGTCAATACGTTTGAAATCGATGACGCCATGGAAACGAACGCACAGCTGCAACAACAGCGGCAGTTAGTATACCTTGCCGTCACAAATGAAACCACGATCAGACAGCAACTCGGAAACCTTCAGGAGCTTCACGCCTCACCTTACTTTGGCCGAATCGACATTCGCGATGCTGGTGACACAAGCGACGAATCACTCTACATCGGTACCTTCTCGCTCACTGACCCTGAACAAAATTTCCTCGTTTACGATTGGCGGGCCCCCATTGCCAGTATCTACTACAACGGTACGTTGGGCGATGTGACTTACACAACGCCAGCCGGTCCCCAACACACCACGTTGAACAAAAAACGCCAGTTCACCATTCAAAATGGTCAGATCAAAAACATGTTTGATACCAACGAGACGGTGGGCGACGAAATGCTTCAGGCGGTTCTTGGTCAGCAAAACGACGCCGTGATGCAAAACATTGTTGCAACGATCCAAAAGGAACAAAACGATATCATCCGTGATACACGGTCCGACTTACTTGTCGTTCAGGGCGTGGCTGGTTCTGGGAAAACGTCCGCCATTTTGCAACGAATTGCGTTTCTGCTTTACCACAGTCGTAACGGCGGCGGCAGCGAACTGCAAGCCGATCAAATGGTGCTCTTTTCGCCCAACCGCCTGTTCAGTCACTACATTTCAGAGGTGCTTCCTAGTCTTGGTGAACGCAACATGCGGCAGGTCACCCTGGCCGAATTCCTTAGTCACCGATTGCAGGGCATCACCGTCCAAAGTTTGTTCGAACGCTACGAGGCCGACGCACAACACATCAATCCCGTTACACCTGACGTGCGTGACTATCTTGAAAGCACACAATTAGTCGATGACGTGACGGCTTACAGTCACCGGATCGGCACTGGCAACTTAAAGTTTGCAGACATCTTATTAGACGGGCGTCTCTTCTTCACAAAGGAAGCAATTGCGGCCATTTACGCTGACCAGCCCGAAAACGCGGCGACCGCTGACCGGTTCTTAGCCACTAAAAACGTGCTGATCAAACAGTTAAAGGCGCGGATTCGGACCGATGCCAAGGAAGATTGGGTGCGCACTGAGCTGGACACCCTTGATGAGGAACACTATCACGATCTCCTCATTAACCACGACGGAAAGTTTAAAACGCTTGATGCAGAAATTGCCTACGCCAGTCGCGAAATTGTTCGCCGCCGGTACCGCACCATCTACGACGCCCTTTACAATAACTACTTTCTGGATATTTACCGTCAGTACGACCACTTCTTAGAAACGGTGACCCCAACGACTGTCACAACGGCCAACTGGGCAAAGCACCGTCAGGACGTGGCAATGGCCGTTGAGTACCACCAGTTAGGGCTAAGTGACGCAGCACCACTCCTCTTTTTACGGGACTTCATTACCGGTGGTGGTCAAAATCGCGGCATCGCCTACATCTTTGTCGACGAAATGCAGGACTATTCTTTGGCACAAATGTGCTACCTGCACCATGCCTTTCCACGGGCTAAGTTTACGTTACTTGGGGACAGTGAGCAGGCCCTCTTTAATCCGCTTCAAGAACCACACGTATTAATGGACCGGTTGGCTGAAGCCTTTAACGCGAAACGACCAAACCTCATTTCATTGAACCGTAGTTACCGGTCGACGCTGCCCATCACCAATTTTGCTAAGGACCTTCTCCCGGATGGTGATCAAATTCAGGCCTTTAACCGTCCGGGCGATTTGCCCCGAATTTTATTGCGGTATAATGAAGTCGACGCCCTAGAGGCCACATTAAGTTCTGCCGAGGCCGAGCTGGCTGAATTTGGCACCGTCGCCGTTTTAACGAAGGATTTTGCGGATGCACGTAACGTTTATCAATCACTCCACGGACATGTGCCTGTGACCCTGCTCAATGATGCGGATCGAACACTTCCACAAGGCGTGGTTGTCCTTCCCGTGTACCTTGCGAAGGGATTGGAGTTTGACGCGGTCATTGCTTACGATGTTTCTCATGATACTTACCCAGATGAATCATCCATCGGCGCGTTATACACCATTGCCTCCCGGGCCATGCACCATCTGGTGTTAATTAGTGTCGGTGAAGCCAGTCCACTGATCACGGGGGTGACCCCTGAATTATTATCCATCGAGCACGAATTGTCATAACCACATTTACGGTGCAAAAGTCACCGTAAATTAGAAAGAGGCCCTTATGAAACTAGATTTTTCCGTCGCTGTCCACAGTTTGCTTTACCTGGATGAACACAGTCCCCGCAAGGTTACGAGCGCTGAACTGGCCAAATCATTACACTTGAATCCCGTCATGATTCGCAACATTCTGTCCGTTCTTCATAAACAGGGCTACATTGAGGGATCAGTGGGCAAAAACGGTGGCTATCTGCTTCATCAAGCCCTTTCCAGCATGAACGTTGGTGATCTTTACGACCTAACGATTCCACCAACCATCAGTTATGCGCGCTTTATTACCGGCGATTCAAAGGGCTTAGCCAAGGCCACGCCTGATACTAACGACATCTCAGCGAATATTAGTGAGACCCTGACCGACCTTTTTACCTTAGCCGACGCAGACTACCGTAAGTTCTACCACCGGTTTACCATGACCGATCTTAAAGAAGACATGACCAACCACGGCCACTTTACGCGGCTGACTGAAGATAAATAACGTGCTAATAAACAAAAATCGTGCTCACTAAAGTGAGCACGATTTTTAATTGTTTTTAACTGCCGCATGTTGGCGCGCCAGCGTCCACCGAAGGAGCAGTGGCGCCACCAACGTTGCCAACACGATGACGAAAATCATGTCTACATACAGGCCACGCGCCAACAAGTGGGCGTTGAACCCAATTTGTGCGGTAATCAAGGCCATTTCGCCGCGGGCAATCATCCCGGTTCCCACAACCTGACTACTTGGCCGGTCAAAACCAGTCAGGCGGGCACCGATTTCCCCACCCAACCATTTTGTCAAAACGGCCAAAATGGTCATTAATAAGATGAATGGTAATGAATCAACAAAGTGCGTAAACGAAACGTTTAGGCCAATGCTAACGAAAAATACGGGGACAAAAAAGGCGTTACTGATTGGCTCAATGTGATCATCAATCGCTTGTTTAACCGGTGTTTGGGCCACTGCAATTCCAGCAAAGAAGGCGCCAATCGCCCCAGACAGCCCCACGAGTTCGGCTAACGCCGCCATTCCTAAACAAATGACCACGGCTGTGACTGTCCGGGCTGTCGGGATCAGTAATCGTTCACTCAGACGCATTAGCAGCGGTGCAATCCACCGAACTAGCAAATACGCACCCACAAAAAACGCCGCCTGAAAGACCAACTGAACGCCCAGGCTGTTTGAGGCCCCATGTGTTGCCCCACCAATCAGTGACACCATCAAACTTAGTAACAGCACACCTAAGATGTCATCGGCAACGGCTGCACCCAAAATGGTTGCCCCTTCACGTGAATCCAACGCGTTAAATTCACGCAGGACCACCACGGAAATACTGACCGAAGTTGCGGAGAAGACGACGCCAATGAAGAGAGCCTCCGTCCAACCATACCCAAACAGGAAGCTCGTCGCCCCCATTAAGGCAACTGGCAAGATGACCCCGCACACCGCGACCGCCAATGCAGGCCGCAGATACTTTCGAAGCCGACCTAAATCACTTTCAAGTCCCGCCATAAACATCAGTAAAATAACACCAATGTTTGCAAACTGGGTTAAGACAAGTGATTCATGAACCCACCCGAGAACCCCCGGGCCAACCACAATCCCAATCAATAGTTCACCAATGACCGCTGGAATCCCGATCCGCGCCGACAAGTGCCCTGCAAGTGTCGTCGCTACCAGAATTAAAATCAGTGTGCCAATAAACGCCATTAACTTTACGACTCCTTTATTCGGATGTCTGCCACATCACCCGGTTCCAAGTTCAACTCGTCATTAAAACGGACCCTAACTTGCATTCCATTATAATACGGATCTACTCCACCAGTCACCTTTAAGGAACCCATCACCAACCGGTAAATGCAAAGAATTTGCTTTCACAGCGACCCTCAGCGCCACAAAAAAGCCTGATTACAAACGCCCTTGTAAAAGGCCATTTGTAATCAGGCTTACTTGTTAACAACTATAAATACACTAGATCTGACGCCGGTGTTGGGTACGCCATGATGACATCGTCGAGCGTTAGGTGTTTGTTAACCACTAACGTTAGGTAATTGATCATCTCGTCCGCTAAATTGCTAAGGACCGTTGCCCCAACAATTTGCCCCTGGGCATTCGTAACCACTTTGGCCTGTGCCGTGGCCTCCTCAATTCGCTGATACGTGTACCAGTGCGTCATATCAAGCGTTGTGACCCGTAATGTATCGTCGGCCTGTGCAGTCGGAATGGCTACACCCACTGCCGCAAGCTTGGGTGCCCCAAAGACTACGGTTGGAATTGCTGGATATGAAATTGGTGCCGTGGTGGCACCCGTTAACTCACCGACTAAATAGCGGGCGTCAAATCCGGCAACCGGCGTTAGTTTGGGCTCGTCACGCTTTGCCACAACATCTCCCAGTGCATAAATCTGTGGATTAGTTGTCTGTAAATGGTCGTTAACAACCACCCCATGCCGATTTGCTTCAACACCCACAGCGTCAAGGTTCAACGTGTCCACATTAGGAATCCGGCCCGTAGCCCCAACAATGGCATCCGTAGTTAATTCAAACCCGTCCGCCGCGGTCAGTGTCAGCCCATCATCTGTCGCGGTAACAGCTTCAACAGCAATGTTCATGTCAAAGTGAACGCCTGCCGCCGTCAACTGCGCCACTAAATCATCCGCAAGATCTGCATCAAAGGCCCTTAACGGCCGATCATTATGCAAAACGACGTGAACATCTGCCCCGGCCGCATTAGCGATGTCAGCGAGTTCAAAGGCAATGTACCCGCCGCCGATAAACGTCACTCGGTTTGGCAGCGTCTGCCAGTTTAAAAAGTCCGTACTGGTCTGGATGTGGTCTGCACCGGGAATTGTGAGCCGGGCTGGTCGTTGACCGGTTGCTAAGGTAATCGTCTTGGCGCTCACCGTTTCGGTCCCCACCTGGACAGTGCCATCTGCATTGAACTGTGCGTGCCCGTTCAGGGTCGTCGCACCGCTTTGCTGAAGACCTGCAAGGGTTCCCGTGGGAACAGTTGAAGTGTAAGCCGTCTTTTTGGCCATTAAATCAGTCCAGTTGATGGTGGGCACACCGGTTAAACCGTGGCCCGCCATCTGTTCTGCGGCACGTTTAGCTTCCACAGCGGCTAACAAGATTTTCTTTGGATCACAGCCTCTGTTTGGACACGTTCCTCCCCACAGATTTTCCTCAACAATCGCCACTTGCTGGCCCGCTGAGGCGAGCCCCTCAGCTAACGCAAGCCCACCTGGGCCACCGCCAATTACTAACTGATCAAATGAAGTCATTCCCATCATCCTTTCTGTTATCTTCTCCAAACCATCATTACTTTTAAGTGTAACGAATCACGCACGTTCCCCCAAACATTCTGTTTTACGCTGGGGAACTCGTTTCGTTGTGGCGGGCACTAAGATACGCCACAACGTTAGCGGCGTTGATGTATCCCACCTGACGCTCGCCATCCATGACCCTCAAGTACTCACTGTGATTTAAATCATCAAAAACATCACTAAGTGTTTGGTCTGAACTAATGTCCGTCGGCGCTGTCTTTCCGGCCGGCAATGTGGTCATGGCATAACCCATCATCACCAATTTACCCACGTACACATCGTCAACATTTTTGGCCACACTTTGTGAGAAGAACCGTTCCACAAAATCATTTGCCGGTTTCTGGGCGATGTTTTCTGGTGTATCCACTTGCAGAATCTCACCATCGTTCATGACGGCAATCCGATCTCCAAGTTTAAGGGCCTCATCCATATCGTGGGTCACAAAGATCATCGTGTCATGCCGAACTTGGTGTAAGTGAAGGACGAGGTCTTGCAACTGGGTCCGCGAAATCGGGTCTAACGCAGAAAACGGTTCGTCCATGAGCACCACCGGTGGCTCGGAGGCAATGGCCCGACAGATCCCGATTCGCTGCTGTTCACCACCGGACAGTTCGCTTGGCATCCGGTCACGATAGGTTGCCGGATCTAACCCCACCTGCGTCAACAATCGATCGACCGTGGCATCAATTTCCTCACGTTTGACCCCCTTCATTTCCGGGATCACCGCGATGTTTTGTGCAACCGTCATGGTCGGAAACAGTGCGATTTGTTGAAGAACATACCCAATGTCCCACCGTAATTCTTGCAGGTTTGTTTCGGCAATATTTTGATCCTTAATAAAAATCTTTCCGCCGCTTTGTGGTTGTAATTGGTTAACCATCTTTAGGGTCGTTGTCTTCCCACTCCCAGAGGTCCCAACCAACACAAACAGTTCACCCTGATTTATGGTGAGGTTTAAATCAGGAATAACAAGGTTCCCGTTAAACGTTTGCTGGACGTGTTCAAACCGGATGTACGGTTCTGAATGATTCACTGTTTCTGTCATCTTAACGGCCCTCCTTCAATAGGTGATGCGTCACAAGGTAGTGGTGGGCCACACTCTTTGCAGATTTCTTCTGAACGTTCACTTCATAGTTCATTTCTTGCATATCTTGTTCTGAAATTTTACCGAAAAGTTGGTTCAAGCTCTTCACAATGCCCGGA
Source organism: Furfurilactobacillus sp. WILCCON 0119 (assembly GCF_053471565.1). Taxonomy (NCBI): domain Bacteria; kingdom Bacillati; phylum Bacillota; class Bacilli; order Lactobacillales; family Lactobacillaceae; genus Furfurilactobacillus; species Furfurilactobacillus sp. WILCCON 0119. The sequence continues at coordinate 90,487 of NZ_JBPCCV010000003.1, forward strand.
TATTTTTTCGCGAGGGCCGCTTTCATCAGGGGCGCCCCTTGATAGGCTGGGAAGAAATGCTTGTTATCCTTCAAGACCGTCAAGTCGTACTGCCGCAACTCGCTATCCGTGGAATAAGCATCCACAACGTTAATGTCGCCGTTATGAATCGCCTCGTACCGAAGCTTGGGTTCCATAGATTTAGCCGTCAAATTAAGCCCATAGGTCTTATTAATACCTGGCAGACCATCACTTCGATCAATAAATTCCAGGGTCATCCCAGGCTTCAACTGACTCTCGACCGCCTTCAAATCGCTAATGTTGTGGACGTCCCACTTATCAGCGTCACTCTTTCGAATGGCGAGGGCAAACGTATTGTTGTAAGCCATTGGTTTCAGGTAATCCAGGTCAAATTGCTGACTTAGATCCTTCTTAGCGTCCGTGTAAGTTTCGGTCGCCGTTAAGCCCTTATCACTTTGCGGATTCTTAACCAAACTCTCCAAGACGGTGCCTGAAAATTCAGGATAAATGTCAATCTGATTGTGGTTTAACGCGTTAAATAAGAAACTGGTTTTCCCAAAGTTTGGTTTTAACGTGACGTGTACCCGCTTATTATCCTGTTCGATTAAGTCCTTATACATATTGATCAAAATATCTGGTTCAGAGCCCATCTTCCCGGCAATCACGATGTTATCCTTTGGCTGCTGGGCAACGCGATAGCCTTCAAAACCACCGAACCCCACCAGTAACACAGCGAGCCCCGCAATCAAATACCGCGGCCGAACGTGCTCTAACCGGTTGATCAACCAGCTTAAAACAATGGCTAATAATGCCGAACTCAATGCTCCGATTAAGGTCAGCATTGTATCGTTACGATCAATCCCTAGTAAGATGAAAGTCCCTAATCCGCCGGCCCCAATCAAGGCTGCCAGGGTTGCAGTTCCAATAATCATTACCAAGGCTTGCCGAACACCAGAAATGATCACAGGAGCCGCCATTGGGAGTTCCACCTTAAACAATTTCCGCATTTGGCTCATTCCAAATGCCGTTGCCGCTTCTTCGATGGACGGGTCAATTTCATCGATCCCGATGTATGTATTTTGAAAAATTGGTAACAGCGCATAAATCACAAGCGCAATAACTGCTGGAATCGTTCCGATCCCAACTAGGGGAATCAATAATCCCAGCAGTGCAAGTGACGGAATGGTTTGCAAAACACCCGCAATTTGAAGCATCACGGAAGCAAACCGCCGGTGGTGCGTGGCCCAGATGGCCAGTGGAATTGCAATGGCCATGGCAATTAACAGCGAAATAATTGAAATTTCAACATGCTGACCTAGTGCCGTTAATAGCGCGCCCCGCCGATCCACTAATGTCTGAATAAAAGCATCCATAGCTAATCTATACCTCGGTTTCTAACAATGAAATTCACTGATTTGATCATGTGGTGATGACAAGAATACAGCCCGAACATACGTTTGTCAAACGAGGGCCAATGTTCAGGCCACAAAAAAATACACACCATGTTCGGTGTGTATTATAAACTTACCTTTTTTCAATCACCAACAAGACGCTCTTACTGAATCCGGGCAAGGAAGTACTTCTTCTTTCCCCGGCGAACGATCACAAACTTCCCGTCAAACATTGCGTTGGGATCGACCACGGCTTCAAGGTCCGTTTGCTTGTCACCATTGATGGTAATGGCCCCGTTTGTCACATCTTCACGCGCTTGGCGGCGTGACTTTTCAATGCCACTTTCTGTCAAAAAGTCCACCACATTTTTGGGGGCTGATGTTGTTTCAACACTTGGGAAGGCTTTAAATCCTTGTTCGATTTCGTCAGCCGTCAGTTCCTTCACATTCCCTGAGAACAAGGCATCCGTAATCTTTTGCGCCTGCGCTAACGCATCCTCACCATGAACAAACCGGGTCACTTCTTCAGCTAACCGCCGTTGGGCCGTCCGCTTCCACGGTTCTGCCTTTACTTGGTCAGCCAGTTCATTGATCTCAGCTTCATCTAAGAACGTAAAGTAGCGTAAGAACTTCACGACGTCATTATCTTCTTGGTTCAACCAGAATTGGTAAAATTCGTACGGTGTTGTCTTTTCAGGGTCCAACCAAATGTTGCCCCCTTCGGACTTCCCAAACTTTGTTCCATCAGCCTTTAATAACAGCGGAATGGTCAGCGCAAAGACCTCGGCCTCTGATCCTTCGACCCGGCGAATCAAGTCCAGGCCAGCCGTGATGTTTCCCCACTGGTCACCACCACCGATTTGAAGTTGAACATCATGTTCGCGGTACAACGTCAAGAAATCAATGGACTGCAAAATTTGGTACGTGAACTCTGTAAACGAAATCCCCACTTCCAACCGTGAAGCCACGATTTCCTTGTTCATCATGGTCTTCACGTTAAACAGTTTCCCGTAGTCACGCAAAAAGTCTAATAGTGATAATTTTGAGAGCCAGTCGTAGTTATTGACCAACCGGAACTGGTCTTCACCAAATAACCGAACCATTTGGCCCTTCAAGGCCTCCTGGTTATGCTGAACCTGGTCCATCGTTTGCAGCACCCGTTCAGCCTTTTTCCCTGATGGATCCCCGATGGACCCTGTTGCACCACCAATAACAATCACTGGTTTGTGACCCATCAGTTGGAACCGTTTCAAGATCATGAACGGAATCAAATGACCGATGTGCATGGAGTCCCCGGTTGGATCGATCCCACAGTACAGACCGATCGACTTTTTCGTTGTTAGCTCACGGAGCCCGTCTTCGTCACTGGTTTGGTTAATGGCACCACGCCATTTTAGTTCGTCAATAATGTTCATTTATACTTCCTCCTTATTAATTCGCGGTACAAAAAAAGTCCCCTGCAATCACTGCAAGGGACGAAAATTTTCCGCGGTACCACCCAAGTTATCACCAGTTTGGTGACCACTCAACGCATCGATAACCGCGATGCACCGTTATAGTGAGCGCAAACGCTGTATTTCACACCGTTAATGTGACTAGTTTCCACAGTCCACTAGCTCTCTTTACAGGGATTAACGATCCTACTTGATTAGCACACGGCCAATCACGTTTTCACTATTTATATTGGTATTTATTGTACTAACCCCTAAAACGCTTGTCAACCAGCGCACGCTCTAGTTGACGTAGAAAACGTAGTCCAGTGTGGTGGGGTTTTCTTCTGGTTGGAACCGGGCTGGGTCATACCGTTCGTACGCGTAGGCCAAATTGTCCCAGTCTGCATCCGTCATCAGGTGGCGGAGAATCAACTCTTTCTTAGCCATTTCCATCGCCCGTTGACCAAAAATGTCGCCAGTATCAGGATTCCCGTTTACCCACGCAACGGCTGCTGAACTTGCTGGGACCGTGATGGCTTCAAAGCCTTCTGGCACCTGCTGACCCTTTCGGAACCATTTTCCGATCCAGTATGTCGGTTCATCCCCATCAAACACAAGCAAGCCAATTCTTGCTGGGTCCAACGGTTTGTTAATGGTTTCCAGTTTTTTAAACTTATCGGTCATTTCCCAGTCAAGCCATGCATAGTTATATGACCCATTTTCCTGCTTACTGTAGGGTAAACCAAATAATTGACGTTCTGGTTCAGAAATTAAATTACGGTGTGTCACCTTCATATGGGTGCCTCCTTAGTTTGCCGTTCAACTACATCTTGTAACGTTTCGTGCGCTCGGTCAAGTCGCCATAAATACGGCGAAACCTGTGCCGGAAAGGTTGGATCAATTTTTTGACACCATGCCGTTGCCGTTTTTTGGGTGATTCGTTGATTCAGCTCGTCGCCCAAAATGTGCTGAAGGTGCCCGTCATACAACGCTTGCGAGTTTTCTAACCCCGTTAAGTGCCGGTGCTCATCCAGTACCAAAATGAGTAATAATGCGTTCACCTTTTTTAACCCAACGCCCAAGAATGGCCGTAACCGGTCTAACAATGTTTGATAGTCCGTCACGGCTAACAACGCGTCTGCATCACCGTCATGCGCCATTACCAGTCGACGGCCCAGTTCACTTAAATAGTGTGCCATCGTTGTTGGAAACCGGTGAAGCGCCGGCCGTTGCTGAATTGCAGCCAGCATGGTGGTTTCATGCGTTGCCAACCATGCCGCCGTCAATTCAGCTTGGCCCGTTCGCTGACATAATTGGGCGGGTAACTGCCACGCCTTGCTCGCTGCCATTGACTGATCAGCAATCACCCCACACAGGAGTGCAAGGTGGTTGGTTAATAGTCCCGTCTTTGTGTCAGCCGGTAAGTCGAAGTCACCAATAAACGTTGTTGGGCGGTGCTGTTCATAATCACGGCGAATCAGCGCCAGCCGCGTTACTGCCTCAGTAACTGCCATTATGCGTCTGCCATGGTCTTCAAGAACCGGTTAATCACCGTTAGCTCCGCCTCCGAAAACTGGGCCATTCGCTCGGCGTTTTCACGATCAATCTCCGCGTGCATGGCCGCGTGACAGGTCGCAATCGTCATCCCCGTTGCCGTTAACTCATAGAAAACTTCCTTCTGGTTCTCCGGCCGTTTCCGCATGACGATCACCCCTAGGTTTGCTAGGCGTTTTGCAACCCGCGATATTCCGCCACGCGTGACAGCCAGCTGATCCGCTAATGGCCGCCCGTTTTGAGGACCATCCTGTAATGCCGCCAAAAAATGGAGGGCTAACATTGATAGTTGCGGAATCAACGGCACAAGTGTTTCGTCATCAATGTGCGCCATCATCCACTGATGTTCTCGATCCGGTTGATCTGTTTCGGAGGCGAGGGTCAGCAACTGCCCCGAAATTTCCTTTACCAATCCTTCTTTTGTCATGATTACCATTACCTCGTAGGCTTATCTTAGCATTGTCGCACGAATAACATAAGCCTCGCTTAACGTTTTCTTTTCATTCCTGCCAGTCCGGCCTTTTTTACTGATTATCAACGGACTTCTTTTTTTTGCCATCGCTCCTAGGCGGTTAAGTTGAAGCCCGAAAAAATTGCGTGCTACACTGACTAAAAGGGTTCCAGCACCAACAATTTATTGAAAGTCGAGGTGACCGTCATGCACGTTGTCCTAGTCAATCGTGAAACCAATCAACGCCACGAAATTCCTGACTGCGAAGCCATCGCCCTCGTGGACCTAGACCACCAACCACATGCCCCCCAATATTACGTTCCCAATGCCCGGCAACAGCAGTCTGCAACGGCGGTCATCATTACCCGGCGGCGAAGTCGGCCCTTAACCTACAAAACCGCGTTGTGGGAGTTACGTAAAGATTAATTGACCACCAAATCAAAACGACGACCTTTCCGGAAATTTTTCGGAAAGGTCGTCGTTTGTCGTACTTGAATGTGTTTTTAAAATAGAATAATTGCAAGTTCTTAATAAAGATGATTCTGGCTAAACGTCGTCTTAACGTGTTTAGTGTTTGTATAAATAGGTGTACGTCCCGTCTTCATTTTTTCTAAACGTAAACTCATGGTCTGTTGTATCCTTGGCTCGCCACCGCGTAACCCCGTAGTGGACCGTATCCGAATCTTGTAGCCGTGTGATAACGCCACCCACAAGTTCACGGTCATCACTAAACGAGCCTCGTAAAACACCTTTTAGTTGTGGTAAAAATTCTTCAGCATTTGTAATCTTCATTCTTCTCATCCCCAATCACTTATTTACAAAATCAGTTTAGCAAATCTTACTTAAAATGTGAACGCTTTCATTAAATTTAATTGACTACCGTTAATCATTTCCCCACTCAATCCTTAATCTATTGCCGTTCTCACCTTTATAGTTATTTTCCAATAAGCTGATTCGGTTCGGCCGCACCACATTTAATCACAAAGAGCCTCACCGTCACTGAACAATTAGTTCAAAAACGGTGGGACTCTTTTCGTTTACAACCTATTTACTTTCAGACAGTGTGTTTCGTAGTTGCTCACGAAGCGCATTGGCTGGCGCCAACCGACTGGCACGTTTGACCGATGGATCTGTGGTCACATATTGATAAATCGCGTGTAGAAGGAGCCCGGCCACAAAAATCAGTGGAAAACCGGCCACGGTACAAATCGCTTGGACCGTTTCAAAGCCGCCCACCAACACGATCCCCAGTGAAAAGAGGATAAAAATCACAACCCACGCCATCCGGTTCCACCTTGTCGGTTGCTGTTTACCAGTCAATTCCAAACTGGTAAACGAGGACACGATAAATGCGGATGACGAAATTGTGGTGGCCAAAAAGACGAAACATGATAAACAAAACAGAATCAACATCAGAAGTTTTAACGGTAACGTCTGAATGATGGCGGCAAGCACCGCTGCCTGCCCCTGGCCGTTCAAAATGTGGACGAGATCAACTGCACCAGTTTGTTGTAACCACAACGCGTAGCCACCCAACACTGCGTAAAAACTCAAACAACCACCGACACCATACGTCAGCATGCCAACAATGACCTGGCGGATCGTCTTTCCTCGCGAAATTCGGGCAATAAATAATCCCATTACCGGCATGTACGATAGCCACCAGCCCCAGTAAAACATGGTCTGGTGCTGAGCAAACGTGTTACCACCAGTACTGGCCCGGTTAAACGACATGGCAATAAAGTGCTGGCCCATCAACGTCAATGTTTGAACTTCACCGCCCAGTAAACGCATAGTGGGGCCAACTAACAATACAATGATCAAAAAGCCAATGGCGAGGTAAATGTGCCAAGCTGATAACTTTTTGATTCCTTTATTCAGCCCAGCATACACGGTTAACGCAAAGAGGATGAACAAAACACCAAACAGGGCTAGCTTCAACCCCATGTTGTCTGGAATGCCAGTGATCACGCTCAACACCTTTGCAATCACCGGAATTTCCATCCCGATGGAAGAACCAATTCCGCCCATGATTCCAAAAATCACCAGAAAATCAATCACCTGCCGTAACGTTTTCTTCCCAACGTTTGCGCCCTGTAATGCTGGAATTGCAGCACTTAATCGCTGAACGTGAAGTTGCTTGACATGCATGGCGTACGCGATGGCAATGGTCGCTGTCGCAAAGATCATCCACGCCATGGGGCCCCAGTTAAACTGGCCACACACGCTTGCGTATACGTAAGCCGCTGATGACATGGGTTTCGCACCAAATGCCGGGTGCTGGAGGTATTGCAGCGGATCTGTTGCACTCAGCATCAGGATACTAGCGTCAATTCCCGTCGCAAAGACCATGCTTCCCCACTGAAAACCACTGTAATCGGCTTTTTGCCCCGGTTTACCAAGCGTTATCTTCCCATATTTCGACCAGGCCAACCCCATAAAGAAAATAAAATTAGCGATGTACACGAGAAGATACAGCCACTCCAACCGACTGGTGAGGAAATTCAAAACCGCGTTCATGGCTTGCTGAACGGCTGAACCGCCAATGATCAACACCAACGAAACCAGTCCGAAAAGGACCATGGTTGGTACAAAGACAGTTCGATCGACATTTTGACGCTTTAAAATAATTACCCTCCTAGAAATTGCTTAGTTTTACCAATGTGGTTTATTAATTATCAGCCACCGGAATCGTTTTAATGATCCGGGCCGGATTGCCAGCTAACACCACGTTATCGCCGAAACTTTTCGTCACCACCGAACCGGCACCAACGACCACGTTATCGCCTAGCGTTACACCAGGTAGAATCGTGACGTGCCCACCTAACCACGCGCTGTCACCGATGGTAATTGGTGCGCCTAATTCAACGTCCGCATTTCGAGCGTGCGGATCCAATGGATGAATTGGCGTATACAGACCAACGTCCGGGCCAAAATAACAGTGGGCGCCAATCGTAATCGGACACGTGTCCAAGAACGTGTTGTCGTAGTTTGCATAGAAATGGTCCCCAATGTGAATATTCCAACCATAATCAAACTTAAAGTCGCTCTCTACAAAAAAATCCGGACCACTATCTGCTAACAGTTCTTGAAGGCCATGATTTCGTTTACCATCATCTGCCTCTGCGTTGATTGGCGGCAACACCCGCCGAATCAATTTCCGTCGTGCAATTAATTCCGGATCAAATTGGTTATAGGATTCCCCCGCCGTCATTAACGCCCGGGCCGTTTTCAAAGTTTTCATAGATTTAACGCTAGCACTGTTTTCATTTTCATGCAAAATTGGTTTTGGATGCGATGTCCGCTCATTACTAGCGCCGCACCAGCCGTCGCCATTTTGACTAATTTAATTTTCCCGGTCAAGCCCCGATTCTACCATGCATAAATCGACTTAAAAAAAGTAAGTACAATTCTTTGTGTTCGTCCAAATTTTCGAGTATCTTTTATGCAGATTCAAATTGAATCTAGCAAAACCGATGCAAGTAAGACAAAACTCATTCAGTTTTTTGGGGAAGCCTTCATTCGTTTTTACGTAAATTATTTTTGTTTTCGCCATTATTGACGTCAGCATAACGTCACTGAGGCAGAGAAAAGGAGCGATTATTATGATGAAGAGTAAAATTGTTACAGGGTTAGTTTTAACGGTATTGCCATTGACACTAGCAACAGTTGGAACAGCAAGTGTTAGCGCTGATTCAACTCATGCAACCACGTTTAAAGTTGCCGACAAAACGTCGACCAAAATGACAGGTGCCATTGTTGGTTCATATAACAGCAAGGACAAAAAGGTTGTCGGCGCAACTCAGCCTGGTAAAAAGGTCACGTTTAAAGCCACAATGGCTAAGGGCGATTCAACCTATTTACACTTTGCATTTATGCACGCCGCTTCCGCAGCTAAGGGCTGGTACTTTGCACCCACTTCCGAAGATGGGATCAAGCTAACCAAAGCTGATTTCAAGAATGGTGCCACTAAAGACATTACTAACGAAATCGGGTTGTTTGCAGCACCCGACGCTTCAACCGTTAAATCAGTCACCGCTGATGATGGCACGTTGAAGTACGAAAAGACTTCAATGTTCTTAAAGGCAACGGTCAAGGAATCTAACGGCAAGTACGTTGTTACCATCCAAAACAAGTCAAAGGATGACTACAAGACACCATTCTCATCTGGTGTTTGGGGCACACAAGCAAAGGGTGAAAAGGCCTTTGACCACACGCCTTCTAACGCATTAAGCGAGTTAGCCACAATGGGTCACCGTGACGATCTCCTTAAGGCAGCTGAAACAAAGTAATCATTATCTTAAAATAACAGCCACCGCCGTAATTATGGCAGTGGCTGTTATTTTTGTGTAACCTTCATTTTTTCTGGCGAAACAAAGCGCAGCCTTCGTCTCATCTAACATAAATAGCCCCCATGGACATCAACCCCGTCCATGCAACTCTTGTTCTAGCTGCCATAAACGCGAAACAAAGCGCAGCCTTCGTCTCATCTAACGCAAATAGCCCCCATGGACATCAACCCCGTCCATGGGGGCTATTTGCGTTACCTGAGCAAGCCTAAACGCGCTTTGTTTCGCTCTTTAATTTTTAAACTGTTCCTTTACGTATTCCCGGTACAGATCATGGCTTGCCAACAATTCCTTATGCGTTCCCTGGCCCGTGATCGTGCCGTGTTCCACAAAGATAATGTTATCAGCATCGACCACCGTCGATAACCGGTGGGCAATGATTAACGTCGTCCGGTTCTTCATCAGGTTATTCAAGGCCCGGTGCACCATTTCCTCTGATTCGCTATCCAAGCTGGCGGTTGCTTCATCCAACATCAAAATCTTTGGATCGCGTAAGAACGCCCGCGCGATCGCCAACCGTTGCTTTTGACCACCGGATAACTTCACACCTCGTTCGCCAACCTCCGTCAGTAATTGTGCCGGCATTTCGGCAACAAACTGCTTTGCGAAGGCCAATTCAAGCACGTGCCACAACTCATCATCACTGACCGGGTGGTCTAATCCATACGTCAGGTTATCCCGGATGGTTCCGGCCAAAATGGCACTATCCTGAGCCACATACCCAATTTGACTGCGCCATGAAGCCAGCGAAATATCCGCCACATCACGGTTTCCCAGTTTAACTTTTCCACTCGTGGGTTGATAGAACCGTTCCAATAACGCAAAGATCGTTGATTTCCCAGCCCCACTTGGACCGACAAACGCAATCGTTCGGTTTGGATGAGCCGTAAAACTCATGTCGTGCAGGATTGGTTGGTCCTTTTCATAACCAAACGTGACGTGGTCCATGCTTAACGTTTGCCCGCTCACATCAACTTCTTTTTGTTGATCGGCTTGTTCTGGTTCTGCATCCAAAATTCCGGCAATCCGAACCGTTGCGCCCTTCGTCTTCTGCAATTGACTAAAGAACTGAGCAAATTGCGTTGCGGGTGCAATCACTTGAAACAGATACAGTAAAAAGGCAACCATTGTTCCGATAGATAACGACCCTTCACTGACCCGAACACCGCCGTAACCGATGACCGCCACCATCATGCCCATCATGGCTAAGAGCATTAATGGGCTGATGACAGACATCGTTTTGGCCTCACTAACACCTGTCTTAAACAAGTGCTCAATGCCTGCGTTGCCGCGCTTTGTTTCGTTTGCTTCCCCGTTTGAGGACTTCACAAGTCGAATCTCGCTGAGCGTCTGGGTTGCGATCCCGTTAAAATCAGCCGTTTGTGTTTGTAATTGAATGGATAACCGCCGCATCATGTTCCCAATTGGGGCGATAATCAATCCGACAACCGGCACCGCCAGTAAAATAATGATCGTCATCCGCCAGTCCATCACCAGCAGAATAACGACGGCACCGACCATCGACACAATTCCACTGACAAACGATGGTAGTTGGTCCACAATCAGTGATTTCCACACGGTTGTATCATTCACGAGGTGACTCGCAAGTTCGCCCGTTGTGTGGTCGTCATAGTATGGAACGCTTAAATGAAGCAGCTTTTCCCACACCAGTTTTCGTAGCTTCATGACCACCTGTTCACCCATGTAACCCATCATGTAGTTAGAAACACAACTTGCGATGGCTTGCAGAATAAACGCCCCAACCAGGGCGGCCACCAGTGTGTAACTCAGGTGTGCCAGTGAAAAGTGATCCACCAATCCTTTTGTAAACAGGGGGATGACCAACCCGATTCCCGTCCCCACTAGACTAATTAGGAACCCAATGATCAGCATCGCCATATTTGGTCGCGCCTGCTTTAAAATCTTAAAAAATTCACCCCAACTAAAGCTTTCTGTTGCGGTCCGGCCGTTTCGTTGGCCCCCCGTTGGTAAACTACGCATCATGTCTACTTGCCTCGATCGTTTAATTTGTTAGATTCATAAAAATTAGGCACCTAATTGAATGACCATTACTATAATCACCTTGCTTCTGGAAGTCAACACGTTCGGAGAAAATATTTCGCTGCCTAACTATTTTTTTATTGGTGCGCCCGCTCCGTGTCACTTATCATCTCCTAAAAACCTCATCACACAAAAATGACGCCTTCCCCATGATTGGAAAGGCGTCACGTCTGTTAATTATTCCTAGATCACGTAGACCATTATCACCGTTTTTCTGTTACCCCTTACTTATCAGCGCCTTGTTGTAACAGCTTCCCAACGACGGGTAGCTTACCGAAGTCGGCCGCCCCATCACTTGGAACCACCACAAGATTCGTTTCTGAACTTGCTAGTTGTGAAAAGGCATTGATCGATTGGTTTTCAAAATATTTATCATCGGCGTTGGTTAACCCCGTTTGCACCGTATCGATTCGGTAGCGTTCAGCATCCGCACGGGTTCGTGTTGCCGTGGCTTCGGCAGTGGCCGTTGCCATCAACGCGTCATTTTTAGCTTTATTTGTTAACTGAATGGACCGGGCCTCCCCTTCAGCTTGCGCAATGGCCGCAACCTTTTCCCGGTCCGCCGTTAATTGTTTATCCATGGCCGCTTGAATTGCCTTGGATGGCGTCAGTTCATCAATGTTAATTCGGTCCACATTAATTCCGTACGTATTCGTCAAATCACCAATAGCCAAAGTCAATTCTTGGTTAATTTTGGCTGTGGATCCTAGTGCCTCATTTAAATCCATCCGCCCAATGATGTCCCGCAAGTGGCCCCGAACAAGCTGTGCCATTGATTCAACTGAATCTGTATTTTCATACTGGTACTTCACCGCATCCGTAACGTGAAAATTCAGCGTTAAACTGGCAGACACATCTGCATTATCCTTGGTGATAATGGAGTAGTTTGGTAATGCCAACGGTTCCATGGCCAAACTCACTTTACGAATTTTCTGCACGATCGGAATATACATATGAAACCCCGACTCCACCGTTTGCCGGTAGCGACCCAACGTTTCCACCAACCCCTGATTATTCTGTGGAACAACCTTAAATCCAAACATAATGAGCTCCCCCTTAATTTAAAGACGTTTTAACGTCAAAATATTACCCTGATTTTCCAAAACCATGTATCGGGCCGTCGCATCGATTGGATCATTATTATCAATCAAATACCGATAATAGATTCCGGATAGTGCCACCAACCCGTTTTGAGCATTTAATGCTGTACCACTAATTGTTTGACCAATAATTTGCCGGCCTTCAAACGTCGATTGGTCAACGCTCGCCGCAAGTAGTGTCACAATGTGGGCGTTGACACTCCGATTTTCGCGTTGCGCTGCCGAAGCGATTTTGTCATACAGCGACTGATCTAATCGCAGTAAGAACCGCTTTTCCTGTGAATTGTCGGCCATTGTCAGCCTCCTTAATTGATACTTTTAATATCGAAATGATATCACACTGATATTGTAATTTTATCGAGGCACTTTTACAATGTTTTTCTGCTCTTGGGATCCTCATAATATGCGCTTTTAAGCGAGTTATCAAAAAATCTGCCGATGGCCCCGTCGCAGTCCTTCTGGCTCTGACTGCCGAAAACGCGAAATAAGGCGCAGGCCTCGTCTCATCTAACGTAAAGCGGCGGTTCATGGACAAAGTTCCCGTCGCAATCCTTTTGATTCTGACTCCCGAAAACGCGAAATAGGGGGCAGGCCTCGACTCATCTAACACAAATAGCCACCCATGAACAAAAAACGTTCATAAGTGGCCATTTGTGTTACCTGAGGGTGCCTAATCGCCCCTTATTTCGCTCTCTAAGCTTGTTTAGTTGGGTAGATCGTAAACTCATTAACATTGACATCATCCGGTTGCTCAATCGCAAAGTTCACGACCCGTGCAATGGCGTCCGGTGAGATGCCCACCGCATCATACAGTTGGTCCATGCCAGCTCGGGTACCTTCATCCGTAATCGTGTTTAATAATTCCGTATTGATGGCCGCCGGATACAATGTTGTTGTTCGGATGTTTGTTCCTTCCGTTGCACTTTCCATCCGAATCACTTCCATGAGGTTCTTTACGGCAAACTTTGTTGCACCGTAAACACCTGCCCCCGGAAAACTTTTCAATCCAGCAACAGAGGACGTTGTAATGATGTGACCATGTTGTTGACGCACAAAGTCCGGCATCACAGCCGCAATTCCGTTCAGAACCCCTTTAATGTTAATGTCGATCATGTCGTTCCATTCATCCGTGTGCAACAGCCGAACTTGGCATGATCCCAGCATTATTAAAGATGACATCCACCTGACCATACGTCGTTTTTGCTAACGTTACCAACGCGGCAACCTGCGTCGCGTCACGCACATCAACCGTTTGGTAAACAGCACTTCCACCGGCCACCGTAATCTCATCCGCCAGCGTCGCCAACCGGTCAGCGCGACGCGCACCCAGGACGACTTTTGCACCATGACTCGCTAATAATCGAGCCGTTGCCGCACCAATTCCTGATGAAGCACCCGTGATAACAACAACTTTACCGTCGATACTCATTTATTAAGCTCCTTTTATTCTGGCAGTGAAGCGTAAGCTTCGTCCGTGACTGGTTCCAGCCATTCTGCCGTTCCCGTTGTGATTGCAAGGTGCGTAAACCAGTGGTCCTTGGTGGCTCCGTGCCAGTGTTTAACGCCATCATGGATCACGACAACATCGCCACTGGTTAGGTGCCGTGGTGTTTGCCCTTCTTCCTGGTACCAGCCTTCACCATCCGTAACTAACAACAATTGATAGCCGTCATGGTGAATGTGCCAATCATTGCGACACCCTGGTTCAAACGTCACGTTGCCCACGTTCACATTAATGGCGTCGTCGGCCACTAGAGATTTCAAATAACTATTACCAATAAAATACTGAGCGTACGCTGTATTCAACGCACCCTTACCGAATACGGGTTCTTTTTCTGTCATCTCGCTTACCTACTTTTCTTCGTCTGTCCAGATTTCTTTTGCTCGATTAAACGCCGACCATGCCTTGGGCCAGCCTGCATAAAAGGCTAAATGGGTTATTTCTGCGGTGATTTCTTGTTTAGTGATCCCGTTTTGTTTCCCAATCCGCAAGTGAGTCGCCAACTGTTCCATGTTTCCGGCCGATAGAATGCTGGCAATCGTGATCAATGACCGATCATGAGCGGATAAACTGTCCGTGTCGTCCCACACCTCACCGAATAAAACGTCATCGTTTAGCGCCGAAAATTGAGGGGCAAACGCCCCCAGTTGGTCACGCCCTGCTGTTTGTTTTGCCATAACTGTGATCCTCCTCGTCGTTTAACTTGCATTGATTACTCATATTAAACAACCTAAAGTGCACTTTAAGTAAAGCCCCAAAACAAACTTTTTTTAAAAACGCGCGACCACATGCAGACCCTTTCTCATCTAAGCCAAACGGGCATCATGAACATAAACCGTCCATGGTGCCCGTTTGGCTTAGATGAGGCGGCCTAACCGCATGCGGTCGCGCTCTATTCTTTGTGTTTCAGTCGTTTCAAATAACTTGCAAAGTCCTCATTATCCTCGATATGACCATCCACCTTGTTTTGATACCAATCAATTTTATCCGTTAAAATCGTCAAACTGTGTTGCAGTTCAGCCTGTTGTTGCAAAAAGTGCCGTTGCACCCGCTTCAGTAATTGAAGTCGTTGGTCAATCGTTTGATCCCCCTCAGCCCGCCACTGAACGTACTGCTTCAGCTGTTCGATCGTCATTCCCGTATCCTTAAGGTGCAGCAGAAATTTGATCCACGCCGCGTCTGCATCTGTATAGTAGCGCAGTCCGTTATCCGTCCGGTGCGGCTCGATCAACCCCTCCTTTTCGTAATACCGGAGGGTTGGGCTGGATAGTCCCGTTTGCTCTGCAAAGTCGCCGATTCGATAGCGTTGTTCACCATTCTGGATTGCGTTTGTCATGTTACTTATCCACCTTCTTATCACTCGCCATTAAATTAATTATTCATGGTACACTAACATTAATAATCAGCGGTCGTCCACCCATCACGGCCACTTTTAAGGAGCGATTTGAGATGTCAAAAGCACGAATTGAAGCCTTTACCGACGGGGTCATGGCCATTATCATCACCATCAAATGTTTGCAACCGCTAAACGGGTCGACGGTACGGTCATGTGGGCCAACATCAATCTGTTATTTTGGATGTCCCTCTTACCAGCCGTCACAGCGTGGTTCGGTGAAGACATTTTTGCGCAACCAAGTGGTGTTTTGTATGCCGCACTGATGATTCCGTTTAATCTCTCTTTCATCTGGCTCAATCATGCCGTTCAACATGCCAATGATAATGACAGCCATGACGGCATTTCACAGGATTCCGACCGCCGTGAATTAACCTCGCTTGGCATCAACGTCATTGCTGTTTTAGTGACCATCTTTTTCCCACCATTCGCGCTGGCTGACATTGCCTTTAATTCATTGCTCTGGTTACGCCCGCTTCGTGAACATAAACATAAATAAGCACGAGAAAAGGCCATCCGACAAGGATGGCCTTTTCATAAGAGTTGCATTAATGGTCCTGATTAAGCTGGTTATCTGTGGTCTCATCAGCTGACTTTGGGGTTGTTCCTGTCACAGCATGTTCATCAAAGTACGCCTGCAACCGCCGAAGCTCATTGACTTGCGATTCAATCGATCCAAGCATCTCAGTTTGGATTTTTTGAATCTCTAACATGTTGGGCTGATCCTGTTGGATCACGTGATCAATTTTTGAATGGAGCACCCGAATTTCTTCTTCGGACTTTTGGTTAACCCGATAATCATTAACTGACTGCATTCGGTCATACTCAGCCGACCGATTCTGACTCATCATGATCAAAGGCGCCTGAATTGCGGCAACCATGCTCAAAAAGAGGTTTAACAAAATGAATGGGTACGGATCAAAGTGGACACCGAACAAATGAAATACATTAATAATGATCCACAGAATCATTACTGTAATAAACGAAATTATAAAGGGCCAGCTTCCCCCGAAATGGGCAACAGCGTCCGCCACCCGTTGACCAAATGTTAGTGATTTTTCCAATTGCTCCCGAACATCGACAACCTGGTAGTTATCATCTTCCAGAACCCGGGTCAATTTTTGGTTTAAACGCCGGTTTTGTCGATAATCCTTTGCAATCATCTGATCCATTTTCATTAACCGATAATGCACCAGATGTTCACTACAAATAAAGTCATGGTTTGCTGCCTTCGGAAAGTCCCGACGAATCAACGCCTGCAAGGGACCGTCCAAATCTTCTAGGAAAACACCGTCTACGAGATCATAAGCTTTCTGATCAACCAGACAGTGAACCGTGCCGTTAAATTCCTGCATTAGCTTTCTTCACTCCAGTAAATGCTTAATTTAGCGTGCGGCAAAGTTAACAGTGTGAGTGTTCGTCACAAATCTGCTTTGCAAACACGCGGGACCGTCATCGCTTGTGGAACATATATGATAATCGGCTTCTGACATAACACTCACCTGCCTTTCCTAGTTGTCCTTGAGTATTTCTACATCTTCATTATACCGGGCTCGTCGCGTTTCTTTCAAGCTTTTTGCACTAAAAGAAAACTTTTTTTCGGCTTGATTAACTTTTTCGTTTTAATGATTTAATTCAAAAACCGGCTGCGATCCTTCTAAGTTTGGGACCGCAGCCGGTTCTGCTTACTTCTTTATTTTGAGTCAGCCTAAACAGTTGACACAGTTACGCATTATCATTATTAACAGGTTCTACTTCTTCTGTCGATGTGCTGCGCGCAATTTTAACGTCGCTCAGAACAAGACCAACCGTCGTGACGGCCATCAGTACAATTGCTAACAAGGTTTCCATTTGCAAGCCCTCGCTTTGTCAGTAATTTTCAACGAGTATACCATGTTGACCCGAGAAAGCCCACTACTTTCGCCTCACCACGCATCGACATTCATTATCTAATGAAAAGCCGGATATTCCCCCAATGGCTGGGCAATATCCGGCTACTCTTTCTTTACCGCGTCTTCATCATTAAGTCGAGTGATTCCTGCAACGCTAACGCTTCCTCACTGTCGGCTTCAATTCCCATCTGTGTGGCGGTCTGACGAATATTTTCTGCCACAACTAATTTCATGGCCCGATCCACACTTGACCGAACGGCTGCTAATTGAACCAGGACATCTTGACATTCACGGCCCTCGTCCATCATCCGTAACACGCCATCAAGCTGCCCGCGTGATCGCTTAAGACGGTTAGTGATTTGTTTACTAGCGGTTACCGGCTGGTTTTTTGCCGAAACATTAATCATCTGTCAGTCCCCCTGTACGTTATTTATGAAAACAATTATACCCCAGGCGGGATTTAGAAGCTATTTTTCCACTTTTTAAACCATGTTATTCATTAACCCCCCCATAAATATCGTGTAAAAACAGGTCCTGATTCTCTTTTAAAACACTGGTCTTACAGACATTTATAAAAAACTATCTTCACTTTGTTCGATGCCATTTACTCATCCGTACCCGCAATGGTATCGGCAACTAATCTGTGCGCGCTCGTTCACGACGATTACCTGCCGTTTTCAGCAATCCATGCCAAGATCATCTGCAAATCATTGACAAATCCTGTAAAATGAAAAACAGACTAGATTACTAATGACCCATGACTTATATAAGGACAATCATCATGACAACTGAACACCCGCTCCATCTGAACCTCCCGCCTGAAGTGGTCGACCACTTACACATCGATGCTGGCGATGAAGTTCAACTGACCGTTCCTGCATCTACGGATGCCACCATTACGCTTCAAGCGGCTCACGCTCAACCTTCGGAGCACATGGCACTCCCACTGCGTTGGTTCTGGCTGCCAACGCTTCTTTCAAGTATCGCCTTTTACTTTTACTTCAACAGTCAACATCAAACACAGTTTGCACTTGCCGGTAGCAATTCCATCGCCAGTACCACCATTATGTTTGGCTTGGTTAGTGGGTCGCTATCATTTATTTTCTTTTACTTCCAACAGCGCCGCATTATTCAAAAATGGCTAACGGGTAGCCTTTACTGGCGCACGTTCCCAACGGTTTTGCTCTCATTCATCATTATTCTTACCATGTGCATGTTGGGATTCTTCTGGTTCGCCGGCTTGTTGTTCCGTGGAATCACCTTTGATCAATTCACCTCGACCATTCTTTTCTTTCTCTTTAGCAGTCTCATCAACTTTTTGATGATGCTCTCTGCTGTATCCCTGTCCGCAAACATGATTTATACGCTCCTCATTTCGGTGATCGTCGGCGGTGTCTTTTCTTCAATGATCACAAACAGTAACAAACGTTGGTGGGAACACAACCTCAGTTTTCTTGGAACAGATCGTGCCGCTAACAGCTGGTCATTTAACCTGACACTCATCGTATCAGCACTAATTACGATTGCGCTTCTTGACTTTATTTTTTCAAACCTCCGCAAGCAGTTTGGAAACAGTCGCCGGCTCCTTGCCCTGCGACTCTTATTGGTCCTAACGACCATGTGCCTAGGTTGTGTCGGCTTGTTTGCTAATAATGGTCACGGTCTCATGCACATTCTGCACGATGAGGCCGCTCGCTGGATGGTCTACTTTATGATCATCACCATCCTAACCATCCGCTTTTTATTGCCACGTCTGACCACTGAATTCAAAGTCTTTTCATACACTATCGGGGGCCTCCTTGTTGCGACATCGTTACTGTTCCACCCGGTTCAGTACTTATCGCTGACCGCGTATGAAATGATTGCCTTTACCATGGCATTCAGTTGGTTGTTACTACTACTTCAAACGCTACAGCACATGGTCATGGCTGATGAAACAATATTTGTCATCAAAATTGAGTGACGATTCTTCAATGCTAACTAAAGAACAGCAACCGAAAACGGCGCCCTTTCCAAAACTGGAAAGAGCGCCGTTTTTGCTTATGCAATAGTCATTGTTATCAATCGCTTGTCTCAGACTCAGGTGACGCCGTTAATTCAGGAAACCAAATCGCCGTCTCTCGTGAAGCCGCGGCCTCACTGTCTGAACTGTGAACCACGTTTCGGATGGCACCATCATTCCACTCGCGGCCAAAGTCACCCCGAATCGTGCCGATAGCGGCCTCACCTGGATTAGTGGCTCCTGCCATTCGCCGAAATTCGCTGATGATGTTTGTTCCACTAACCACCATGGCCACAATTGGGCCAGATTGCATGTACGCAACCAGGCCAGGAAAGTAGGGTTCGTCAACCTTATCCGCATAGTGTTGCCGGAGTTGTGCATCCGTTGCCTTTGTCACGACCTTTAATGCGCTTAGTCCATACTCGTGCTGTTCCAATCGGGTAATGATCTGGCCGACGTGACCGCCTTCCACACCATCTGGTTTAACGAGAATCAATGTTCGTTCTTCTGTCATCATGAAGCCACCTTTCATCTGCATTATCGCAATCTAATTATAATCGATTTAAATGGTGAACCCCAATCAACAGACCTTACTTAAACAGGCCAATTCCTAAAGTAAATAACTGTTACATATATTGTTTATTTAGTTCACGGCGCCGTTGCTAACACGCCATGACAATTACTCATGATCAAACTCAATGGTCAACCCGAGAACATCAGCAACGCGCCGCCCATATTCTGGATCTGCACGGTAAAATTGCCAAGTCTCTAACCGTTGAATTTCGTCATCTGCCACGCTGCCCAACGTTTGCCCAATCGTTTCAATCAACCGGTCTTGTTCCGGCGCTGACATTAACCGGTACAATTTGCCAGCCGCCGAATAATAATCTTGGTCATGTGGCAGAAACGCCCCAGTTTCCCCCGTCAACGGCGTCGCACTAGGCGCAGCCGTTGGATCAGCAACCGGACCGTCATCACTATTTGGTGCATAGTTCACGCGATTATCCTGTCCCTGGGCCATAAACCCATCACGCTCATAATTGTGGACCGGCGAAAGTGGTCGGTTTCCCTTCAGCTGCTCATAATTTGCACCCAAGCGGTAACGGGCCGCGTCCTTGTATGCAAAGAGCCGCCCTTGGAGCAGCTTATCTGGTGAGGCCTCAATACCGGGGACAAGGTTTGCTGGTGAAAACGCCAGCTCTTCGACGTCTTCAAAATAGTTGATCGGGTTATGCGTTAACGTAAACGTTCCGATCTTTTGCAGTGGATAATCCTTATGCGACACCACCTTTGTCACGTCAAAAATATCCGCTGGATACGCGCGCCCGGCCTCATCTGGCAAAATCTGAACGCAAACATCCCAGCTCGGATAATCTTTCTGTTCAATTGCATCGTATAAATCATGCAGTAAATAATCCGGATCCTTGCTGGCCGTTTGTGCAGCGACCGCCGTTGTCATGTTCTTGACGCCCTGCTTGCTAATAAAATGGTATTTCACCCAGTAAGCGGTGCCCGCCTCGTTCACCCATTTAAATGTGTGACTCCCGTAGCCGTTCATTGTTCGATAACTAGCCGGATTTCCCCGGTCACCCATTAAATAGGTCACCTGATGAACACTTTCTGGTGAATGGGCCCAAAAGTCCCATTGCATCCGCTGACTCCGCAAGTGGGTCTGCGGATCCCGTTTTTGCGAATGAATGAAATCTGGAAATTTCAGTGGATCGTTTACAAAAAAAACCGGCGTATTGTTACCGACAATGTCGTAATTCCCTGCTTGTGTATAAAACCTGAGGGCAAAACCGCGGACGTCCCGCAATGTATCTGGATAGCCCGACTCCCCGGCAACCTGTGAAAAACGCAGTGCAATTGGCGTTTCCTCCCCAACAGCATTAAAAACCGCCGCCTTCGTGTACTGCTTCATGCTGCGTGTTAACGTAAACGTTCCGGTTGCACCGGCGCCTTTTGCATGAACCACACGTTCCGGAATGCGTTCCCGGTTGAAGTGGGCCAACTTCTCTAGAAGTTGGTAATCCTGAAGTAGCACTGGACCCCGCTCGCCCGCCGTTTGTGAGTGATCATTATCGGCCCATGGTTGTCCCGCACTGGTTGTTAATTTATCCGTCATCGTCTCAATTCCTCCTTAAAATAGCTTTACCGCAATGTTCACGTTACCACGATAACTTTCACGAACCCTAGCAATCGGCCGGATGAAATAATGAATCACTTAATCGTTAGGTCATCTGAACTTTTTAACCGATCTGAGCCACATTTGAACTCCGTCATGAGGACCGTTATACTCGGTTAGAAGGTTATTTAGCGTCATTAATTCAGATTATTTTGGAGGTTCCACATGACAGATCGTTTTGAAGCATCCGCCTGTACATCAATCATGGTCGGTAAAAAGGCATCCCTTGATGGTGCCACCTACATTGCGCGAAACGAGGACCGGGTGGTAGCAATTCATCCCAAACGCTTCTTCGTTCAGCCTGCTGTTTCCGGTCGTTCAGAAACATACGTCTCACCGTACAATCAGCTAACCGTGCCACTGCCAGCTGACGGACTTCGCTACACCGCGACTCCTAATGCAGATCCAACCGATGGCCCGAATGAAGAAGATGGGTTTAATGAAGCCAACGTTGGTGAAAGCGCGACAGAAAGCGTGTACGCCAATGAAAAAGTCCTCGCCTACGATCCATTCGTCAAAAACGGCTTTGCTGAGGATTCATTAACCACCTTAGTACTTCCGTTTATTCACAGTGCCCGTGAAGGGGTCGAATACCTCGGTAAGCTCATCAAACAGTACGGTTCTGCTGAAGGAAACGGCATTCAGTTTAATGACCATAATGAAGTCTGGTACATGGAAATCGTCACCGGTCACATGTGGGTCGCCGTCCGGATTCCGGATGATAGCTACGCCGTTGCCGCCAACCAAATTGCCATTGAAGACATTGATTTTACGGATCCGAAAAACTATCAGTGGGCGGATGGCATTCAGCAATTTGTTGCCGATAACCACCTCAACCCTGACGAAAACCGGTGGGATTTCCGCCACATTTTCGGAACCAACACAAAGAAAGACCATCACTACAACACCCCCCGCGTTTGGTTTGCACAACGCTTTTTAAACCCAACCACGACGCTAAACCAGACACCTGAATCTCCCGACATGCCGTTCATTCGTAAGGCAGAACGTAAAATTTCCGTTGAGGACATTCAGTACATTTTGAAGTCCCACTTTGACGAAACAAAGTATGACCCGCTCGGCGATGGCACACCAGCAGAACGCAAAGTCTACCGGTCCATTTCCCTTTCGCGAACGGCGCAATCACACATTCTTCAGATGCGAGATAGTGACCGGCTCGGTAATGCTGGGATTCAATGGGTGGAAATGGGCGTCCCAACCTTCTGTCCATACGTGCCATTCTTTACTAACGCAACGGATACTGATGAATCTTACAGAACCGTAGCAGAAAAGATGGACCTAAACGACGCCTTCTGGTTGTACGAAGCCCTTGCCACCATCGTTGAAGCCCACTACACCGACTTCATTGAGGACGACCTTGATTACCAAAAGGACCTCGGTGAATGGGCCCGACGGAAAATTGCCATGGTTGACCAGGCGGCCGCCACGCTTAGCGGCGACGCATTGACTGCTTATCTGACTGAGCAAAACCATGAAATCGCTGCTCATTATAACCAAACCACCCGTGATTTTCTGTTCAGTTTGATCACAAAGGGTGCGGAACTATCCAAGCTGACGTTTAAAATGGATCCAAATTTGTAAAAATCACCGCAATCAAAAACAGACCATCGGATAGCAATCTTACAATTGCTATCCGATGGTCTGTTTATTTTAAGTGATTTTAAACAACTAACGAGTATCCTCACTTATCCGTTAATGTTTCATCGATTTCCGCGGTCTTTGATAGCCTAAAACAATCAAGCAAATCGCCGTCAAAACACTCATCGCTAACGCTAGATATGTGCTCAATTCGACCGGCCGATAAACAGTGATCGCAGACGTTTGCTGTTTTGTTTTAACCACCAGCTGAGCATGTTTGTCCACGTGATATTGCAAAGGATGACCCTGTTGATCCGTAACTTGATACCGTCCATGGTACATGACAAATGGTAGTACCACAGTACTATGTGCATCAAAATGCCCTTGATAGCGCATTCCATTAGGACGCGGATGCAATTTTGCTGTTCCCTTTTTGCCATCACGTTTCACAACATGGTCAATTAATGAAACATCATTATTAGTTGCTTTCGGCCAATAATCAGTTGCACCATAATTAGTCCAGTATCCCATCAAATAATGGAATTCATGATTATTTACTTTAAAAGAATCAGGTGTCGTCGTATCAACCAAATGATGTTTACTTGGTTTCACTTTAATCGCTACCCGGTCATGGTTAATCATCGGTAACCATTCATTTTTCACACTAACAAAACTAATGCCAATCGCAAACAGCGCTACCACAAATAAAAAGTAATGCTGTGATTGCCGGCGGTTGGAAAAAGTGGCAACCACGCTTAACCCCAGCAACAAACTACCAAGAAAGAAAACAATGCCTAACATTCGATTAGGAAACTGAATTTGACTAAGTGGCGGCCAGTACAAATACTGCCACACTTCTTTTGATTCACTAACGGTAACTAATAAACAGGTAGCGGCCAACCACTTAGTCAATCGGGTCTGTTTATGATACGTTACGAGAAAAATAAATAAAGCAATTAATACAATTAAGCCCGTTGTATCTGTTGAAAAGTGTAGCCCCATCACGTTTCCAAGAAATTGTTGGAGATCAGGACTTGCCCACGTGGGTAAATCCTTAAGGATTATCGGATTTGCAATGCGATTATTATGGAACACCAACAATAATGGCAACCAAAAATAGGCTGTGAAACCGCCACCTAAAACTCCTGCGGCAACCATTGACTTAGTCAATAACCATTTTTGTTTCGCTAAGCATAACGCAATAACAAAGCCGATTCCTAAAAAGAAACATAAAATAACAAACGATAAAATATGGCAGAATAGTACGAGGCCCATTCCCAATGCCAATGCCACAATGCTTTGTCGTAATGTTATTGACACGATTTGATGCGCATCATCCGTTTCATTCGAATGGCTCACAATTCCCACAAAGCCAAGAATAACCAGTGGCATAAAACTAATGGCCCAAACTTCTCCCATCAGCCATTGCTGAATGGCCCGGCTTAACAGTGGGATACACAATGCATAGGTGATTGCTACAAAGGTACTATTAAGTTGATCAAGGTAAAACTTTCGGGCAACGTATTTACAAACCAAAAATCCAAGAAAGATTTGTAAGCCCATAAAAAGGTACATCGCAAAAACTGGTGGAAACACCATTAATAATATCGCACCAATGTACACGGGCATTTGTGGATACAAACGAATAACAAAAGACCCAACCTGATTCGCAGAAAATGTTGAAATTGTCGGCAATAAATGCCCGGTCTCTAAGTTCTTTTGGATTTCATACATCCGATTAACATGAAATCTTAAATCCGCCCCTGCGTATAAATAACCCGTTTTTCCCCCTGCGTAATAGAGAAACGCAGCAATAATCAGTATGACCAGAAGTGATTGAATCACAGCAGAACGTTTACATATTTGAAAGAATTTCAAAATAGTGAACCCCTTCTTTTAAAATTAATCCTCAATTGATAATAGCATGAATGTTTCTAACGCCAAAATCAATTTATGAAATGTTAAAAATAAAGGGTTCAAATAGATTAATTACTGAATTTGATTCTAATATCATTTTTTACTTTTTTTTGGGGGCTTATTCAACACCCAGTCCGCGCCACCGCCGAACGTAATAGGTCAAGCTCAGCACCGCCAAAACGAGCACCCCAATTGAAACAGAGATCCGGGTATCTGGATTAATAAACATAAAGATCACCACCAGCACCAATGCGGCCAACGCAATGTAGTTTGTCATTGGGTACAGCGGCATTTTAAACGGATGGGCCTTCATTAACTCTGGGTTCGCCCGCCGAAACCGGAGTTCCGCAATCAGGATCACAAACCACGGTACCATCCCGGGTAACACACTGGAACTGTAAACAAGCACAAATATGTTTGCTGAAGCGTGACTAAACTGCGTAAATAACGTATTTAACGTCAGACCGATGAAAATCCCGCCCGAAATCGCAAGGGTTGCCCGTAATGGCACTTGGCGTGGTGACAACTTGCTTAACCCCTTTGCCGTCTCGCCATCATGAGAAAGTTTGAACAGCATGCGGCTCGAACTATAAATCCCGGAGTTCGCACCAGACATCGCGGCTGTTAACACCACGAAGTTTATAATTCCGGCCGCTCCTGTAATCCCCACTTTAGCAAACGTTTCAACAAACGGAGAGCCCATTGCGGATAACTGATTCCATGGGTAGATCGACACAATGACAAAAATTGCCCCAATGTAAAAAATTAGGATCCGCCACACGATTGATTTTACAGAGGCCACAATGGCATGCTGCGGATTGTTCGCCTCGCCGGCCGTGATTCCCAGCACCTCAATGCCCTGATAGGAACCGACAATAACGGACATCGAGAAAATGAACCCCTTCACACCGCCCGTAAAGAAACCGCCGTGAGACCACAGATTACTTAAGCCCACTGCATGCCAATGGTTCCCTAAACCGAGGAAAATAACCATTCCTCCAAGAACGATCATCACAACGATCGTCACTACTTTAATCATGGCAAAATAAAATTCCAACGTCCCGTACGCCCGCGCAGAAGCAAGGTTGGCCAGCGTTAACAGCACAATAACGACCACGCCGGCTAACCAGCCCGGAACAGACGGCCACCAGTACCGCAAATATTCACCCACGGCGATCACTTCACTAATCCCCACCACGATGTATTGGAACACATTACTCCACTTGGTTAGGTAACCGGCAAGCGGATGGATGTATGTTGTTGCGTAGTCAGCAAAGGATCCCGTCGTTGGATTAATGTAAATCATTTCTCCTAACGCACGCATCACAAGGTAAAGGAGGCCCCCCACCAATGCATAGGCGAGAATAACGGACGGCCCGGTCCACTTAATCGTGGCAGTCGATCCTAAAAACAGACCGACACCAATTGTGCCCCCTAGTGCGATCATCTGCATTTGCCCTGCTGACAGGGACCGTTTTAGCCCCGCTTGTTCTTGTTCCTCTTCCATTTGCCATTCCTCCACCATTGAATTAAAAAACGGCCAACCACGCTTCTAGTAAGAAGTTCGTGGTTGGCCGTTTTGTGATTGATATCGTTTATCTCACCACAAAAAGCTCAACCACAGCACTGTGGTTGAGGTCGTTGTGGTCATCGACTGGGCCGCATTCATTTTGTTAACATTCGTTTTCATCATGGCCGCCCTCCCAGTCATTTAGCCTTAGTAAACACTTAATGCCATTAAAATTAACATTAAGCTCATTTAAATGCAAGTCTTTTTTAATGTTTGCGCCATTGGGAAGCAACCGCCCATTCCTTTTTCGTTGTTATATGTAAAGAATGATGTTACTATCATCCAAGTTAAATAAACTTAAATAACTTTATTATTAAAATTATTCCATTCTGTGAAAGGGTGGTCACCATGAAACAATCGCAGTTCCATTGCATCATTAACTGGTCTTCATTCTTCTTAGTGCTTAGCCTGTTTGTGCTTCACGCCTTTCCGATTCAGGCTGCCGCAAATACTGACGCAACCGACTTCGTGGACGTTACCCCGTCCGTTACGGTCCTTAATCAACGCATTTATGCCAACGACCAATCTGCATCGGGAAATCCATTGGGTAAATTGACCTTTCCGACCATCACTAAGATCACCGCAAACTACACGACAGACGGTCACATTACCAAACGAACGAACCAGTTTCAGGTGACTTTTGCTGGTACGTTCTCCACGGGGAAACCGCTGATTCCGGTAATCGTTCAGCCCTATAACATCCATGCCCTTTACGCCAGTGCCTTTAGTAGCAACGTTTTCACCAGTAGTTCTACGGATCTTCTCCCGCAATTGGGAACCACCGTCGATTCCACAAACACCGTCTCCTTCCCCAATTCAGGATTAACCACGTCAGTCCCGTGGTCCTTTCAGGGACAGGCCCCCTACTATTTAGGTCTTCAATGTGCTGTATCCTCACGGCCTGCCGATGCCGATTCAATTGCGTTGGTCACCTGGCCAACAACGGATAAATACACGCTGACGCCAACCATCATGACCCCAATAAAAGATACTGACACCACAATTACCGGTACCGGTTCGTTTCCAAATGATGTCATCGTCTCTAACGCCACCAATACTTCCACCACGGTCAATGCGGACGGCACCTATACACTCCCTGTTAGCGACAGTCTGCGCGGCCGGGCCCACGTCAAAGTAACGGAAATCAATCCATTGGGAACCGATAATCCTGGTAACATCTCGGCACCAGTTCAAGCAAGTCCGAATCTCATTATCACGAGTACAACTCAAACGGTTCCCCTGAACCCAGATAAGATGACGCCACTCATCACAAAAAACGACGCAGACATTATCGCCACCCTCGTTCACGCAGCCGGGATTTCAGCCACCGACACAACCGCCGGGGCGAGTGACGGGATCACATTTGCCTCAAACCATTCAAATCTGGGGGCAAAACTTGCAGCCTTGATTCCGGGTGGTCAAATGCACATCAACATTTATGCCACAAAAGACGGTGTTGACTCTGCTCCCTTACAACTCACCGTTATCAGCTCCCCAGGCACCGTCGCCCTCCAAACGCCGCTTACACCCCTAAACTTTCCAACCACCGTTGTCCCAATTGGACCAATTAACCTGACCCCAGTAAATCCCAACATCCTCATTACGGATACCCGCGCCGTTGGTGCCACCTGGACGCTCTCAGCCAGTGCAACGCCATTGACCACTGCAAGTGGGCGACCACTCCCCGGTGAACTAGTTGCCATCCACGATGGGACTACCACTTCATTAACGGCCACCACAACGATTGCCACTGGGACTAAAGTTTTCGGCCAATCGACAATCAATGCAACGGCGGACTGGTCGCCAACAAACGGGATTTTCCTTCATGTAAATCCTGGAGTTCTCGCCGATCAGTACCACGGCACGATTACCTGGACGCTAGCCAACGCTCCCAATTAGATGCACAACTAAAACATTCTTTCGTTTTCAACCAGCTTTAATTCGGTTAGTTATTTGCAAAGGAGCTTAACATGAAACAAAAACAGTTCACTTTATTAACCGATCAAGTCCTTTTCGGCCTGCTCAGTTGTCTCTTTATTTTTTGGTGGTGTGCGCCACTCCCCGCTCACGCAGATGATGCCAACAATTTCGTTGATGTCACTTCAACGATGAACATTGTTAATCAGCGGGCATATGTCGCCGGTCAGTCACCAACAACTAACCCACTTGGACAAATCAAATACCCCACAATCAACAAGGTTTTAGCGAACTATACCGTCAATGGTCAAATTTCCACGCGGACTGATACCCTTAAGGTTCAACTCTCGGGGAAATTTTCAACCGGAAACTCAACCTCGGTTCCCGCCCAGTTCTATCTACTTAACAGCCTCTACTTCGGTAGTTTCAGCAATAATACGTTTAATGATGACGGTGATGACTTACTAGATTACTTCAACATTCAACCAAACTACACAAATAATTTGATCTTCACGAATCTAATGGTAGCAGTTCCACTGTTTTCCCAAAGTCAGCCCCCTTATTACATCGGTTTTCAGGCCACAACTGCCCTTCGGCCCAACAACCCTGACTATTTTGCTTTAGCCACATGGGCCAAACCAGCCAGTTACAGCCTCAAGCCAACCATCAACCAACCCGTTAAGGATACGGACACAACCATTTCTGGAACCGGTTCGTTTGCGGGTGACACCATTCGCTGTGACGCAACAAACACCACCACCACCACAGTTGATGGAAATGGGCGGTACACCTTACCCGTTGGCACCAGCCTTCGCGGCAAATCACAGGTGACCGTGACGGAATCAAGCACAAAAGGCGACACACCTGGGACTGCCCAGGCGTCCGTCCAGTCAGACAATCTTGAAATCGAAAGTGATACGCAAACGGTCACCTTTAATCCAGATGAAATGCTCGCGTTAAGTCAAAAAAATGACGATGACATTATTAACGCCCTCGTTAAAGCCGCGGGCATCTCTGCTTCAGATTCCTCAGGTCCAGCGCGTAACAACATTTCGTTTGACACCGAGGACACAAGTTTAGGCGCAAAGCTTGCCGCATTGATTCCAAACGGTCAGCTCACCGTCCCCATCTACGCGACTAACGGTACTGATAACTCCGAGCCACTTTACATTACCGTTGTTTGTGTTCCCGGAACGCTCTCTTTTGAAGCCTTACCTGCCACCTACACATTCCCGACATCCACAGTCCCGATAACACCCATTAATAAGGCCCCAGCCGCCGCGCCAATTGATATTAGTGATACCCGTGAACCCGGGGCAAAATGGACGTTAACGGCCAGCGCGACCCCCATGAAAAACGCTGCTGGCGTTAAGCTTCCCGGTGGTTTCGTTGATGCTAATAACGGCTCCATTACCCCACTTTCAAGCGCAGCCACCATCGTTGCCAACGGCACCAAGGCGGCCGGTCATTCGTTAACGAATGCCGCTGCCGATTGGTCGACAACTAACGGGCTTCTTCTTCACGTTGATCCCGGTGCCCTCGCCGGCCAGTACACTGGTTCCATCAACTGGTCACTGACAAATGCACCTGACTAAACGGCCCAAGCAGTAATCAAAAGACCCACACAGACAGCGTATTATCGTGTCTGTGTGGGTCTTTTAGTCACTTAGCTAAGGCTTGTCGATACGCAGGAACAAGCATGCCATCGATCAACTTTGTCAGGTCTTCATCGGTAATGGTTTCGTTCATAAAAATCCGGTAACGGAGCCATTCAAACGGCATCAATTTAAGCGCGTCATCAAGCTTGCCAGTCGCCAGTTCATGGCGGGCCTGGGCACGCGCCACAACGTGATCAATCGCGTTGATGTCGATTTGTTTTGCCTCGTTGATCATCACCTGCAACTGCTTATTT
Source organism: Furfurilactobacillus sp. WILCCON 0119 (assembly GCF_053471565.1). Classification (NCBI taxonomy): domain Bacteria; kingdom Bacillati; phylum Bacillota; class Bacilli; order Lactobacillales; family Lactobacillaceae; genus Furfurilactobacillus; species Furfurilactobacillus sp. WILCCON 0119. The sequence goes on from NZ_JBPCCV010000003.1 coordinate 120,711, forward strand.
TGTTCATCATTAAGGCCATTAAAGCTCAGGACAAATGATTTTCCAAACGCATCCGTACTGAATGTAAACCGTTTAAACGTTTCAAATAAATCCGCTGACAGGCTGGTCCCAGTCAATTCCAGTTCATCAAGACGGCCGTTATTATCAGCTTTAATTTTATCTTGTACTGCCAGTAAGGCCAGTTCAAATGGTGACTGCCAGTGACGATAGATAACGGGTTTGCTGGTTCCCGCCGCAGCGGCAACCTTTGCAAAGGTGAGCTGCGCAAGGCCCTCGTTTTCTAGAATTGAGCGGGTGGCCTCATAAATTGCTGCATCCAGTTCCGCACCCCGGCGACGCGTCTTCGTCATCTTTTCTCCTTTGCATTTAAGAAACCAAAAAGTTTCTTGTTGACTTTTTCTTCTTACAGCGTATTATACACTTCGCAGTTAAAAGATACCAAGTAGTATCTTAAGGAGAGAGTTATGTCAAAAGAAACAAAGATTCCTAAATCAACGGTTATAACAGCACTAGTCATCGTTTTCGGTGCAATGGCGCCGTTATTAGATTCAACAATGATGAACATTGCCATTAATAACCTTGTCAAAAGCTTTAACAGTAGCGTCACGACGGTGCAATGGACCGTCACCTGTTACTTACTGGCAACCGGAGTGGCCGTGCCATTTTCCAGCTGGCTCCTAAATAAGTTTGACGGAAAAACCGTCTTCATGGCGGGCGAAATTCTTTTTGGAATTGGCTCGCTTTTGTCCGCCCTGTCACCCACCATCCACGCATTGATTCTCGCACGGTTAGTTCAAGGGTTTGCCGGCGGGTTGATTATGCCGTTGCTAACAACACTTCTGGTTCAAACAGCTGGTACTGACGTCATGGGGCAAATGATGGCAACGGTTGGTTTACCCATGATTCTTGGTCCTTTATTTGGACCCATTATTGGTGGAATCATCATCAAATTTGCTTCATGGCGGTGGCTCTTTTGGGTCAACATCCCGGTTGTGTTGATCTCAATTGCGTTGATCATTTGGAAAATGCCCCATTATCCAGCCCAAAATAAGGCGGCAAAAATGGACTTCATCGGCATTTTACTGTTGATCCTGTCCTCTAGCTCAATCATTTACGGCATGGTAAGGGCAGCGCATACAGCCACTTTTACTAACCGGACCAGCCTCACTTTCATCATCGGTGGGATCGGCGCCCTGGTTTGTTACATCATTTGGGCGGCCATTAAAAAGGAGCGGGCCGTTCTGCCGCTTAGTTTATTTACCTTTCGCTCGTTTAATGGCGCCGGACTCGGCCTCTTTCTTGCTGGAACCATCTTAAACGGTGCGATGTTACTGCTGCCCCTTTATTTTCAAACAATTCAAAAAATGTCCGTTCTCACCGCGGCACTATCCTTGTTGCCCCAGGGATTAGGCATGTTACTAGCCCGTGGTTTAACGGGCAAACTCACCGACCAACTCGGTGCTAAATACGTAGTCTTGATCAGCAGTTTGATTACGTTTGTTGGCACGCTTCCGTTTTACTGGTTCGATAAAGACACTGCCTACTGGCTCATTGGCATTGTCTTGTTTATCCGTGGGATTGGCGCCGGCGGTATTATGATGCCATTAATGGCCGACGCCTACACCGGCATGCGGGCCGACCAGGTTCCCGCCGCAACCATTGGTTCACGCATCATTCAAAACGTCGGGAGTGCCTTTGGGTCTGCGTTGATCACCACCATCATTTCATCATACGCAACCACCCGTGCCAAAACGTTTGCCACCCAGCTTAAGCACGGTGACTTTCACGTTGCCCCCGCGCACATTCAATCATTTGCGGCTAACCACATGCTGACAATTAAAACGGCAGCGTTCCAAAACGGCTTCCTCATCATTTCGTTAACAGCACTGGCCTTATTGATTCCCACCTTGCTGCTGACGAACAAAATGAATAATAAAAAAACCTTTAAATCCTAAGTTGAAACATAATAAATAAACTTTTTAGTTTCCATTCAATTCTATTCACATTAATCGTCTTTTAAGTAATCATTATTGCGCCAAATTCAATTCATTTTTAATTCCATCAACATTATTTTCTGGTTTGAATTTTCTATCTTCAATAAACCTCAACAAATACTCCCGTTGTTTTGGATTCAGTTCCTTAATTCGTCGCTTCCACTCTGCATAAGCATTCCACGAATATCCAGGGTTCAGTTCCTTACTCATGTTCTCAAACGAATATTGTAGAAATTTTTCAAAACGTTTTTCATCAGTAATTGTCAATCGTTCAAAATCTAAATTCTTCAATAAAAAAATCAACCATGAAGCTAAATGGACGTACTGTTCAAACCTTTTAGGTTCTTTAGTAAAAACTAATTTACGTTCAACGAGACCAAAAATAAAGTGAAGTGTTTTAGGATCATTAAGAGAAGACGATACTGAACTAAGTCCTGCACAAATTTGACCCAATCCCATCTGATTATGTAATAACTCATCTTCTACTTCGTTGTCCCCTTTTAGTAATTCACCAAAATCCAAGGACATAACCTCATCTGCATCTTCACGTGTGTTAGCCAAATTCAAAAAGAACTCATCAATTCCCGTATTATCAATGACTCTAATGCCATAATTCAAAAAATAATATTCTTTGAATAAGTGATCAACACTATTTCTAGAAATATAAAAAATATTTTTTTCACGCATTGATTGCTTTTTAAAATCATTAACTTCGCTCAAAAACAAATTCAAATCAAAATCCTGGAGCGAATACCCCATTATTACGACCGTTGTTTCATATAAAAGACTATAAAATTTATGGGAAATATAATCATTGCTTCGTTCAAATTTAAAATAATCTTTCATCGTTAAAACCATTGATTTGGGATTGCTAGCAACACCATGGATATGATAAACATCCGGCATATTTTTCTTCATGGACGACTCAATTTTATTGCCGAAAATACGATTACAATTACCTTCCAAACAACTACCACCAATCAAATCATCATAATTAGTAGTAATAAAATTAACATTAGCAATCTGTTTCCCATCACTAAAACTCATTAGTGATTCTTTTAATTTGTTCACTTGTTGTTTATCTATTTTTCCGTCTTCAGTATCATTACCTATACAATCAGCAACGACTACTTTAGAATCTTGTTCACAGCGATTACAAAAGTCTTCAATAATTTGCGCCGTAATTTGTAAATCGTACTTCGCTCTATGGTGCTCACTAAAAAGCTGTTTTTTTAACTGTACACATTCATTCTTTTGAGTTTTCTTTTCATCGATCCATTTTTCGTCATGATTATTTGATGCTTCTTCCAAACGATTTTCGACGCTCTCCAGCACTTCAAAAAGGAGACGCTCGTAGCTTGGCGCTTGTCCATTTGTAAGTTGCATACTAAAACCAGTTCCCATAAAAAAAGTTAGGTTTCCATTCAGCAATTCCAGTGCCATTTGAGTATAAAACGTTTTAAATTCAGTTTTCATAAATTTATCCCTTTTTATAAAATGAATATTTTAATTCCTTTGAAATCATTGTGCATTTATTAACTTTGTCGGTCAATATCTAATATTTATGTATTGGCAAAAATAAAAAGCGCGTTCACTCACTTCGAGTTGAACGCGCTTAATGACCGCTAATAGCTTTACCACGCCACCGGTCCATGTGTATTACTAAACGTTGCCGTTTCTGTACTTGTCCAGTCCGTTGCCAATTCAACGGTTCGGGCCACCCCAACACTCACTGGTTGCCCACCCATTTGTTTCACTTGCTCCGGAGTTGCGCCACCAAACTCAGTTGCCACGATCCCGGGGTCAATGGCGTTCACTGTGGTGTTCAGATCTTCACGGCGCATTTCCTTTGCCAACTGAACGGTAAACATGTTGGCCGCAGCTTTAGCGGATTGGTAACCGACAGCTACCGCCCGGTAAACTTCGGATGCTGGGTTCAATGCCTCTGTCTTGGACCCCATCATGCTTGATACGTTAATGATTTTTGCCTGTGGACGTTTCTTTAACAACGGGAGCATTTTCTGCGTCACGTCAATTAAGCCAAAGTAATTAATTTCAAAGTCTGCCCGTAACCGTTTCATTTCAACTTCTGCGGCCGTTTGACGAAAATCAAACACAGCTCCCGCATTGTTGATCAAAACAGACAGGGCGCCATACCGATCCGCAATGGTTTGCGCCGCGCGGGTCACTGAATCCGGATCCGTAACGTCTAGTTCAACGACATCGACGTTAATGCCATCCGCCGCCAACGTTGCAACTGCTTGCTGCCCTTTTTCAAGACGTCGCGCGCCTAAAATGACGTGCTGGCCTGCCACTGCCAATTCACGGACGATTTCTAATCCCATCCCCCGGTTACCACCGGTCACTAACGTTATCACTTCTTGATTATTTTCTGTCATTTAAATGAACCTCCTGTTTGAATAATTGATATCCTACGCCGCTGGTGTTAGACTAGCGCAAGCTTAATTCGAAAAAAAGGAGAAAATAAATCAATGCATGCTATTCATGACGTTGCCGCCCAGTTTCATGTGACCTATGATGCCCTCCGCTTCTATGAAAAGAAGGGGCTTCTCCACCCCATTCAACGTAACGACAACGGCCAACGTGAATATAGTGATCATGATCTGGATGACCTCAATAAATTACTTCATTTGCGACATCTCGGCGCCACCGTTGCAGAAACAAAACAAATGCTTGACCTTTTCCGTGATGATCATAAGTCAGTCACGGCCTACGATACCGGAATTGCCCTCCTAGAACATTTGCAGGATGAAACCAACCAACAAATTACTCGCTTGCAACAGCAACAATCTTTTCTCGTTGAAAAAATGCACCGCTTTGAACAAGAAAAGGCGAAGCTGCTTTCAGCGGACACACCATTTTCACAGGCAACGAACCACGCGTAATCTGATGTTCAAAAACGGCACTAGGGCAACTGCTTAGACTAAGCAGTTGCCCTAGTGCCGTTTTTATTTTGCTTCATCGAGAATACTCGTTAACCACACAACGTATTCACGCTCGCGTTCAATCGCATGGCGTAAGACCAAATAATGACCGTACTGCTGCTCGATCATCGTTGAATCCATAAACTTATCCGCCAACTGCTGTTGAAGATGAACCAGTTTTGCCTGCCGTTTAGCGCGTTGGTTTCGAACCATTTCGACCAGGCGAAAATCATGCCGTTCCTGAATGAAATACAGCTTCAGAACAAACTCATCGTGCTCATTATCTGCGTCAGAGGCACTCCCCAACCACTGAGTAAACGTTTCTTCCCCCGCTGCCGTAATTGAATAAACCTTCTTTGTCAGTTTCTCTCCCGCCAGTTGGGACTCATGCGTAATCAAGTCTTCAGTTTCCATTTTGTTTAGCAGCGGATAAATTTGGCTGTGATTCGCTGACCAAAATTCACCAATCCCCGTATCAAACGCCCGCGTTAAATCATAGCCACTTTGCGCCCGCTCGGTTAAAAGTCCGAGCAAAATGTACTTCAACCGGTTTTTCTGTGCCATTGTGTATGCTCCTTGACAAGTATTTAAAAACATCCTATCATATACATGTAATTAATTACATGTATATGATTACTTAAACATTGGAGGTTTTTACAATGAACCATAAAACATTTAAAACACTGGATGACTTTCTTGGAACCCACTTTATTTACACTTACGACAATGGCTGGGAGTACGAATGGTACGCCAAAAATGACCACACCGTCGATTACCGCATTCACGGTGGTATGGTTGCGGGTCGCTGGGTCACGGATCAGGCAGCGGACATTGTGATGTTAACACCCGGGGTCTACAAGATTAGCTGGACCGAGCCTACTGGTACGGACGTTGCCTTAGATTTCTTACCAAACGAAGATAAACTTCATGGCACCATCTTTTTCCCAAAGTGGGTTGAAGACCATCCCGAAATCACCGTCACCTACCAAAACGAGCACCTAGACGATATGCGCGCGGCCCGCGAAAAATACGCGACTTATCCAAAACTCGTTGTACCAGAATTTGCAACAATCACCTACATGGGGAATGCCGGGCAAAATAACGAGGCCGTTATTAGTGAAGCGCCCTATGCCGGCATGACGGACGACATTCGCAACGGCCGTTACTTTGATGAAAATTATCATCAGCTTCAAAAATAACAAGTTCATTCATTAAAAACAGCACACCTTAATCACAATCAATGCAAAAATGACCATTACTGGGAATCAGCCAAAGCGGCGGGGTCCCAGTGATGGTCATTTTTATTTGCATTAAAGTGTGTCGCCATGATCAGCTTCACCGTTGTTTAATTTCTGAAGGAGCTGAATGAGCATTTTTTGCTCGTCCACCGTCAGCTGTGACGTCACACCTTGATTTGCCTGTTCAAACTCTTCCTGAATTCGATCAACCAGCCGTTGCCCCGCTTCCGTTAAAAAAATTTGTTTATTCCGGCCGTTATTCGCCGCCCGTTGCCGAGTGATCAAGCCATCACGCTCAAGATTTTGGAGCAAACTTGAAACACTTGCTCCCCGGCGGTTAAACATATCGGCCATTTCGCGTTGAATTAATCCTGGTTTGGCCGCGACCATCTGGAGTGCACGGCCCTGTTCAGGGGTCACGTTAACTTCTGTTCGTAACCGCGTCTCCAGTTGTCGCCGTTGCGTAATCCCAATTTCCCTAATTAAATTATTGATTTGTTGCCCATTCACTGCCATTAGCGGCCTCCACAGCACCTTTTTTACTAGTATAGCATGGGAATCTAGTCAATTTTCATCGGTGTGTGCTTGACAGTTAGATATCTAACGATTATAGTTACAAATCGTTAGATGTCTAACTATATTTTTCGGAGGCTCAAAACTCATGAAAACAACGTACAATCGGCGGTTCCTGGTCGCAGCCGTCGTTATTAGCGCCTTTGTTACAATGCTCAACCAAACCATTCTCTCCGTGGCCCAGCCAAAGTTAATGACCGCATTTAGTCTGAGCACTGCGACCGTTCAATGGCTATCCACTGGTTACGCTCTGGTTAGTGGCGTTCTCATCCCCATCACCGCATGGCTGGCTGATCGGTATAATACGAAACACCTCTTTGTCACCACCGAACTCATCTTTTTATTTGGGACGATCATTGCGTCCTTTGCGCCAAGTTTTGGCTGGCTACTCCTCGGCCGCTTTGTCCAGGCCATGGGTGCCGGGATTCTTTCTGGGTTAGCCATGACCATTCTCTTTTCCGTCTACCCCAAGGATGAACGGAGTACCCCAACTGCCCTGCTCGGCATCGTCTTCGGTTTGGCACCAGCCGTCGGGCCCACACTAGGCGGGTGGTTAGTCGATACATGGGGCTGGCACTCCATCTTCATCGCAATGCTTCCCGTTATTATTTTAGCAGTCTTAATGGGGCTCTTCTTCATGGCCGACGTTGTGCCACACCGCGTCATTCCGCTTGATTGGCCCTCCGTAATTTACTCGATGAGTGGCTTTGGTCTATTACTCTTTGGTTTTTCAAACGTTGGTAATCACGGCTGGGGGGCCGCAAGTACCATTGCGCCAATTATCTGTGGGAGCATAATCACAGCGCTATTTTTGTTTCGGCAGGGGCGCATCAAAAATCCCATTCTTCAACTCCGGGTCTTTGGCCAGGGAAACTTTGCCCTCGCTGCTATTATCAGTGCAATTGCCCAAATCAGCATGGTTGCGGTTGAATTCATTCTGCCACTTTACTTGCAAAACGTCCGTAATTTAACGGCCTTCCAGTCTGGATTAACGCTTCTCCCCGGGGCCATCGTCATGTTCTTAATGAGTCCCCTCGCCGGAAAACTCTTAGGCGCCGGCAAGGGACGCACCATTGTAATTTTTGGGGTTCTCGTCATGACGCTCAGCACCTTAGCACTGACTTTCATTACGTTAACCACACCCATCTGGCTAGTCATCCTTGCCTACGCCATCCGCAATGTCGGCCTGTCATTTGTCATGATGCCAGCCAGTACGCTTGGCATGCAATCACTCCCCCGTGATTTAATCAGTCACGGGAGCTCCAGTAATAACATGGTGCGCCAGATTGGTGCGGCCATCGGAACGGCCATCCTTGTTTCGATTATGAGTAACGTTGCAACCACCACGTCACCAAGCGCCAAACTACTGCAAACGGATCGGCAAGCCTTCACAACGGGAATTCATCAAGCCCTTGTTAACGGTGCTCACGCCGCACTATGGGCTGCCACCGCAATTGGCGCCTTAGGTGTTATCCTCAGTTTGTTCTTAAAGTCAGATCAACAATTGAATCAGTAATATCAAAAAAGGCTGAACCCAAAAGATCATCTCGGGTTCAGCCTTTTAACGTTAGTCAAGCAGGTCACGATCCATTGGGTTCATAATCAAATTGATGATTAAGAATGCAGCTGTCACGATTCCAAAAAACGGAATGAAGTAGGTCACGATCACCGCCGGAACAAAGATTACATAGATCCAGTTGCGAATTTTCACCTTAAACCCGTTTGTTCGGCCCGCGATCACCCGGAGCCAGGAAAACATGACACTCCCAAGGACAATGATGAACACGTAAAACGTTTCTGGTTGCCACTTGTTGGGATACTCGCCGACCCATTTCACCGCATACGGCAAGAAGGAAATCACCAGTAGCCAGATTGCGTTTGCCCAGAAAATCCCGCCCGTGATTTTTTTCAGGCCAGCAAACAGATTGTGGTGGTTTAACCAAATCGCCATCAATTGGAGAAACGTAATCACATAAATAATGTAGGCCTGCCAATGACTGGCCAACGCGTGGTAAGAAAAGCTATTAAGATCTGGTAGCGACAGCACCAAAATCGTAGCAATGATTGCCAAAATTGCGTCGGTGTACGCCGTTAATCGTCCTTTACTCATTAGTTAACATCCCATCTTCATTTACTGTACATCCAGCTTATCATAATCACGTTGAACGGACCCGGTTAACTAAAATCTGCCTAAGGAAAAGGAGTGCTTACGACAATGCCAAAATCGAATTAGCCGTTGCCACAATGGTGTCAGCCACCGTGTACTGTGGGTGCCAATGTAAAACATCCGCTGCATGTTGACTCGACATTTGTCGTCTAACGTCTAATTCAGGAATGACATCACGCGCCTGCCCGTTAAACGGTGCCAACAGATAGATTGCCCAGTTTGGCAGTGTCACCCGCGGCAATTTCATGGGGGCCGTTACGCCGTTTGCTAAAATGGTGCCGATCCCCTTAAAACTTAGGGCCTGGCCGTTACTGATGATAAACCGTTGCCCAGCTGCCGCTGGTGTGGTCATTGCGAGGATGTGCGCAGAAACAAGGTCACGAACATCCACAATCGGCATGTAAAAATGAAGGTACCCTGGCATCGTGCCCTTAACCAAGCTTTCAATCAGCGAGTTTGATCCCGTGATGCGCGGGCCGATGACCGGACCCAAAACGGCAACCGGCAGCATTGTCACAAGCTCCATTTCTGGATGTGCCGTTGCAAATTTCCAGTCATCCTGTTCCGCCAACGTTTTACTCTTATAGTAAGCCGTAATTTTTGAATCAGGGGCGACGTTACTCCAGTCGCGTTCAGTATAAACATGATCGTTGTGGCTCTTGTCGTACCCCATCGCCACATCCCCAAAGGCCGCGGTCATCACCAGGCGCTTGACACCTGCGGAAGCAGCCGCCGTCAGGACGCGTTTAACCCCTTCACGGGCTGGAATAATGACATCATTTTCATCCTTGGGCATGGTCATTGGAAACGGAGACGCCACGTGGTAGACCCGATCCACACCAGTCATTGCGGCTGACCACCCTGCATCAGCGCTTAGGTCAGCTTGAACAAACGTTAAGTCGTCGAGGTGTGGCGCACCAAGACTTGCAATCGCTGCACGAGCTGACTCAGCCCGTTTCATGGATCGTAACGTGGCCCGCACCTGTTGTCCATCTGCTAAAAGCTGAGCGATTAAATATTCAGCGATATACCCTGAACCACCCGTTACCAACACCGTTTCTGTCATTTCATCTTTGCTCCTGTTCATTTTGATAAAATCAATTATAATGAAGTTCACTAATAGGATAAGATGTTCATTTATACTAGGATAAATCATAATAGGAAAGTGTGGTTTAATGTCATCAACACGTCAGCAAGAACTGGCCGATTTTTTAACAACGCGGCGGCAACGCCTGCAACCTAACCAGGTCGGCTTACCAACAACTGGCCACCGCCGAACGCCTGGGCTTCGGCGTGAAGAAGTAGCTGCTCTAGCCCACATGAGTCTGACCTGGTACACCTGGTTGGAGCAGGGCCGTGACATTCAGGTTTCTGAACAGATTGTGACCGGGCTGGTTGCCGCCCTTAAATTAAGCCCCGCCGAGGCTACCCATCTATTCACGTTAACGGGTGTTAATCAACCGACCACAACGCCACCGTTTACTGAACAAATCAACCCGATGCTCCAGCGGACCATTGACAGTTGGCCCCTCTCCGGCGTCGTCATTCTCGATCAACGCTGGAACTTTGTGGCCGTTAATACCCTCACAGCCCAATTTGCTTCAACAATTGTTGGTCATGCGCTTTTACACCGTAATCTGCTCCGCGAACTCTTTACGGATGAGGCCTTTCAACGGGTCATTGCTGACTGGCAAATCGTGGCCAGTAACATGGTGGGCCGGTTTCGCCAACAGTACGCAACGTTAACGACCGATGACGAATTAACAGCCTTCGTTCAGCAATTGCGCGCGGACAGTCCCCTTTTTGATCAACTCTGGCAAAAACATGACATCCGCCCTGAAATTGAACGCCATAAGACAATGTTTTTTCCTGTTGTTGGTGAAGTTCATTTCGATGAAACGAGCTTTATCGTTGGTGATAATGTTGATCTGCGGATGTACGTTTTCACCCCGGTTGAAACGGATGACACCATTCAAAAAATCAAATTGTCGCTCGATCACGATTAATGACGGGAGAGGACACAAAAATCCACTTAAGAAAATCATTCTTAGGTGGATTTTTTGACTTAACCATTTATTACCGTGATACTTTTAATTACTGCCGGTAGTAGTAACTTGAGGCAGGAAAATCTGAGTTTTGTTGTGAAATCGTTAACCGTGCTTTTGAGGTGTCTGATTGATCCCCCGCGGGGTTCTTAAACCCGGCCTGATATAATCCAATGGCTGCGGCACCAACGTAACCGTCCATCACATTCACATATGGCACACCACTCGTTTGTTCTGAGTTAGGCACCGTTTTAATGGTCATGTTCGCACCCGTTGTTCCATCAGCATTAATAGTCAACACGTCACCAGCGCCGTTCTTCCACGTCCCAACCATTGAGCTAATGTCACCGTTATCAATGGCCGCAACATTCAAATCACCCGCAGCGGCGCTCTTTGCAACCGCCGTCGTTGCTTTACTGGTTGCTGTCGCACTGGAACTTCCAGACGCTTTATCCGTCGAGCTAGATGATGACGCCGTAACGGACTGACTTGCCTGGCTAGAAGACTGTGTTGTGGCACTTGAAGAAGTGGCTAATTCTGATGAACTGGCCTTTTTGGATTCCTTTTGTGAACTAACCTTGCTGCTTCTTGAGGCACTACTTTGATCCGTTGAAGCAGTAGCACCCGTATTATTCCCGCATCCGGCTAATCCGGCACCCATTAATAATGCAACACCAAGTAACGCAACACGTAAGCGTGTCTTTTTCATGTTGATGATCCCCCAATCATGTAGTCAATTGACTAAAATAAATGAATTAATACAACCATTTTAACAGGTCACCTAAATTATACAAAAAATCATCGTACCTTAGGTCAATTAACCCATTTCTATATAAAAATAAAAGCATTTTAAAACTAACCCTATCGGTTCACCCCGTAAAACACTCTTAACCTCTTTATAAGGTTACCTTTACCCGTAACGTTCATAATCAAATAAATTTTAGAAATGAGGTCCGCTAATGAAAAAAGTAATCGGAAGTCTGATCGCAATTATTATCGCTGGTGCCATGATTATTGATGGTTATTTTTTATTCATCAAAGATCGTCTTACAAATCAACAAACAACATCCAGTCAAACAACCTCAAGCCAATCCACAACCAGCAATCTTAATAGTGCCAGCAGCAGTCGCACTCAGTCCGCTGGCACCTATAAAAGTGGCGTGTATACGGGCCAGGCAACTGCCACAAAATGGGGTGCCGTTCAGGTTCAAGCGACCATTAAGAACGGGAAGTTAACAACCGTAAAGGTCTTATCCTATCCGAATGATAACGACCATGATAAGCAAGTTAATGCCCGCGCGTTACCCATCTATAAATCAGAAGCGGTTAAAAAACAAAGTGCCAACATTCAACTTGTTTCAGGCGCTAGTGAAACGTATAAAGGCTTTACTGGTTCCCTTCAGGACGCATTAAATAAGGCGGCGATGTAATGAAAACAATTCAACTAACGGCCATGGCAATGCCATTCACCATTAAATTGGTTGCCCCAGCAACCCGGCCCCTGACAGCGGCACAGATCACGACCGTCCAGACCAACATTTTGACGTACTTAACACACATTGATGACGATTTTTCTCCCTTTAAAACTGATTCCCTAGTCTCCCGCTATCAACATGACCAACTGAAAGCTGCTGATTTCACCGCTGAATTTCAGGAAGTGTACGCATTCGCCGATACGGCCATGACCCTCACCAAGGGGGCGTTTAACCCCTTCTTTAACAATCACTACGATCCCACCGGTCTGGTCAAAGGGTGGGCCATTCAGCGGGCGTTTGAACGCTTTTTGCAGCCACACCTACTGGATGGCACGCTGGTCGCCGCGGCAATTAATGGTGCCGGTGACATGCAACTAGGTGTTGCAGAAGGCGAAACGTTTACTTGGCACATTGGCATTGAAGACCCGCAAGCACCTGACCACCTCTGCCATCAATATGCGCTCCAAAATGGCGCAATCGCAACTTCTGGAACCAGTCGCCATGGTGAACACATTGTTCGCACAGATCATCAAAAAACATTGCAACAAGCAACCATTCTGTCATTAGACCTCATTGAGGCTGACATTCTCGCCACCGCTGCGGTTTCAATGGGTCAATCAGCGTTTCTTCAATTTAGTCAGCAGTATTCAACCGCTGGCCTGCTCATTGATCAAAACGACTGTGCAATCGCTATTTAGGGAGGCTGATCCCATGTTGAAAAAAGTTCCTTACCTAAACGGACTCGTCTGGTTGGTGATTTTATTTGTTATCCCCCTACCGTTGATTCAGACACTCGCACTCGGTTTACCCACCATTTATTCAAGTGAAGCGTTAGCCATAGCCATTCAATTTGGGTCCATCGCGTACGTCTGGTTTTTTAGCAGCTATTTATCTAAGCACCCGGCCACGGTGGTTGGACCGGCTCATTGGCTTACCGAGTGTCTACTTCATCCACAGGATGCTCAGTATGTTTGCCATCGGTCTCGCCTATTTACACAAAACGGAGACGTCATCAGGTGGTTTAATCAAGCAGACTGGTGATTGGGCGTTTGACCTTTTCCTTGGCCTCATGCTCTACTCATTGATTTTTATGGCCGGTTGGCTAACCAGCCGGATCCCACTGTTAGACCAATTAAAGCACCGGCTTGAGGTGATTTTTCACCATGAACTCTCTATCTGGCTCCACCGGTTAAACTTAATTGCCGTGGCACTGGTCTTCCTTCACGTTCAATTAATTAGCTACGTGACGTCGATAACCAGTTTTATGATTTTCTTTGACGGTTACACCATTCTCGTGCTGGCTGCTTACCTCATTCACAAGGCCACCCACGTTTGGGGACTGCCCGCAGCCACCCTGGTTGATAAACGTGAACTAGCGCCCAACTTTTTTGAATTTCGGCTTCAACTTCAGCGGCCAAATCAGGTGACCATCAAGCCTGGTGACTACGTTTTTGTGAATTTTACAAACGTTGACCACCTAAAGGAACTTCATCCATTCTCCGTGGTCAATGCGGTAACCGAAACTGGTGAAATCGTTCTCGCAATTCGTGGTGATGGCGACTTTTCACGCCTCGTTCAGTCCCTTCCACTTGGCGCCAAGGCGGCTGTTGAGGGTGGTTTTGGGCGCTTCGCCGCCGTTTTAAAGGAACAACCAGCTGACCACCTGGTGCTCATTGCTGGCGGTTCTGGCATTGTTCCCATGTTGTCGCTCATCGCGGCCCATCCCCATCAAAAAATCACGCTGTATTACACAGCACACACAGAGCAAGAGTTGATCTATGCTGATGAACTCCGCCAGCTTGCGACGACCAGACCTGAATTAACCGTTCACCTTCAGGCCGGTCGGTTTGACGTTACCCAAACGGTCTCAACGTTTACGGTTCCAAACACAACGTACCTTCTGTCTGGTCCCCGTTTGCTCGGCCACACCTGGCGGCAAGCGTTGCACGCCCACGGGGTGTCACCAAACAAGGTTTACTATGAAGCGTTCAATTGGTAACTTGTTTGCCAGCCGCTTGCCCTAACGAACAGCTTCACGGCAAAACTAACTGTCCTGTAGTTAATCCCTGTTAAGTCAGTAACCTAAAGAGCTAAGACAAAAACCACCTTGGAGGCATTCACTTCCAAGGTGGTTTTTGTCTCGATATCATTGAAAAGTTTCCTAATCCGCTCGCCCTACTCGTTCCAACGCGGTCAATTCTGCTTCCGTCATCGCCATGTGGTCATTAAAGTGAGCAATCTTCCAGTGTAAATGGTCAATCGCAGCCTGCAGATCATCCCGTTTTTCTTCCATAATGGCCGCTTGCTCCGTTAGAATGGCCAATTCAGCCTTCCGGTTATCTTCCCCAGCGTCAAACAGCTGAATGTAGTTAAGCAATGCCTCAATCGGCATGCCTGCACCACGCATTTGTTTGACAAACATGATTCGACGAATGATGCGCTCATCAATTTCGCGAACCCCTGTCTCACTTCGATCAATCGGTGGAACCAGTCCTTCCTTTTCATAGTACCGAATCGTTGTTGACGAAACGCCCGTGAGCTCACTTGCACGTTTAATGTTCATCTTGTTTTCTCCTTTTAATGATGATCACGCCGTAAAATGTTTAAACTTGCCACCAGTGCCACCCCAACAAAGCCGGCCATCAGCCATAAGGCATGGTCAAAGGACGTCTGTGGCATTGCGTAGTGACTTGTTAACGCAACGATGACGGAGAGCCCAAATGAGCTTCCCACCTGGTGGACCGTATTAACAACACCAGACGCCGAACCAGCAATCGTCGCATCCGTATTCGCGACACCAGCGACCGTTAGCGGACTCAAAACAAACCCCTGACCAATCCCAATAATCACCATCGGTAGGCCAATTGCCAACCAATAACCTGCTTGAACCCCCATAACGGCGCCAAACACAATACCAATTAACGTTGTAATCATCCCAAACAGTAATAACTGTGTGTTTGTAAACCGACCGTTTAATCGTGATAACACCGTTGCGCTCACAAACTGTGGCACGGTTTCCGGCAAGAATCCGATGGCCGCCATTAATGGCGTGTAGCCATATACGTGCTGCATTGCCTGAGGCGTAAGGAAAAAGTAGCTGATCATTGCACCAAGAAAGAAGAACCGGGCAATGTATGCACTGGTTCTCTCGTTATTGGCAAACAATTGTAAGGGCATCAATGGCGCGTGGCTTCGCGCTTCCTGCCACACAAATAGTCCTAATGAAATCACCGCCACAATGCCGGCCCAGCCGGCCCCGGCATTACCGCTGACACTGTAGATCAGACCGGCTACACCGATGACAGACGTCACTGCGCCCCACCAATCAAGTGCCCTCGATTGACCGTTTTGGCGCTGAATAAACTTTGCGGAAAGCACTAGCATCGCTAAACCCAACGGCACGTTTAGTAAGAAGCCAACCCGCCAGGACAGGTAACTTGCGATAACACCCCCAATTACCAGACCAAAACTAGCGCCAAGCCCACCAGTTGCCCCATAGTAAGCAATTGCCCGAACACGCTGTGGTCCTTGGTAACTATCCATTAGTAGCGCTAACGTTGTTGGTGCCAAAATGGCAGACCCAACACCCTGGAGCGCCCGCATTGAAATAATCATCGTTGCGTTCGTTGCGAGCCCAACCATTAAGGAACCAATGCTAAAAATGACGAGTCCCCACATAAAGACCCGTTTCCGACCAAACAAATCACCCGCGCGGCCGCCCAGCAAGAGTAACCCACCAAACGTTAACGCATACGCGTTGGTGACCCAGGCAAGCGCCTGCGCGCCCATGTGTAGGTCTGCTGCAATTTTAACCGTACTGGTAAAAACGATTGAATTATCCAAAAGAATCATAAAATAGCTCAATAAAATAATTGGCAAAATGATGCCAAACCGCTTGTCTTTCATTGTGATGCCTCCGTTACTTAATTTAACGAAGACTAACTTTAGACCTTCCAGCGCACTCTAAGACAAGCCCTAATAACAACTTTTTTTACCATTGCCGCAAACGCGAAAAATGACGCAAGCCTCAGTTCAGGTAATGTAAACAGGCACCCATGGGCAAAAATCACCCATGAACTCTGGTTCTGACTGCCGCAAACGCGAAAAAAGACGCAGGCCTCAGTTCATCTAATGCAAGCGGGCACCCATGGGCAAAAATCACCCATGAATGCCTGTTTGCATTACCTGAAGCGGCCTAACCGCGTCTTTTTTCGCTCTGTCTTTTAATACCAGGCTGGTTTATCGCCATCCGTTCCCGGTTTATCCACACCCAGTGATGCGCCCACGTAGTCCGTCGGTGCCAGTGCAATTTTTGCCACCAACGTTCCGATACTCTTTCGTGAGACCTCAGTTCCCTTAAATGGCTCACCCTTTTGCGTCAGTTCATAATCAACTTCATCATTATTCTGCAACCATGCTGGCCGAATGATCGTGTAATCCAGATCACTTTCTTCAATCACCTGTGCGGCCGCCCGGTACGTCGGCAAATACCCGTCATCCAACATCTGGTGGTTCCACTCACCGTATTTCCCCGGAACCTCGTCATAAATCCCCAACGTTGAAATCCAGATCAACCGCCGGACACCGGTTTGCTTCATTGCGCTGACAACTGCCTGCGCTTGGGCCTCAATGTTTCGGCCCGCCAAGTTTGCGTACACCACATCGACGCCATTCATTGCGGCTGTTAAATCAGCCACGTTAGCAGCATCGCCCTCAACAACCGTTTCCCGGGCGTTGTCCACATCCGTTAGTTTTCTAGCATGATGGGCAAATAGCGTTAATTGCGTCGTTTGGTCCGCCAAAAGTGCTGCTCGTGCAAATTGAGCAATTCGACCACTGGCACCTAAAATTAAGATTCGACTCATTTTATTGACCTCCGTTAGTAAAAAATGATTGGGTTTTCTTTTAACTGTAATTATAAATATTACAGTTAAAATCTCAAGCATAAACACTCCCATTACTAAAATTCACCAAAGAATTCCCAATTACGGCCACCAGCAACAAATAAAAAATTATATTATTAATACGAGGTTGGGCCAGTTTCAGCCGGGCTCACGACAAATTCACGGAGGCTTCGTTAACATGGTTTATACATATTGTCCCACTTGTGGCACCAAATTGATTGAAAAGGAGGCTGGTGACGACGGGCTAACCCCTTATTGCTCAAGCTGCCAGCGCTTTTGGTTTCCCACCTTCGCGGATTGCGTGATTGTTTTAGTTGCCGATGAATTCGACGACGTGGCCCTAGTTAAAATGCCGTACCTTTCAACAGACTATAAGTCACTCATTAGTGGGTACATGAAACCCGGTGAAACCGCTGAACAAGCAGCCATAAGAGAGGTCGACGAAGAACTAGGGATTTCCTTAGATCATGTTGCTTACGCCGGGACGTACTGGTTCTCCAAAACAGAGACCCTGATGCATGGCTACACGGCGGTAACATCTAAACAACCACTGACAAAATCAGCAGAGCTCGCCGTGGCCGACTGGATCCCTAAGCAGGACGTCTTACAGCAGATGTTCCCTGACAGCCCAGATAATGCCGCCGTTGCCATTTTTAAACAGTATTTTGCTTCAACAAAATAGCCACGGCTCATCTCTTACTTGAACTCACAACTAAACAAGCACCCAGCGACGTTTAACCGCCGCTGGGTGCTTGTTTTACATAATTGACTGAAGCATGGCTAAATCAGCCGCCACTAACTCCTGTTTTCCTGGGAACCGCCGAATGTACGACGGATGGAACAGCGGCAAAATCGAATAGGTTGTTTTTCCCGGCTGGAATCGCTTTGTTGCCGGATGCCACTCCATGATGGGGCTCTTTAACAGTTGTCCATGAACCTGCGAGATTTTCAGCTTGTTCCCTAACAATCGCTGAAGGCCCGTGTTTCCAAGTGGCACCAACAAACGACCAGTTAACGCCGCCAACTCGTGGTCGAGGAGCGGCGCAAACTGGGCAATCTCAGCGCTTGTTGGCTTTCGGTCTCGCTTACGCCCGTTCGTTTCGCTAAACGGCCGGGCCCGAACCGCCCCCGTCAGGTAGAGTTCGTCCCTGGTCACACCAATTTTGGCCAACCAGTCGTCCAGTGTCGCACCAGCTGGGCCTTGAAACGGATGCCCCACCGCCGCTTCTGTCGCCCCGGGTGCCTCACTAACCAACACAAACCGTGGGGTTAGCGACCCTTCACTCGGGACAAATCCTTCTAGTGTTGGCGATTCAGCAATCCATTCTTTAGCCGTTTTGATTTCTTCTGTTGTTAATAACGTTGCCATCTTTAGCCCTCCCGTTGCCAGAACGTAGCGATTTGTGCTGTGAGTTGTTGAACACTGCCAACCTGTTGCCAGTGTTGCCAATGCTGCGGGAAAATTTGCCGATACCGTGGTTGGGCAAACCGTTGATCCATCAGCACCACGATTCCACGATCATGCCGACTACGAATCAATCGTCCTGCCGCTTGGAGCACATTATTAAACCCGGGTAACTGGTACGCAAATTCAAACCCGCGGCCATTGTTCCCGTTGAAATAATCCTTAATTAAATCCGTTTCTGAGTTCAACCCTGGCAGACCCACGCTCACAATGCCCACCCCAATCAACCGGTCAGCAGGCAGATCGATCCCCTCCGAAAAGATTCCGCCGAGGACCGCAAACCCCACCAACGATTTCGCCGGGGCAGCCTGAAATTCTGCAAGAAAGGCGTCCCGATCATCGCCGGTCATGCCCACCGTTTGCCGAATGATTGTCATCGTTGGGTGAGCTTGTTCAAACGCTGTGGCCACCGTTTCAAGATACCCATACGAGGGAAAGAAGATCAGGTAGTTTCCGGTTTGCCCATCAATCAGTGCCTCGATGCTCGCCAACAGTGCCGCTTGGTTTGCCGTTCGCTCCCGATAAGTCGTTTGAAGATAGTCGGTCACCAAAATTTCTTGATGTTCTGGCACAAACGGTGAGGGCAGCTGATAGGTAAGTCCATCTTGATCCACACCCAGGACGCGCTGATAGTAGGCCAATGGTGAAACCGTTGCGGAAAACAAGACCGCCCCACGCCCTAAATGAAGCGACCGGTTGAGAAATGAGCTGGGATCTAAACACACCAAACGCACCGCCACCCCCTGGTTCGTTTTGAAGATTCTGGTCCGGTACATCGGACCATATTCCTCACATAAATGTAGATAATTTAAACACGCAAAGTATAGATCCAGCACAACGCTTAAATCGTTGTCATCCGGATGTTTCGGAAGCCACCGCCCCAAAAAGAGGACAAACCGTTCCACTGCCTGACTAAACGTTGTTAGCTCCGGTTGCGACACCAGTTCTTCTTGATGTTGCTCGGTTAATAATTGTTTGAAGTCCTTAAACGTTCGTGCCAGTGCATTCACCTGTCGATGGAACCGCCGATCACTCTTATACAGCGGTTTAAGCGCTAAAACGGCCCGTTCCGTTACCGTGATTGAATACATTTCACGGGCGCGATTCACCAAATTATGCACTTCATCCACAAGGAAAAAGTTATCCTCATCCGCATCACTGAAGAAGCGTTGCAGGTACACCTGGGGATCAAACAAATAGTTATAATCGCAGATAATCACGTCGCAAAACACACTGGCATCCAGTGAAAATTCAAACGGATCCAGCGTGTACTTTCGGGCGTACGTTTCAATCACCGCACGAGTCAACTGATTTTCGTGCGCTAAAATATCCATTAACGCTGGCTTCAAGCGGTCGTAGTAGCCCAACATAAACGGATTATCCACTGGTAAAACATCTGCTTCCTCTGGGAACGTAATCGTCTCTTTGGCCGTTAGTGTGATGCTCTTTAGAGCAAGCCCATCAGTCGCCATTAGGGCAAGGGCGTCTTCCGCAACACGGCGGGTACTTTGCTTTGCCGTTAGGTAGAACGTGCGTTGGATGAGGCCCGTGCCCATTGCCTTAATGGTTGGAAAAAGCGTTGAAATTGTCTTCCCCGTTCCCGTGGGCGCCTCCACCAGCAACTGTTTCTTAAGCATGATGGTTTTGTACACGGCGACAGCCAGCTCATGCTGACCATTTCGATACTCCGGATACGGAAACGCCAGTGCATTGATCGACTCATCCCGTTGTTTTCGCAAATCTGCCCGTAAGATCAACCACGCTTCGTATTCGTCAATTAGCTGTTGAAAAAACGTTTCAGCATCCGTCAACGTCAGCACTTGCTCCGTCACGGTAATGGCGTCGTCCTCCACCTGATAGTGGGTGAGTTGAAGCGTAACCGCAGTCAGTTCCCGCTCCTTCATGAGCAAGTATCCATAAACTTTCGCCTGACCCCAGTACAAGGCCAGCGTACTCTCCGGCACATCTTCAAACGCTAATCCAGACGTCTTGATTTCCTCAATGTGCACCGTTTCATCCGTCGTAAAAATCCCATCAGCACGACCATGAACAGAATATTCTTGACCATTCATCATCACCGGGATTTTCAGACCAACTTCCTTTTGGTAATCAGGATGGGCCGCCAACCGTTCTGTTTGTAATTCCTTATGGATCCGTGCGCCCATTTGCGCCGTGTTATGACTACCATCCGTTTGCGGATTTAAGTCCCCGCTCCGTAAGACGAATTCCACCAGTTCCCGAATGCCTAGTTTAATGCTTGCCAAAAAAGGTTCACCTCCTGCCGTTTAAAAATGTCTTTGTCTACTTTAGCACAGCCCGGGGGCAGACCCTAGTGAACCCCGTTTAAAGTTGATGTGACACGAGTAGTTGGTATAGCGTTCGAACCTCGTCAAGACTTGGTGTTGGCGATAACGCCGCTATTTGGCTAGCAAACGCCCATAACGTTGCCCCCATGCACGCCCCAATCAGTTGCCGGTGCGCTGCTTGATGGTCCCGCAACGTTAAGACGTTTAAAACTTCACCGGTTAACAGTTGTTCAGCCGCCTCGCGTTGATTCGCCCACTGAAGCAGGCGAATCAGCTGTCCGTGTTCTCGAATCAATGCCGTAATAATTGTTGTCCCTTGCTCAAAATCAATGCTTGCTCGGGCATCGACCCGCTGTTCAAACTGATGAAGGACAGCCATTAACGCAACGATCAACACATCCCCAAGGTTTTGATACCGGCGATAAAATGTTGCCCGGCTAACGCCAGCATTAGCCACGATTTCTGTGACCGTTACCGTGTTAAACGGGCGCCCAGCCTGGTAGGCCGCCGTAAGGGTCGTCATCACTGCCGCGTGTGTTTTCATAATGCGCGCATCAACGACCAATTGGTGATCAAGATTTATTTTTACTGTTTTCATACGAGACATTATACGCCATTTGTCTCACATCGTGATTGGTCTTCATCGTGGAACGCCCTACAATTTAGTTATTCAAATTAATCCAGCAACTTTATAAAGGAGTCCACCATGAAACTAATTACCGTTGAAGAACACTTTGAATCCGCCACCGTTACCGCCGCCATTCAAGCGGCAAACGGCACTACTGGTGCGATCCCAACAATGAGCCCAGAAATGCGCCACTACATGCAGACCGAGCTGCCCAGTCCTGCCTTAATGCAGGATGTGACCAGCGAACGGCTGGCCTACATGGATCAGCACGGCATTGATATGCAATTACTGTCTTACGGAAATTCATCACCACAAAACTTGGCACCAGACGTTGCCATTCCGCTTTGTAAACTGGCTAACGATGAACTCGCTAGCGTGATTGCCGCCAACCCAACCCGGTTTGCTGGCCTAGCGGTTCTCCCAGTCGGCGATCCAACCGCTGCGGCTGCGGAACTGCACCACGCGGTCACAAAACTTGGGCTCAAGGGTGTTCTGCTCAAGGGCAATTACGATAACCGCTTCTTTGACGACCCCTTCTTTTTGCCAATCTTCCAGGCGGCAAGCGACCTTGACGTCCCCGTTTACTTCCACCCGTCATTCATCCCGGCCAGCGTTACACACCACTATTATGAAAACGACAATTGGTCTGATTTAACCACCGGTATCTTGAGTTTCGCTGGGTTCGGTTGGCACATGGATGTCGGCATCCAGGTCATGCGAATGATTGTCAGTGGGATTTTTGACAAGTTTCCAAACCTCAAACTGGTGTCCGGCCACTGGGGTGAAATGGTGCCAATGTTCCTCGAACGCCTTGATGACGAGCTTACCGGTCACACACCACTAAAGCGGTCCTTTGCCGATTACTACAGAAAGAACGTGTATGTTTCACCAAGCGGAATGTTAACGAAACCGCAACTAGATTTCATGCTCGCTGAAATGGGCCCGGAGCACTTGCTCTACGCCATCGATTATCCATACAAGCAACCAGCAAACGCGGAAACGTTCTTGCAAACGAGTGGCTTGTCGGAAACGACCCAGGAATTGATCGCGCATGGAAACGCGGAACGAATTTTTAAGATCAGAGCGAATCACCATGCGGTTAGGCTCACTCAGGTAACATCAAACAGGCACTTACGGACTGCTTTTGGTCCGTGAGTGCCTGTTTGATGTTAGATGAGACGGAGTCTGCACGGTGATTCGCGTTTTCAACCAGAAAACTAGTCAACTGTCACTCAATTAAAGTGAAGCGCACTTGGCCCATGATGCCTATTTGTGTTAGATGAGACGGAGCCTGCATGGTGATTCGCGTTTTCAATCAAATAACCAAAACAAGACCTCGTCGACAAAAGAAACTGTCTACGAGGCCGAGTAACACCTTTTAAATTAACGATCCGCACCCAACCGCTTCAGCACCCGGGCCGGGTTGCCACCAATGACCACGTTATCCCCAAAAGAATGCGTCACCACGCTCCCGGCTCCCACGATCACGTTATTCCCAAGCGTTACACCCGGACAAATGATGGCGCCACCGCCAACCCACACGTCATCCCCAAGTGTGATCGGTTTGCCAATCCCCTTAGCGCCATTTCGGCGAAGCAACGGGTCCTCTGGATGATTAACCGAGTACAGCTGAACGTGCGGGCCCAGCAAACAGTGCTGCCCAATTCGAATCGGGGCGACGTCCAGCATCACACAGTCGTAGTTAGCAAAAAAGTCATCGCCAATGTAGATGTTGCTGCCATAATCGCACCGAAACGTCGCGTGAACGCTACACTTAGGCCCGCTCGCGCCAAACAGACCTTTAATAATGGCCGCACTGGCTGCTGGGTTCGTTTCCCCCAGCGCATTAAACCGCTCCACCTGTTCTCTCGCCGCTGCTCGTCGTGCCACAAGGTCATGATCGTAAACGTCGAAAAGCCGGCCAGCCCGCATGTCATCATATACTGTCATTGTCGTTCTCCTTTAATTTAGCGAGCTGTGACAAAGTCCTACCAGTGATAACGCGTTCCAAGGCCCAGAGAATTCCGCTTAAACTGGAATGACCGATTTTCCAAGGTTCGGAAAATCGGTCATTCCTATTTAATGCTCATTCTCTAACCGGGCCTTATCACAGCTCGTTTTTTCTTAGTCGATCACAACTGATTTCACGTTTAACATGGTTGCCAAGTCGTTGATCTGCTCTTCATCCAGCGCAAACGTGAAGACCGTGTGGTGACCACCACCGTTTTCGATCCACTTAGTTGCCCCGGCCTTTAAACCAACCGTTGGTGTCCACAATTGCTTAGCAACTGGTAAATGTGGTGTCTCTGCTTCTGGTTTATTAGCAGCAACTGGGTAACTGATAAACTTAAAGCCATCACGGAAATCTGAAACGGTCACGTCAATGGCGGCCCCTTCAGAACCAGTGAAGACCAACCGGGCAGGATCAGCTTTTCCACCGATGTCCAATGGGTGAACTTCGACCCGTGGTTTGTCGCTAGCAATGGATGGGTCCACTTCCAGCATGTGTGAACCAAGAATGGCTTCGTGACCCTTACGTAAGTCCAACGTGTAGTCTTCCATGAACGCTGTCTTTTCGTTGTGCGCCATGATCTTCAGTAAGCGGCCCAAAGCAGCGGTCTTCCAGTCACCTTCGGCCCCAAAGCCGTAGCCGTCACGCATTAACAATTGTGCAGCTAACCCAGGCAAGGCTTCCATGCCCCACAAGTCTTCAAAGTTAGTGGTGAAGGCCGTGTAGCCGCCACGATCCATGAATCGTTTGATGCCAAGGTATTGGGCGAGTTGAACCCGAACGGCCCGTTTGTAACTGTCGGCGTCATTGTCGCCCTGAACCATCGTGTACTTGGCTTCCAGCGCTTCGTATTCACGATCAATGTCCGCGTCGCTCACCTGGCTAATTTCTTGAACCAGGTCACCAATGCCGTAGTAATCAACGGTCCAACCCAAGTCGATTTGGGCTTCAACCTTATCACCTTCGGTAACGGCAACATTTCTCATGGTGTCCCCAAAACGGCAAACCTTCAGTTTGAAACTTTCATTGTAGGCCACGGCAACATCTTCCCACTTGGCAATTTCAGTTTGCGTTTCGTCGTCACCCCAGAAACCGTACACGATCTTGTTCCGAATGCCTAACCGGGCGTTTAAGTAGCCGTATTCACGGTCACCATGGGCACTTTGATTCAAGTTCATGTAATCGAAATCAATCGTGTCGTACGGAATATTGTTCAGGTATTGTGTGGCAAGGTGTAACAGTGGTTTTTGTAATAATTTCGTCCCGCGGATCCAGTTCTTGGCTGGGGAGAAAGTGTGCATCCACGTGATGACACCAGCGACGTTATCATTGTAGTTCACGTCTTTCATAAATTGGGTAATGCCATCGGCGGTGGTCATTACATCCTTAAAGACCACCTTGTACGGCAATTTTCCACTGGCGTTTAATTTATCAACAATGTCCTTGGCATCCTTGGCGACTTCTTGTAATTGTTCTTCACCATAAAGGTGTTGACTACCAGTAACAAACCAAAATTCATAATCAGGTACAGCTAACATAATGAGCACTCCTTTTTATTGTCAGTAATGGTTACGATTCATGCACCGCATGTGTTTTCGACTGTGCATTGTTCTGTCCGTAGTACGCGTTATCGCCGTGCTTACGGTAGTAATGTTTATCCAATAAGTATTGTGGCAACTCAATGTTGTTGCGGGTCAACTGCAACGCGTGGTAATCCTCTTCGGCCACCACTTCAAGTACCTTGGCGTTATAAACGGCCTTCGCCGGCGTCGGTCCCCAGGCGAACGGGCCGTGTTGGCTCACCAGGGCGGCGGGAACGGCCTCGTAGTCCATGCCCCGTTCGGCAAACGTTTTAACGATCGTCTTCCCGGTGTTGCCCTCGTAGTCTTCTTCGATTTCTTCCTTCGTCAACGCATCCGCGGCGGGCACATCACCGAAAAAGGTGTCGGCAGCCGTCGTGTTGAGCGCTGGCACGTCCATCCCCGCAGCCGCAAACGAAACGGCCCATGGTGAGTGGGTGTGCACGATTCCGCCAACGTTTGGAAATGCGTTATACAACACTGTGTGGGTTGGTGTATCACTCGATGGGTTCATGTTCCCTTCGACCACCTCACCTTTAAGGTTAACCACCACCATGTCTGCCGGCGTCAGATCGTTGTAATCCACACCGGAAGGCTTAATGACAAACAGTCCGCGGTCGCGGTCAATTCCGGAAACGTTGCCCCATGTAAACGTCACAAGGCCCAGCTCTGGGAGTTGCATGTTTGCGTCATAAACTTCTTGCTTTAATTTTTCTAACATTTGTCAACCTCACTATTGTTCCGTAATCGCGGTAATGGCTGCGCCCTCAACGGGTAATCCTGCCTGATACCGGTCGATAAATTCTTGGTATCCTGCCACACCAGCAGGTTCCGGACTGAGCGTCATGCTTTCAGGCTGAGCAAAAACGTGTTCATCGAGAAAGTCTGCCAATGCCTGATCATCATGTTGCCGCGCAAACTCTGCCAACACGGCCATGCCCCACGGACCACCCTCACCAGCGGTTTTCATTACCGTGATCGGGACGTTCAGTGCGTTGGCCAACACCTGCTGACCAATGACCGGCGTCTTGAACAAGCCCCCTTGGGCAATCATGACGTCCGTTTTGATGTGTTCTTCATTCATTAAGATGTCCATCCCAATCTTCAGCGGTGCAAACGCCGCGTACAACTGGGTCACCATGAAGTTTGCCAACGTGAAGTGGCTCTTTGGTGTCCGGACAAACAGTGGCCGCCCGGCGTTCATCCTCGTGATGTTTTCACCCGACAGATAACTGTAGTTCACCAGGCCACCAGCATCGGGATCAGCATGGGTCGCCTGCAAAAACAACGTTTCATACAGGCGGTCTGCGCCAAGATCAACACCCAACTGGGCCGCAAACTCACCGAAAATATTGGCCCATGCATTAATGTCTGAGGAACAGTTGTTAATGTGGACCATTGCAACGGGCGCCCCTGCTGGCGTTGTCACCATGTCAATGTCCCGGTGCACTGCCGTTAGCGGCTGGTCTAAGACCACCATCGCAAACGCGGAGGTGCCAACAGAGATATTCCCCGTTCGTTTCCGCACGCTGTTAGTTCCGACCATCCCGGTTCCAGCGTCACCTTCTGGCGGTGCCATCACAGCACCAGCCGTGAGCGTGCCCGTCACATCAAGTAGTGCCGCGCCATCGGCTGACAACGTGCCGGCCGGTTGTCCCGCGGTCAAAACCGTTGGGAGAATGGCTTCGGTCTTCCAAGGATAACGTTGCACCAGTGCCTGGTTGTTAAACGCTTCTAACATGGCTTGGTCGTATGTACCACTTGCTTCATCAATCGGAAAGACTCCGGAAGCATCACCAATTCCTAGCACCCGTTCACCCGATAGTTGCCAGTGAACATAACCAGCCAACGTCGTTAAGAAGTCAATGCGGCTCACATGCCCCTCATCGTTTAGCATGGCCTGTTCTAAATGGGCAATGCTCCACCGTTGTGGAATGTTAAAGTCCAGCAATTTCGTTAATTCATCAGCGGCTTGTTCCGTGATGTTATTGCGCCACGTTCGAAACGGAACCAGTTGTTCGCCCGCTTGATCAAACGCAAGGTATCCGTGCATCATGGCGCTCACACCAACTGCACCTAGTTTCGTTATTGGGCAGTGATACTGACTTTGAACCGTGGCGGCTAGTTGCGTGTAGCTCGCCTGAATCCCCGTCCAAACTTGTTCTAAGGGATATGTCCACACGCCATCAACCAGTTGGTTTTCCCAAACATAACTTCCTGTGGCGATGGTTTGAAAATCGCGGGTGGTCAACACCGCCTTGATCCGCGTCGAACCAAGTTCAATTCCCAGAGCAACCTCGCCCGCCGTAATGGCCTGAGCTGTTTTAATCAAGTTCATGCGGTGTGCCTCCAAATTCAATCTAAATTAAAACGTTTTCATTTTCATCAACGACCATAGTTTAGAATATTCATTCAAATAAATCAACACAAATTTTATTTATTTGAAAAAGCACAGTTAATTTTCCCAGTTCCATTTTCATCACTGCTTAAGCCCACTTATGTCGCTACAATCGCCGTAAACCGTCTCATTATTCAGTTACTTCATTAAAGGAAAGTCTGTGCTAGTATCTTTTGTGATGCTGCGACGCCCTTCAAACGATTCTGTTTAAGACAAATTGATGGTCTTTTTTCATCAAATGAATTTTTGTGGTATTGATTTATCCGAACCAATATTGTATATTCATTTGTGAAAACGTTTTCTTTTTATCAACAATTTTAATCAATCGCTTTTGCCATTTTATTGCTTAGTCAACTTGATCATGTCCGATCGTTGCATCTGATAACATGCAGAAATGAGGGTTTAACGTTGAAAAAAGTTTCGAATGGATTCATTTATACGTTTGGTGCACTCGGTGGGTTGCTCTTTGGTTACGACATTGCGTCTGTTTCCGGAGCCATCCTCTTCATTCAAAGACAACTCAATTTAGGGTCTTGGCAACAGGGAATGGTCGTTAGTGCCGTTCTGATCGGGGCCATCATTGGAGCGCTTGCCACCAGTAAGTTCCTTGATAAATATGGTCGACGCAAGTTACTTCTGTGGGCATCCATCATCTTCTTCATCGGGGCACTTGGTTCAGGATTTGCACCAGAATTCTACTTCCTGCTCGTGACCCGGGTTATTTTAGGGGTTGGTGTTGGGATCACATCCGCACTGATTCCTGCCTATCTCCAAGAACTGGCACCCAAAAAGCAGCGTGGTGCCGTTGCCACAATGTTCCAATTGATGATCATGATTGGGATTTTGTTGGCCTACATCTTAAACTACTCATTTGCCGGCATCTTCACTGGCTGGCGTTGGATGCTTGGCTTAGCCGCTGTTCCCGCTGGGATTTTGTTTGCCGGTGCCTTCTTCCTACCAGAAAGTCCTCGTTTCTTAGTCAAAGTTGGTAAGGTTGACGAAGCTAAAGCCGTTTTGATCAACACCAACAAAGGTGATGCCGAAGCCGTTGACGCCGCATTGGCTGACATTCAGGTTCAAGCTGGTCAAGCAACTGGTGGGTGGCACGAACTCTTTGGGAAAACCGTTCGGCCTGCATTAGTTACTGGCTTAGGTGCCGCCATTTTCCAACAAGTTATCGGGAGTAACACCGTTATCTTCTATGCACCAACCATCTTCACTAAGGTTGGTTGGGGTGTTGCCGCTGCCCTGCTTGCCCACATTGGGATCGGGGTCATTAACGTTATCGTCACCATCATTGCCATGTTGTTAATGGACAAGATCGACCGGAAAAAGATGCTGATTTTTGGGGCTTCCGGAATGGGCCTTTCACTGTTAGTCATGAGTATCATTCTGAAGTTTGATAACGGTTCACAAGTTGCTGCCATTGTCAGCGCAATTGCCCTAACCGTTTACGTGGCTTTCTACGCCGCTACGTGGGCACCCGTTACCTGGGTTTTGATTGGTGAAGTCTTCCCATTAAACATTCGTGGTCTCGGAACTTCATTATGTTCGGCCACTAACTGGGCCGCCAACATGTTAGTTTCTCTCACATTCCCAGCAATGCTGAGCACGATTGGCCTCTCAAGCTCCTTCCTGTTCTACGCTGCCATCTGTGCGATCTGCATCTGGTTTACCCGTCGCCACTTCCTTGAAACACGCGGTAAGTCACTTGAAGAAATTGAAGCTGGTTTGCGTGAACACGCTGATGAAGATGATCCAGCTACGCATGGTCACATTGCTAAATAAGCACAAAAAAACTGATTCCTGAAAATGGAATCAGTTTTTTTGTGCTTATTTAGACGTAACGTCCGGTGCTTGTGCTGACGTTCGTTTAATCAGCTCGGGTTGATACTCAATGTCCGTGACGGGTTGCTGATCCAGCATTTGTAACAGCATCGTCCCAGCATCCGCACCCATTCGTTCCTTTTCATGACTAAGCGTTGTGAGCGCCGGGGTCATGTACTGTGACAACTGGTAATCATCAAATCCAACCACGGAAACGTCCTCCGGTACGCGGAAGCCCCGTTTGCGCAAATCGGCCATCACCTGAATCGCCAACCGGTCGTTGTAACAAGCGATTGCTGTTGGCCGCTCCGGGAGGGACATGTACGCCCCAATCCGCTCCGAAAGCTTGGCAAAATCATCTCCGGATTGATACATAATCTGGTTACTCTTGTACGAAAATTCCGGGTGGGCTTGGTACGCTTGGACAAACCCGTTCATCCGGGCGACCCCCTGGCTATCATCCACCTGGAACACGCCCAGAATGCTTTGGTGACCCAGTTCAAACAGGTAATCAACCAACCGTTCTTCCGCCGCTTGATCGCCCGTTGTGACCCCAGGAAAATCAAGGCTCGGATACTTCGCATTGATAAACAGTGTTGGGATCTGGTCATCCTTAATTTCATGGTACAGATCTAGGTTAGGATTAGGCAACGCACTTTGTGTCGGTTCGATGATCAACCCCGCCACCTTTGAATCCAGCATGTTAATCAAACTTTTGCGTTCCTTATCATGATCATTGTGCGTATTACTGATTAAGAGCGAGTACCCCGCGTCAGAAATTACGCGGTCGATCCCCGCAATGATGTTTGGAAAAATGTAATCCGCAATGTGTGTCGTGATAACACCAATCATCTTGCTGTCCGGTTCTGTGGACCAGTCTCTGTGCCAATCCTGAACAAACATCCCGCCACCCTGAATGCGGTAAATGAAGTGATCCGTTTCCAAATCACCCACCGCCCGACGCACCGTGTAACGCGAGACTTCGTAGGCTTCCATGAGTTCTGTTTCCGTTGGCAGCTTATCGTTAACCTTATACTGACCAGCCAGAATGGCTTCTTTTAGCCCATCCTTCACCTTTTGATACTTATTTTCCATGAACCCCTCACCCACAGTCTTCATAACAACTTCATATCAATCATGTTTAACCCTAGTTTAGCGAAAATGAGGCGTCTTTTCAATAAATTAGCAATGAATTTACTGATAAAAACACCCGCTATCATAGGAATTTAGTTTTATCGTCCAATAACAATCCCTCACCGGTCAGATTAATTGCCATCATGAATTGAAATTTATTCGAATCCATTATTGACCATCATTATTATGCGGGGAACCTTGAATCATCGCAGTCCGACCGTAACGCTTAATGTCGATTTCTTTCAAATCCCAACCGTTTCAACTAAACTTTTCTAAGCGATGCTTTAGTTTACTTTAAGCTTGGGGCGACCCTATCCCATCTTCGCCAGAAGAGACTATTCTAATAGGCGCGATTAAGGAGGCTCACATGACACAGCGGATGCATCAGCTATTTATTTTGTTACCAATCATGATTCTTTTCCTAATTCCCAGCCGATCTGCTAGTGCGGCACCGCGGAATGGTCAATTTAACGGTTTAACCATTGACGTCGCCCGGCGCTATTACAACGTCGATACATTAAAAGCGCTCATTAATACTGTCGCCAAGGACCACGGCCAGTTCGTTCAGCTTCACCTGACGGATGAGCAAAGTTTCGCCATTGAAAATAACACGGTGGGCCAAACGCTCGATCGCGCCACCCAAAAAGACGGCGTGTGGCGTAACAGCACAACCCACCAACGATTTTATAGTAAGGATCAAATCGCAACCCTGGTCACCTATGCTAAACAACAGCATGTGACCCTCATTCCAGAAATTGACACCCCCGCTCACGTTGGCGGCCTGGTGGCAACGCTAAAAGCGAGTGGCCAACAGACGCTTGCCAAACAACTTACCGAAACCTCAAGCGATTACGGGTCAGAAATGCGGTTAACGACAGCTAGTAGCACTTTTGTTAGTCAAATTGACAACGAGGTTGCGACTTCTTTCACCAACCAAGCGAACCCATACTTTCATCTCGGTGGCGATGAGTTCACGAGCAGCACAAAGGCAAATCCCAAGTACGTGACGTACGTAAACGCGGTTGCGAAAACAGTGGAGCAAGCCGGCTTCATGCCTGAAGCATGGAATGACGGCTTTCTGAATCACGACCTTAACCAGTTTGACCACAACATTCAGGTTACTTACTGGAACTGGACTGGCGATGCCCACGGTGCCACTAAACAAAAGCTTCAGCGAGCACGGGCTAGCATGCCGACGCTTATTCATCAGGGGTTCAAGGTTCAAAATGATAATGACTATTACCTCTACTTCAACATTTCACCCAAGAATATGACAGCAAAAAACGTGGCCTACATGAGTAGCGACATGAAGGAAAACTGGGACCCAACGATTTGGGATAACGATGAAGATTCTAGTCTAAACTCACTCCACAACATCACGGGAAGTGGCGTTGGTTTCTGGGCCGATGACGCAGGCAAGATTTCTGATCAACAAATCGTCACCCGCTCAACGACCTTTCTCCACGACTTTTTTGCCCTTGCCCGTCAACCAATCTGATCCTATGTAAAGGGGAGCTTCATGCAATTCATTAGTTCATATGTCATTTTATATCCAGTCATCGTTTCCATCATCTGGATCATCAGCTCCATCTTTTTTTCCATTCAGCGCCGAACTGTACCGCTAATCGACACCCGAACGGACAAACGTGATCCACTCGTATCTGTGCTTATTCCTGCCCATAATGAGGCAGAAACACTCAACGGGGTTATGGCCTCCGTCGTTGCGCTTGCCTACCAAACCATCGATGTTTACCTCATTGACGATGGGAGCGATGACGATACTTTAGCAGAAATGCACCGCCTCGCTGAGCAATATCAGTCACGCTGTGCCGTTCACGTTGTCCCCGTTACACCCAATCAAGGGAAGGCCCATGCGTTAAACGTTGGGGCCCAGGCCGCCAGTGGCGAATTTTTCCTCTGTCTCGATGCCGACTGTGCGGTTGATCCAAACGCATTGGCCCCCATGCTCGCCCAATTTTACGATGACGATCGTGTTGGCGCGGTGGCTGGAAAACCCGTCGTCCGTAACCGAACAAGTTTACTCGGGCGGCTAGAATTATTGGAATACATCGGGGTTATCGACATCATTAAACGGGGGCAGGCCTTTTTAACAAACCACATCACCACCGTTTCTGGTGTAATCGTAACCTACCGTGCAAGCGCACTAAAAGATGTTGGTTGGTGGAATCCCCAAGCCATCACGGAAGACATCGACATGACTTGGCAACTGTACCGGAATAAGTGGCGGGTGAGCTATTGTCCAGACGCCGTTGCCTGGATCCTCGTGCCTGAACACATTGGCGCCCTCATTCACCAACGGCAGCGGTGGGCCCGCGGTGGCTACGACGTCTTGTGGCGCAACAAGGGGATGTTTGTTACCGGTCCATTCAGCGCCCAGTGGCTTTTGTTCGACATGGTGCTCAGTGATAGCTGGGCCCTCGCCTGTGCGTTTGTGCTCCTCTTTTACGTATTTACCATTGCTTTCACCCAAACACTTCTGTTGGATGGCGTCATTTTATTTTTATTATTACTGATTAGTCTCGTGCAATTTTTAATCGGCTTTGCGGACTCCAAACAGTCTGACTTCATTGCTTGGCATGACCTATTATTACTGCCACTTTACATTATTTTTTACTGGTTCATTAACCTCATTAGCTGTCTAAGTGCCCTGGTCTCGTTCTTCCTAGATCCGCAACGAGTGGGGACGTGGCGCAGTCCAGATCGGGGGCTCTAACGCATGCACTCACAACAAAACCTCATCATTCGGAAAAAATCGTCACTCTGGGCGTCATTGCGACGGCTCATTATTCTCGCCGTTTTGTGGGTCATCACGGGGTTCATCATCTACATCAACGTATGCTTTTTATTGGGGATCTACTCCGATGATTTAGTGGCCGATTACCTCGTGCTTAACCTGTCCCTCCACCTGTATAAGGTGATGGCTGTGCTTGTCGTTATCGTTAGCGCCCTCATCACCGTTTACGGCACATGGCACATTAACACACTGAAACGGAGGGCCCGCCATCATGAGCAAAACAACGCGTAAGTGGCTTCTCGCTGGGTTCGCTGTCATTATTTGTGTTATTCTCGGCATCACGGTGCAACGCAGCATTCAGTTTGAACTGGGAAACCGACCAAGCTATGCCGTCTCGGCCCGCGATCAGCACAAACAAAATGGGATCATGGTGTTCTGTTATCACCGTGTGTTAAACGACACCGACACCGTTAAGCTAGATGAACGGTTATCACCCAACAGTCAGTTCCACGATTTCAACGTCAACCTCAGCACGTTTAAAAAACAGATGGCCGCGCTTAAACGCGACCACGTGACCGTAATTTCAACCACCCAAATGACCCAGATGTTAAACGAACATCGCCACATCCACGGCCGTTATGTGGTGCTAACGTTTGACGACATCGACCGGACAACGATTGATAACGCCGCGCCGGTCATGAAGCAGCACCACTTCCCGTTTACCGTGTCCATTATCACTGGTGACACCGGCGCCTATCGTGACGGAACCAAGCTCGCCTCATGGCCACAAATCCTCACCATGAAGAAAGACATGGGCAACCTGGTCACGTTTGCGGTTCACACAAACAACATGCATTACCTCACCCGTAACGGAACTCCGGTGTTCAACGTTCCTGGGAACTTCAGTAAGTTCCGTCGTGATTACGCGGTCAGTCAGGATGTCATGCAAGAAAAAATTGGTGCCGAAACACCGATCTTCACGTATCCATACGGGAGTGGGACACCTCAGGTTCAATCATTCCTGGAACGCCAACCACTCCAGGTTATCTACACCCTTAATACAGGGATCGTCACTCGCCACACTGACTTACGGAGTACACCACGAATCATTATCAACGACAATAGTTGGCCCAGTGTTAATCGCTGGCTGACACAATCAGCACATTAAAAAGCAGCGCCGCGAAAAATTTCGTAGCGCTGCTTTTTATTTACCAATCGTTGTTGAAAGATCAATTCCCGCCTGGCCCAGTGCATTAAGGTAAGCGGTCGTAAACGTTGCTTTCGTTGTCCCCTGCTCACCAGGTTTGACAAACAACGTAACGGAAACACCCACAGTGGTCGTCTGTGGCAGCATAATCGGACCCTGAATACTGATCCGCCCCACAACCTCTGGATGCTTTGGCAACAAACGTTCATTCACCTGTTTAACGACCTTTGTCACTTGGCTACTGGCGACATTTTGGTGTAATGGCAGATCAATTTGCACCCGCACGTTACCGCGTGACTGGTTTGTAATCGTGGTGATACTGCTGTTCGTAATGTAGTTCAGCCCACCATCAGCATCCTTAATGGTGGTCACCCGGAGCCCAAACGCAACCACCCGCCCTGTCGTATTGTTGTTGATAATCACGCTATCACCAACCTCCATCTGCTGTTCCATTAAGATGAGAAAGCCGGCAATCACATCGCGGATGATCCCCTGCGCGCCAAGACCAACGATAACCGTCACAATTCCGGCACTCGCAATCAACGTGCCAATGGGAAAACCAAGCGCACTTAGAATTGTGTAAATGGCAAAGAATACCACCACGTAGCGTGTGGTATTCCGAACCAGCGTGTGCACCGTTTGGGCCCGCTTTTCATTAATGTGGCGGCCCTTCATATATGTGTCAAAACTTCGGTCGATCAAAAAAATTGCCACCCGGTTAATTATCCAAAAGAGGGCCGCATAAAGTATGATCTGCAACACCGCATCAAAGATATGGGGGCCGACTGTCCGCCATTTAAATTGATCAAAATAGGCGTTAATTCCTGTTGCTAATAACATCCTTGTTTCCATCCTTCGTGGTCTAATAGCTATCACTTTAGCATACTGCCGTCCGTTTTTATACTGCGGACCAGCGGCAGCACATTTGCTCACCACTAAATAAATGAGAAAATAATAAACATTTTCATTTACTTTTCATTTAGCGTCAGCTATACTAGTGTCAATCAAATCAATCATTCTTGCTCGATGGCACAATGGTACTGCGCTCGACTGTTAATCGAGAGTGTGCTGGTTCGATTCCAGCTCGAGCAGTTATGTAACAACTCACTGAGTGATAAAAAGCCACGCTAATCAAAGCGTGGCTTTTTATTATTTACTTAAAATTTAATTAATGCGTAAACGACCAGATCAGTACCAGTGCAATCACACTTAGTAACGTCACCGTTGTCTTCTTATAAAGAACTAATAGCGCCACAAATTCCCGAAGAAGCGCACTCGGTAAAAAGTAAAAGGACGTTGGCGAGCCAATCCCCGTTGCGTTAAGGCCAGCCTTTTTGGCATAAATACTGGCTCGCAACACATGGTAGTTATTTGTCGAAAAGACAATTACTGGTGGCTGCTGCCGTGACCAATCCTGATCGATCAATTTCTTTGAAAAGCGCATGTTTTCAAGGGTTGTTCGTGATTTGTCTTCCACTAAGATATCACGGTCTTCAATCCCCTGGCTCCTCAAGTAGGCGGCCATCACCGCAGCCTCACTTTTTTCTTCATCCGGACCTTGGCCACCACTAACGACAAACTTAGCCGATGAGCCATCCCGCCGATAATGAATAATGGCGTTATCAACCCGGCCTTTGAGCAGCGCCGGAATGACGTCATTTCGTCCAGACCACGAGCCCAAGACAATGAAGTAATCAACGTTTTTCGGCTGTCTTAACAGTTGGTTTAACGCCGAATAGTTAATGTAAGAGAAGAACAATAGTGAAAGAAAAATATCTTCCCAAAACAGAATTGCAAAGATGATTTTAAGAACCACTGTCTCAGAGCTAATCAGGCCCAAAAATAAGGGAATCAAAATCAGCAAGTTTACTCCAAAAATTGCCGACAACTTTCCAGTGAAGCTGCGCCCCTCACGCGTCGACATCACTGAAGTATTCCAAATAAAGTAAATGGCAACCGCGACAAAAGCAAGCACGATTACAGCAAGCAAGATAAGGCCCGCGATAATCGACCACGACGAAACTGCATTTAAAACAAGTAAAAGGAGCCGCCAAGCCAAAAAAATCATGAAAATAAGCACACTCAGTGAGAGGATCGACCCAATCCAAAAATTAGGCCGCCTCATCACAAACATGCTCATCATAATGATAAAAACCAGCAACACTAGAATGATTGACATTCGTTCCTCCAAAAATGGCCGATGCGTTCCGTAATCAGCCGTGATTGTTTTCTGACGCTTGTAAACTATTAAAAAAGTAACCTTTAATCAGATAATAGTAAAGTAACCCTCCTCATTGTTAAACATTAAAGTATTTTTCCTTGCTGATGATCGGCTTCTTCCTTTACAATGCTAACCGCAAGTTTGCTTAGCTAGAACGTTCACTAACGTCCCCCTTAAAGGAGCATCATGGCAATTAAACAACGGTTTGGACTAACCACCTTTTCTCTAAAAATCCTGGGGTTGATCCTCATGGTTATCGATCACTTTCATGAATTTTTCGCTTCGTTCGGCGTTCCCGCGTGGGTGGACTGGTTCGGTCGACCAGTCCCCATCATCTTCTTTTTTGTGAGCGTGGAAGGCTTTACCCATACGAGAAACAAACGCTTGTACTTAACCCGTTTGCTCATCGGCTTTTGGCTCATGAACTTAGGGAACACCATTGTGCAGCACTTCTTCCAGTTACGCGGCCAAGCCATTACCAATAATATTTTTGCTGATTTATTTCTGGGCGTGCTCACCATGCTTGGGATTTACTTCTTTGAACAAAAGCGGCCACTTTTAGGAATCAGTGTGCTCCTGGCCCCACTTCTGACAACAGCGATTGCCGCTTTATTGATCCTGATGAAGGCTGGGATTGTTGCACAAATATTTTTAAGTGTTGTTCCAACCATTCTCTTTGCCGAATATTTCGTTTTATTCTATCTCGCAGGAATCCTATATGTATTCCGTAACAAGCGGACCATTCAATTAATTGCCATCGCGATTGTTGCGTTCTTGTACCTTCTGCTTGGAATGAGTCAATGGATCATGGTTTTTGCCATCATCCCGATCTATCTGTACAACGGGCTCAAGGGTGGGAGTTTAAAGTACTTCTTCTACGTCTTTTATCCCCTCCACATCTGGGCGTTATACATCATTGCTTCACTAATGGCCCAGCACTAAACTTCACTACAATCGAAAGCAGGCGTCCAAACGTGAGTCAACGTTTGGGCGCCTGTTTTCGATTGTTTTTTACTTTGCCATTGCCGTGCGACGGTGCTTTGGTGCCCATAATTCTGAGACAAACATTGCCATGCCGAGAGCCAAAATAACGACCAGGGCGCTTGTTGCCGAATTCCAGAAGGAAGCGTTGTAGTACAACATGTCACGAGCGCCATCAAACAAGAATCGCATTGGCAACCATGGTAAGATCCACTGTTGATAGAAGTGGGGAATCATTTCTGGTGCCAATTGCATGAGTGGTGCAGAGAAGAACAGTAACAGCCCAAAGACCGCAACCCCAGCGATTCCTAACCACGTAATGACGCCTGAGAACAACATCATGAAGGCGAAGCTTGCCATTGAAAGGAACATTGCCAGTGGCATGAAGTGGCTAAAGTCATAGCCTAAAATCCACTGTGCGTAAACGGCGGTCACCGTGCCTGCCATCAATGCTAACCCTGCGGCAACCGTCATCTGCGTCAATTTAAACTGTAACCGTTCCCGCCGTTGTAACATTACCTTGCCACGGCCTGCATAGAAAATCAGTAGGCTCATTACGAGGCTTGATAACCAGATTGGCTGGAAGAAGACAGAACTAGCAGCGGCCAAGCCCGTTGTTTTGTTTAGGGACTCCGTTTTAACGGTAATTGGATGAGCCAACTTTGCCGCAACGGCGGCCGGAACTGGGACGTTTAACTTCTGGAAGTTTGCCAGCATGGTTGTTTGCATGCCACTTCCGATCCCGTTCACAATTCCTGTGAGCACTTGTTTAACTGACGCACTTAGTGTGCTGTTCATTCCTTCATTGACCATCACCTTAATGCTGGCGTTACCGGTCGCCGTTGGGTTGGCAAGCGACGTAATTGACTGTGAGAAGTCTTTTGGAATAACCAATGCACCATAGTAACGTTGTTCTTTCATCGACCGTTTAACTGCCGTCTCTGACTTAAATTCGCGCCAGTGCAAGGCCTTTGTACCAGACTTATGGTTCATCTTTAACATCTTTTTAGTAATCTGTTTTCCCATGGGCCCCTTGTCCAAGTTAACGACCGCAACGGGTGCATCCTGAAGCTTTGCTTTTGCCACCGGTAGTTGGGCAATAACCAGGATCAGCGTGAGTAACAAACCAGCAATAATGGCAAATCCAAAAAATTTATTTTTAAACATTGACGTTTCCTCTTTTCTAATTCGTTTTATCCGACCGCTTACTTCATAATCCCCATTGTTTGAAGAATCAGGTAAACGTTTAAGGTGACTAGGACAATCGTGATCACCCAAGCGGTGAGCCGAACCCACCGCCGATTTGCAAACTCTCCCATGAGCTTTTTATCACTGGTGAAAATAACTAGTGGGACAATCGCAAATGGCAAGGCGACACTTAAGAATACTTGTGAAAACGTTAGAAGGTTTTCAATCTTTGCTTCGTCACCGTGGTAGTAAATGGCGAAGGCTAACACTGGCAGGACTGACAAACCACGGGTAATGAGGCGTTGGGCCCACATTGGCATTTTTAGCTGAATGAACCCTTCCATGATGATTTGTCCTGATAACGTTCCCGTAATGGTTGAACTTTGCCCTGAAGCCAGTAAAGCAATGGCGAACAACATGCTGAGCATTGGGCTGGCAATGGCGCCGACCACTTGGTTATTGCTCAGTGCGTTGAACAAATCGACGAACCGCCCAACACTGCTGTTTGTACCGAAGAATAATGAAGCGCCCAGAATCAGTAACAAACTGTTCACGACGAAGGCCAAAAGCAGTTGCATGTTTGAGTCGATCGTGGTGAACTTCAGGGCCTTAGCAACGGCGCCGCGGTCCTTCCGGTCAACGGCCCGGGTTTGTGAGATGGATGAACCAAGGTAGAGGTCGTGTGGCATAACCGTTGCCCCAACGATTCCTAGACCTAAGTACAACATGGACTTGTTACTGATCAGTGATGGCGTTGGGACATACCCAGCAATGATCTGGTTAACACTTGGGTTGGATAACAGTACCTCATATAAGAAGACCAACAGGATCACCAGGACCAACGTTGCCACAATGGCCTCAATCTTGCGGAACCCGAGCTTCATCAGAAGTAGTAGTAGCAAGACGTCCGCCGCTGTAATAATGATCCCAGCCACCAACGGAATCTTGAAGATCAGTTCCAAAGCGATTCCAGAGCCAATCACTTCAGCAACATCCGTTGCCATAATGGCTAATTCTGTGATGATCCAGAGAAAGATGCCCATCTTCTTTGAGGTCTTTTCCCGGGTGAGTTGCGCTAAATCCTTCCCCGTGACGATACCCAACCGTGCTGACATCGCTTGAAGAAGCATGGCCACCAAACTTGATAGTAAAATGACTGACAGTAGCCGGTACTTAAACTGTGCGCCACCGGCGATCGATGTGATCCAGTTACCCGGATCCATGTACCCAACCGCAATCAGCACGCCCGGTCCGGTGTATGTCCACAACGTCCGCCAGAAGCCAGCGTTTTGTGGAACCTGAACACTGCCGTTAATTTCGTTTAAACTCTTTTCTCCAACCGCCTTTTCTTCAAATCGCAATTCTTTTTCGTTCATGGCAACACGCTTCATGTGCAAGCCCTCTTTTCTATTGGTTTAGAAATTCAGGATTGAGTAAACACTCAACATTCTTTCCAAAAATCATTATACACGGGTTTGAATGTGTGTCAAACATTTTTTAGCCATTCCTAAAAACACCTATAAAAAGGCAATAATGGTTGATTACGGAAACGACTTGTTGAATCAAACGAAATAAGTGAGTGCTCAATTAAAAATATTTTTCCCTTGAATGAACCCCATTTATCAACGTAAATTTGCGGTATACTAGTCATATCAACTCACATCGATTTTAAAGGAGTCCACCCATGGAACATCCAGAACTGCGCCTTTACCAAGACGCTCACGCGTTGACCGACTATACGGACAAACAAGTTCAAATTTTTGTTGCTGCCATCGACGTTTTTTCAGAAAAGGGGTATTCAAACTCCAGTACCAAGGAGATTGCGACTCGGGCCGGCGTTTCAGAAGGTAATATTTTTAGCAAATTCACAAACAAGCGGGGGCTATTAACAGCCATTATCGACCCCGTTGTTTCCTCCATTTTCCCCAATACCATGACGGAGTTGCTTGCGGATCAAACACAAACTGAATACTTGACCCTCCACGCGTTTTTGGAAACGTTTATTACAACCCGCGTTGAGATTCTCTTGGCTAATCGCAAGGTTATTAAAATTTTGATTGCCGAACTGGCTTATAATCAAGCAACCCGCGATAAAATGATTGGCAACATTCCTGCTTCATTTTGGGCCAGCTTAGACCAAGAGCTCGATGACCTTAAGGCCAACCACATGCTTGTCAACTGGCCAAACCACGACATTATTCATCAAATTATCACGGGTGCCAGTGGCCTGATTCTTGGGAACCTTTTCCTCAACCAGCCGATCACCCCGCAAATCATTAACCACACCGTGGACACCCTGACAAAAGGGCTCGCCCGCGATTAACGGACACAGCAAAAAGACCATCGTTAGAAAAAAATTCTAACGATGGTCTTTTTTAGATGCTCATCATTTCGTTTTACCCTGTTTGCTCCCGAAAACGCGAAATTGCCCGCAGGTCCACTACTCATCTAACCCCACCAACGCTCATGGACATAAACCGTCCATAAGCGTTGGTGGGGTTAGATGAGGGGGGCCTACCGCGGGCAATTTCGCTCTCTAACTATAAAACATCTTCATTTCAATATCCTGATTATAATTTCCAAAGCCATGACCAAACAACGTACACCCGCCCGGATGTTCCGCATTTTTCGCCACCTCAAAGCGAACCGTCACCGTATCGCCATCGACCTTCAAGTCGTCCAACGAGGCCTCCGAAAATGGTTGCCCATCCAGATAACTCCCGTGATTGGTAATTCGTAATACCTTCAGCATGCCGTACTGGTTCACATTATCCGGAACCCACAGCGGCGTGTACTTCCCCCGCGTGTCGGAAAAATCGCCAGGACTTGTCCACGCCCCGACCCGGTGACCATTAATTGCAAACGTAATGTCTGAGGGCCACACATTGTTTGAAAACGGAAATTCTGATCCCAACTCCATCGATAAATCGATCATCTCTAACTGGTCATTTTTATTCAAATAATTCGGAAACTGGTACTCAACGAAGCCCTCGGTCCACCAAATCATCCCCGCATGAATTCGTTCCGGGTCCATGAAGTAGGCCGGATTATCGACCTTTCCAATGTAGTCCGTCTTACCCGCTAAACCACATGATGGTGTTACGGAAAAATTGGTGTAGTGCCCCACCGGAACTTGCGTCGTGTAAACCGAAAACGCCGTGTAGATTTCCTGAGGGAAATTCACATTGATGTGATCCACTTTAAGCCGTGACACCTTGTTATGACCAATCCGTTCAAATTCGATCAATCCTGCTTCTGCCAACTTGTTTAAATGCATCAAGATGATCGTGCTGCTCAAGCCCATTTCCGTCGCTAAGTCTTGCACGCTTAGCTTCTTATAAGACAGCTTTCGTAAGATTTCCAACCGGACCGAACTCGCCAGCGCTTTATATGCATTTAATGCGGCATCAGATAAATCGAGCTCCATCATCAACACCAACCTTTTCCTTTGTTTCGTTCTTAAAAACAACATTAACATCATTTTAACATAATATTAAACGGTTTGTTAGTCTTTTAAAGCAACATAAACACTTTTGTTCAGCGACTTTATCAGTTAAAACAACATAAACACTATTGTAAGCGGTTAATTTGCCATTTATTCTGAACTTGTGCACAAGTCCCCAACCATTATGAGTAACACGAAAGGAACATAACTTAATGACTTATTCACCACAGTATACCAACCCACTCATTGTTCAACGTGCTGATCCGTTCATCTATCGCCATTCGGATGGAAACTACTACTTTGTGGCTTCTGTCCCAGCTTACAACCGCATCGAACTGCGGCGAGCAAAGACACTTGCCGGTTTAGCCCATGCAGCCCCGCGCACCATTTGGCAAAAACACGACCGTGGGCCCATGAGTCAGCTAATTTGGGCTCCAGAACTTCACTTCATTGATGGCAAATGGTTCATCCATTTTGCGGCTGCCGAAACAACCGCCTTTGATGCAAACGGAATGTTCCAACACCGGATGTTCTGCCTGGAATGTGACGCCGTTGACCCAATGCACAGTGAAGCGGATTGGCAGGAACGTGGCCAAGTAAGCACACCACTGGATTCATTTGCCCTTGACGCCACCTGTTTTACCGCAAATAACACCTTGTATTACGTTTGGGCCCAAAAAGATCCCGCCATCCGCGGCAATTCCAA
Source organism: Furfurilactobacillus sp. WILCCON 0119 (assembly GCF_053471565.1). NCBI lineage: Bacteria > Bacillati > Bacillota > Bacilli > Lactobacillales > Lactobacillaceae > Furfurilactobacillus > Furfurilactobacillus sp. WILCCON 0119. The sequence continues at coordinate 163,904 of NZ_JBPCCV010000003.1, forward strand.
CCTCTATATTGCCGAGATGAGCAATCCGTGGACCCTGAAAACAGCGCCGGTCATGATTTCCAAACCAGAACTTGACTGGGAAACGCGTGGTTTCTGGGTCAACGAAGGGCCCGCAGTCCTTCATCGCAACGGTCAGTTCTTTCTCACGTATTCAGCCAGTGCCACGGATGAAAACTACTGCATGGGCATGTTGACCATCGCAGACGACGCCGACTTGTTGAACCCCGCCAACTGGCATAAACAGACCACCCCAGTCTTTCAAAGTGACCCCGCTACCCACCAATACGGCCCCGGCCATAACTCATTTACGGTGGCGGAAGACGGTGTTACAGACATCTTGGTGTACCACTGCCGCGACTACACCGACATCACCGGTGATCCCTTGTACGATCCTAACCGTCACACAAAGATCCAAGCATTCACCTGGAATACTGACGGAACCCCTCACTTCGGCAAACCCGTGCCATACAACTATGAATAGAGGCAAACATTCACATGAAAACTGAACAAAAATCAACCAAACACTTCTGGGGATTTCCCCTGACGCACTTCAGCTATTTCTTCATTTGGGCGACCATTTACGGTTACTTAACGCTGTGGTTAGAGCAAGTTGGTCACCTCAACGGGACGGAATCTGGTGCCGTCTTCTCAATGATGGCCGGCATCTCGCTCTTATTCCAACCGGTCTTCGGGATTGTCTCCGACAAACTCCTCTTCAAAAAGAACCTTGTCCTGTTAATCGCCATTGTTGCCATCTTTATTGGCCCGTACTTCCAGTGGCTCTTCATGCCGCTGTTACACATCAATTCATTCCTTGTTGCGCTTGTCACTGGGACCTTCCTTAGCTTTGTGTTAAACGGCGGGGTTTCCGTCATTGAGCAGTACGTTCAACGGGCTAGTCTTGCTAACCACTTTGAATACGCTCACTCACGGGTCGGCGGTTCTGTTGCTGGTGTTGTCGCCTCACTCATTGCCGGACGGCTGTTTCTCTGGCACCCCAACTCAATTTTCTGGGCCTGTACCGTTGCCGCAATTATCTTAACGGGCCTGCTTATTTTCAGTGACAAGGTTGACCTGGATAACGCCGCAGCAGCAGGTGATACCTCTAACTCATTGGACATGAAAACCGTTGCCAACGTGTTTAAAATCAAAAACCTGTGGTACCTTGCCATTTTTTACATGGGTGCATCAGCCGTTTACGACGTTTTCGATCAACAGTTCATCATTTTCTTCAAGACGTTTTTCCACACCGCTTCTCAAGGAACGTTAGTTTACAGCTACATGACCTCTGGCCAAACAGCCATCGAATTCTTACTCATGTTCCCAATGCCCTGGATCATCAATAAAATTGGTGCCAAGCATGGATTAATCATCTACGGCTTTCTGACCTGCATCCGCATCCTTGGATCTGCCCTATCACCAACGTGGGGCTGGATCGTCTTCTTCCGGTTGATTGCTGGATTGGAAATGCCACTGTTACTGACTTCGATCATGAAGTACATTGCTGGTGCCTTCGACATTCGCTTATACGCAACGGTTTACGCCCTTGCATCAAACTTTGCCAAACAAATTTCCGTCTTCATCTTTTCTTCTGTTGCCGGCAAAATGTACGATGTCATTGGCTACCAACATACCTACATTTGGATGGGCATTCTGGTCTTTGCCATTACCCTGTTCGCAGCGTTTACCCTCAAAAAGGAAGATCCTGTTCAGGCTGGTGAAGTAAGCGCCCCAACCGATTCCGTCTCGTGAAAATGTAAGCGCTTAATCGAACGTGATTAACACTGCTAAAAGGCTGACCTCCCACCCGGGAGATCAGCCTTTTTAGATTTCACTTATCTTTACGATTCTGCCAACGTTAACCGATCAATTTCTGCCAGCTCTTCCGGCGTAAAATCAATGTGTTTCAACGCCTGCAAACTGTCAGTCAATTGAGTCGGCCGACTCGCGCCCACTAAGACACTGGTCACCTCTTGATGATTTAACAACCAGGATAATGCCATTTGCGCCAACGTTTGACCACGGTTCGCCGCGAGATCGTTTAACGCCCGCACCAGGGTCAACGTTTTTGCCACCTGATCTTCATGGAGAAACGGACTGTCTGACCGGTGCGCCCGTGAATCTTCTGGAATTCCGTTTAAGTACCGACCCGTCAATAGCCCCTGCGCGAGCGAACTAAACGTCACAACACCCGTTTCTCGTTCTGCTAACGTTGGCAGTAACTGCTGTTCAAACTGACGGTCCAATAAATTGTAGCGATCCTGATGCACAATGTAGGGCGTGTGAAGGTCCTGAAAGACAGCTTCCATCGCAGCCGTTTGGTTCACATCATACTTAGAAATCCCAACGTACAGTGCCTTTCCCTGATGAACTAATTTATCCAAGGCATACGCAGTCTCCGCCACCGGCGTCTCTGGATCAGGACGGTGTGAGTAAAAGATGTCGACATAGTCTAAATTCATCCGCTTCAAACTTTGATCAGCACTCGCCAGAATGTTTTTCATGGAACCGCCGTCACCATAAGGGCCAGGCCACATTCGGTGCCCCGCCTTGGTCGCGATCACTAATTCATCCCGGTAAGCGCCAAGATCATTTTTCATCATGCGGCCAAAGTTTTCTTCCGCACTCCCAGGTTCTGGTCCGTAATTATTGGCTAGGTCAAAATACGTTATCCCGGCGTCAAAGGCGGTTCGAACAATTGCTTGTTGGTTGCTATAAACATCCACGTTGCCAAAATTATGCCAGAGTCCCAAACCAAGCACTGATAATTTTAAGCCACTCTTGCCAACTCGCCGGTACATCATCGACTCATATCGGTCTTTGTTTGCTAAGTTCATTCAGTTACCTCCTATATTACCCATCATTATCGTCAGTATAATCGTTTTAATAAATTAAGTCAGCGCTTACATTATTAAAGCTTGTCAATTCAGCTTGCGCACTTATCTTTCGTTTTGATAAAATTAACCGTTAACTAGGTAAAACGTTTGCTATGTTTACAAATAATTATTATCATGTAGTCAATTGATTACGATTCGAGGTTACAGCATGATGATCGATATCTATACGATTCCATCTAACTTACCATCACGGCGAGCGATTCAGTGGCTTACTGACCACCAGGTCGCCTTTCATGAGCATCGCGTTCATCCAGCGCAACCAAAATTAACGCCGGTTCCGGTCAAAGAACTTTTAACAGCATCGGAAAATGGGGTTGAGGATCTGCTGGCCCCCCATTCGCACGCCTACCAAGTTTTAGCCAGTGAGCATAACATTGATGAGTTGCCCCTTACTGAACTGATTCGGGCAATTGAAGCACAGCCAAGCATGTTGCGGTTTCCAATTATTTTTAATCGGTCACAATGCCTCATTCAAACGGGGTATTCCGACGAAATGATTCGGACATTCGTTACACGACAAGAACGTCATCATGACTTGCTTGTTCGCTTATCAAGTCTGACTGATCAACCACCCCGACAGACGGATTAATTGCGCTCTGATTTAACCTCGGTTATCATTAGGTGTAACTATATTTATCACCTGATAACTAACATGGGGAGGTGCGCGACATGTACCTTGGTTGGAAAGAAATGCGCTACGAACGGCTTCGGTTTACGCTATTAACTGGTGTCATGACACTGATTGCCGTTGTTGTTTTTATTTTAGCTGGCCTTGCTAACGGTCTCTCTCAGGGAAACCGGTTGGCCGTTGATCAGTGGAACGCTCAAAACGTTTATCTGAATGAAACGGCAAACAAGATATTGAATGCGTCACAAATTCCGTTGACAGCCACGAACCAGACGGATCCCAAAACGGTTGCACCGTTGAGTGTTGCTAACACCGTTTTACGAACAGGCTCCGGCAAGAAGATCAACGTGGCTGTTTTAGCGACCCAAAAAAAGGCGTTTATTATCCCATCAATTAACCATGGCCGCACCCTGCAGCATTCGCGAGAATTGTTGATTTCGGATAATTTACGGCAACAGGGCATTAAGGTGGGTGACAAACTGCGCTTTGGCACCAATGCCACAACGTTTACCGTTGTTGGTGATTACCAAGCCAGCACGTACAGCATTACCCCAACAGTCTATACTGATCTCGAAACGTTCTCACTGCTGACCAACAGCCCAACGACCATGGTCAATGCCGTTGTGATGAAGAATAATCACGCTTTGACGAATTCAAAGGGCCTTCAAAAGTTGCCCATCGCTGAATTCATTCAGCACCTTCCTGGCTACACTGCTGAACAAGCAACCTTAAACACCATGATCTACTTTTTAGTGGCCATGTCACTGGCCATCATTGGGATCTTTATGTACATCTTGACCCTTCAAAAGCAGGCCCTCTTTGGCATCCTAAAGGTTGAGGGGATCGGCACCACACACATCCTCGCCAGTGTTATCATTCAGGCTGCCATCATTAGTGTGGTCGGTGTCCTCATCGGGCTTCTTTTAGCCGGTGGTGTTGGCGTCATCGCCCCAACTGGCATGCCGTTTGCCCTCGATTACACGCAGCTTGGAATCTACAGTGTGCTCCTTGTCGTTGCCGCCCTTCTTGGCGCTTGTTGTTCTTGGCGAACCATTGCCCGGATCAACCCCGTCACAGCCATTGGTTAGGAGGTTACGTTTATGGTTCAAGCAGTCTTAAAATTAAATCATGTTACAAAACAATTCGGGAAAGATCACACCGCGGTGACCGCATTAAAGGATGCCAGCATGAGTGTTGAACCGGGCCAATTCATTTCGATCATCGGCCCGTCTGGCTCCGGAAAAAGCACGTTACTCACCATTGCCGCTGGCCTTCAGTTGCCAACGCACGGCCAGGTCTTTTTAAACGACACCGATCTAGCGACCCAATCGGAGAAGCAACGGCTTCAGTACCGGTTTGACCACGTCGGGTTTATTCTCCAAGGCTCAAACTTAATCCCATACCTTACCGTTGCCGAACAGTTTAAAGCACTCGATAAACTGGCACACCGGCCCTTCCAGTTAAGCCACATGCGTGACTTATTGGACCAACTGGGGCTTAAACGGTTAGAACGCGTTTATCCAAACGAACTGTCTGGTGGAGAACGCCAACGGGTGGCCATTGCCAAGGCCCTCTATCACCAGCCAGAACTCATCTTAGCGGATGAACCAACGGCTAGTTTGGACACCGCCCGGTCCTTTGATGTCGTTAAGCGGCTCATTGAGCAAGCTCACCAACGGCAGACGGCCATCATCATGGTTACCCACGATGAACGTCTCACTACCGAAAGTGACGCCGTTTATAAAATTCAGGACGGTCACCTGAGTTTAGTTCAGGCCGCCGACAAAACACCCTCATAATCAATAAATATGAACCCCCTGAACTCGGCAAATGCCAAGTTCAGGGGGTTATTTTTGTTCAAAATGAGCTTACTGAATAAGCGCAAGGTCGTCAATAAACCGTTGTTGTGCCGTGGTCGGCACAAAGCCCTTTCGGTAAGCTACCGAAATGTTAAAACGCATTGTCAACGGATCACTAATTTCTAAAGCCACCACGTCGTCACTTTCGAAAATGGCGTCGCCAACCAAAAGACTGACCGCTAAGCCTTCCGCCACTAGCCCTTTGATCAACGGGATGTCTGGTGATTTATAAATAACGTGTGGTTCAATGCCACTTGCGGCCGCGAATTTTTGAAGCGCCTCCGGGTGGATAAAATTATCCGTTAACGTCACAAAGTTTTCTTCGGCAAGCTCACTAAACGACACCGTTTTTTGCGTTGCTAAACGATGATTCCGACCCACAATCACCTTAAAGGGGCGCTGTGCGAGCAGTGTGGTGGTCAACGTTTGATTCTGTAAGGGGCGTACCGATCCTAACAGGGCAACATCAATCTCGCCGTCCTCTAACTCTTGCAAGAGTTTATCCGACCCTGCCTCACGGGTTCGCAAGTGTGACAGAATGTTGTCCGACAGTAGTCGCCCTGCCAACTTTGGAAAGTAAATCGTTCCAATGATTGGCGGGAGCCCAAAACGAATTGTGGTCGCCCGTGATTGTGCGATCTCTCGTTGTGCCAACGTCAGATTTTGGAGCATTATTTCAGCACGAGTTTGCAGGATCACCCCGGCCGTCGTTAGTTTGGCCAGCGCGTGGGTTCGATCGCGTTGCACTAACACGTCACCAAACTCCTTTTCCAGTCGTTTAATGGCCACCGTAATTGTTGGCTGGCTCACGTTGAATTGTGCTGCAACGGCAGAAAAGTTCTGTTGGTTGGCGACCGCCATAAAGTATTCCAGATCACGTGTATTCATATTCACTCTCCATATTTAAAATGGTTATATCAAAACGGACGTTTGACTATGATTATAACAGCGTTGTAGCCTATCCACATCAAGTAATTTTGGAGGAACTGTTTATGACACCAACAGAAATTTTAGAAGATCCCTTCTTAAATAAAGGCACTGCCTTTACGGCTGAGGAACGCCGCCAGTTTGGTTTACTCGGTTTGTTACCGCCCCAAGTGCAAAGCATTGAAAACCAGCTTGAACGTGTTTACGCACAGTTCCAGGCCAAGGCAACCATGTTGGATAAACGGTTGTACCTCATGACCCTCTTTAATGAAAACCGGATTTTGTTCTACAAGTTGTTTAGTCAGCACGTGGTTGAGTTCATGCCCATCGTCTATGATCCCACGATTGCAGACACCATCGAAAACTACAGTGAACTATTTTTAAGCTCCCAGTACGCCGCCTTTTTATCCATTGATGATCCCGGTAGCATGCGCCAAACGTTGCTCAACGTGGCCGGTGATCGTGACATTCAGCTCATCGTTGTGACTGATGGCGAAGGGATCTTGGGCATTGGTGATTGGGGCGTCCAGGGCGTTGACATTTCTGTCGGCAAACTCATGGTGTACACCGCTGCCGCTGGCATTGACCCCCACAAGGTCCTCCCCGTTGTCCTTGATACCGGAACCAACAATGCGGCCTTGCTTAACGATCCGTTATACCTTGGCAATCGTCATCATCGCATTGAGGGCACTGACTACGATCACTTTATCGACCAGTTCGTGACGACCGCCGAAGACCTCTTTCCCGGAATGTACCTTCACTTTGAAGACTTTGGTCGTAACAACGCCGCCAAGATCCTTAAAAAGTACCAGCAGAAGTACGTGACGTTTAATGATGACATTCAGGGAACCGGAATCATTACGTTAGCCGCCATTTTGGGTGCTCTCAACATTTCGAAACAGCGGTTAACGGACCAAACTTACTTAACGTTTGGCGCAGGATCGGCCGGTGCCGGCATTGCCAACCGCATCTTCGATGAAATGGTTGAACAGGGCCTCAGCGAGGATGAGGCGCGTCGCCACTTTTACATGGTCGACAAACAGGGCTTGTTGTTCGATGACATGACAGATCTGACACCGGAACAACGGCCATTTGCTCGCCAACGCAGTGAATTTGCTCATCCTGAGGCACTCACGAACTTGGCCGCCGTGGTCGACGCCATTCACCCCACCATTCTGGTCGGAACGTCCACCCAACCGGGGACGTTTACGGAAGCCATCATCAAAAACATGGCTGCTCACACGCCCCGCCCGATCATTTTCCCGTTGTCGAACCCAACCAAACTGGCTGAAGCATCCGCTAGCGACCTCATTAAATGGACGGCCGGACGCGGACTGATTGCAACTGGGATTCCAACCCCTGATGTTGTCTACGACGGGGTGACCTATCACATCGGCCAAGCCAACAACGCCCTCGTTTATCCGGGACTGGGCCTCGGCACGATTGCGTCATCGGCCCGGGTTCTAAACGATACGATGATCAGTAAGGCCGCCCACTCACTCGGTGGGCTCGTTGATCCAACCCAACCAGGGGCTGCCGTCTTGCCCCCTGTCGATAAACTCAGTGTCTTTTCCGAAACGGTGGCCGAGGCCGTGGCTCAAAGCGCCGTGGACCAGCACCTGAATCAGCGGCCCATTACTGACGTTAAGGAAGCAGTCCTTAAAACGAAGTGGACCCCTGCCTACCAACCCCTAACCATTAAATAGTTGCGGTAGCGCCTGCACACCACGAGGTCTGCTCAATTGAAAACGACTGATCCGCTGGTATGCCGGTGACCAGTCGTTTTTCTTCTGCCTGTTTATTTCCTAATCGAACCTGCCATCCAACACCTTTTTTTATTCGTCCTTTCCTTATTGCCGCGTGTCCCCTATACTAGGGATTAGTTATTAAAATCACAAAGTCAAAGAGAGGATTTTCCCATGACACAAAAAGTTGCCTTTATTACCGGTGCCGGCCAGGGAATCGGTGCCGCCATTGCCCGTCGTTTAGCTAATGATGGTTTTGCCGTTGCACTTGTTGGCCGGACAAAATCAAAAACTGACCACATTGCTGAAGAGATCATTGCAAATGGCGGAACAGCCATTTCCATCGCTGCCGATGTTGCTGACCGCGATGCTGTCTTTGCAGCCGTTGATAAAACAGTGGCCCAACTTGGCGACCTAAATGTTATGGTCAACAACGCCGGGGTTGCCCCAACCACACCCATTGACGACGTTACGCCTGAACAACTGGCCAATGTCACCATGATCAACACTGGTGGTGTTGTCTGGGGCACTCAGGCCGCACATGCTGCCATGAAGCGGTTAAATCACGGTGGTAAAATTATTAACGCAACGTCTCAAGCCGGTGAAGTCGGGAACCCTAACCTCACGGTGTACGGTTCCACGAAGTTTGCCATCCGCGGAATCACCCAAACAACCGCTAAGGAATTAGCTGACGAGAACATTACCGTTAACGCCTTTGCACCAGGAATCGTCCGGACACCAATGATGTTAGACATCGCCCATGAAGTGGGCCAAAACGCGGGTAAAGATGACGAATGGGGCATGCAAACATTCGCCAAGGACATCGCTTTGAAACGCCTTTCAGAACCCGAAGATGTCGCTAACGTGGTTGGTTTTCTTGCCAGCAGCGATTCTGACTACATCACTGGGCAAACGATTACGGTTGATGGCGGAATGGTTTTCCACTAAAATTATTGCGCTGTTTCCACTTTATTCCGTTTTATGTAGTTTATGATTGACTTCTCCACCACAGTCACTACACTTTAAGGTGAAGTGTAACGGAGGAAATGATGATGAATAAAGTGACCGTTTACCATGCCTTATGGTATCTTGCTGGGCTTTGTGTCACACTCGTGATGTTGGCGATGACACTTATCGGTGCTTTCATGATGTGGGCATCCCTTTTTGGGGGCTAATGACCCGTCTGAAACGCTAACGTGATTCAATAAACAAATTTTCCTTGAAACGATTGGTCACTTCTTAAGTGATCAATCGTTTTTCGACACACGGACTTTTGGGGTCGGCGCCGGTAACCTGGTGTCGGTCCCAAAAATCCATCATTTGACTGGGGGGGAACCACCTTTTATGCAACTTCATGACTCAGCGACGCTATTACTACTTAGCATGTGGCTCATTGCCATTATGTTTGCCGGCGGCTTTGCGCTTTCTTGGCACATTGAAAAACGGCGGCTCATCAACGGAATTTGGTTTAACATTGCCTTTTACACAGCCCTCGCAGCCCTTGGTGGAAGCATTTTACACCTCAACAATCACCTGTTGATCATCGCCTTTGGTGTGCCATTTATCATTGTTCTACTAACCATCATGGCGCTTTTTCTTGGTCAAAGTGTCTTACTTCTCTGGAACGCGGCCGTTGTCTGGCGCCGTGAAAGTCATTCTGTTGGGAACATGCTCACCCTCATCTTGGGACTTGGCATTTTATTGATTCCGCTGATCGACCGGTTGGCGGGTCACTTTCTGTCCCAACGATGGTTTAACTTTTTCGCCATGATTACCGATCTGGTCGTTTTTTACCTTTTATTTTGGTTCTACAACTACCTGACCGTCCTCGTCCTTTACCAATTTAACCGGCCCAAACTGAATCAACAATACGTCATCGTTCTTGGCAGCGGTCTGATCAATGGTGGCGACGTGCCCCCCTTGCTCGCACAGCGGATCGATCGTGGCATTCGTTTTTATCAGCGGCAGCGGGCCGCAACCGGCGTCGCCCCGATCCTCATTCTTTCGGGCGGTCAGGGTGGCAATGAGACGCGGCCAGAAGGTGTGGCCATGCGCGAATATGCAGTGGCACACGGCATTCCTGCCGACCATGCCCTGGCGGAAGACCGCTCATTAAATACCCTTCAAAACATGCTCTTTTCACGCAAATTAATGCACAACATTGGCGATCATCAACAGCCCAACACCATCTTTGTGACCAGTAATTACCACACGCTTCGTGCCGGCTTAATTGCTAAGCAAGCGGGCGTGAAGGCTGACGGCATTGGCTCGCATACCGCACGTTTCTTCCTTCCAAATGCCATCATCCGTGAATACATTGCGGTCTTCACCCGCCATAAGTGGGTGCACGCGATCCTTCTCGGCTCTGTCATTCTCGTAGCGGGGCTTGGATTGTTATTACCGGTCATGTTATAAAAAACGTTAAGCTGCACGGTTTGAATCCGCGCAGCTTAACGTTTTTTTGCTTCATTCTTTAAATTTAGTTTAGTTATTAGCCACCGGCTCATCCGGCCACCATTAGCGGCAACGCCAAACGATAGTCCCCATCCGCACACAACAATCACAAACATTCGCAAACCGAGTGCCGTGTGCCAGCCAAGCCGTGCGGTTCCCCACCACAACAAGTTTATCCAGAAGACATTACCCAAAAACGCGCGGTACGCGATCTGCGCCAAGCGGTGAATTTTGCCATTAAGCCAGCCACCATGCGCGATTAACCAGTTTCCCACAGCACTTAAGAGGCCAATCATGGTCACTGCATACAGTACGGTCGTTGGTTTTAGGTACGGCGCATTATCTAAATTAATGGGCACCCCGTAGCTTTTCAGTTCGACGTTCATACGCCACCATGTCAGACCGCTAACGATAATGAGCACCCACCACCAGCGAAGCAACCATTTTGAAACCAGTTCACGGTGGGACCATGCAAACAAGCCGAGTAACGCGTACGGAACAAAACTAATAAAGAGGCGATCCATCAGGTACCAGCTGGCCGCACGTGGCCCGTTAAACACTGAGACATCGTAGAGTGCGACCCACCAAACGTATACCGGGATCACCAGTAAGGCCGCAAACCCCCAGCGTTGCGGTCGGTGATCCAACCACTTGCCGACACCGAGCCATCCCGGCATGAGCAAAATAAACTGGAGCATCATGATGCTATACCACAGATGGGGTGCGGCATTGCCACTAATAAACTGCCAGTTAAAGCTCGCTAGATCATGATAATGATGGTGGACCTGTTCTCCCGGCATTAACAAGAGGTACACTGCCGTCCACCAAATGGTTGGCGCAATCAATTTCGTCCATTGGGTCTGGAGATACGGCAAGTAGTCACCACGAAATGTCGTTAACGTTGTCGTTTTTGACGTTGTGTACAGGATTCCAAAAATAAAGGCTGGCGCACTAAACTTCATCAGATCATTAAGGCCAATGACCCAGGTCTGCTGGGTTGCGGTTAGCGACTCATGAACAGCCAACCCTAGAACCGTTTGCACCATGACGGCCGTACAAGCAATCACTTTCAACACGTCGCCTAAATCCGCGTTACCATCAGTTTGTTGTTCATTCATCATTAACCTCCTCCTGCCACACGCGTGGTTAACCGGTCCCTGTCACCCAAACGTAACGTTTTATTAATCATTAGACCACTTGGATAACGCAGCCCCGTCATCACGGCGCTACTTCACGTTTCATCTTACTCGTTTAGTCGACCAATTGGCCAGGCCCCCTTGAAACCAAAAACAACTTTTTGTTATGTTGGAACCTAATTTATGTCACTTTGGTCCTCAGGAGGTTTTCATCATGATAAGCGAAACACCAACGACAGACCCGCAGGTTAATAAGGCCGTTAACCTCACTTTAAAGACGATCATGTCCTTTTTCGGCATCGCCATCCTCTCACTTGGCACAACGCTGCTTCGCGCTGGCCAAGTTGGCCTGGATCCGTTTACGGCGCTAAATACCGGTTTAGCCAATCACTTTGGTTGGAGCCTCGGCGCCTATCAGCTGACCGCTAACGCTGCCATTTTTGTGCTTGTTTTACTATTCGATCGGAAGAAAATTGGCGTTGGAACCATTTTAAACATGGTCCTTGTTGGTTATGAAATTCAGTGGTTTACGACATTGTACCAAACCTTTTTCCCACAACGTGTCACCCTCTTTACAATTTTAGCGAACGCCATTATCGGCTTGTTGCTTTTCACACTTGGCGCCTCGTTGTACATGTCCACAAACCTTGGCGTTGCCCCTTATGATGCGTTAGCACCGATTGCGTCTGACCGCTTTCACATTAATTACCGCGTGGCCCGCATTATCCAAGACGTTGTTTTTATGATCGCTGCCTTTTTTGCTGGTGGTCCCGTTGGCGTTGCGACCATTATTGTGGCCTTTTTCACCGGCCCACTCATCACCTACTGGAACGTCCATGTCAGTGATCACGCCATTAACAGCATTCAACGTTTTAGTACCGCGCCCTCAGTTCGGAGCATCGGCGTTGAGATTGCGGAACTCGGCAAAGTCAGCTACGGCTCCGTTACGCGGGCCTACACCATGACCGTTCACACGCAACAACACCTCTCAGGTTATTCAAACGCAGAACTAGCCGGTCGTTTAAACACCACGAAACAGAATTTGGACAACGCTAAAAAAATCTATGCCAACATGGACACCCAGTATGAAATGTTGAAGAGCGAAGTTCACCGCCGTCATCGGCTAAACGAAGATCATCCTGAATAATTGCAAGCAAAAATGACTGACTGCCACTTACTGGGCAATCAGTCATTTTGTTTAAAATCCCGGATTACCAAAGGTACTCAACGGGGTTCTTAATGTACTTATCATAAACGTCCCGGACGATGGCCATCTGATCGTCCGTTAGCGCCGGTGCATCCGCCGCACTGACGTTTCGATCAATCTGACTGGCCTTTGAGGCGCCAGGAATCACTGTCGACACCGCGTCAAACATCAGAATCCAGCGAAGCGCTACTTCTGCCAAGTTATCTGTTCCTAACCGTTCCTTCAGTTCATCAGCGGCCTTGACCCCAGTCTTGTAATCAACACCTGAGAAGGTTTCCCCTTTATCAAACGCAGCCCCGTCACGATTGTAAAAACGGTGATCGTTCATTCCGAACTGCGTGGTTGCCGTGTACTTCCCGGATAATAACCCGGATGCTAACGGAACCCGGGCCAAGATTCCCACGTTAGCTTCCTTTGCCATCTCAAGGAACCGGTTTGATGGCCGAAATCTAAACATGTTAAAAATGATCTCAACCGTTGAAATGTTGTAATCCAGGGCCTTGATGGCCTCTTCAACTTTTTCAACACTAACACCATAGTTTTGAATCTTTCCGGCTTGCTTCAACCGCTCCAATTCAAACCACACTTCGGGATCATAATAAACCGCCGTTGGTGGACAATGAAGCAACACGTTATCTAATGAATCCACCCCTAGATTCTGCAAAGATTCATCAATGAACTTATCAACATTCTCTTTCGTGTAGCCACGCGCAACGTGGGGATCGAGTTTCCGACCGATCTTTGTAGAAACGTGCACCTTACCAGCTTTCCCCTTTAAAAACGCACCAATTGCCTTTTCACTTGCGCCATCTTGATAGATGTCAGCCGTATCAAAAAAGTTGACCCCGGCGTCATATGCGGCATCAAGTGTTGCCCGTGCATCTTCCTCGTTAAACCGCGTCCCCCATTTCCCCCCTAGTTGCCACGTTCCCAGTGACACTTCGCTCACTTCAAAGCCTGTTTTACCTAACGTTCGGTATTCCACGTTACGGGCCCTCCCTTAAATCAGTTATTTTTTAACTCTAACACTTTCCAACTTTTTTTAAGTGATCCAGTTCTTATCAATTCAATAACATGTTCCCAGTTGGCACGACTTGGTGAGTGTCTTACAATAAACGTTAACGAGGGGGAATCATTCATGCGTAAAGCTATTGGTGCATTGGTCACCGTTGTTCTTGTTTTCATTATTGGTTTTATCAGCTGGCATACAAATGCTGCCAGTAAACCAAACAATGCCAACTATCACTACAGTCAAACGCCAACCCTTTTTCTTCACGGTTATGGTGGTGGTTCATCTTCAACAAAGGATATGATTAACGCGGCGCAATCAAGCGGCGCTGCAACCAAAGTTCTAACCGCAACCGTCAGCCACTCCGGCAACGTTTCCCTGAGCGGTCATTGGCAACGTGGAAAGGTCAATCCCATGGTTCAAGTCATTTTTAAAGACAACAAAAATGGCCATTTTTTTCAAAATGCAACCTGGTTAAAACGGGTGGTCACGGCACTTCAACGTCGCTATCATATCACCCAATTCAACGTGGTCGCCCACTCCATGGGCAACCTTGATCTCATGTACTATGAGGCGCGCTTCGGGCAAAAACGGACACTGCCACAACTTAACAAGTACGTTGCGTTAGCTGGTCACTTTGATGGTATCCTTGGCATGGACGATAAGGCCAATCAAAACCACCTGTTAAGTAATGGCCAGCCTACTCGCATGAACGACTCATACCGGTATTTATTAAAGCACCAAGCCAACTTTCCCAAAAATCAGATTAGCGTTCTTAACGTCTACGGCAACCTCAACGACGGGACGGCCTCCGACGGTCGAGTCAGCAACGTGTCCTCAAAATCATTAGCATACTTACTTGGTACCACGCCGCGGCACTACACCGCCAAAATGATTACCGGTAAGGGCGCCCAGCACAGTCGCCTTCATAACAACGCAGCAGTCAATAAGCTGATTATCGACTTTTTATGGGGTAAGTAATCTTATCCGTTAACGCCGTTTCGTTAACTGGTTAACGGAGTCTTCTGAATAACTGAATGGCCCATCTTTTATCAATCCCAACAATCCATTAACCGGTTAATTACTTTAAAGGATCTTATTATGATACTCACTGTAAACACAATGACCCCTGCTGGCTATCACCAAATTGAGCAGGCCATCATTGCCCTTGAATTAGATCGGCCACACAAAATCAAACAGCTCCAGGAGGCACGCGCCCTGGGCGACCTCTCCGAAAACGCTGAGTATAGCGCTGCTAAACGTGACCTTCGTCATCTTGAAAGCCGCCTGCGCTACCTCAATAAATTGCTTCAGTATGCCGAGGTGGTCACGCCAGAAACGACGGACCACGTGGAAGTGGGTTCTACCATCACGCTCACGTTTGATGATGATGACGCCCCCGACCGTTACCAAGTTGTCGGCAAGTTTGAAGCCGATTTAAACCAGAACAAACTTTCATTTGACTCCCCGCTTGGCCGGGCGGTCATGGATCATGTTATTGGTGATACGGTCAGCGTTGTCGCTCCAAACGGCACGTACCGCGTTACCCTGACGGCAATTGACAATTAGGCCACTGTCACCTCAGCTGATCTATCACTCAAGCACCATTAAAACGAAAACGCCTGATTCCCCACAAAGTTTGGGGCGTCAGGCGTTTTTTGTCGCTCATTTGTTCCTGTTTTCAAAAAAGTGTTGACGAATATAGTAAACACATTTAGAATACGTTTATCAATTGAGGTGATAAAATGTCAATCAATCAAACACTTGAAGAAATGGAACAGGGCTGGCACCGGGATGGTGACACCTACTACTGCAACTACTGCGAGACGGCATTTGTTGCTGACCAAGTTTATCAATTTGGCGATCAATTCTATGCGGCTGCCCCGGCCATTCGCCACCACATCACTGATGTGCACGGCGGTAACGCCCAGCAACTTATTCATGCTGACACTAAATACAACCAACTCACCAAAAAACAGCAGGAACTACTGGACGCCTTTGCCAACGGTGAAAAAGATGCCGCCGTTGCTAAAGCACTTGGTGTTTCTGCCTCGACCATCCGCCACCAAAAGTTTACGTTTCGGGAGAAGGCGAAGCAGGCACTTCAGTACCTCGCCATGTACCACAATGTTTTTGAGGTCCAACCAGATTCAGCAGACAGCCTCATCCCCACACCGGGACACGTTGCAAAACCTGATGATCGGTTTGCCATTACCAATGCAGAATGGCAAGCGACCGTTTCCGAGGCCTTTACTGAGCAAAACGGACACCTCACGCTGACAAAAATCCCGAAAAAGCAGAAACAAATCATCATCGTTTTAGACCGCATCACCCAAGACTTACCTACTGATCAACATTGGAATGAGCATGACATTACTGCCCACCTGAAGACCATCACCAGTGATCCCGTCACATTACGCCGCTACCTTATCGATTACGGGTTCCTTAGCCGGACCCGTGACGGCGCCGACTACTGGGTCACTTCACCACGCAAACAATAAAGGATAATCAAAATGACTTACCAACCAATTTCACATAACCAACACTTTTCCCAAACGGATGGTCGCGCCACAGAGGCGACCACAATTCACCACGCAAGCTATGGCGACGCGCTCGGTGCCCGGCCCACAACTGGGGAACTCATGGTTCAACTGGACGATGATCCAGCTAAAACGGTCCCCGCAACCCGCATTTTAGACCTGGCGCTATTAATTCTAAGCACCAACGCTTACTTTTCAGAGGCCGCCTACAAACTACCGGCACTTTACGATCCGGACCACCCGGAAATTGCCCGCCATGCATTACAAGGCACCAGTTTCCCAATCACCGTTGCCACAGACAACGACACCTTGGCCCACGACATTCAATTTTTCTATAACCAACTTCAAGCTGATGGCGAACTCTACGGTGAACGTTACCGTCTGTTGCGCGACGAGCTTGCAAAGTTGGGGTACTAGCAAGAAGGAGTAACCCCATTATGACTGCACCATTAACCAAACAACGAACCACCTATACCCCGGCCGAACGGGCCATGATTTGGCATAAACCGACGACACACGTTACGAGTGCTCAGGAACGCCGTATCGTGGCAACCGTCAGCGCCACCTGGGACCAACCAGAATTACGCATTATCAACCTTCTCCTTGAAGGGGACGCAGGCTCCGGGAAGACCCAGCTCGCGAAAGCCCTCTCTGCTGACTTTCAGCTTCCCTACACAAAGATTACCTGTTTTGCCGACATGGACAAAACTGATGTCCTTGGCGCGCTGCTTCCCGTTTTGGATGGTGACACCGCCATTCAAGAAATCTTCGAACGAGCAACGACCCGAACGGATCTTCTCGACCAATTGGGTGAGCACTTGGGGTTAACGCCCGCTGCCACCCAGCAGTACCTTGATCAGTATGAACAACAGCACCAGACCGTTCATTACCAATTTTATCCGTCTGAGATCGTTCGCGCAGTTCAACACGGTTATCTGCTAGAAATTCAGGAACCAACCGTCATTCGTGATGCGTCTGTCCTGGTCGCCTTAAACGCTGTCCTAGAGCCAAACGGCACACTTGAAACCTTGCAGGGACAGATTCCCCGTCATCCTGACACCGTGGTCGTTTTGACAACTAACCGGCACTACCAAGGGAATCGGCCACTAAACGAATCGCTCCGTGACCGGATGCAGTATTCTGAAAAAATGGATTTACCCACCATTCCGGTCATGGTTGCCCGTGCCCAAGCCAAAACAACGGCAACCACCACAGCTGCCCTGACCATCATGGCGGAAATCATTCGATTGTTGGATGAAACAGCGACCGCTAACGGGATTCGCGGTGTCGCCGGCATGCGGAGTTACCTGTACTGGGCCGCCAGCGCGTCGTTCACTGATCTGCTCACCGGTTTTGACCAACTCGTCCTCTATAAAATCACCACGGATGAAACAGAACTGGCGTTGTTGCATGATGCATTGGCCGCAAGTGGTCTCTGGACTGACTTGCAGGCCATCGTTCACCCAACCGCGGCCACAGGACCATCAACACCCCAAACGGTCACGGACAAGCAGCCCTTGACTCAGGCTCCCACCGCATCTTCCGCAACAACTGCGCCAGCGTCTTCGGCGAGGCACCGCTAGCCACCAGGCGGCCGCAAGTTCTGCTGCTTCGCCAGCAGTGTCTGCACAGGCCACACGTCCTAGTCAAGCCGAACAAGTAACCACGGCAGCGCCACAATCCCGCGATGCCAGTCTCACCGTTGACAGTCGTCATGGTCGGGCCCAAACGCGCGCCAGTTTTCACGCCGGAATAACGCTTCACCGGCCACACCTTGATGCAAATGCCGCCAAGTCACAACGACACGAGCTTAACCTTACGGCCAGAGCCAGCCTTCGTCACACCATGCACGCGCATGAGGGCCTCATCGTCCATACACCGGACATTACGGACGCCAGCATGAAAACGGCGCACGCTTTGCTAGCCGATAATCAGCAAATCATGACCCAACTTGTTCGTCAGATGCAGGGCATTTTACAACATCAGCGTGCGACAACCGTCGCTCACGGGAAGCCATTCGGACAAACGTTTGACGCGACGCGCACCGTGAATCAAGATTTTCGCTACTTCACCAAAAAACGGCCCCCAAACGAAGCGCCCACCCTGGCGATTGCGGTTCGGTTAGATCAATCCGCTTCAATGGTCGATGATGACCGGATTGCTCATGAGCAGGCCGCCATCTTTACCCTCACCGCCTTTTGTCGGGCATTGGACATTCCACTTGCTATCAGCGGTGACACGGCAGACATCAGCGCCCGTGAGGCCACCTCAATCTACACCTATAAGACGTTTGCTGATGATTACGACACCGCGTTATTACGATTAGCGGACCTCAAAGCGTTTAATAATAATCGTGATGGTAGCGCCCTTCGCATCCTCTTAGATCAGCTAGCCGACCGACCGGAACAAACCAAATTATTACTCAACCTCAGTGATGGCCAGCCCCGGGCGTTACCAAATTATACCGGCGCACTCGCAAAAGCCGACCTACAGGACGTGGTTAAACTCGCCACCAGTCGTGGTTGTACATTACTTTCTGCGGCCCTGGGCGATGATGCTGCCACCCTTAAGGAAATTTACGGTGCTGACCACTTCCTGGACTTCACTGACCTTCACAAGTTACCAACCAATCTCGTGCACACCGTCATGCGCTTTATTTAAGGAGCCATTATGAATCCACAACGAAAACAACAATTACTCGATGAATACGCCCAGATCAAGGTCTACTACGGCGTCATCCAAATTAAAAATAAGCAAAACGGGAAGATTTACATTGCCGCTGTCCCTAACCTCAAGAATCGCTGGTCATTTTATCAGCAGAACCTGGATAACGGGAGCTTTCCTGTTCACCAGCTTCAGGCCGACTGGAAAACGTTTGGTCGGGAGAACTTTGAATTTACGGAACTGTATCGAAAAGACGCTGCGGATGTTTTAAACCTACGGCAAACCCTCAAGGACCTCCGTGAAGAATGGCTCGCAAAGCTTCAACCATTCGGCGACCGCGGCTATAATTAACGGCCGTTAGCACCTGCGCATCTTTAAAGGCATTGAGGTGTTTTTGGCCAAAGATGAAAAACCATGATTTCTATTTTAGTGTTCAAAATGAAACGCTAACCAGAGAATCTTTAAGCAAAATCTAGCGACTTAGATTTGTTATTTCCACAAAATGTCGTTATAATATTTTGTGTAAGGTAGTTGTTGTACATTTCGATCACCAAACACTCGCGTCTGCCGGCACGAGTGTTTTTTTGTACATAAAAACGCCTCTTGCTGCCGGGCAAGAGGCGCTTACAGTTGGCTTCATTAAGAAGCACTAACTGTGAACAAGCTCAAAACAACGATAACCGTTAAAGCTACAATCATGATGAACTTGTAAGGTAGCTGTTTTCTTTCGTACATTTCGATCACCACCAATTTGGGTGAGCAAAGTTTGGGATAAGATCGGAATTTGTCGATCAACTTGTCCTAACCAAAGTGATGTAAGCTAACGGAAAATTCACAACATTGTAAAAATAAGAACACCCCTGAAGCAAAATAAAACGCCCCATAATCATTAGACGTGTATGCCTAACAATTATGGGGCGTTTCATTATTTCACTTAGAACCGTGCTCGGCCAAGTGCATGTTGCGCTGCTAAGTTCAGGAGGCTCCATTGACGATCAAATCCTGGCTGGAAGAAGAAATCAGCACTTTCTAAATCTTCCAGTGTTAGCTTTTGTGCCACGGCTAACGCTAAAACATTGCCCTGCGCCGTAATGTCGTAGTCAGACAGGACTGCACCACCCAACAACTGGTGTGTCATTGGATCAAACGTCAGACTCACGTGAACCGTTGTGTTCCCAGCACGTTCAGGAACGTACGTTGGCCTCAACGTGTCCTCGTAGTCACTCGTTGCCACGGTAATGCCTGCGCGACCTGCCGTAAACGTGTTCAAACCAGCAGCCGCAAAGTGCAGGTCAAAGACACTGAGCGCTGAGGCACCAACAACACCCTTGAATGGAACGGCTGGTGTGGTTTCAAATAAATGGTTGACCAGATATTGTGCCTCACGCCGGGCTGTCGTTGCCAGCGCAATTGGCATTGGTTTTCCTGCTGGAATGGATAACGGCAGCACTGCATCCCCAATGGCATAAACGTCAGGTAAGTTTGTCTTAAAGTATTCATCAACATCAATGAACCCGCGGTCCGTCAGGTTAACGGTCCCCGCTAACCACCCTGTGTTTGGCTTAACACCAGCAGCACAGATGACTAAATCAGCAGGATAACTTGCGGTCGACGTCTTCACAGCAGTGACGCTATTTGTCCCTTCAAAGGCGTCAATGTGGGCACCCATGGCTAATGTAATGCCTTCAGCCGTCAACTTATCGGTCACAACATCCGTCAGCGCCTCGTTCAGGTAATTCCCCAGTGGCCGATCGATTATGTCCAACAGCGTAACGTGCTTGCCCGCTTTGGCGAATACTTCGGTGGCTTCGATTCCGATGTAACCAGCGCCAATCACCGCCACATTCTTAATGGCATCATCTGAAAGGGCCGCCTTAATCTTGCTAGCCCAGTCATAACCACGCATTAAGTAAATGTTTGAAAGGTCATGACCCGGAACCGGTAGAACAGTCGGTGTGACCCCTGAGCTTAAAATTAATTTATCATAGGCCACTGTTTCCGTTTCACCAGACACAACGTTCTTTACCGCAACCGTCTTGTCGTCTGCGTTAATGGCCGTTACCTCGTGGTTATTGAAAACATGGCCGCCCTTATTTTCGATCTCTTCTGGCCGAAAGTTCCGGACATCATCTTGGCCCGTGACCTGATCCTCTAAAAACAATTCCATCCCACATGACATGAATGAAACAAAGTCACCGGCTTCATAAATTGTGACATCAACATCACGATATTTATCTAGTAACTCAATTGCTGATTCATGACCACCATGTGATGCACCTACAATAACAACTTTTGTCTTTTCCATGACCAATAAGCCTCCTGTGTTATGTTTCGGTTTAGAATAGTTCTAATCATCTTTACCCTTTAACCATAAAACTAACACAACTAAGTTGCAAGCAATCTTTTCTAAAATATAGTTTACGCCGCTGATTAAGCCCCGCATTGAGCGCTTTTTGATCACCAGATTTTTTAAACGTTGTTCCCCCTTGACCAGTTAAAAATTCAACCATTTGCCGATTAACCTTTTATTTCTCCTAAAAGGGACGGTTCACTTGATAAGCTCACCATAAAACATGGTATACTCAATGACACTAAAATCTTATTTAACGAGGACATTGTTTACATGAAGGAACAGGTTACAAATTCTGATGCAAAACCCGGACCCAATCCGGTATTTACTCAACCAGAAGCCACGCTTCTCACCACGTTTGCCAGTGATTCAACCACTGGTTTAACCGAAAATGACGCCGCTACCCGGTTAGCCAAGAACGGTCCGAATGAACTGACTGCCCAAGTAACTCCCAAGTGGGTGATTTTTCTCCGGCAGTTTAACAACGTGATCATCTACATCCTGTTGTTTGCGGCGGCCTTTACGTTGCTCATTCGCCACTATTCCGACGCTGTGGTTATTGGCCTTGTCGTGATCATTAACGCCCTGATTGGTTACTTCCAGGAGGTCAATGCCAGTAACGCGCTTGATAAAATCAAGTCCATGCTGTCCACAGAGGCAACCGTCATTCGAGATGGCCAGCGAACCGACATCTCAGCCACCGGCCTTGTTGTCGGCGACATCGTGTACCTTGAAGCAGGTGATAACGTCCCAGCTGATTTACGGATTCTCGATGCAGATAATCTTCGAATTCAGGAAGCCGCCCTCACTGGTGAGCCAGATTCGGTACTCAAAACGTTCGCACCATTAGCTGATCCCCTGACGCCACTTGCCGACAGAACGAACATGGCTTATGCCAGTACTGCCGTGACTAACGGGAGTGCAACGGGCATCGTGGTGGCAACGGGACATACAACTGAGCTTGGCCAAATTGCCACTGACGTTTCTGATGCCAAACAAACAAAGACACCTTTGATGAAGGAACTGGATCACCTTGGTACATGGATCTCCTACTTCATTATCGCGGTTGCCATCGCTCTGTTTGTATTTGGTTGGGTGCAACATCTCTATGCGTTGCCAACATTAGCACTGGCTGTGATTACCATGATTGTTGGGTCCTTACCAGAAGGACTCCCCGCCTCCACATCCGTCATCTTGGCGATGGGGGTCAACAAAATGGCGAAAAATCACGCCATTGTCAAAACCTTACCTTCCGTTGAAACACTTGGTGCAGTCGACATCATCGCCACCGATAAAACGGGAACATTAACTAAAAATGAAATGACCGCTCAAGACATTTTTACAGCCGATCATCACTATCAGGTCACCGGGACTGGTTACCAACCTACCGGGATCATTAAAGAACACGATTCATCAGTCGACGTCCAAAGTGATCCCATTCTTCGTCAATTACTCATCAGTGGTTTTGAAGCCAACGACACCATGTTGCAGGAAGAAGCTGGTCAATGGGTACTTAACGGGGAGCCAACGGACGGTGCGTTCCTAACGCTTTACCACAAGGGGCTCGGCATGACGCCACCAGCATATGAAGAGCTGGACCGAATTCCGTTTGACTCTGATTACCGGTACATTGCCCGCCTAGATGTCACTGAAACAGGCGCTCATGAGGTCTTCATCAAGGGGGCTCCAGACAAGCTATATGACATGGCGCTGGCAAAGGACCCGACGTTTAACGTTGATCACTGGAATGATGTGATTCATTCATTGACCACCGAAGGAAAACGGGTCGTTGCCGTTGGTCGTCAGCTTGTTGACGATAACGTCACCGAAGTCACTCACACTACTCTGGCTGCTGGTATCGACTTTCTCGGGGTGGTCGGGATTATTGACCCGCCTCGTGAGGAAGTCATCGACGCCCTAAAAGAAATGCGCACAGCTGGCGTGAAGGTCAAAATGATCACCGGTGATCATCCTGACACTGCTGCCGCCATCGGTCGCCAACTCGGCCTTGCTGACGACATCCACACCATCACCGGTGCGGAATTAGATCAGTTATCGCCTGAAGAATTGAAGGCGACGATTGGTCGTTATGATGTCTTTGCTCGGACCACTCCCAGCAACAAATTAGCGATCATCAACGCCTATCAAGAAAATGGCAAGGTGACCGCCATGACCGGTGACGGGGTTAACGATGCACCCGCATTAAAACAAGCGGATATCGGTGTTGCCATGGGAATCAAGGGCACCGATGTCGCGAAGGATGCCGCCGACATGATCTTGGTTGATGATAACTTTACGACCATGACCAAGGCGATCCGTGAGGGCCGTCGGTTGTACGACAACATTAAAAAGACGATTGCTTTTCTGTTGCCGACCAGTTTTGCTGAAGGGCTGATCGTTGCCTTTAGTATCTTGATGCAACAACAGCTACCATTAGTACCCACCCAGTTATTGTGGATCAACATGGTCTCTGCCGTCACGATTCAGTTTGCGTTCATTTTCGAACCAGAAGAGACCGGGATCATGCACCGACCGCCACGAAAGGCCGGGACAGCGTTGATGAATCGCCACGATGTGTTCCAGATGATGTACGTTTCTGTTTTAATCGCCGCCATGGGGTTATGGTGCTTTGATTGGCTGACCAACAGTGGGGTTAGCCATGTAATTGCCAGCACCATCACGGTCAACGTCATCATCATGGGGAAAATCTTCTACCTGTTTAACATTCGGACGCCCCACCTCGCCTTGTCGCGCAATTTGTGGAGCAACCCGATGGCCTTTGTTGTCATTGGCCTTCTGCTGGTTCTTCAAGCGGCCCAAGCCTACATCCCATTCATGCAGGACGTCTTCCAAACGGGCCCGATGTCCTGGGCTCAGTGGGGCATTGCAATTCTTGCCGGCTTGGTTACCCTCATTGTGACCGAAGCAGATAAGGGGCTCCGACTGCTTCACGCACGGAAGCAACATCGCTCACGCTTGTAATTCTCAGATGGAAAACAGATTCACGTTCCACCATTTAGAATAACCATTAATGCAAACCGGCTGGTTCCCTAAAAATTGGGACCCAGCCGGTTTTGTTTTCACAGTATAGCCAGATCAAACTCGCAGACCAACTTCACGTTAGATTTATGCAGAAGGCCTACCGCGAACATCCGTTCTAATGTAAAATAAAGTGTTGAACTAAAACATAAAGGATAAACTCATGAAAAAACGATCACGCACACAACATAAATTCTTCACCCTGTTAACCACCCTCATCATTGTTCTGGGCGGTTATTATCTTCACGCTCATCCCCAGACGCTCACACCGTTGGTTCACGCAACGGGCGTGAAATCGGTCACGCACAAAATCACCAACTCGGCGGCTAAGCTTACTAAGGCAACGCCAGCCGCCACTGCAAAGGGCGCCAAAGTTCCCCAGGACGCAACTGACAGTCAGCTGTTAGCGCTCACCTTTGATGCAAAAAAATACCCCGAAAATTATGCCAACTTGGGAAAAGCGACCCTCACAAAACTGCAAATTAAGGATGCCGTTAACCATAGTAACGGGAACGCTTGGTACAGTGTTGATCCTCTCGACAGCCTCGGCCGGAGTGGCGCCGGTCAAGCGCTCGTTACCTATGATTCTGTTAACGCAACTTCTAAAATGAAACGGCCGCCATTTGCCGAAAGTGCCGATCCTTCCGGCTACAAGGGCAACAACCGGATCGCTCAACTGACCGACTACCGTGGCTACTTCTACAACCGGTCCCACACCCTCGCTTGGTCATTGGTGGGAAACCTCGGTGGCGGTGCAACATCTAGTAATGCCATCATGCAACGGGCAAACTTAATAACGGGCACCCGGGCCCAAAACGTCGGGACTAACGGGCGGAGCACCAGCACAGCCGGCGGGATGGCCTACGCAGAAACTGCGATTCGAACCTTTGTCCGGAATCGCCCCAACATCCCCGTTTATTACGTTGTTACGCCGCTTTATCAAGGATCAGAACTGGTTCCCCGCGGCACTCACGTCCAGGCCATTAGTGCAACGGATGACGGCGCTGGTCTTAACATTAACGTTTACGTTTTCAACAACCAAGCCGGGGCAACCATTAATTATGCCACTGGGAGTTGGACAACCGGTTCATAACCACGCTCATTCGTTAGAATCCTTTCCGGAGGCTCCACCACATGGAAAAATTAAAAACACGCCTCGACTCGTTCAGTGATGACATCATCTCAATCATCATTACGATCATGGTTCTAAACATTCACTCAGTTGTTTCCGATAATTCGGCGGCCTACCTCGTCCTTGGCAAAGAAATCGGGATCTACCTCATCAGTTTCTTTTACATTGCAAACATGTGGTACCAACACGCAACTGTTTTCAATGAGATTAAAACGATGACTTACCGAATCTTGATCTTAGATTTTCTCTTTTTAGCGTCACTTTCATTAATTCCACTCCTCACCGGCATGATGGCGGGCCACACAACACGCATCACGGTAATGGCTTACGGCGTCCTTTCGTTTATCGTCGGCGCGTTTTTCCGCTACCTTAGTCGGGCAATCGTCCACTTTCGATACACGGATAAAACGGATATGGCCAAGGTCTACGTCAAAATTTACGGCTACAATAACCGTATTTTAAACGGTCTCAGTGTTGTCACCATTATTCTGGCCTACTTTAAGCCTGCGTGGGCGATCATTCTTTACCTCATCTACCCAATCTGGAATTTTCTCAGTAACAGTAGTGACCGTCAGGAAATGTACGATGTTGAACAGCTCACAGAAGCACAACGGGCAGAGTTTCTTGATTTTTCTACGGCTGATCGGAAAGCCTTCCGTGAACAACATGATAAAATCGCTGCGCTGGCCCAGTCGAACATCGCGGCGACTCCTGTCGAAACTGCGGCGCCAGCAACACCTGAGTCAGCTCCCGTTAAAACGGCGGCCCCCCAAACACAGGAACAAGCATCCCACGGCGATCGTCAACGTCATTGGCAGCAGTGGCTAGATCAAAATATCGATCCGGAAATGCAACAGAAAATCAAGCACGGGTACCGGCCCACCGAGGAACAGCGCAAACAGTGGGCAAAATGGTTTAAAGAGCAACGGCACCAACGCCACAATGATCAGCAACATCACTCAAACTAGCAAAAAACCACTTTTCCTAAGGGAAAAGTGGTTTTTTGTTTGAATCGATTTTACAGTGTGACGCTTAATCATTGATCTTCAGCGTTTGAATAACCGCCGCCGCTTCAGTAAAGAGGTCGCTAATGATCTCCGCCACGGGCCGTTCTTCCGTCACCATACCGGCAATTTCACCCGCCATCACGGAGCCATGCGCCACGTCACCCTCAAACACGGCCTTCGATAAGGACCCTAACGCCAACGTTTCTAATTGTTCCCGTGAGGCCCCCGCATTTTCTAATTCTAAGTATTTTTCCGTCAGTGGATTTTTAATCGCCCGAACTGGTGCTCCAAAGCGTTGCCCCGTTACCGTGGTGGCTGTATCATCTGCCGCCAAGACAGCCTGTTTAAACGTTTCTGGGATGGGTGTTTCGTTTGCGGCTAAAAAGCGTGTTCCCAGCTGAACCCCTTGCGCACCAAGTGCATAGGCCGCCGCGATTCCCCGACCATCAGCAATCCCGCCGGCAGCAATAACCGGAATATCAACGGCTGAGGCCACCTGAGGAACCAGTGCCATCGTTGTCGTTGCACCAATGTGACCACCAGATTCCATACCTTCTGCGACGACAGCAACGGCACCAAGTTCCGCCATCTTTTGAGCAATTTTGACAGATGGGATCACCGGAATCACCTTTATCCCCGCAGCGGTTAGCGCCGGCATGTACGGCTTAGGCGTTCCTGCCCCCGTCATAACGATTGGAACCCGTTCTTCAATGATAACGTCAACCATATCTGGAATATTATCCATCATCAGCATCAAATTGACCGCAAACGGTTTACTCGTCCCCATTTGAATCAGCCGAATTTCATTGCGTAATTCCTCTTTATTAAAGCCCGCAGACGTTAAAACGCCTAAGCCACCGCCATTTGAAACGGCGATCACCAATTCATGTCGTGAAATTCGTGCCATTGATCCCTGAATGAGTGGATATTTTGTTCCCAGAATATCTGTCAGCGCTGTCATTTCTTATTCCTCACTTTTCAATCGGTCGTTTGTCATTAGGCCCAGCGTTTGTTCCAGTTCGCTTTCGAATCCATTCTGTTACCGCAAAGACCATTTAGTTCAAATATAGCACGTTCCACAACAGATGCCACCACTATTATTAAACCGCGGTGGCTTCAATAAGTAATCGTTTTCAGTATTCACAGGCAAGTAGCTAATAATGACCACAAAAAAATGGTTCACCGCCCCAACAATTCTGTCAGCGAGTGAACCATTTTTTAATTAATTTAACGACATTACCGTTAATTCATCCGCGACCGGATAAAAAACGGGAGTCGTCCATGAGAGCATTTCCGTCGTTAACTGTAGCTTAACGAGTGCCCCCCGATGGTAGGGTTCAAAATACAGTGTCCGACTCTCACACACGGCCGCCGCCCGGTACACCGAATACGTTTGTTGATGATCCGTATTCTTTGGAACGGCCACACCATCTAGCAACCGCCAACTGCTGACAATCGCTGCCGCTTCGTCAGCTGGTTGATCCGCCCGTTCCTTGAAGTATGCCGCCCGAATAAACCGGGATGATGGACTGTATGAACCCGGTGGAATGGCTTTCCCAGATAAGTTTCCCGTCGTCACCTTCGGGGTGTTCAGTGGGACCGTGCCCGCCAAGAAATCAGGCGTAAACGTCACGTACTGGCCCAACCGGTCTAGCTCACGCTCAAAGTTTGGAACGTTCGTCAAAATTCCCAGTGGATCAGCCACCACACGCATCGGGATCGTCGTTGGTTCAATGGCCACCATCTTCCCCGTCCGGTCCGCCACCGCAAAGTGCAGCTCTGGCCGACCGTAATCACGATTACTGTACGTTGCCGCCATTAATTGAACGTCCGCCAGATGGTCAATCACTTCATCAACTGAACGAAACTGCCCAAGTAACCAGAACACAAATTCATACGGGGCTAACTGCACCCGATCATCGCGACGTGAGACAGCAAGTTCCGCCCCGTTTGCAAACGTCAGCTTTTGTGCCGTCAGTCCCCATTCGTTAACGCCATCCGAAAGGTCGATTCTGTGACCATCCTGAAAGGCACTGCCCACCATCGCATAACGATTGGTGTGTGTTTGACCATCAAAATCGCTTTCCCATTGATAATTTCTTGGAATAAACGCTGGTTGGTTAGCCAGCACCGGCCAGTCCATGGTGCGCGACAGCACATGGGTCCCGTCACACGCAATTTGAAAAATACTTGTACACATCGTTTTCTCCGTTTACGCGGCATTACGCCGACGAATCCGACTTAAATGAAGGTAGGCAATGAAGTGGAAAATAATGCCCGCCAGCAAGAGCAACCCGCCAACCCAAATGTTCCACATTGAACTTATAATGGCTAATCCATACAAAATCATCGACCAGATTGGATCACGTTTGATCCGAAAGTTCAGGACAAAGTGATCTCGATCAAGGAGCTCCTGGTGCCCCGCCAAATAGTAGTACATCAGATAATAAACTGCGGAGATCATGAACGCTACCGCAGAATAAATCATGAAGGCCACCCGAATGTCCGCCTCATTTCGTCCGGCGAGCGCAGTGGCGACAAGGCTCATTGGATAATCCAACAGCGTCACGCTAAACATGGACAACAGGTTGATGAGGTTCATATTACGATCGATTGCCTTCAACATGACAAAATAATCATGATGAAAAAGCCACAACGTGCCGACGTAAAAATACGAAACAATGTACGCTAAAAATTCCGGCCACTGTTCAACAATCGCTTGGGCAAGGTGTCCCTGGTGATAATTGGGGACGTGAAACTCTAACACTAAAATTGTAATTAAAATGGCAAAAACGCCATCACTAAACGCTTCTAACCGCGTTTTTGAAATCATCATTTACTTGTCCCACCTGTCTCATCACGAACTTCATAATGAATCGTGTGGTCTTCACTGTACGCAAACAGTCGTTTTGTATGCGCCTGATCAAAGTACCCAAGGTCCAACACGTGGTGACCATTCTCCGTCACCATGCCATGGTAGGCATCCAGCAAGAAATTACGAATGCCCTTTGCTTCGTTCATTAGGACCTCCGTGCGCTCAACGGAAGCTGCCAGCGTGTAGCCCTCATCCAGCATCAGCTTGATGCCTGATGCCTTTAAAAATGCATCATACCCATATTCGCGGGCCGCCTTTTCATCGATTCGTTCTTTTGATTGTAAGTACCCTTTTGATTCCCAATAACGGAGCTGTCTGGTTGACGTCCCCGTCATCTTGCTCAACTCACCGATTCCAAAGATCAGGTTTGCCGTGCTGAAAATCTTCCCGTTACTCATGCTTCGTAAACTTGGTTGTGCCATAACTTTACCGCCTTCACACTGATCCTGACATCCGGTTAACTTTCTGGATCAAATTCCAACAGCATTTTCCGGTGCCAAATATTTGCCTTCAAGAATGGTTGTCCATAGGCTTCGAAGGACTGCTTCGCATAAAAGCTCACGGCTGTTTCCTGAGCCTCTAAATAAATGGATTTGTAGCCATCCGCCTTGGCATCTTCAATAATCTGGTTCAATAACTCAATCGCGTAACCACGGTGTCTTGCCCAGTCGATGGTGGCAACCCGTTGAATTTGAAGAATATTCCGATCCAAACGTTTCGTCCGCGCCGTTACGACTGGTGCCTCGTGGTTATACCCCACGTAGTGAACGGCATGCACGTCCTCACCGTCTAGTTCCAACTCCTTATCAATTCCTTGTTCATCCACAAAGACTGCTAAGCGAACGGCCACAGCGTCGTTATACACTTGCCCGGCGTCCCCTTTTTGGGTCTTAATGACCAACTGTTTGTCCCGCTTCTTTTTACCCCAATGCAATAAACTCATTCACTCTGCCTACCTTTACCGTTTTATTCGTTGTAACCCATCACTTGAATCTGTTTATCATCCATTGATAACCGCGTGATACTCCCGTTTTTGGGGCGCACACTAAGATCAAATTTTCCGTTACCAAAGCGTTCCATCAAACTTAATAGTGTGTTGCCGTGACTAATCACCAACACATTATCACCGTCAGCTAAATCTGCATTGTGTCGGATCAATTCGAAACCTTGATCCACCCGGTGCCAGTACTCTTCATTATTTTCAGCATCGTGAAACGGATCAGCAGCCTTCATCATGTCCTTTGCAGTCGCAATGGAATGCTCAGCCACAATTTCCTTAAAGCTGGTCAACCCATGCGGACGGCCAACCTGATCCCAAACGTAATTCATGTTGTCCCCTTCAAACGACCCGTAAAACTGTTCCCTAAAAAATGGGCTGCTTTGCGCATGAGTCACGTTTGTCACGTGGTTTGCCGCCAAAATCGTTGCGGCCGTCTGCTGGGCGCGGGTGGTATCTGAACAGTAGGCTGCCGCAAAAGACACATTAGCCAGCCGTTGTCCGGCAGTGGCGGCATCCGCCAAGCCCTTTTGGGTCAGCGGTGAATTACTCCACCCCTGCAATTTATTGTAAATATTAAAGTATGTTTGTCCGTGACGCACTAAATAAAGGTTAACTGCTGCCATCTGAACCACTCCTTTTTTACATGAACGACATTTTTCTCGTTGCTGATTGCTAATCATCCTAAAAACGATGGTTACCGTTCCTTTTATTATACACGACACGACCCCCGCATTTAGTCTTTAAGACCGGTTAAAGTTTATGTAAGGTGACTTTTTACATAGTTCATCGTATCAAAGCATCGTGGTACACTAGGTCATATGCTTTTAGCCTTATTACTGTTACATTCATTATGAAAAGGAACGGAGCTTCATGCGTAAGTTGCAATCAAAATTGAATACCAGAATTGGTCTCTTCTGGCTACTTGTGTTCGTTTTTTGGGCCAAAACAATGTTGGCCTACACAATGGATTTCCATCTAAGTGTTGGTGATCCGTTGGCAGGGTTCGTCATGATCATCAATCCCATTGGGACCAGTTTGCTGCTCTTCGGCCTTGCTTTTTATGCGCGTCGAGCACGCTTCTTTTACCCAATTCTGGGTGTTACCTATGTGTTAAACACACTATTGTTATACCTCAACGTCATTTACTTCCGTGAGTTTACGGACTTTATGACCGTTTCCACCATGACCGGGTACGATAAGGTCAACCAGGGGCTCTCCGGGAGTTCGTTGGCGCTCACAATGCCGCACGACGTCTTCTTCTGGGCAGACCTAGTCGTCTTAGTCTTGCTATACCTTTTCCGCTGGTTGAAGTTCGATAAACTCGCTCTTCCCAAGAAGACTGGCTTTGCGATGACTTCATTTGCGCTTATGTTTATCATGGCAAACTTGGCCCTCGGTGAAGTGGATCGTTCACAGCTCATGACCAGAACGTTTGACCGGACCTACGTGGTTAAGTACCTGGGCCTCGACTTTTTCACCGCCTTCGATGGCGCCAGCGCATGGCATACCTCAGCGATGCGCGCTGCGGCCACAAAGTCAGAGCTCAAAACGGTCACGGACTTCACTCAGTCACACTATGCGGCCCCAAATAGTTCCATGTATGGTGCCGCCAAGGGGCGCAATGTGATTGTGATCCACTTGGAGAGTTTCCAACAGTTTTCAATTGATCGAAAGGTCAACGGGAAAGAAGTTACGCCGTTTTTAAACAGCATTTACCATTCAAAGGATACCTACGCCTTTGATAACTTCTTCCACCAGGTCGGCCAAGGGAAGACCTCCGATGCTGAAAACATGCTTGAAACAAGCACCTACGGCTTACCGCAGGGTTCCCTGTTCGCTCAGCTTGGCTCTGACGAAACATTCCAAGCCGCACCGGCCATTTTGGAGCAATCACCAGAACATTACACAACGGCGGTGTTCCACGGAAACGTCCCAAGTTTCTGGAACCGGAACAACGTTTATCCAAACCTTGGTTATCAGTATTTCTTTGCTCAGGAATACTACAATACCAGCGGCAGTCGTTCCATGGGTTATGGGTTAAAGGACAAGTTACTGTTTGATGATTCCGTTAAGTACCTTCAACACTTACAACAACCGTTCTACGTGAAGTATTTGACCGTTACGAACCACTTCCCGTTTGACCTTGATAAGGAAGATCAGGATCCTGATTTCAAAACTACTGATACTGATAGCTCCGTGGTTAACAACTACTTTGTCACGGAACATTACCTTGATCAATCCGTAGAAGAATTGTTTAACTTCTTAAAATCCTCCGGGTTGTACAACAACTCAATGATCGTGATCTACGGAGACCACTACGGCATTTCTAACTCTGAAAACAAGAGTTTAGCCAGTGTCCTTGGCAAGAATCCCGATGATTGGTCCAGCTTTGATAACGCCCAGCTTCAACGGGTGCCCTTCATGGTCCACATTCCGGGCAATGGTCACGGAAAAATTGAACACCAGTACGGCGGCGAGATTGACGTTGAACCAACCATCATGCACCTGCTCGGTGTCGGCACCAAACAGTACGTTCAGTTTGGGACAGACCTGTTCTCAAAGGACCACGATCAGGTCGTTGCCTTCCGGAATCAAGACTTTATCACACCAAAGTACACCTCGATTTCTGGAACCATTTACGACAACAACACCGGAAAACAGGCTGATTTAACGGACGCCCAGAAAAAGAAGGTCGAAGCTGATCAAGCTAAAGTGTCGAAGGAACTGAGCCTCTCTGATTCGTTAAACCAGAAAAACCTCCTACGCTTCTATGATCCAACCGGCTTTACCGCCGTTGATCCAAGCAAATACAAGTACACAAAGGGGCTCCAGCAAGCCGAAAAGATTGAACAAGACCGTGGCATTGGGAGCACATCGCTCTTTAGTCAAAACGGCAATAAATCAATTGAAGACTTGTATCATACCAACGCCCCCGAAGTAAACAGTAAGGGCCAGTAAACTGAATCTATGGCTCAAGCGCGCCAAATTAAAACGGCTGACTTCCCAATGGGAAATCAGCCGTTTTTGCTTACTTGAAACTATTAATTTCAGTATGATGTGCGGCCCACGGGTACGCCTTAACGACCCCGACAACCTTGCTCTTTGGCACAAAGCCGTAGTACCGACTGTCATTTGAAACAGACCGGTGATCCCCTAGAACAAAGTACATGTTCTTTGGAACCTTCGTGGCACCAATATTCTTGGTCCAATTTTCGTCATAGCTCAAACTGCTCAGCGTAAAGCCTTTGTAGTTTGATCCTGAATGAGGAAGCGGTCCTAATGTCCCGGATAACTGTTCACTCTTACTGATGTAAGACTGATCTGCCAGCTTTCCGTTAATGTAGAGCTTTCCGTCGGCATGATAACTAATCGTATCGCCTGGTAAGCCGATGACCCGCTTAACGTACTTGATGCTATGATCCGTTGCTTGTGGATCAACGCCGTACGCATTAAAAACGATCACACTGTTGTGCTTGATCTTGGACTGCTTAAACGCCCACACTTTTTCATTGTTCTGTAAATTTGGTTCCATCGATGGTCCATCAACGCGAACATGCGCGACGAAGAGCCACTGAACAAGGACCGCTAATAAAACCCCAATGATGATTGGCCAAATCCAACCCATTACTTTTTTGATGTTAGACACATCCTCTCAATTGTCTCATGCCGGTAGTGCAAGTTTCGCGTCACCCCAAAACCGTCATTACTAACATTATACTAACTTTTTTGGGTAAACGGGTAGTTGAAAGGTGTCGCAATAACAATCTTTTATCTTTTTTCACCTAAATGACTCATTTAGTTAAGTAAATGAAGCACCAGCCTTAATCATTGCGTGATCAAACCGCCCTCGGTATACTGAGGGCGCTTTTAAAATCACTTGTCCACAATTGAAAGGAAGCTAACACGATGACTGAACGTTTTGAAGCAGACATTACCCCCTTAAACGCCGAGAAGATTGGAACTGCTGCCCATGGCAAGGCAACGTTTACCGTTGAAGATGATACGCTCACCATTGCCATCACCATGGATGACACCCCCGCTAACACACAGCACTGGGAGCATTTCCACGGGTTTGAAGATGGCCAAGATGCCGCCGTTGCAACCCAGGCACAAGACGTTAATGGTGACGGGTACGTTGATTTGATTGAAACAGGTGTTGTTTCAGGAACCACAATGGTCCCCTTCAACGACGCCCCCGAAACGATGAACATTCCGACGGATACATACCCCGTTTCAGACGCTCACGGTCACTTTGATTACGTTCAAAAAGTTCCGTTAGCCGCCATCAATCAGCAGTTTAGCGACGTTTTCAAGGATCAAACATTGGCTCTCGACAAACGGGTCGTTTACATCCACGGTGTTCCTGACACACTAGCACTGCCTGCCTCTGTGGCCGGTGCTGTTGGTGACTACGACGCCCACGTTACCCTCCCCATCGCGGTTGGTAAGATTCGCCGCGTTTAATCCTGCATGACACAAAACACCTCCATGTGTGCAAAAGCCACATGGAGGTGTTTTTTTGTTACCATACTAACTTATTTTTGACGCCGTAGCGCTTGAATTCGGACACCATCACGGCCCAATTCAAAGCAACTCCACAGGAAGATGGCGGCAGACACCCACATGTGCCAGTCGCCAGTCCCACCCTTTTGGTACAACATCACAGTATTGTATCCTGTCCAAATTAACAATGCAATCCATAGAATCATGACAAAGATCAAACTTGTCATTTGTGATTTTTGACTTGGTTGTTGACGCATGACTTAGCCCTCCTGTTTTGGCAAATGAACTGATGTGCTGTGTACTGGTCCGCGATGTTGCGGATTGGCTGCAAATGCCGCCGCATGGACGGCCGTGGCTGCTTCTCCAAAGCCTGTCGCAATCAGGGCCACTTT
The DNA here is from genome assembly GCF_053471565.1 of Furfurilactobacillus sp. WILCCON 0119. NCBI lineage: Bacteria > Bacillati > Bacillota > Bacilli > Lactobacillales > Lactobacillaceae > Furfurilactobacillus > Furfurilactobacillus sp. WILCCON 0119. The sequence goes on from NZ_JBPCCV010000003.1 coordinate 199,268, forward strand.
TCCTTCATAATTAGCTGTGTCACCAGCCGCATAAACACCGTCTACACTGGTCTTCATACTGGAATCAACCGCCACTTGCTGCCGGTGTTGATCAAACTGAAGCGTCCAGTTTTCAAACACACTATGGTCCGACACAAAGCCAAAGTTGACGACTAAGTCATCCACGGTCAATTCCCGGTGATTGTCTGTTTTCATTTCCTTCAAGTCCACGGTGACCCGGTCATTAGCGGTGGCCGTTAAGGCTTGCGCCAAGTATGGCGTGACCTGTTCAACGCTAGATTCCGCCAATTTTGTCACGTTGTGTGGCAACGCCCGAAATTCATTCCGCCGGTGCATGAGGTACACCTGGCTGGCCACCGGTTCAAGCATCAGGGCAATGTCGATCGCGGCATCCCCACCTCCGGCAACCATCACGGAATGCCCCCGAAAATGATCAAGCTTTGGCATAAAGTACCACAAGTTTTTATTTTCAAACGTCGCCGCGTTTTCCACTGCTAATGGCCGTGGTGTAAACGCACCGTTCCCCGTTGTAATCAAGACCGTCTTGCTGTGGGTCACGCCTTGGTCTGTCGTTACCGTAAAATCGCCCAGCTGGCCACTAACGTTCGTCACGGTCGTGCCCGTCTTGATGTCCACTGGAAACTCAGTTAACTGCTGACGCAACTTGCTGATTAATTGTTCCCCCGTAACACCGGAAAAACCAGCCACATCAAGAATTTGCTTTTCTGGGTATAGTGCGGCAATTTGTCCCCCAACGGCTGGCATACTCTCGATAACCTGCGTATGCAGTTCCTGTAATCCCGCATAAAAGGCGGCAAACATCCCCACTGGGCCACCACCAATGATGGTTAAATCGTACATTTCTTCGCTCATTATTTTTACTCCGTCTAAAATGATCTTAATGTTGGTCATTGTACCCGATTCTGTCGTTTACGCAACCGGTTAACTCATGTTGCCACCATGACATTGAGTATACAGCATTCCATCACCTGATGGGCGACCACGTTCATTTCAAAAAAAGACAGCGACCGCGGGTTAATCCCACAGTCGCTGTCTTTTTAATTTGGTTCACTTACCTATGTAAGCCACCAACAAATTGTCTAGTTTTCACCAGACAATTTCTTTGCATCTGCATCGATCGTTGCAAATCCAGAAACCTTTGATGCAGGTTGGGGATTCTTAGCACGGTCTTCTTCAGCTTTTTCGATCAAAGCCTTCCGTTCTTCCTTACTCAATTTAGCCATGATTATCGCCTCTTTTAAGATGGAAAAAAAGCGGGCAGTCTCGAGCTACTGACTTCACCAAACCACTCGTTAGTTTTATTGTAGCGCTTTTGGCGTCATTTGGTAACCATTATGCTATCGGCACCGATAAATCGCGTTCGTAATGCCGCTCTAGCAACCCACGCGTGGACGGAAATGCTGTGAACCCAGCTGCCTCAAACAGTGTCTGAGCCAAGGTGTTTTGTAACGGAACATCCGCCGTTAACATGGTCAATCCCAGTTCTTCACGTGAAAACGCCAGCGTGTGCAGTAACACCTCACGACTGATCACTTGTTGATCTTCGTTTGCCACTACCTCAATGCTGATCGTTGCTTGTGACTGCTCGGTTTTAAAATCCGTCAACATGACCGTGCCAAGGTAGGTCTGTGTCCGCTGATCACCAATTCCCCACACTAGGGCTTGATTGCTCATGACGCGGCTCATCATCTGGTTAACGTAGGTTGCCGTCTCTGTTAGCGTCTCATCGACGGTCCGCCCGCTTAACGAAGCGACCGTCATATCATGACGCAATGCAAAGACATCTTTCACCTTATACGTTGTCAGCCAGTCCAACACATAGTGTGCGGTCATGATGGGATGATACTTTTCAAAAATCATTCTCCGTTCCTCCCCGTGCGTTCTTCACCAAAGTTTACTCGGTTTCCATAAACCTTGCGACCCTCAATTTACAAATTAGCTCAATGCTAACAAAAATGGCGGTTCCCATTTTGAGAACCGCCATTTTTACTCGTCATTCACTTTTGATTACCCGTTTTTGACGGATAACGTCATTGCGTTAATGGCGACGATCACCGTACTCAGTGACATCAAGATGGCACCCACCATTGGATCTAATAAGAACCCAATTGGGGCCAAGATGCCGGCCGCCAGCGGAATGGCAAACAGGTTATACCCAGCGCCCCACCACAAGTTTTCGGTCATCTTTCTCGTTGTCTTCCGGGCGAGATCCAGAAATTCAATCACATCATTGGGGTCACTACGAACCAGCACAACATCCGCTGAATCCATCGCAACATCCGTTCCGGAGCCGATGGCGATACCGATGTCTGCCCGGGCCAAACTTGGCGCATCGTTCACACCATCACCAATCATCATTACCGCACCATCTTGTTGATACTTACGAACCAGCGTTTCCTTGTCCTGCGGTAATAGCTGCGCGTGAACTTCCGTAATGCCCAATTGTTCCGCAACCACCTGCGCTGTTTGTTCGTTATCACCCGTTAACATCACAGGGGTAATGTGTTGTTGCTTCAACGCTGTGACCATTTGCTTTGCATCGGCCTTAATTTCATCACCTTGAGCAACGTATCCCGTTAACGTGCCATCCGTTAACAAATAACTAACGGAGTTACCTGCACTGGCCAGCTCATCAAACTGCTTTTGATCTAGCGCATACCCTCGTTCCGTCAGGTAATGGGCTGATACAATTTGGAGCTTATGACCAGCCACCATTCCTTGCACACCGGCACCCGTGATCTGACTAATATCTGTTGCTGAAACTGGGGTCACGTTTCGCGCTTTCGCAGCATTCTTAATGCCGACTGCTAATGGATGACTGGACCCATTTTCCAGCCCAGCTAATTGGGCTAACACTGTGTCTTCCGTAACGTCCGCTTGATAACTTCCCAGTGCATGCACTTCAAAATTACCTTCTGTCAGGGTCCCCGTTTTATCCATCAACGCATACTTCATGTCGTTGACCCGCTCCAATGCGTTCCGGTTCCGAATTAACAAACCATGACGGGCCGCAATGGATGTACTTCTTGAAACAACCAACGGAATGGCCAACCCCAGGGCATGAGGACAAGCAATAACCAGAACCGTCACGGCGACAGACAGGGCTAGCGGCAAATTACCAACAAGCAGCCAGACACCAAACGCCACGATGGCCACCGTTAGGGCTGCATAGAATAACGTTCCAGCTACCCGATCGGCCATGTTTTCTTGAGCCGATTTTGATGCCTGGGCGCTGTTCACAAGGTTCATAACTTGCGCTAAGTACCCAGAATCACCAGTCCCGGTGACGACCATTTCAAACGTCCCGTCACCATTCACTGAACCACCGATCACCGTTGCGTCGACCGTCTTTTCCACTCGTTTTGCTTCACCGGTCACCATGGCTTCATTGACACTCGTTGTCCCGCTGACCAATGTGCCGTCTGCCGGAACCTGTTCGCCTGCACGAACGGAAACGTGATCACCCTCGGCCAGATCGCTAATGGCGACGTCTTGCACATGACCATCAACCACCTTGTGAGCAACGTTGGGCAACAACTTGGCTAACGAATCAACCGCAGAACCCGCGTTCATCACGGCATTCATTTCAATCCGGTGTCCCAACAACATGATGTCGATCAGCGTTGCCAACTCCCAGAAAAAGTTTGTGACCATTGGTTGCGCGTGAAAGATGTTATTTGCGACCACCGCATACAAACTGTAAATGTAGGCGACAGAGATCCCCATTGTGATCAATGCCATCATGGCGGGTTTTCTTGCCTTTAGTTCAGCAAACCCACCAAAGAAAAACGGTGAGCCGCCGTAGAAAAACAAAACCGTTCCAATCAGCGCTGCCACCCAATCGGACCCAGGAAACGTCACCTGAAGGGGTAAGTGAACCCCCATCATTGGCGTTAACAAAATAATTGGAATCGTTAAAATCACGGAAACCCAAAACTTCCGTTTAAGATTGCCCATGTGCATCATGCCATCATCGGCCATCTCCATTGATCCATGATCCATCTCATGGTCCATCGACATATTGTTCATGATTGTGCCCCCTCAACGTGCTTTTTCGTTTACATTTGTAATCAACGACTAAAGCTTACATTTGTAATCGAAATTCGTCAAGTATTAAACGCGCTTCCCAATAAAAATGGCCACCCACATCATGGTGGTGGCCATTAACATTCAGTTTTAATCGTTATTAACTGCGGTGGGGGCACAAGCGTGTTCCCCATCGGTTAACTGGATCGGAACGCAGTTGCAGGGAACAACGGCTGGTGCGTCAATTGCTTTTTCAGCCAACACCTGTTGTAACTGAGCAATGTCCGTTCGACTAAGCGTCAGATCGTTAACTAAGGTTGCAAGCGTCGCCCCGGCCTTCATTTCGCAGAGATGACCAAACAACGCATGCGTTGCGGCGTTCATGGCGTCTTGTTCTGCAACTAATGGCGTGTAAACAAAGGCGTTTGCTTCCTTTGCCGTTGCCAGCGCCCCTTTTTTCACCAACCGTCCTAGGAGGGTCTTGCTTGTCGCGGCTTTCCAGCCCATTTTATCCGCTAAAATGGTGGTCACCTGATGGCTGGTCACCTGGCCAAGCGTCCAAACGACCCGCATTACTTCCCACTCTGCATCGCTAATCTCCAGTTTAACCGTTGCTTCCATCGTCACGCCGCCTCCTTGATTTAGTGTCGTCTTGGGTTTTAGTTTACACTTGTAATCAATTATTTTCAATTGTTTGCCCCTGCTTAAGCAATTTTCCTCACGTTACTTCGATAATGAAGATTTTTCATCATCATTATGAAAAAGTTGCGTTTTATTTTCCCAACCCCGCCCCCTATACTGGGGCATAACGAAAGGGGCCTTAACATGACAAAAACAATTTTTTCGGATCGCGTCAGTATCAGCAATGAAAACCGCCTTGGTCAACTATTCGCCAATGACCTTGGACAAAATGGCGTTTGCTTTTCCGCTGGGAACCCGAACCCTGCATTATTTCCCACCGTCACGATGAAACAAGCGTTTACCCAAGTCATCGATCACCACGGCGCCCACCTCTTTGAGTACCAAGCAGTCGACGGCCCTTTCCATTTACGTGAATTACTTGCCGATCGTGCCCAACAAACGGCGATAATTCCGGCCACCGCAGCAAATGTTTTACTCACCCAAGGTGGCCAACAAGCCATTGATCTTGTTGCTCGGCTGTTCCTAAACCCGGGTGATGAGCTCGCGGTCGAAGCGCCAACCTATGTGGGGGCGTTGGCCTCATTTGACCAATATGCGCCACGTTATCACGATGTTCCAATGACACGTGACGGCATGGACCTTGATGCCCTTGAAGCCACCCTAAAACAACATCCCAACATCAAACTTGTGTATACAGTTCCAGACTTTCATAACCCAACTGGAGTCACCATGCCGACCGAAAATCGGAAACGCCTAGTGGCACTAGCTGAGCACTATGATGTGTACATTGTCGAAGATACGCCTTATCGTGACCTCCGGTATACGGGGCATCAGCTTCCCGCCATTAAAGCTTTTGACACCCATGATCGTGTCATTTTCATTAGTAGTTTTTCAAAAATTTTGATGCCCGGGCTTCGGACTGGCTGGATTATCGCAGGGACCGGCATTATTCAAAAACTCCGGCAGTTAAAGGAAACCAGCGACCTTGAATCGCCAGCAATCATGCTTCAGGCCATCACAAACTACCTTGACCACGGTCTTTTAGATGAGCACATCGCAACGCTAATCCCTGTCTATCAGCAACGCCGTGACGCCATGATTGCCGCACTAACCCGGTTTATGCCGGAAACTGTCCATTACACAACCCCTGCTGGCGGGTTCTTTATCTGGTTAACCTGCCCAGATGATCTGGACACAACGGCGCTTCTAACGGAAATTTCAGCAACGGCCCACGTCAGTTTTGTTCCGGGCCAGGTCTTTTACGCCCACCAAAACGTGACCAATACCCTGCGCCTTAACTTTTCTGGTGTTACACCAGCAGAAATCACCAGCGGGATCAAACGCTTTGGTGAAGCCCTTACCCGCCAACTCACCCAATCGGTGCTTGACCAGTGATTTAGGTAACCGTCAGTTGTCTTTTCCACCTAAATGGACTATAAATGATGTAACACAAATTTTATAATGACAGGTGGAAAATAATGACCCCTATGAAGGAAGACTACCTAAAGATGATCTTTGAGTTAGGTGGCGTTTCTGGAAAAGTTTCAAACAAGCAGCTGTCGTTGAGTCTCAACATTGCAGCTGCTTCTGTGACAGAAATGATCAATAAATTGGTCGAAGAACGGCTAGTCGCTCATACGCCCTACGCTGGCATTTCACTCACAGAATCAGGTCGGGCCGCAGCAGAAGAATTGGTTCGTAAGCACCGGTTATGGGAGTGCTTCCTTTTCGAAAAGCTTGGCTATACACTCGCCACGGTTCACCAGGAAGCGGAACAATTGGAACACAGCTCCAGTGATCACATGATTGACGCCATGGATGATTTTTTGGACCATCCTGACCATTGTCCCCATGGTGGGGCCATTCCAGATCAAGCTGGCCACTACGTCGAAGGTAGTCGCTTAGCGTTAGCTGACGTGCCCGACAACATTGTGATCACGCTATCCCGTTTTGTTGATAATCACGACCTGTTGGAATACTTAGAAAGCTTGAACTTCGTGGTTGGCCAAACGTACACCGTTTCGGCTCACGCGCCTTTTGAAGGTCCAATCACCTTAACCACTGATGCAGGCGACCATGTTGACGTTAGTTTTAAAGCTGCCAACAATGTGTTCGTAACAACTCCTGAAGCAAAATAACGGGTGCCCATGTTCCCCAACCAAAACACCCCGTGTCCTTAGCGAACGATCTAAGGACGCGGGGTGTTTTATATTAATTTAATTAGGCTAGTGGATAAACCCGTGCCATAAAATGACGCTCCCGACCAGAATTAACAGGGCTGGCATCAGCCACGTGCTAAAGCGCTCCACAATTACAACGGCCACCTTCGTTTGTGCTAAGCGGCGGCCCAACCAGAGCCATGCGATGGTTAACATGAGAAAGATTGCAATTGTCATTGTCATGTCTGCCGCTGTTTGCTTCGCAAATAGTGGAATGTAGACACTCAGATTATCGCCACCATCCCCAACCGTCACACTCCATACTAACGGAACGGAAACAGCTCGAACCTTGGCCTGCTTCAATTCAGACGTCTCTGCCCACCCGTGACGTTCATGCCACAGATCGAGCACCCCAACCGCAATTGGAATGATCCCGAGAAGACTGATCCATGACGGGGCAAACTTCATCAGTCCAAAGCTTAAGAGCCAGCTTACGGCAATTAGCGTAACGATTCCTGACAGTTGCCCCCATACAACAGCACGCCACTGGCGTTTTGTTTTCGCTGACCCGGCAAACATAATTAACAACAAGAGATCGTCCATGTTGGTCGCTAAAAACGCTCCACCGGCTGTAATCATCACTCGGATCACTGATGGTGCCTCCGTTCTGCCCGCCGATCATTGCGATGAGCATGACGTTTGATGGTTGCGCGAAACCCTTCTGAACGGTGCATTAACGTTAATGTGTACGCTAGTCCTGAACCGGCCGTTAACGCCCACAGCACCCACCAACCACTCCCTTGGAGTCGCCGGATCGGAAACAACTCGTCAGTCACGCTTTGAAAGGCTTCGTTTGAAACCTCCTTCACGGTGAGGGCATGGTGTGCAAAAATAACTTCCATCCCTAACTGAATGATGAGCATGACAGCCCAGCCAGCAAGGTACAACCAGCCGCCTTTCACCTCAACGCGTGCTTCACCACTCGCACCGAGAAGGGGCCGGATGGTTGCGTAACGTCCCTGCAAGATCCCGATAATAATACCAAGACCAACCATTGCAACAGCAATCCAGACGTTAACCGCCGTGACCTTAAACGTTTGACTGAACATCACCAGCGCAAAAATGGGGAGCACCCAATATCGTAATCGTGTTGGACGTTCAAAAGCAAATTGTCCCTGAATAAAATAAAATAATACCAGTAAACTTAAAATCACCGTCCACATGAGACTGATCCTCACTTGTTGTTAATGGTGTTTATTATGCCACGTTTGGCGGAAACATTGCGATTCCCCAATCAGAACACCAAAAATTTCACACTAGCGTTCGTCTGAGGCAAGTGATGACTGGTTCCACGCTTCAAGCCGCCCATCCAAAATTACCGATAAATCGTCAAAACAGGCCTGCATCCGCATAACATCGTCGTAACTGACCTGCTGAAGTAATAATTCCGCAGTTAGCCGCGCCTCTTTGACCTGGTTTTCTTGTAACGCCCGCCCGGCCTCAGTAATGGAAAGATGCCGGCGCCGGCGATCATCCTTATCGATCTGAATCTCAATTAATCCCTGACTCAGTAAATCCCGGGTTCGTAATGAAACCGCCCCGGTACTTATGTGATTGAGCTCCGCCAACTGGTTAACGGACACATTTGGGTCTTCCGCTAGTTGATTGAGCATGCACAAACTTGCCCAGTTTGTGCCATATTTCATCGGCAGTGTTGTTAGGACCTTTTCAATAATTCGAAAGCTGCCCAAATACCCGCGCTGTAACAGTTCAACAACCTCATTGACGTTTAGTTCGGATGGTGCCTGCTTCTTTTCATCATTCATCTCTCACTACCCTAAATCCTCGGTGATTATTTGCCATTAAAAACTATAATACACATTATAATGAACTACAATTTTAATTATTATCCTTTTAAACAACCGCATGGTCAAGCCCTTTGACTAACTCGACCGATGTTTTATCACCAGTCTTCGGTCATCTAAGCATTATTTAATCTATTTAATTAACAATGACATGAGAAATTAGCCATTTCACTTGAGAAAGGGCTTACATTCGTCTATTATGAGGGAAGTAATCAGACAGTTTACAGCTTTTAATCTGACATTTGTGGGGGTTATAAAATGGCAACAAAGAAAATGATTCTGGATTTAGACACTGGGGTGGATGACGCACTCGCCATCGCCTATGCAGTTGCTTCACCAGAAGTTGATTTAATTGGGATCGTTTCATCATATGGTAACGTTTTGGTAGACAAGTCAGCGGAGAATTCGCTCAACTTGTTAGCCCTATTGGGTGCAACAGACGTTCCCGTTTTCCTAGGTGACGCACATTCCAGCACAACAGATCACTTTGACGTTATGGAAATCAGTCAAAAGATCCATGGGGTCAACGGGATTGGGGAAGTTGAAATTCCTGCAGCAAGTCGCCCAGTTGAAGCAAATTCAGGGATCGATTTCATCATCGATGCTGCACATGAATACGGCGATGATTTGATTTTGGTGCCAACCGGCCCACAAACAAACATTGATGCCGCAATTCAAAAGGATCCAACCATCGCTAACCTGATTGGTAACATGACCTTCATGGGTGGTGCCTTGACTGTTCCTGGTAACGTAACGGCCTTTACAGAAGCCAACATCAACCAGGACCCTGCAGCCGCTGACCGTGTCTTCCGCTCACCATTGCGCTCCACCATGGTTGGGTTAGACGTGACTCTGCGGACCCTTTTGACTAAGAAGGAAACGCAACAATGGCGTGATCTTGGAACGGTTGCCGGTGAAAAATTTGCTGACATTACCGACTACTACATTGACGCTTACTACGATTTAGACATTGATAAAAATGGTTGTGCCATTCACGACCCATTGGCTGTTGGAATCTCAATCGATTCAAGCTACGCTAAGTTGATTGATTTAAACATGAAGGTCACTCATGATGACCCTGCTAACCCTGCTGATATTGGTCGGACCATTGGTGATTCAGCTCGACTGAATGACCCAACGACTAACATGAAGGTTGCAGTTGATGTTGATAAGGATCGTTACCTTGCCCATTTCATGGACTTGTTGACCAACTTATTTGCCCAACATTAATCATTCATATTCTGCTCAATTTGGAGCGACCGTTTCCTAACAAATCAGGAAGCGGTCGCTTTTTATGCGGATTCATGACGTAATCCTAAATGATTGCGTCGTTTAGTCGCCGTCACGATTTTTCCACCTGGGTCAATTAAAAACTTTGGCGTCAATCGTCCTGCTAGCGTAAAATGAACGTAATCATTTAGGAAAGGCGGCGGTGACCATGGCACATAAAGTGTTAACAGCCCTTTGTTACCTCAGCATTTTATTTTTACCAGTTATCTTTCCGCTAATCGTTTGGATCGCTGCAGCTGGGCAACGAGACGTTACTCGTGATGCAGCCCGCGCTTTTTGGAGTCAACTGTTACCAACCATTATTGCTTTTGGGAGCTTTTTTTGGATCGTTGCGGTCGGCTTTACAAGTGGCGCAACGGCTGGCCTTGGTTGGCTCACCCTGTTACTGATTGGTGGATTATGTTTAGTTAGTGCCATTCTTTGGTTTTACAACATCATCATGGGCGTGATGCGGCTACTTGCTTAATCCGTTCCCATAACATAAAGGAGCTCGTTACCATGAAAACATCTACTAGCGCTAGCACCAGAAACCTCGTGTTGGCCGCACTTTTTATTGCCATTATCATCGTGCAGGTCATCGTTCCCTTTTTGGGATACATCCCCTTGGGATTAATGGTTATCGGTTTGCAAATTACCATCATTCAATTTACCGTCGCCATTGCTGCCATTCTGCTCGGACCGTGGTGGGGCGCCCTCATCGGTGGTGTCTGGGGGTTAGCTTCACTGATTCAAGCCTGGACCACCACGTACAACATTGGGGCCTTCCTGTTTAGAAATCCTGTGACCGCCTTGGTTCCCCGAATCATGATCGGCCTTGTCGTCGGGTACACGTTCCAGGCGCTGGCTAAGCGTCACCGTCAGGGATTAGGACTTGTCCTTTCCGGTTTTTGGGCCTCCTTCACTAACACCGCACTGGTTGTTTTGAGTGCATGGTCAACCATTGCCATTTTCCACGTTTACTTCCCTGGAATTCCTCACAGTGGCACATTTATGTGGCTGCTCCTTTCCTTGGTTGGGACAAACGGAATTGCAGAAATGATTGCCGGTGTTATCATCGTGCCGATCATTGGTGGGGCAATCCTCCGCGTTCGTCGGTCAAATTAACGGACATTACTTGTTGAATTTCTGCTAAGTATTCGCTATGATGAGCGTAGTTTAAATAGATCTGGGGTGCCGTTTGGCTGAGATAAGACCCATTGAACCTGCTCCGGTTAGTACCGGCGAAGGGAGATACGTCACAACAATCCGTTAATTTGGATTGTTTTCAATGTCGCAATTGCGCCCCGGCACAGACTCTATCTGTGTCGGGGTTTTTATGTCTCAAATAGCGGTTCCTAATGTCCGGTAACATTACCAATAGGAGGAACTTTTTATGCAACATCAATCAGCACCACATCACAATTCATGGCACCTTCGTGACGTCATCTTAATCACGATCATGGCGATTTTCATGGGAATCATTTTCTTTGCCGTTGGTTTTTTGTACAACGGACTTACCCTGTTGCTAACCCCATTTGGGTTGGCACCATTCGCCAATGACGCCCTGCTGGGGCTCTGGACCATGGCTGGTCCACTCGCCGCCTTCATGCTTCGGAAAGTTGGTTCTGCCACCATCGGCGAGCTCCTGGCATCCGCTGTTGAGGCCATCATCGGTGGACAGTGGGGCCCCAGCACCCTTCTTTCTGGCTTTATTCAGGGGTTTGGTTCTGAACTGGGTTTCACGTTTACGCGCTATCGCCGTTATGACTTATGGTCCCTCTCGCTATCTGCTATCACCACAGCCATCGTAACGTTTATTTGGGACCTTGCTCGCTCTGGTTACAGTGCCTTTCACCCCGGGATGCTAATCGGCTTGTTCATCACCCGGGTCATCTCAATGTGGCTGTTTGGCGGTCTCCTTGTTGCCGCGGTTACGAAACTTCTCGACCGCTCGCACCTCCTGGATCGGCGCGCCTAACGTTACATTTACCTTTTATGAAAGTGAACCATTATGTCATTGATTAATCTCGATCACGTTACGTTTTATTATGATGCACAGCAACAACCAGTCCTTAACGATCAGTCACTTGACGTTTTCGACGGCACGTTTAATTTACTAACGGGCCCATCAGGAACTGGCAAATCGACGTTTCTGAAGCTGGTCGCCGGACTTTACCCTGCGTTTACGGGCCACCAAGAGCAGGGGCACATCACCATCGCCGGTCAGGACGTTAACGTCTTGGCGCCTAACGACCGAACCGCACTGGTTGCCATGATGTTTCAAAATCCCGGTGAACAGTTCGCTATGCCCACTCCCCGTGAAGAGCTCGTTTTTGCACTGGAAAACCAACGGCTCAATCCAGCAGTCATTCCTGATAAGGTTAGGAACGCTCTGGCCTTCGCCAATGTTGCCGACCTTGCGGACCGGCAATTTACCACCCTATCCGGTGGCGAGCAGCAAAAGGTTTCGCTTGCCCTAATTGTTGCGCTTGAATCGCGCGTGATCCTCCTGGATGAACCCTTTGCAAACGTTGATCCTGAGGCCCGTACGGTCTTATTAGACCGGTTGAGCGAGTTAGCCACCAATCATCATAAAACGATTCTCATTGCCGACCATGATCTATCAGACTATCGTGACCGGATCGATCAACTTTACGTTTTGGATCCGACTCGTCAGCAGATTCATCCGGCAACAGTCACCGAAACGGCCACTCGGTTTACCGACTTTGCGGCACATGCTCATCAACCACAATCACTTTCCCCTGTCGTTCAGACAGCATCGGAATTTGACCTCAACGAGCTCACGGTCGGCCACCAAACACCCTTACTGACCGCTACCTCGTTAAGCCTGTTTCAGGCACAACTCACCGTTATTACTGGTGCTAACGGGACGGGGAAATCAACGTTGCTCAATGCACTGGCACGGTTACAACCGTACACGGGAACCATTACTTGGCGGCAGACTGACCTCAACAAAATCCGCCGCCAACAGTATGCAAAACACGTCGCGTTGGTCTTCCAACAGGCCAGCAGTCAGTTTTTGCGCATCACGGTTGCAGAGGAACTGGCCCTTAGCCAGACGCACCAAGTCTCCACTGAATGGACACCCGCTAAAGTTGATGCCACGCTTAGCGACCTCGGCCTCGCCGATTTATTAGACCGCGTCGTCTACACGCTTAGTGAGGGCCAAAAGAAAAAATTACAGCTCTTATTGATGTTGATCATGGGGACGGATACGCTGCTCCTGGATGAACCACTCACCAGTTTAGACTTAACGTCAACGCACCAAATGCTTCAGTTACTACATGAGGCGGTTCATCAACATGGCCACACGATTATCATGATTACCCACCAACTCACGGATGTGGTCCACTACGCAGATCGGCACATCCACCTAATCAATCACCAACTCCACTACGAGGCTTCCCTATGAACCCAACCATTCTCCTCAGCTTAATTCTTTTGATCGGTATCGAAATTTCGTTTACCAGCGTCATCTGGGCCAATGTTTTGATTCTTATCATCAGTCTCTTTATTATGTGTTGGCGACGTGCGCCCTTAGTATCGTTTGTTCGTCTCGCCCTCATTCCACTCATCCCCGCAGTCGGGATTTGGTGTTCCATCCGGTTCACAACGAGTGGTCAAAACGCCCACTTTGCTTGGGTTCTTGCCACCCGGATCTACGCCTATGCTGGCCTCGGCGGCCTCTTTACGTTTTCAACGACCCCTGCAAAAACGTTGGCCTCACTGGAACAAAATGCCCACCTCCCGACAACCTTTGTTTACGGCATGGTTGGTGCGCTTAACTTTGTGCCACAGATTCGTCGCGAGGTCACCATCATTCGGGCCAGTGCTCAAATGCGCGGCATCACGCTTCATTTCTGGTCACCACAGCTGCTTTTCAAGGCCATCGTGGCCGCCCTTAACTGGTCCGAAAATTTGGCCGAGGCCATGACTTCTCACGGCTTTACTGAAAATGCGCCCCGAACACACGTGACTGTCGTTTCGGTTCCAATCTGGAATTATTGGGTCGCTGGCATTAGCTTACTTTGCTTACAGACCGTGTTGTTTAGCTCGTTATCGTAAGTCTAAAAAATCGCTTCTTCGTTGACGATAAGTCAATGAAGAAGCGATTTTTTTTACGACAAGGATTATTTAAAATGTTGATCTAAAAACGCTTGGATGTGTGCTTGATAGGCCGTTGGATCATGCCGGAATGAGGCAGCGTGTTTTGCCCCCTTCACGATCCATAGCGACTTTGGTCCGCCAGCAGCGCGGTAATTTTTATAAACCATGCTGGTTGGCACGAACGTATCCTTATCACCGTGAATAAAGAACATCGGTTTATCATTTTTCTTCACCGCATTCACCGAGCTGGCTTCCGCATAATTATACCCGGCGCGAATCTGACTGATTTCACTCACGATCCCCACTAGTGGCCATGCGGGGAGTCCATACATCGACTTTGCCTGATAGCTGATTTCATCCTTCACCGATGTGTAGCCACAGTCCTCGATGTAGGCCCGAACTTGTTTAGGGACATCCGGTTCGCCGCTGACCATCATGGTCGTTGCGCCACCCATCGACACACCAAACATCAATAGTTGACTGTCTGCGCCATTTTTTTGCACAACTTGTTTAAGCCATTTTACATAATCACGCCGATCTAGCCAGCCATAGCCAATGTACTTCCCCTGTGACTGCCCGGCCGCCCGATCATCTGGGATCAACACGTTAAAGCCCATGTCATGAAACATGGTCCCATAGGCCGCCATTTTTTCTTTGTTTCCCCCGAACCCGTGCGCGATCACCACCGTTTTCTTTGTGGGGGTTGCTGCCGGCAAGTAATCAGCGACAAGCTTTAACTGCCCGGGTTGACCTGTAATGGTCCACCGCTGTTTGTGCTGCTTTTTAAACCACTGATCACGACCATACAGTGGATCACTATGTTTTAACGGTTGATTATTGATAAACGCTTTGTGGCTCCGCACCTCCGCCACCTGGAAAAAGTACGTCCCCGCGGCCAATAAACCACCGCAGACTAAACAAACCAGCACAATGAGACTAACGACCCATGCCCGGCGGTGACCATGAGAACTTTTGCCGTGGCGATTTTGATTCTGTTTCATTTATTGACCCCCTATACTAATTTGTTCACCTTACCACGCCTGCCAGCCTTCTTCAACGGGCGTTCCTCGCAAATGACTGCTATAATGGCCGTAACATAATGTTCACTTTTAGGAGGCACCATCATGAAATATCAACAAACGTGGGCTCTCGACAACATTTTCCCCGGTGGTTTCGAGTCACCAGAAGCCGCCGCGCGCTTAACAGCGCTGACCGCAAGTATCGCAACGTTAACACAGACCCTTGCTGAATTGGATCTGACCGCTGATGCACCCGCTTACTCAGCACTAACGGCCTACATTACCACGCGTGATGAGACTGCCGATGGTTTAAAGGAACTCAGCGTCTTTTGGACTGCTCACCAATCTGCTGATTTCAATAACCACGCCATTGCGCCAAAAATCGCGCGGTTAAACGAGGTTTCCGCTAAGTTTGCCGATCTTGACGTGACACTTGGTAAACGTCTTGCGACGGTCAGCGATGACGCGTTCACCACGCTTGTTGCCACACCAGCCCTCGCGCCGATTGCCTTTAACCTTACCGAACTACGCACTCATGCCAACGAACAATTAGATGAAGCCACCGAAAGTGTTATTAATCAGCTGTCTGTTGACGGCTTAACCGGGTGGAGCACGCACTATGACACCATTGCCGGTCAAGTCGCAGTGCCGTTTACCGATGCTTTTGGCCATCAGCAGACGCTTTCTGCTGGTCAGGCCCTAAACCAACTCACTGGGGCCGCTGATAATCAGACCAGAGACCACCTCATGGCCGCCTATGAATCTGCATGGGGGCAACAAGAGGCCGTGGCAGCGGACACACTCAATCACCTTGCTGGCTTCCGTTTACAAGTCGATCGCCTCCACAACACGACTGCCTTCCTAAAGGAGCCGCTGGAACAAAACCGGATGAGCCGGCAGACACTTCAAGCCATGTGGAACGTTGTGGAAGCCAACAAGGAAATGTTTATTCCATACATGGATCGGAAGGCTGCCCTGCTTGGCAAGTCATCATACGACTGGCAGGATCAATCAGCGCCCATTACCGTCGCTGGTTTTACCCAACCACACATTGATTACGATGACGCCGCGGACTTCATCGTCAAAAACTTTGATCACTTTAGCCCCAAAATGGCTCACCTGGCCCAAACCGCCTTTGACAATCAGTGGATCGAAGTTGAAGACCGCCCTGGCAAACAGCCTGGCGGTTACATGGAGGATGTGCCTGAACGACAGGAATCACGAATCTTTTTAACGTATACTGGCACACCAGAAGATGCGTCAGCCGTCGCCCATGAGCTGGGCCATGCCTTCCATTATAGTGTTGTGAAGGATCTGCCCACCATGCGCCGTGATTACGCCATGAACGTCGCTGAAACCGCCTCAACGTTTGCCGAATTGGTGGTCGCTGACGCAAACGTTCAGGCCGCTAGTTCCGTTGGCGAACAGTTGAACCTATTGGACACAAAGCTCCTCAATCCAGTTGCCATGTTCATGAATATTCGTGCCCGGTACCTATTCGAGACCAATTACTATAAGGAACGACTGACTGGTCCCGTCACCCCTGCACGGTTAAACGATTTAATGCTTGCTGCTCAAAAGTGGGCCTTTTCCAATCACCTTGGTACGTATCATCCCCATTTCTGGGCCAGCAAGTTACATTTCTACATTGATGACGTTCCGTTTTATAACTTCCCGTACACCTTTGGCTACCTGTTTAGCCTCGGGATCTACGCCAAGGCCCAGGCTTCTGGGGATGACTTTGAGGACCAATACATCGCACTGCTTCGCGACACGGCCAACATGTCCACGGAAGAATTGGCGAAAAAGCACCTTGATGTTGATCTGACCCAGCCAGACTTTTGGCAAGCTGGTGCCGACCTTGTTAAAAAGGACATTGACGCCTTTATGAAGTTGTCTGATCCACTTGTTTAGGAGGTGAACCGTATGACGAGCACGACGTTTACCTGCCCATCGACGGATCATCACCACCAACTGGTTGGCCGCCAGTGGCTACCGACACCCCCAACCCCCATCGTTGGAACGCTACAAATCGTTCATGGAATGGCTGAACACATTAACCGCTATGCTCACTTTGCGACCTTCATGAGCGCGCACGGCTGGGTGGTTGCCGGTGCAGATCATCTGGGTCATGGTCAAACCGTTGGCCACTCCCCACTTGGTTACTTTGGGGCGCATGATCCGGTCACCCACCTTATTGACGATGAGCTCGTGGTGGCAAAACGACTCCGGCATGACTATCCTGACCAACCCCACATTCTTCTTGGGCACTCAATGGGTGCCATGATCGTGCAGCTGTTCTTAACCCGCTACGATAGCTGGGTGGACGGCGCTGTCATCATTGGCTCCGCTGCCCGTAATCCGGCGCTTATCCTTGGCCGGCCCGTAACAGCCCTCCTGAACAAACTGGCGCCAAAACGTCCCAACCATTTCCTCGACAACATGGCCTTTGGCGGTTACGCCCGGCGGTTTCCAGAATCCTGGCCGTTTCAGTGGCTCTCTGCAAATCCCGAAAATGTGCACGCTTATAACCATGATCCTCTCGCTGGTTTTACGTTTACCAACAATGGCTTTAATGTGCTGTTTGAACTTGCTGATCGATCAACGCGGCGGCACTGGTACCAAGGTATTGATTCCCACATGCCGATGCTTTTCATGAGTGGCCAAGATGATCCTGTCGGTGGCTTTGGTCACGGGCCAAAACGGCACACCGCACGCCTCCGTCATGCTGGCTTTAACGACGTAGCGTTACATTTATGGCCACAAATGCGCCACGAAATCCTAAATGAGGGTGACCGTGAACGGGTGTATGCGGTACTATTAGAGTGGTTAAGCAATCATCAGACTCCCCTAGAAAGAAAGTGACAGAATGTTTCCTGAACGTTTACGCGCGATTCGCCGCGGGCGCCACATTACGCTCGACCAACTGGCCGATGCTTTAAATCAGAATTTGACCCCCAGTGAAAAACCAAATACCGCTTCGCAAATTGGTAACTGGGAGCGTGGCATTCGGACCCCCTCGTACATTGAAGTCCGCAAACTCTCCGAATTTTTCGATGTTTCACTGGATTACCTTACGGGTAAGGCAGAGCTGGATGAATATGATCTTGGTCGGTTATTTCTTTCTGGTAAACGATTGACGTTTAATAACGACACCCTCAGCAGTCAGGATCGTTATGAAGTGTATCAACTCATTGAAGGTTACATGCACGGCCGCGAAAGTCGCCGCGAGGATGTGCCATTAGACCACCAGGAAGAACTTGATCTTGGCTACGACATGCCAACAAACTAAGGACGAGGCTGACATGACTCCCAAACAACTCCGTAAATTAAAGCAACAAGTCAAACACCATGAACCGGCACTCGATCAAAACGGACTTAATCCACACGCCGGTGCCCATAATGATTACATTCGGCAGCTGACCCATTTTCGTGAGCAATTTGCTGATTTTAGTGAGGCCGTTTTTCTGATCAATCAGGTTTTAGAAGCAGACCGGTTACTCTCACGGGGATTACTTCCCCAACCGCTTCCCGAGCTGTTACTGCCTGAAACGCTTCAGGACACGATTTATCAAACGATCCTTGCCCGTTACCCTCTTGGTGACCCGCGTGGTGATACGGTGTGGAATGCACTTTCAACGGCCTTGCCACAACTAGATGAGGCCCTTCGCGGGTTTCGGGACTACCTTGAAGCCACCTATGGGATGTGGGCCTACATTTCGGCCCCATTCGTGAACGACCTCAGCCAGTATCTGAACGGTCGGCCAACCCTCGAATTAATGGCTGGTAATGGGTACATTTCAAAAGGGCTCCGGGATAAACGGCCCCAGCAAACCATCTTCACCACTGATTCCAAGGACTGGACCAAAGAAAACGAAACGGGCAAGCATCCGGTGACAGCCATCGAACCGCTTGATGCGCTTGCCGCCATCGCCAAGTATGGCCACCAGGTCGACGCCATCATTATGAGCTGGTCACCTGATGGTCAAGACATTGATTGGCAGGTTCTTTCGGCCATTCGGCAACTGACACCCCAGCCCGAATTCATCGTGATCGGTGAACAAAACGGCGCCACTGATTCAAAAGTCTTCTGGACGAATGCCCATTTGACGGCACCAACCAGTCTAAACAAACATTTTAGTCACTTCGATCTCATTCATGATCACGTTTACCTAGTCAAGTGAGGCTTTTAAAATGAACAAACAACTTCGCGACGCGCTTTCATTCGCCGTTGCCGGACTCTTTTTATTGGCCTTTGGCTTATGGGCTAAGCAGCTCCCCTCAGGCGCATTCGGGGCGGTCTTGCTGGCCGTTGGTCTGTACAATCTCTATAATTACTGGCACGACCATCACACAGATTAGCATCATTCAATTAATCCAGGGCCTCCAGTTCACGCACCTAAGTGGTTGTGAACTGGGGGCCCTGGATTTTTAGCCCACCCGTTCGGGTAATTTCATATCCTTTTCAGGTGAGAAGTTTGCGCCACAGTAAGCCCAAATGAACGGTTGAATGTGGCGCATGACAAAAAAATACCATCGGTCACGCCGCGATGGCACTACAAAATGTAACCGCTTTATTTTATGCTAAGAATGAACTTAAACCCTTATTGGAGGTACACATTGTGGCAAACGTAACGGTTAGCTGGCTTGGGGCGGTTATCGGCCTGGCGTTAGCGATCTTTCTGATTTTACGAAAACTCAATCCGGTCTATTCATTATTACTTGGAACAATCGTTGGGGCCGTCATCGGTGGCGCCAACCTGGTTCAAACAACAAACATTGTGGTTGCTGGGACCCAAAGTGTGATGGGTACAGTAGTCCGCGTTTTGGCTGCCGGCGTTTTAGCTGGGGTCATGATGGAATCCGGCGCTGCCAACACCATCGCCAAAACAATCGTTAATCAATTTGGTGAGGGCCTTGCCATTTTTTCATTGGCCCTGTCAACCATGATCATTACGGCCGTTGGTGTGTTTATTCCCGTCGCTGTATTGATCGTGGCTCCGATTGCACTAGAAGTTGGTAGCCGCATGAAAATTTCTAAACTTGCGTTGCTGGTTGCCCTATCCGGCGGTGGCAAGGCTGGCAACATCATTTCACCCAATCCTAATACCATTGCGGCAGCACACGGGTTTCACTTAGAGCTAAGCGCCGTCATGGTGGCCGACTTTATTCCGGCACTCTTTGGCTTAGCAATGGCCGTCCTCCTCGCGACGTTATTAAAGAATCATGGCGCCATTGCCAGTGCAGAAGATATTGCGGCTAACCAGGCCACGGGCACAACCCCCGATCCCGCTGACTTACCTTCATTTAAGTCAGCAATCGTGGCCCCATTGATTGCCGTTATTTTATTGTTGATCAATCCTATTGGCAGTATTTTTCACATCAGTGCTTTAGAAAAATTCCAGGTGGACGCCATGTACATCCTCCCCCTCGCCGGCATCATCGGCATGTTTGCCATGCACCAGGGGCGAAAGATTTTGGCCTACACTAAGTCTGGCATGGCACGGATGACGGACGTTGTGTTAATTTTAATTGGTGCTGGTGCCATTGGTGGCCTGATCACCGCGTCAACACTTCCGGCGGCTATTGTCCATTTGATCAAGCTATCAGGGATTTCTGGAACCTTCCTGGCACCCATCGCCGGAATTCTAATGGCCGCCGCCACGGCCTCAACGTCAACGGGGGTCATTCTCGCCACCGGTTCGTTTGGCAAGGCAATTCTCGCATTTGGGACGGCCCCACTCGCTGCCGCGGTGATGGTCCACACCGGAGCAACGGTGATCGATCACCTGCCACAGGGAAACTACTTCCACGTGACCGCTAACGCGATGAACATGGATTTAAAGGCGCGGATGAAGGCTGTGCCTTACGAAACGGCTGTTGGACTCACCATGACAATTGTTGGCACCATCATGTACGGCTTTTTGTTCTAACGGAGGATAAAAAATGAAAATTGTTATCGCACCAGACTCATTTAAAGGGAGTGCCACGGCAAAGGAAGCCGCCGATGCCATCGAAGCAGGACTCAAACGTGTTTTCCCGGATGCGAACTATGAAAACATCCCCATGGCTGACGGCGGTGAAGGTACCGTTCAGTCGTTAGTGGATGCCACTCACGGCACATTTCGTACCATTACTGTTTTAAACCCGTTGCAAGAACCAGTTCCAGCACGCTACGGCATCCTTGGCGATGGAAAGACAGCCGTCATCGAAATGGCAGCTGCTAGTGGCCTTCAGTTTGTTAACGAGCAAACGAAAAATCCCCTGATCACAACCACTTACGGAACCGGTCAATTGATTGCAGATGCACTGGCTCAAGGACTGACCGACATCATCATCGGGATCGGCGGCAGTGCCACAACGGATGGTGGCGCTGGGATGGCCGAAGCACTAGGCGCTAAGCTCCTTGACGCAGCGGGAACCCCGATTAGCCGCGGTGGTGGCGGGCTCCGCGATTTAGCCACCATTGACGCTAGCGCCATAAATCCGCTACTGGCAAACGCCCACATCCGCATTGCCTCAGATGTCACCAACCCGTTAGTGGGCAAGACTGGTGCCGCCGTTGTGTTTGGCCCGCAGAAAGGCGCTACTCCAGCAATGGTCGCTCAATTAGATGCCAACCTAACTCATTATGCCCATGTCTTGAAGAACTGCTTAAAGATCGACCTCGCCGACCACCCCGGAGCCGGTGCTGCTGGCGGTTTGGGCGCTGGTTTACTCGCCTTCACCCATGCACACATGGAAAAGGGAATCGAAATTGTGATCGAAATGACCCGGCTAAAAGAACGCGCAACGGACGCTGACTTTGTGTTCACCGGTGAAGGTGGCATTGATTTTCAAACGCAGTACGGCAAGACCCCCATGGGGACGGCCCAAGCAGCGCATCGTGTGAGTGATCACGTGACCGTGATTGCGCTGGCCGGTAACGTTGGCAGCGGCATTGACCAGTTGTATGACCTTGGAATCGACGTCATCATGGGCATTCTTCCTGGTGTTGAAGATCTCCCCACGGCAATCAGTCAGGTGCAGACTAATCTCACAACGGTCGCAGAAAATGTCGCCCGGTTGATTTACCGGTCACAACTAAACTAACGTTACTTCAATTCACGTACTAACTTAAAACGACTGACTTCTCGAAAAATCGAAAAGTCAGTCATTTTAAGTTAGTGAACCCTTTCAATATCACGCACTTTCTTCAAGCGCCGTTCATCCAGGGACGCCACAACAAATAGTAATAAGATGCCCCACGTAGTCATTTCGCCGCGGACCGTTTCGCCCGTTTGGGGAAGCGTTCCCGGCTTCAGCTGGGAGCGCCCGTCATTTGGGTCACCGACAGTCGTGGAACTTGGAGTGATTGATTGTAAGGACACCTGCTGAGACATCGTCCTGGTAGCCACCGCTGCCATCGCCGGCTTCATCACGGGAACTTCTGGGTTACCGGGATTGGTGGCACGACTTGTGATCGGCTGTTGCTGTGCAGAAGAGCCGCCTTGTGAATTTGGTGCTGATTGACCGTTACCATTGGTGGTTGGCTCCGGTTGTTGCATTGGCTGCGGCCACTCCTTAAAGAGTCCCGCCTGTTCAAACAGCGTTCCTAAGGCCATTAAAAGATCATCCTGGTCGCGGCCTGCCTCAAACTGAACTCCGAGTGGCAAGCCCCCAGTTGTCACATAAGTTGGTAAACTAATGGCCGGTTCACCTGATAAATTGGCTAACTGCGTAAATGGTGTTTTTGATAACCCATATAACCATGCATCATAAATCAGTGCCATTTGCTGATCAAACGGTAATGATGCCATGGTTGCGATTCGGTCAACATCGGCCGGCAAAACAATTGGCTCCGTGTTTTTCGGCGCCACCGTCGCCGTTGTTGGCGTTAGGTACAGCGGATATTCTTTGTGGAACGCGCTCATTTGTGCCGCAATGTTTGTGAGTTCCGTTTGACGTCTCGTTGTAAACGTCGGGTCTGCCTGCTGCTGTTTTAAAGATGCTTGGTACAGCGCGTAGGTGATGGGCGAAACCTGTTTATTAACCACGTCCTGCCAGGTCAGGTTGCGATGGAACTTTTGATTAAAGAGGTAGTTAGCGATGCTGCCCGTCGCGGTACTCGACTCATAATACAGTTTCATCAACTGGACCCCGTCAACTGGCGCCGCCTTCTCAACGACGGTGAAGCCCTGCTTCCGTAGAAACGCCACCGTGTTCAGCACGGCCGCCTTAGCGTCATCACTGACGGGCGTTCCAACTGGCGAGGTGAGCGAATACGCCACCGGCACCTGCTTGAGATCACTCAGCAACGGGGCCGTTCCCGGTTTAGCCCGAAGCGCATTAAACAACGTTTCCGTATCTGCCATGGTCCGTGTCTCCGCAAAATTGACGGCCCCGATCGTCTTACTGTCCCAGGCTAAAATTCCCTGGGTTGGTTTCAAACCAACGACCCCGGTCCATGAGGCAGGAATGCGAATGGAACCACCCTCGTCGTTTGCCAGTGCAATTGGAACGGTCCCGTTCGCCACGGCTGCCGCCGCACCACCGGAAGATCCGCCGGGATTCCGCGTGACGTCCCACGGGTTACTAGCTGCCCCGTACAAATTGGAGTTTGTCACGTTAAACAGGCCTAGCTCCGGAAAATTTGTTTGTCCAACAACCACAAAGCCAAGATCTTTCATCTTTTTAACAAAGCGACTGTCAAAATTCGTCACGTTTCCCGCCTCAAACGGTAAACCATTTGTGTTCGGTTCACCCGCAACCGTGTGGGTGAGCCCCTTAACCAGAATTGGGACCCCGTAAAATGGCGCCGTTCGATCACTGATCGGTGTTGCATCGTTTGCTTTAGCGTCCTGAAGCGCTGCGTCTTTTCGCACGGTAATCACATCGTTTAACGTTGGGTTGGACTGATCAATCGACGTTAACGTTTGGTTCACCAACGCTGTACTTGTTGTGGTGCCGTTACGAACGTCATTCGCCATCGAAACGGCCGATTGCGGCTGGGTTTGCGGCGTCGTAGTGGTTGTTTCAGCCGATTGGGACTGTTTGATTGGCGTTGCCGTGGTTTCTTGTGGCGTTTCTGCCGGTTGCTGAACCGCTGTAGTGGTTGGTTCGGTCCCCGTTGGTTGGTCACTTGCGAAGGCTGGTTCGATCGGTGCCGCAATCATACCGATCACCGCAGTTGATAGAACTAACTTTGTAATGGCTTTCTTTATAAACCGCATTTTCACACCCCTCAGTGCTGTTCGTTTTCTATGTAAGCGCTTAACGTTTCCATTTTAGCTCATTTCCAGCGATTAAACGTCAGCAATGCAAGAAAAATTCACAATCTTTCACGCGTGGCATCTTGACCACATGATTTCAATAATCAGCGTGTCGGCTCGCCAACCATCCTTCACAGAAAAAACACCTGATCCCCGCGGTTACGAGAATCAGGTGCATTATTTTCTTATTGGCTGGTGGGAAACCACTCACAGCTGCTTATTGATTTTGGTCAATAGTTCAGCCAGTAATTGCTGTTCCCCAGGCGTCAACGAGCCGATTGTCCGCTCTGCAACACCACGCTCAAATGCATGAATGCTTGGATACAACGCCTGTGCTTGCGCCGTCGGGTATAACCGGCGCACCTTCTTATTAACGGCATCTGCACGTTTTTCAACGTAGCCTTCCGTGATTAACTTTTGAACTGCTCGAAAACTGGTGGTTCTATCCACCGCCATGTCCGTCGCCAATTCGTCAAAAAACAGTCCGGGCCGTTCACAAATTCGCAGCAGGTACTGAAACCGATTATTATTTAATCCTTGTGCCGCAAATGCGTGGTTGGCACTGGTCGTTGCCCGTCTCGAAAAGGTACCCAACTGCCTTAATTCATCAATCATTGTAAACTCCTTGTTGCATTTGCAATAAAATAAACCTATACTAGAGCGCAATCATTCAAAAGGGGTAATTCGCTTATGTGGCTTTTAAAATCATTCTCAGAACTCTCAACAACTGAATTATACGACATAATGGTGGCAAGAATCCAAACTTTCGTGGTTGATCAGCACCGTGTGTACCAAGAAGTCGATGAAATTGATCCCCGAGCGCGCCATCTTTTTAACTACGAAGACAATCATCTTGTTGCATACGCACGAATTTTCACAGAAGGCACGACCGTTACGTTTGGTCGTATCCTGACCACCCCCGCCGTTCGTGGCCAGGGCTATGGACGGGTTCTTTTACAACACGTCATGGCAACCCTTGCCGCACGCTACCCAAATTACCCCATCCAAATTGAAGCACAGGTTCAGGTTCAAAATTTCTACCGTAAATTTGGGTTCCAACCCGCAGGCGAGGTGTTTCTTTTCAACACCACACCGCACATTCGTATGACCCATCAACCGCTGACTACTCGTGAAGTTCAATCGGCAAGCCATCTGGATCATGAATGAAGGTCATTGCCTTTCCCGTAAATTCATCGTTGCGAATTGGTTCGGCCTTAACCCCCAGTTCAGCGAGTTCAATGACCGTTTGGGCCACATCATCCACGGCAAACGCCACGTGACGAAGCCCCAATGCTTCAGGATACGTCAGCCGCTCCGGACTATTGGGCCGGATGAGCAGTTCTAATTGAACCGTTCCTGAACACAGCATCATTACCGTATCGTGTTTAACGGGCCGATCATATTCGCTCACAAGTTGAAAACCCAGTTTGGTCATGTAAAAATCCTTCGCCCTGGCATAACTTGAAACCACAATCCCAATGTGGTGCATCTTGCTTAATTCCATTTCGACCCCCGCAACAACTCATAATAGTTTTTATATTTATAGTGTAGCATACACGCCGGCACCACAACTTCTCCCAAAGCTGTCACCGCATTAGTTAGCAATTTAGTCACATATTCTTCATGACCAATAAAAAAACGTCTACAGACGTAGGCGTTTGGTTGGCATGTTCAGTATTAACCTTCTGAACTTAAGGTCGCTCTTCAATAAAGAAGAACTGAGAACGTCAGTACCCAATAGTAGTCGGTGGGTAGACCGCCGGGTTCCACAACCCAAACGATCAAGCACTCCATATACGATGGAAAAACGTACCCCTGACTTCGATAGCCACTAGCCTCCGCAGAGGAACGACATCACTGTCGTCTGGCTGATCTCGACTCATCGCATGTCAATACTATAACACCTCTAAAATAAAAGCGCAAATCGCTAGGAAACTTAACTAAATATCGGTATGATAACCGTATTATGACAAAATTTATTGCATCTACACGCCTTGCCTGGGTCCTCGAATTTATTTTTAACCCACTCAAATTTTTAGTTCCCTGGACAAACCATCTCGATTACTGGGGTTACATCATCCTTTTTGCGGTGCTGTTTCTTGAAAGTGCCTACCTGCTCTTTTCCTTTCTCCCCGCTCAATCCTTGCTCTTCGTAGCCGGCGCCATTTCTGCCAGTCATCAATCGGTGCTGAACATCTACATTCTCCTGGTTGGTTTCATCCTCATGACCCTCTTGGGGTCGATCATAAAGTACCAGACTGGGTTGCGCCTCAAGGAGAAAGCCACGGCTAAAAAACAAGCTGATCCTGATGATCACCAACCAACAACAAAGACCATGCGGCGCTTATCGCAATCTGAAGAATACTTTCAAAAGTACGGTGGTGGTTTCTTGATCATCGCGCGCTTCATTCCCATTGTTGGCCTGTTCATGCCCCTAATTGCTGGTGAAACAGCCATGGATCGCCACGATTTCCATGTTTTTAATACCATTGGTGTCACAGCGTGGATCCTAATCGCAACCCTCGCTGGCTTCTTCTTCGGCAAAACCGAATTCGTCGAAAATTACTTCACCTTCATTTGTATCGGTATTGCCCTTCTTCCGGTTGTCATCCACGAAGCAAGCCGTTTTCTTCATGAATGGATCGATGCAGTTCGTGCCCGGTAATCTTCAAAATAAAAAAATGTCACGCCAACATTGGCGTGACATTTTTTCATTTTCAGTTAATCAGCTTCTGGTTCATCCGTGTCAGCTTCTTCAGCTGCGGCGGCCCGTTGTGCCAACTGGTTCAGTTGTTCTCGAACCCAATCTGTCACCCGTTCGGCTACAGTCTCCGGATCGTCCAAAAAGGCCTGAACGGAACTAATTAGATCAATCCGCATTTTAGAAACGTTAATTGCTGGTGAATCGAAGATGAGGTAAAGGTTCACCTCACGCTCCTCATCAGAATCCAGCATTTTATCAATTTCCTTTGCATAAGCAAACGGCAAGTTGATAACAGAACTTTCTAACCGGATGTTGATGGGTTCATCATGGTACCCTGTTACATCAAGACGCGTTTGAACCAACTTTCCGGCCTGCAACTGTTCTTGTGCAAACGCCAAACTTCCCGTCATGATCATGGCTGGATCAGCAGTTAATTCATCAAACGTTGTGATGCCAGACGTTGCGGCGTACGTTTCTTCTTCCAGTGCTGTCAAAAAATCAGCGATGTTAATTTTCATTCGTTCTGACTCCCGTTTCTCTTTTAATGGTGCGACTTTTCTTCGCGTTCAACCCAAATCTGGTTGTTTTCCTCATAATCGTGCCGGAAACGCGCCCCTGCGACAAAGGCTTCAAAGTTGGTAATCAACCCAATAACCGCAAAGAGGTCGATCACTACCTTTGCAATCATCGCACCATGTTCAGTAAATGTTCGCATCATCGCCAACAGCAAGACCGCTGTTAAAATGATGAGGACCAGGGATTGCGGGTACACAGAAAAGCGCCAGTTAAAGGCAAACATCAGCACCGGGATCAACGTTAAAATGATCATCAACGCCTCATTGGCTAAAAATGCTGGCCACTGCTGACTGGCCGATCCACCAAAACCAAAGTAACTCCCCGCGTTAACAATCGTATAAAAAAACCAGGCTGCAATGGTTAAACTAACCACACGTACACGTGCATCTCTCATCTAGTAAAAACCTTTCTATGCCAACAGATCAATGAGTTGTTCCTTTGAAATGCCAACGAAATATTTACTGAGGTCTACGTCACGTAATGCACCTTCTAAGTGATCACGGTCATACTTAATGTCCGTCAGCTGATCCGATAGGGCCGTCACATCTTCTGGCCCAAAGAAATCGCCATAGAATTTCAGGTTCGCAATTTTCCCATCCTGAACGTCAAGCCGTGCATCAATCGTCCCGTAATCAAAGTGTTGACGTTTTTTCACCGTAAACGCTGGTGAATTTCCGTAAACCCAGTCCCAATTATTGTAATATTGTTCGTACAACTTGTCGATTTCTTTCTGATCTTCCGGGGTGACAACATATTCATGTGACTTGATGTCAGCTAGGTCGTTAACATCAAATAGTTCTTTCAGTAAAAGGTCCCGGAACGTTGGAACATCAATATCCTGATAGTCTGGAGCAAGGTACGGCCGCAGGTTCGTCACCCGTGAGCGAACTGATTTAATTCCCTTTGAGGCAATTTTATCTTCTGGAACGTTCAACGCATGGGTCACAACGTCTAGATCAACATCCAACATCAGGGTTCCATGAGAGAACGTCTTCCCGTTTCGTGTGTACATGGCGTTACCGGAGAATTTACGGCCGTCCACCAAGATGTCATTCCGACCGGAAACTTGAACGGATTCAGCCCCCATCTTTTGCAAGGCCGTTACGATCGGCTTCGTGAATGACTTAAAGTCCCCAAAAGCTTCACTGTTTGAGTCCACCACAAAACTAAAGCACAGGTTCCCTAGATCCTGATAAACCGCTCCACCACCGGACAACCGGCGCGTTACCCGAATGTTATGTTCCTGAACGTACTTCTGGTTGATTTCTTCCATCGTGTTTTGATTCCGGCCCACGATGATGCAAGGTTCTTCGTAATAGAACAAGAGCAATGGTTCGTCAAATTGCTTGTTATTCATCAAATATTGTTCAGTTGCTAAGTTTTCACCAATGTTGTGCGATGTCATCGAAACATAATACATAATGGTTAGCCCCCTAAGTCAAATCAACAATAACGGGTGAGACTTCATCCGCCCATTCTGCCGTTACGTTGATGTTAGCACTTTCTGAAAGCGGACACAATTGTGATGTTGCCGCGTTTCATCATTGTGACTTCACAAACTTTTGAACGCCCATTATCCCCCCTCATTCCAGTTACCACAATGAAAAAACCACGCACTTTTTCTTCTCCAATGGAGTAAATCGCTTACATTATTAGTAATAAACGGTATAATAAATGTAAGGCACAATCAACGTTTTTAATCGAGAGAAGGGTGGCATGTAATCATGTTACAACAATATAAAAATATCCTCGCGCCAGTCGACGGTTCCAAGGCCACTGACCCAGTCCTTGAAAAAGCCATTGAAGTTGCAAAACGCAACGACACACATTTAGATATCCTGAACGTGTTAGAAGTTAACCAATTTTCTGACAGTTACGGTGGTGCTGTTAGTGGTGACGTCATTTACCGGTTGGTAGAAGACGTTCAAAACCGCTTAGAAGCCTTAAAAAAGCAGGCTGAAGATGCTGGTGTTAAAGATGTTGATATCCACGTCCGGTTCGGGAACCCGAAACCAGTCATCTCCCGTGAATTTCCTCATGATCACGGCAACGAATTGATTGTTATGGGAACCACCGGTCTAAACGCCGTTGAACGGTTAATGGTTGGTTCTGTAACCAACTACGTAAGCCGTAACGCCGACGTTGACGTTTTGATCGTTAAAATTAACGCCGATAAATAAGCACCATTCTTACCGCTGACAAGTAATTGTCGGCGGTTTTTTATTGCCCTCATACCACAGGCAAGTTACAGATGGCAAAAGTAATTACGATTTTTTATCTCACCTGATCATAAAATAACCTATCAAAAAAGTGCTGATGAATTATCCATCAACACTTTTTGATAAATTATCATTACTGAAGTAAGTCCGGATCAAACATTTCAACATCTTCCTTAGAATCCATGTCTAAAAAACCATTGAAACCATACTGGGATAAGTCCTTACTGTTCTGATACAAATCAACTTCTACACCAAGTAAATAGGCCCAGAAAGTTTCGTTTCTTTCATAAGTTCCGTAATGATCTGTGACAACTAGTTTTGGTTCTGTTCCATCATTAGTATGCCGGAAACCCTGAACAGATTCTCCTTCATCAGCAAAGTAAGTAACATCATCGTCGGTCTTAAACAACACATTTTGTCTGATTTCTGAATTACAAGTATCAAGATCAATACTTGGATGATTTGATTTCGCCCAAAAAACTAATCCACTAGGTTCTGAAATTCCAAAAATCCGTAAAAACTTTTTGTAGGATTCAGGCAGCCAGCACGAAATGGCTTCGATTTCCTCCTGCGACTGATTGCCATACTTTCCGATCAGTGTCCGATCATGAAGGTCAAGATATCGTTGATAATATTTAATTGCCATTGCTTCTGTTTCATTATCGTTTAACATTCTTCGCTCGTCCTATCCCTGGTTTCTCTGGGAAACATAATTTCAATCAATATTATCTAGCTGATTCACATATCAATCAATCGCACTATTAAAATTATTCATTTTGAAAACACTTTTAAGTTGATATGCCGCATAAGAATCAAAGTGTTCTAACGTAAATGCTGTGTCTCTACATAAAAAAATTTTGAAAATCATGTCTACGTTTCTAAAATCATTCCCGTCATTCTCCCCGTTTAAGCTTTGGTTTAGGTTCAGTTAAGTCCACTTTATGCCTGCCCGGCTATCCTAGAACGTAATGTTTTAGCAATTGGGACTTCTACTCATCGTTAATCCATAAACTCAACCTAGGAAGTGACGCTATGAAACAACGTTTAAAACACTGGGATTGGTGGCTCGTCGGGATTTTGATCCTCGCCGCCTTTCTTTACGGATGGAACATCTGGCAGGCTGGTTCTGCCAATGATTTCTACACCTCAGCCATTGTCAGCATGACGAAGAGTTGGAAAAACTTTTGGTATGCTAGTTTCGACCCTGCAGGCTTCATCACCGTGGATAAGCCGCCAGTCGCCTTATGGTTCATGGCCATCTCGGTTAAGATCTTTGGTCTGCACGGATGGAGCATTGTCCTCTCATCCGTCCTGTTCGGAATCGGTTCCGTGTGGTTGATATACGCGATGGTTAAACCCTATTTTGGTCGCCTGGCTGCTAACCTGAGTGCCCTGTTCATGACCATCACCCCGGTCGTAGTCGCCGATTCGCGAACAAATAATATGGATGCGACCCTGGTCTTTTTCTTATTGTTAGCCGGTTACCTATTACAAAAAGCCGTTGTTAACAAAAAGACATGGTTAGTTGTCGTTTCGTTTGCCCTTATCGGGGTCTCCTTCAACATCAAAATGTTGCAAGCTTTCATGCTTCTACCAGCAATGTACTTCTTTTACTGGATTGCGAGCACGGTTGGCTGGAAGAAAAAGGTCCTTCACTTACTGTATGCGACAGCTGCCCTCGCCGTCTTCACCTTAGCGTGGCCACTTGCCGTTGATTCCACCAGTAAAAGTAGTCGCCCGTACATCGGTAGCTCATCGACAAACTCCGTTTTAAACCTTGCCTTTGGGTATAACGGGTCACAACGGTTACTCGGCCAATCGACCGGAACCGGGAGTCGTTTCCCCGGCATGGGCTCAACTGGTAAGTCTGAAGGATCAGCCTCGAAAACGGGCACCCCACCAACCGGGAGCAAGACGGGTAAAGCGCCATCCGGCACGAAAAAGCCAACGGGTAGCGCACCAACTGGGATGAAACAAACAACTGGTGGCAAAGCTGCGACCGGTGGCGCAACAGCCGGTGGTGGCGGTGGTGCCTTTAACATCGGAACTGCTGGCCCATTCCGACTCTTCCAACAAGCGCTTGGTGGTCAGGTCAGCTGGTTCTTCCTACTCGCCCTAACCGGTTTGATTGGGAGCTACCTTTATGAAGCCGACCGGAAGAAAAAGTGGTGGCAAACCACGAAGAATCAACAACAGCTTTGGTACTGGGCCGCATGGTTGGTTCCCGTCGCTGGCTTCTTCAGTATTGCCGGTTTCTTCCACCCCTACTACA
This sequence comes from Furfurilactobacillus sp. WILCCON 0119, assembly GCF_053471565.1. Taxonomy (NCBI): domain Bacteria; kingdom Bacillati; phylum Bacillota; class Bacilli; order Lactobacillales; family Lactobacillaceae; genus Furfurilactobacillus; species Furfurilactobacillus sp. WILCCON 0119. The sequence continues at coordinate 231,419 of NZ_JBPCCV010000003.1, forward strand.
TGATTATGCTTGCACCGCCACTTGCCGTTCTCGCTGGAATTGGTGTTGCGACCTACTTGAAAGCCATTAAGACAGGTCGGCAATTATGGCAACGGTTCATTTTTGCTGGTGGTCTTTTGGCCATGGCTGCACTTCAAGCCTGGTACGTTTATTCTGACTATCCATGGCTCAGCTGGCTCATTGGACTTGGATCAGTGGCAACAGCGGCCCTAATTGCCTTTGTCTTTACCACCTATCGCAAAGCAATGGCCACAACGGCCACAGCCGTTACGATTTTATCGTTAGCCCCTGGATTCTGGTCCTTAACTCCAACAATTGCCGCTGAATCCGCAGCGATTCCAACAGCTGGTCCTGATCTATTAACCAGTGGTGGTGCCTCCAGTGGCGGAATGGGCAGTGAATCAGCTAATACTAAACTGGTTAACTACCTTGAAAAACACAATGGGAACGCCAAGTATCTGTTTGCGACAATGGATTCTGGAACCGCAGCCCCGTACATCATTAAAACCGGGAAAGCGGTGATGACGATCGGCGGATTTAACGGAACTGATAACGCCATCTCTTTGAAGCAGTTCAAGAAGTTGGTCAAAGAAGGCCAAGTTAAATACTTCTACGTTGCCGGTAAGAGCAGTAGTAGCAGCGCCATCGTTAAGTGGGTTGAGAAAAACGGAACCAAAATTAGTGCCTCAAAATATGGTGGCACCTCATCAACAACCAGCAAATCAGCGGCTAAAACAGCCGCACCAACGAAAAAACAGGGGTCTGCGCCAAGCGGCATGGGCGGTAATGGTGCCCCTGGTGGTGCACCGACTGGCATGAAGAAGCCAAGTGGCGCAAAACCATCAGGGACAAAACAACCAGGCGCAACAAAACCAACCACCAAGGGCGCGACCTCATCAACAAGCACAAAGAATGCCCAACCAATGGGTGGCGGCATGAGTAGCGGTACCCTTTACCAATTAAATTAATCTTGTTGCCTTTAGAAAGGACGTGAGGATCATGCCCGAAGCAATCCCACCGTTAATTTCCATCGTCATGCCCGTTTACAATGAAGAAGCGTTAATCATGAAGACGTTGCGCACCGTCCAGGGCTTCATCAACCAGCGACCTGAACGTTACGAAGTGATTTTTGTGGACGACGGGTCTAGTGACACAACCATTGATAAACTTAAAAAGGCCAGCGCGTTTTACCCTGACATGCGGTTAATTCGCTTTTCACGAAACTTTGGGCATCAGCTGGCCATTACCGCTGGCGTCCGCTATGCCACAGGTGACGCAGTTGTCGTGATGGACGCAGATCTTCAGGACCCACCAGCCGTCATCGGTGACATGATCAATGCCTGGCAACGTGGCGCTGACGTTGTCTACGGTCAACGATCACAACGCGATGGTGAATCCTGGTTTAAAAAGACTTCCGCTAGTGCCTTTTACCGCTTATTACACGCCATTACGAACGTTGATATTCCCGTCGATACCGGCGACTTTCGGTTAATGGATCGTAAGGTCGTGAACGTTCTTGATCAAATGAACGAAGACGAACCGTTCGTCCGGGGCATGGTCAGCTGGATCGGTTTTAACCAACAGGCTGTTACGTACGAGCGCCAACCGCGAACAGACGGCGAATCCAAATATCCCCTCCGGAAGATGATTCGACTCGCAATGGATGGCGTCACCTCATTTTCAAACCTCCCGTTAAAACTTGCGACTTGGTTTGGAACCACGCTGTTTATTGCTGCTTTAGTCGATGTCATCAGCGCCATCTGGTTCGGCTTTACGCCAACCATCATCACCCTCTGCGCGCTTCTCATTATCGGCGGTATGATCCTCACTAGTATTGGCTTTCTCGGCCAATACCTGGGACGTATTTTTAATCAATCACGTGAACGGCCGCTGTACATTGTGGCGGAGACACGTGGCTTCCCCACTCTGGCTCAGCAACCCGCAAGCCAGTCAGTGTCCCTAAGTCACCAACAATAACGACCGATGCCCCTATTTCTACCGACACTAAAGCGACTGCATTCCCAAAAATCTGGGAAAGCAGCCGCTTTTCTTTTGTGCTTATTCGCCGAGTGTCTGCCAGTCTTCTGCCCACACAAGGCCCATCACTTTTTCACCTGTATGAACACCGATAGACGCGCCGATGTGCGCAGTTTCAAAGGCTGGTGTAACGCCAGTCGCAGTTTCAGCGGAACTTGATAGATCCGTCAACCATTCCTCGCTGGCCGTTGGGTTATTCCCGTCGATGATTCCCACCCGGACTGGAGCGGTTATTGTCGTCAAGGACTGTTCAAAGTCCTGTTTCACCTTTTGAAACGCCCGTTTAGCCGTTCGTTCCTTCGTTAACCCGACGATTTTAGCGTCTTCAAACGTCAAAATTGGTTTGATCCGCAATAAATTCCCCACAAAGGCAGAACTATTCGTAATTCGCCCCGTGCGCAATAAATGACTGAGGTCGTCGACAACAAAGTACACGTGTGTCGTCGCTCTCAGGTGTTCTAAGGCCGGTAAAATATCAGCGGCATTCTTCCCCGCCTTGGCCATCTTTGCGGCTAACAGCGCCAACCAGGCCTCACCTTCGCTGGCCATTTGTGAATCAAACGGATAGACCTTGATGCCAGTCACGGTCGGTGCGTACGCCGTGAGGTTCTGCAAAAAGGTCGTGATGCCACTAGAAAGATGAATGCAGATTACTTCATCATATCCGTCAGCAATCAGTTCATCGAACACCGCTTGCATTTGCATCATTGTCACTTGTGCCGTGGACGGCATCTTTTTTTCTTCCCGCATCCGTTGATAAAATTGTTCACTCGTAATGTCAACGTTTTCGAGGTATGTCTGGGTCCCAAAAATCACCGTGATGGGGACCACGTGAATGCCTGCTGCCATCGCAACCTCTGGGTCTAAATAACTGGCACTATCTGTAATGACTGCTGTCTTCATCGTCCTTGCCTCACTTTTGTATTCGGTCGGTGTCTTGTCGCAATCATTTCGCCAACAAACACGACGTTATCGAGCTTTTCACCCGGATATTCTCATGACTTTATTATACGCGCTTTGATAAACAATCACGAGTGAGCACTCACTTAAATTCGTTTTTATTTGAATTCACCCTTAGGGTCATTTAAGTAGCTGAGCTCAGAAATATTCCGTTTTTCAAACACTTCTAATAGCTTATCCACATCTGTTGCAAAGTGATGTTCAAAAAGTTCATCCCGGCGCATCCAGCAAACGGTCCCCTCAGAGGAGGAACGAACTTCTCCAGAAAAGGAGTCGGTCCGAAAAAGGGCCACGATGTAGCGACCATTGTCCGTCATAAATTCCTTGAATCCACAAAAAATCGGGTTATGGATCGTCAGCCCAGTCTCTTCTTTAACCTCGCGAATGGCTGAATCAACGAAACTCTCACCCTGCTTCACATGGCCACCAGGAAAGGTGTAGCCCGGCCAATCGGGATTTTTCCGATCTTCCACCAGAATTTGATTTGTTTCATTGTCAGACACAAGCACTAAGTTAGTCAGTTCCACTACTTCTGTTTTTGCCATTGGTTTCACCTCGCCCTGTTCGTTCAGATTAGTCCTAATATTTTATTATTAAACTAATCTCAAGGCGACGCAACGTTTAACACGAATTAATTCCCATTCGTAACACAAAAACGCACATCAATCCGAAGATTGATGTGCGTTTTCAAATCGGTCAACACTCAAGTAATCGCGAAATTACTTGATGTCTTTCCATTGCCATGCGTTTACTTCTGGCATGTCGGTACCTTCATCACGGATGAATTGGTTGTGTTTAGCAACCATGTCATCCATGTGTTGAGTGAATTCGCCGGCTTGTTCAGCAAACTTAGATGCGTTGATGGCATCCTTAGCCAAGTGGTAACGGTCCATTTCGTTCAGGACACGCATGTCAAATGGTGTCGTGATGTCCCCGTTTTCACGGTAACCATGGAAGTGAACGTTGTGGTTGTGACGGTCGTAAATCAAACCACGCAATGTGTTTTCGAAACCATGGAAAGCAAAGATAACTGGCTTGTCAGTTGTGAAGTAACGGTCGAATTCTTCGTCCGTCATTCCACGGTCGTCTTGGTCGTCACCCTTCTTACGAAGCTTCAACAGGTCAACAACGTTGATGAAGCGGAACTTCAATTCTGGGAAGATTTCGTGCAGTAATGAAACGGCAGCTAAGCTTTCCATCATTGGTTCAGTCCCAGCTGCTGCAAAGACAACATCTGGTTCAACGTTATCGTCGTTAGAAGCCCAAGGAATGATTCCCAAACCGTTGTTAACCAATTCCGTAGCTTCGTCAATGGAGAACCATTGAGTCCGTGGGTGCTTGGAAGCAACGATCAAGTTGATCACTTCGCGACTTTGTAATGACTTGTTCATAACAGCTAACAATGAGTTAGCGTCAGCTGGCAAGTATTCGTTAACCAGTTCATGACCCTTTTCAGCCATGTGACCAAGCATACCTGGGTCTTGGTGAGTGTAACCATTGTGGTCTTGTTGGAACACAGTGGAAGTGTTGATGATGTTCAATGATGGGTAATCGTGACGCCAGTTTTGTTCTTGCGCCTTACGTAACCACTTGTAGTGTTGTGTCAACATTGAGTCGATAACACGCGTGAATGATTCGTATGAAGCGAAGAAACCATGACGACCAGTCAGAACGTAACCTTCTAACCAACCTTCAGCTTGGTGTTCTGACAATTGAGCGTCAAGAACACGGCCTGAATGAGCCACGTATTCATCGTTAGGTTCCTTGATGTCTTCCATCCATTGACGGTTGGTAACATCAAAGACATCCCAGAGACGGTTTGACATCGTTTCGTCAGGTCCCATGATCCGGAACGTGTTTTCGTTTTCTTTCATCGTGTCAGCAGTGAATTCTGATAACACTTGCATGTCCATCCGTTGCTTGCTGTTGTCCTTCAAATCACTTTCAGGAACGGCAAATTGACGAATGTCAGCTAACTTCAATGGTTCTGGGTGAACCCCACCGTTAGTGATTGGGTTCATAGCCATCCGACGGTCACCCTTAGGTTCAACGGCTGACAAGAATTCCTTAGGAGTTCCGTCTTCGTTGAACAATTCTTCAGGCTTGTATGACTTCAACCAGTCGATCAACAGATCAACGTGTTCCATGTGGTTAGCGTCAACAGGAAGTGGAATTTGGTGAGCACGGAATGAGTTTTCGATTGGGTTACCGTTCAAGTCCTTCTTAGGACCAGTCCAACCCTTAGGTGCGCGAAGCACGATCATTGGCCATACTGGTAATGAGTCGTCGTTGTTTTCACGAGCATTCTTTTGAATAGCTTGGATCTTTTCAACGGCTTCATCAACTGCCTTAGCCATGTCTTGGTGGGCAGTCTTGTGGTCGTCACCATCAGTTTCAACAAAGATTGGTGACCAGCCCATTCCTTCGTAGTACTTAGTTAAGTCAGCATCGCTCATCCGTGAAAGGATAGTTGGGTTAGAAATCTTGAACCCGTTAACTTGAACGATTGGCAAAACAGCACCGTCGTGGATTGGGTTGATGAACTTGCTTGACATCCATGAAGCAGCTAGTGGGCCAGTTTCTGATTCCCCGTCACCAATTTCAACAGCAGCAATAACGTCAGGGTTATCTAAGATAGCACCAACACCGTGTGAAAGTGAGTAACCAAGTTCGCCACCTTCGTGGATTGAACCTGGTGTTTCAGGAGCAGCATGTGAAGCAACCCCACCCGGGAATGAGAATTGCTTGAACAAGCGTTGCATACCTTCTTCATCCTGAGTGATACGTGGGTAACGCTCAGTGTATGAACCATCAAGGTAGGCGTTTGAAACCATGACCTGACCACCGTGACCTGAACCTTCGATGTAGAACATGTCCAAGTCGTACTTCAAGATGGCACGGTTCAAATGTGCGTAAATGAAGTTTTGAGGAACGATTGTCCCCCAGTGACCAATTGGCTTAACTTTAACGTCGTTTGCGGTTAAGTCACCCTTTAACAATGGGTTGTCCTTTAAGAACAATTGCCCAACTGAAAGGTAGTTAGCTGCGCGCCAGTAGGCGTCAACTGTGTCTAAGTATTCTTGTGAGTCGTAATCAACTGCCATGAATAGTTACACTCCTTCAATTTGTCTTTTTATCAACACGATATGCTGTGAAATCCACCGACTTTTGTCCGGTTAATTTACAGTTACTATAATAGCCGGTTTTAAATAAAAGTCAACCTTTCTGAAAATTGGTACGACCCAATTGTTCAAAATAAAACAATCGACCCTTATTTACATAGTGAAAACCGCTCCCTCATTCAGGTTTGCGATCCACTAATCTGCCGCCATGGTAACAAATTAGCGCTTAAAAAGAACATAAAAAATGCTAAGAATTAAAGATTCTTAGCATTTTTTAATATCTATCAGTCAGCATCAAGGTCGACGAATGTGTTGTACTTCATGTATTGGTAGTGAATTCGCATATTTGAAACTTCGAACGGTGTGCCATCATCCAGGAAAAAGATCCCGCTCATAACGCCCACGGGCTCATTTTCGGCCAATGAAAGCAACGTTTGATCTTCCACTGTTGACGGTTCTGCCGCTACGGTCATAAAGGATTTTGTCACGGAAACGTGCTTAATATCTTCTAGGTAGTTAAAGATGGAACCGGACACCACGGTGGACGACAATTCTGGCATGATTTTGATGGGGATAAAACCCGTTTCGATCATCACTGGTTGATCATCCAGCATCCGCAGCCGTTTGATTTGGTAAACAAAATCGTCTTCATTAAGGAAAAGATCTTGCTGCAATTCCGGCGTCGCAGGAACAACCTGAAAATCCAGCAACTTAATACTTGGCTGTTTACCGTCCACCCGCATGGAATCTGTAACTCCCAAATTACGCCCTTCATAACTAAAGACCGCTTGGTTTTTCAGATAGAGTGGATTAACAAACGTGCCTGATCCCCGCTTTTTAAAAATGATCCCCTGCTGGGCCAGTACATTCAACGCGCGTTTCACGGAGGAGCGACTCACTTGGTACTCGTCGCTCAAACTCCGTTCGTCCGGTAGCCGTTTGTCTGGAAATTGATTATCATTAATGCGGCACTTCAAGTCCTGCATTACATTTTTATAAACTAAGTCCGCCATATCGACGCTCGGTTCCTTTCTTTGTATACTGGTTGATGAAAGTATATCAGAAATTATTGGTCCAGCCAATTGTTCATTAGGTCCGTACCAATATTTAAAACCAGCGTAAACGACCAACCACGGAGGTTAACACAGTGGCAAAAAAGAAAAAAATTCAAAAAACACTTGTTGAAAAAATTTTAGATAAGGCAAAAATCCCCTACACCCAAATCGAGTTTGCAACGCACCAACAAGGGGATGTCGCACAACTTGATGTGGATCACGAAAATTATGACGAACACCACATCTACAAAACGTTGGTGCTGACCGGTCCAACAACCGGGCCGTTGGTCGGCGTTGTGCCCCTTGATACACACCTGAGTTATAAAAAGTTAGCCGCTGCTTCCGGCAATAAAAAGGTGGGGATGGTGCCATTAAAGGACCTCTTGAAGACCACCGGCTACGAACACGGGGCCAACACGCCCATTGGGATTTGGGAAAAATACCAGTACCCGATCTACTTTGATACGACCGCCCAAGAACAAGGCGAAATCGTCGTTTCATCCGGAAAAATTGGCCGCTCTGTCAAAGTGAACGCGGCGGCCGTTGCCGAGTTAGTTCACGGAACCTTCACAGATTTAGAAGAGGATTAATGCCATGTCAGCCAGCACGATTGGCCAACAGATCATCGTCAATTTACTGGCCACCTATCTGTATGCGCTCGGCCTTCCGCTCCTTTTTAGCTGGGCGCTGACCGTTATCAATCGCAACACCAAGCAACTGTTCACCAATAAATTCGGCGTGAATGCCCCCGTGTACTTTGGTGCACTCGGGATCATCCTTCACGAGTTGAGTCACCTCATCATGGCGCTTATTTTTGGCCATCGAATTGAAAGTTTCAAACTCCTACAACGCGCAACCGCCACCCCGGACGATCCTGACAACCTCACGTTAGGTTACGTTAACCACCGGTGGCACTCCGATAATAGCTACCAAGTCATCGGAAACTTCTTCATTGGGTTTGCCCCCATCGTTGGAATTAGCCTCGTCATTTTTGCATTGACCGCGTGGCTTTTGCCAGATGTTTATGGCAACTGGGTCACGTTTGCACAACAACCAAGTTTTGGCGCCCTGTTTCACGCTCCGGTAACCACCATCGCCTGGGGGCCATTGACCCTCCGCTTACTCATCTGGATGGTTCTTGTAACCAACATTAGTGCTGGCGGCTTTGATCTGAGTCAGGCGGACCTTAAAAACTCAGTGACCGGGCTCTCCACGTACATCCTGTTATTAGGTCTCATCGGCCTGGCAACGGGAATGTTATCCTGGCCCATTGCCAGCTGGTTCCGGCTTCACCTGGTGCCACTGTACCTAGCCATTTCCTTTGTCGTGGTACTATCCATTTTGATCAACGCGATCACACGTCTTTTGTTTAAACGTCATTAACAATCCAAAAACCGCCATATCCGGGCTAATAAAGTAGTCCGGATATGGCGGTTTTATTTCACTCATGGTTAGGCCTCGCCGTTCCACTCCTGTTTAAATTCATCCAAAAAATTAAGCATTACTTGTTGCCGGTGATCAGCTAGTTGACGCGCTGTCGCCGTGTTTAATTGATCCTTAATCAGCAGCAGTTTCTCATAAAAGTGATTGATGGTTGTTCCTTCATCATTTCGATAATCGGCCTTGGTCATCTGTGTTCGGGGCGCAATGTCAGGATCATAGATCACCCGATCGTGGTGACCACCATACGTCAACGTCCGGGCAATTCCAATGGCCCCAATGGCGTCCATCCGGTCTGCATCCTGAACAATTTGCCCCGCCGCACTTAATGACTGGTGCCCCGCTAAATTCGCGCTAAACGACATGTGATCAATAATTGCAAACATCGCGGTAATCTGAGCTCCCGAAACACCCCACGTCGTTAACCGATCATGAAGGGCCTGGCGGGCAGCATTCGGGTCAGCAACCACTTTGTCATCCATAACGTCGTGCAAGTACGCCGTTGCAATCACAATAAACGGCTGCCCAGTTTGCTCCACAGATTCAATTCGCGCGGCCAATTTTGCCACCCGTTCAACGTGTTCAAAGTCATGGCCCGAGTGTTCTGCCCCCAGTTGACCACGTGCGTAATCAATAATTTTCACTAGCTGCTCTTGTTCACCTGCTGATAACCCAATTGTCATCATTATGCGCCACCATTTCCGTCATTCTGTCTGTTTTTGCACTGATTTTGATTACTTCTATCCTACCACGAGGCGGCCGTTTCCTCTGGTTTAATTTTTGTAAGCCAGCTTAATTGACACCGTTTTCGCGGCTCCGTACACTTGGGCTAAGACCAACGGAATCGCTTATTTGATGTCACATTTAGCTAAGGAGGATTGCATCATGACACTCAATACTCCGGTGGTGCACCTCGACCACCTTCAAAAACAGTTCGGCCGTGTTCACGCACTCAATGACGTCACCTTTGACGTTTATCCTGGCGAAGTCTTCGGGTTTATTGGTCCAAACGGGGCCGGTAAGTCAACGACCATTCGAACCCTGCTTGGCCTTTTACGCGCGTCTGGTGGCACCGCGACCATTTTTGATCAGGACGTCTTTAAGGACGCCGTTGCCATTCATAAACGGTTAGCCTATGTTCCCGGCGACGTTTACCTCTGGCCAAATTTAACTGGTGGCGAGATCATTGACCTCTTATTAAAGCTCAGTGGTCAACGTCATCAGCCAAAAACGGACGACCTCATCCACCAATTCGGCCTTGATCCCACCAAAAAGGCCCGCACATATTCCAAAGGGAACCGGCAAAAGGTGGCCCTGATTGCCGCCCTGTCACAGGACGCAGACCTTTACATCTTTGATGAACCCACTTCCGGCCTCGACCCCCTTAACGAACGCTTCTTTCAGGAAGCAGTGCTTCAACTGAAGCAACAGGGAAAAGCCGTGCTTCTTTCCAGTCATATCTTGTCTGAAGTGGAACGGATGTGTGACCGAATCGGCATCATTCGAAACGGGACCATCATTGAGACCGGAACGCTTGCCGACATGCGTCACCTGACCCGGACACAGATTGCCGTGACGACGACCCAGCCACTGACTGATTTATCTACTCACCAAGGTGTTCATCAGGTGGCCACGACCACGACGGATCGCCCCGGCTACCACACCACGTTTACCGTTGATTCAGAAGCCCTTGGCGCCGTTATGACACTGCTTACCGCTCATCAGATCACCGCCATTCAAAGTACACCACCAACGTTAGAGGATCTCTTTCTCCGTTATTATGATCAACAGCCCGTGACCGATCATAGCGGAAAGGACGTGAGTGACCATGCCTAACGCCGCGTTTTATCACACGAACCAGCTACTCAGGATCAACTTACGCCGGGATCGTTGGAAAATTCTTGTCTGGGTGCTCGTGTTGGTTAGCCTTTTCGCCAGCATCGCCGCGAAGTTTAGCGACCTTTATGGCTCAACTACGGCAATCGATCAGATCACCAATACATTGAACACTCCTGCCATGCGGGCCCTGTTCGGCCGCCTTCCCAGCGGGCCATACACCTCCGCCGACGTCTTTGCCGGTGAAATGACCGTTTTCATGGCCATCTTTGGCGTCATCATGAACTTCAACCTGGCCGTGAACTTAACCCGCGGCGATGAAGAGCGGGGTCTGACTGAACTGCTAGCCGCCCGCGGTGTTGGCCCCTATGCGCCACTTGCCGCTGCCATTAGCGAACTGCTCGTTGTTAACCTTGGCCTCGGCCTCCTCTACAGTGTCGGATTGCAGTTTGCCAACCTCACCGGCACCAATTCCAACGGAAATTTTGTTTTGGGCATTGGCTTAGGCTTAAACGGACTGTTATTTGGTCTTCTCGCAATCTTGTGTGCTCAGCTAGCCGCTAGCAGTCGGGCCGCCACTGGCTTGTCATACGGACTCTTTGGCATCACATACATGATGCGCCTTGTTACCGATGTTAGTCACCCCGCGTACACGTGGCTTTCCCCGTTTGGGTGGGTCGAGAAATTTTCCACCTACCGAGCTAACAACTGGTGGCCAGTAGCGCTCATGGTGATTACCAGCATCATTCTCATTCTTGGTGCCATCGGCTTACGGGCCCACCGCGACCTTAACGCCGGCATCATTGCCAGTCGCCCTGGCCCTGCACGCGCGTCAGCACTCTTAAGTGGCCCCCTCGGCCTCTTTTGGCGGCTTGAGCGTAATCTCATTTGTGCATGGCTCATTGGGTTAATCATTTTCGGTGCGATGTATGGATCGGTGTTTAACACCGTGGCCAACGTCCTTCAGTCGAATCCCTTAACGGCAAAACTCTTGTCAGATCCGCAAACGGCAACTGCCGCAACGACAAGCGTCCTTAAAGCCTTCATTGCGGTTCTCATGATTGTCTTCACGACAGTCAGTGCCATCCCCGGTTTACAGATCCTTTACCGGTTAACAACCGACGAACATCACGGCACCCTTGAAACGATGTTTGCCCGACCAATTGCACGGTGGCGGTTAAACATCACGCTGCTTGGCTTAGGGGTCTTGACCAGTTTGGCCGCCCTCATTGCCAGTGTCTCCGGGTTGGCAATCGCTGCCAATACCGTCCTCACCCACCCGCTAAGCACGACCATCTTCTACCACGCCATTTTGGCAAACATCCCCCCACTGCTGATCATGATTGGGATCGGCGCAATCCTTGTGGGGTGGTGGCCTCGCTGGACCCCTGTGATTTGGGGCTACCTGGGATTAGCCTTTGGAATTGGTTACTTCGGCCGGCTGTTTAACCTAGCCCACTGGGTCCCTAAGTTAACGCCGTTTGGGTACATCGGTAACGTGCCGTCCGTCGCCATTGATTGGCCAACCTTTTGGTGGCAGCTTGCCATTGCCGTTGCCCTCATGGTCGTGGGGTGGCTTGGCTACCAACGCCGCGACCTCATTAGCGCTTCGTAAGCAAACACCTTAAATAAAGATTGCTGGCTCCTAATGGACCCTGCAATCTTTTTTGTGCAACCTTCTCAAACGGTTTCCATCAAGCTATCTACTCATCAATAAATTAGCCACGAACTGCCACTAACATTTTATTAGTCAAAAGCGTATAATTATTCATTGGATTTTTTATTTCTGATTATTATTACCGCACTTTTTTTACGCTAAGGAGGCGTTCTTGTGTCTGAATCATCAACAGAATTTCACGTGGTGGACGCGAACGGCCGGCCGTTTAACCGGCTACTGCTCGTTTTAACCATGTTGATTGGGACCTTTAGTACATTTATCGTCCAAACCACCCTGACCACTGCCTTTCCAACGTTAATGCGGACGTTTAACATCGACGCCGATACCGTTCAGTGGTTGACAACCGGGTTCATGCTGGTCATGGGGATCACGATTCCCATTTCCGCTTTTTTACTCCAGCGGTTTAGTTCGAAGGCGTTATACCTGACGGCGATGGCCATTTTCTTCGCCGGGACATTCATTTGTATGATTGCGCCTAACTTCGGCACGCTTCTAACGGGACGATTGATCGAAGCTGTTGCCGTTGGAATCACTGCCCCAACATTTCAAACAACCATGCTAACCATTTTTCCACCAGAAAAACGGGGGTCCGCCATGGGCCTTGCCGGAATTGTTATCGGTTTAGCACCCGCCATCGGCCCAACCCTGTCTGGGTGGCTGTTATTAAACTATTCATGGCGGTCACTGTTTGTCGTCATTCTTCCGTTCCCAGTAATTGTTTTTATCCTTGCCTTATTCACCATGCGTAAACTCTTCCCAACCCGTCACGCACAGGCAGATTGGCTGTCCGTTCTCCTTTCAACAGTTGGTTTTGGGAGCATGCTGTACGCCTTTAGTAGTGTCGGCTCCAGCTCATGGACGTCACCAAAGGTTTACATCACCTTAATCATCGGGGCAATCTTTGTGGGCCTTTTCGTTTGGCGGTCACTGACCATTGAAAATCCCCTTCTCCAACTGCGGGTCTTTACTTCACCCGTTTACACCCTGTCCGTCATTGAAGTGGCCGTGGTTAACATGGCCATGATCGGGGCGGAAATGGTACTCCCACTTTACATTCAAACGGTTCGTGGCGAATCCGCCTTTCATTCTGGACTGATTTTACTGCCTGGGGCCCTCATGATGGGGATCATGAGTCCCATCACCGGGCGAATTTTTGACCGAATCGGTGCCCGGCGCTTAGCCATCACAGGGATGTTCTTATTGACGGCCGGAACCGCCTTTTTCATGACCTTGACTGAAGACACGCCCATCGTCTTTGTCACCCTGATGTACACGATTCGGATGTTCGGAATCGCCATGGTCATGATGCCCGTCACCACTACCGGGATGAACGCCCTGCCACTCAACTTGATGAGTCACGGAACGTCCGTCAATAACACCGGTCGGCAAGTCTTTTCATCAATGGGAACCGCCATTTTAATTTCCGTTTTGACCAACGTCACTAAATCAAACATGCCGGCTAAAGCCGTGTTGCACAAGACACCACTGGCCTACCGTGACCATGCCATCAGCGCAACGCTCTCCGGTTACCACGCTGCCTTCATGACGGCCACTCTGTTTGCATTAGTTGGTTTAGTTCTCGCATTTTGGATCAAATCTGGGAATTCACGGAGGGTCAACTAATGGTTATCAGTTTACTTGTTATTTCCACCCTCGGGCTCTTTATGAGCATCGTTTTACTCGATAGCGGCGCGATTCGCCACTGTTTGATCGGCCTTTTCTTAATTGGTTTTCTTGGCATGATGGGGTTACTGATTGCTAACGATAACTACCACTACGGTTTGAAAAAAGTTAACACCAGTCAAACGGTCACGCTAGTTTCAAGCGTGAAGGGAAAGCTTCCCGTTAACATGTTGTTGTACCAACCCCTTGGAAACGGGACGGAAAAAGTGTACCTTTACCGGACGAACGCATCCGAAAAAAAGCCTCAACCGATTCCAACGAAAAAAATCACCACGACGGTTCATCAAACAACCGCCTCGGAGGCAACTCTCGTCAAAACGACGACCCGGTGGGAATACAAAAACCACTGGATGAAATTCCTCTTTGCGTTGTCTGGCGAGAAAAACACCGTTCAGCACCACCACTACACGTTTAACGTTCCCGCAACGTGGTTGACTTTGAGCACCGCTCAGGCGAAGCAACTCGCCAAGGTGATGAAGGATCCTGCTAAACAGCAGGCCATCACCGCCACCGTGGCCAAACAGGTCCTTGGCGCCGTTGCGAAAAATCCCCGGCTGACCGCTGCCCAACGCGCTGACGTTCAACAACGGGCGTTAAAGCAGGCACTTGAAGCCGCATTAAACTAGACGTTCATAAACATAAAGGGGCACCCATGAGTAGGTTTTCTACTCATGGGTGCCCTTTTAACATCGTTACTTATTCCACGTTTCGCGCTGCTAAATGTTCATACAGGACGCCTTCGCGGACACCATTTTCAGAAAAAATTACCCGGCCGGAATCTAAGTACCGCATGATGGTCACAATCGGGGCAAGCCCCGCCGCAATAATGTCTGCACGATCCTTTGCCAGACCAGGAATCGCCTTGCGATCCTCAAGGTTTCGTTCAATGATCGTCGCGTACACATCATCCACCTCGGTGACACTCATCCGAAACCCATGAACGTCCTCAAAGTCCGCCACGTGCTTTTGCTTGCGGCGGATTTTGGCAAGCGTTCGGTTCGATCCGCCCAGTGCGACAATGGGTAGATTCAGGCCCCGATGAAGCCACCATATGCCGTTAAACAACCGCTGCATGGTTGTTGTGAGTCGGAACTGATCCACTGCCGCTAAGGGTTCCGTTGTTCCATGCTTCAAAAAGGCCTCCGACAGATTAACGGAGCCAAACGGTAAACTAACCATTTCCTGAGCCCGACCGTTTTGAACCAAGACCAGTTCACAGGAGGCTCCACCCGTGTCGATCAACACGCAATTTGTTACCGGAAGTGTGTTGATGACCCCAAGAAAATCGTAGTGGGCCTCTTCTTTTCCTGTAATCACTTGAATTGTCAGACCGTGCACTTCTGCCTTGATGCGGTCCAAAAATGCCGCCTGATTCGACGCACTCCGGACGGCAGCCGTCGCAACCGCCTTAAGCGTCAGGTTCGGCAATTGCGAATAAACGGCATAAAAGTCTTTCAGTGCCGCAATGGTTCGATCCATTGGCGCTTGTTGCAACGCACCGGTTTGCGCCATCCCTTCGGATAACCGGACAAACTGTTTCGTCATTTGCCCCCGTGTAAACTGACCATCATCGTCAATTTCCGTGATTGTCATCCGACAAGAGTTTGATCCGAGATCAATAACTGCGAAGTTTTCCATGTGGTTTACCCACCCCTTTGTGCTTATTCCTCGTTATTGTGGTGATCACCAGTCAACGTGTCGTCCGTTGGCCGCATCAGTGGTGTAAACGGCGTCTGTGGCTTTGCTGTTTCACGGTCAGCATCCTGTTGAACCTGCTCTTTGGCCGCCTCAATCAAGTGTTCCTGCACATCAAGTAGCGCCAATCCGCGCCGATCCACCTTTGTCCATGTGCCATCCTCATGAAGCACCCTCGTTTTCACCGTGTCGTGCCACATTTGGTTGTAAATTCCGCTCACTTTGGCCTTAATGTCGTCCTGCAAAACAGGGAAAAGTAGTTCCACCCGCCGACTGATGTTTCGCGTCATTAAATCGGCTGATGACAGGTAGATCCGGTGCTCACCATTCGCATAAAAATCGTAAATCCGGCTGTGTTCAAGTAACCGGCCAACCAGTGAATGAACGGTGATGTTGTCGGAAACACCCGGGATTCCAACCTTCAAGCACACAATGCCCCGAACGATCAGATCGATTTTAACGCCGGCTGCTGACGCTGCGTACAACTTTTGGATCATCCCCCGGTCAGACAGAGAGTTCATCTTCATCCGAATGTGCGCTGGCCGGCCCGCCTTTGCGTTATCAATTTCATCATTGATTCGATCATATAAAAAGTCCCGTAACGTGGTTGGTGCAATGGCGACCCGTTCAAAATGATCTGGTTCGCTGAACCCCGATAACATGTTAAACACGTTGGACGCGTCCACGCCCATCAATGGATCGGCGGTAAAGATGCCCATATCCGTGTAGAGCTTAGCCGTGACATCATTATAATTCCCGGTTGCCATGTGCATGTAGCGCTTAATGCCATCCGCTTCTTGGCGGACGACTAGTAACAGTTTGCAATGGGTCTTTAACCCAACAAGGCCGTAAATAACGTGACACCCTTCATGTTCCAGTTGTTGGGCCCACTTCACGTTGTTTTCTTCATCAAACCGCGCCTTTAATTCAACAAGGACCGTCACCTGTTTCCCATTTCGCGCCGCCTGGGCCAAATACTTAATGATGGGTGATTGTGACGAGACCCGGTATAACGTCATTTTGATGGCGAGTGTGTCCGGGTCCGACGCCGCTTGCCGCACAAACCGCACAACCGGTTCGAAACTATCATAAGGGTGGTGCACAAACAAATCCTGTTTCTTAATTGCCGCAAACATGTCCTTCTGCCGCAGTGCTGGTTGAATCGCACCCTTAAACGCCGGGTATAACAGGTCTGTGTGCCCCTTGACCTGCTTAACCAGTTTACTCAAGAACCGTAAATCAATTGGCCCCTTGATGTCATAAACATCCGCCTCCCGGGCTTCCAGATCCTTAATCAACTGTTTCCGCAACTGCTTTGACATGCTGGCGTCAATCTCTAACCGCATCACCTGCGTGTGGTCGCGCAGTGCCAATTCGTGTTCAACTTCCTTGAGCAAGTCACTGGCGTCCTCTTCGGTAACATCCAGATCCATGTCGCGAATAACCCGGTACGTGTGGGCTTCCTTGACTTTAAACCCGGTAAACAGCTCGCCCGCAAAGTGCTTTAAAATTTCTTCAAGGAGAACGAATTCATTGGTCCCAGGAACGGCCACCACCCGGTTAAATGTTCCCGGAACTTGCATGGTGGCAAACCGGTGCTCCTTTTTACCGCTGGCTTCGTCCTTCGTATTCTTGACCAATCGAAAGGCAATGTTCAACGTATTATTGCTAATGAAGGGAAACGGTCGGGAAATGTCCACTGCCATCGGTGTCAAAACGGGGTAAAGGACCTCCCTGAAGTACTGCGTTAAGTAACTCACCTGTGTGGGCGTCAACTCATCGAACAAACGAACGTGCACGCCAATCGCCTCTAGCTGTGGCAGCAATGAACGGTTGAGCGTACTGTACTGTTTTTCGACCAACTGGTGAACCTTGACACTGATCGCCGTGAGTTGATCTGAGGCCGTCATCCCCGACGCATCCGGCTTCACGTAGTTTACATCTTCCATTTTCCGTAAGGACGCAACCCGCACCATGAAAAACTCATCAAGGTTGCTCTGGGTGATTCCTAAAAACCGGGCCCGTTCCAACAACGGGTTGGTCTTATCCCGTGCTTCTTCCAGGACACGATCATCAAAATCCACCCAGCTTAGTTCCCGGTTCACATATAACTCTGGTGTTGTGTAATCCATTGTTTTCTCCCTTTAGAAACGACCTGTCCGTTGCAAGACTGGCGTTAGTCCGTAGATTTCCTCAAAGAACCGGCGCTTTTTATTAAACGTCCAGGTCTCCAACTCAATGTCGTCATTGGCCGTTGCCCGAATTGTGATCGTCGGTTTTTTAATGGAAACACTGATCTTAGAAATCTTGTGTAGCCGGCTGTCATCCAGCGCGTCCGCCAACCGCAAAATCGCAGCCAGCTTGACCATCACCAACCGGTTATTCATCGCAATCCCAAACTGGCTTAAATCCGCAGAGACCGTTTCAGAACTGTGATAACGCGCAATGGCAGCCACTTCGATCTGCTCGTCAGCCCGCAAGCCCAGCATCTCCGAATGGTTAACAATGTACTCCGAGTGAAACGCGTGCTGTTCGCTATCAATAAATAACCCGGTATCCTGAAGAATTGCCGCTAACTGCAACAGCAGCCGTTCGCGAGCCCCGAGCCCATGCAGCTTTTTTAGCCGGTCAAATAGCTGGGTTGCAAACATCACCACCGATTGCTGGTGGGCCTCATCAACATGGAACCTGCGTGCTAGTTCATACGCCGAGCTCAGCATCACCTGACTGATGGCATCGTCATTATGTGCGTGGGTGGCCTGACTGGCCGCGGCATCTAAAACGCAGCCATCAATCAACTTGAAGTCCGTTAGGTGAATCGTTTTCACCTCAAAGTGATCAAAAACTTCGTCCAGCAATAAGAAAAGTGGTAAAACTTCGTTGACTTCCGCGGTCGGCAGATTGCTTTGGTTCAACAAATCTTGCGGCGTCATCTGGATCACCGTTTGAAACTGCTGTTCAAAATCTGCATGACTCAGTTTGACATAGCGTTGATTTGTTGGGATCATCCCCTCCAAGAGGTTCAACTTTGAGCCCATCAAGATAACCTGGTCAAACGTTTGCTCTGGTAAGTATTGGTACAGGCTCACCAATTTAGAATGCAAATAATCGCTGAGCACTTCTTGATACGATTCCACCCGGTGTTCTAACCCCTGCAATTGATTTGCCACCTGGAGTGGCCCCAAAAAGAGCTCACGGGTCAACGTCAACCGCCCATCCACGAAGATCATGAAATGGGCCATGCTAGCACCCACCTGGATCAGGAGCGTCCGGTCACTAATCAACTGGTGGAAGTTTGGCAAGAGATCTGCTGCGGCTTCGTATGAAAAGAGTGACTCTTCATTAACCGTCATAAAGTGAAGCGTAATCCCGGTCGTGATGTAAATATGGTCACGAATATAATCAATGTTTTCGGCCCGCGCAATCGTATGACTTGCCACCAACCGGTAGTTTGTCACGTTGTAGTCCTTTAACAACTGGAGAAAACGTTCCAAAATGGTGACGACATCGTCTGCGCGTTCCGGTTCAATTCGTTTGCCCTCAAATAGATCTGCCCCCAAATAAAGGGGCGCACTCACCCGTTCAAGCACCCGTTGTGTTTTTAATTCCACGATCATCAGCTGCATATCCTGTGCGCTGATCACCATGGCCCCGTACAATTTTTCCTTTGCCATAAGGACAACCCTCAACTATTTTCGTCAGTTTGTAAATGTTCCAAAATTCTGTGTAAGTCTTGCTTTTGTTCTGCTGTGACCGTTGGATACTTCGGATTTAACTCAGCTAAACGGGTGGTTAAAATGTTCGACACCACGACCCGTGAGCACCACTTGGAGTCCGATGGAATGATGTACCAGGGATTATCCTTGGTTGCCGTGTGGTTCAGCATTTCTTCATATGCTTTTTGATAGTCATCCCAGTAGGCCCGTTCTTTAATGTCGGCCGCTGAAAACTTCCAGTTCTTATCCGGAACTTCAATTCGTTTTTCAAAACGCCGCTTCTGTTCGGCCTTTGAATAGTGCAAGAAAAATTTAAGCAGCACAAAGCCGTTATGCTTCAGGTACGTTTCGTAGTGTTTAATGTCGTCATACCGTTCATGGAACAAGGCGGGTGTTACCTGGTCAACGCTCGTAATGCCCGGCAAGTGTTGGGTCGTCAAAATTTCTGGGTGCACCCGGCTGATCAAGACGTCTTCATACTGTGACCGGTTAAAAATCTGAATGCTTCCCCGCCGTGGGAGTGCTGCCGAAATACGCCACAGGTAATCGTGCGCCAGTTCATTACTGGTTGGCTGCTTAAAACTCACCACGGAGGTCCCCTCTGGGTCCAAACCACTCATCACGTGACGAATCATGCTGTCCTTTCCGGCAGCATCCATGCCCTGTAACAGAACGATCACACCATGCGTTGATTGTGCATACAATTTGCTTTGCAGATCGGCAAGTTTTGATAAATTTTCCGCGAGTTGAGCCTGAATGGCTTCTTTTTCCGGCATTGGTTCAGATAAACTTGTCGGTTGCGTTGCTAACACTAATGATTTTTTACCATCGTAACGATACGTTGACTCATAATTCATGGTGGTCGCCCCCATTTTCTTGTTACCCTTATTCTACCGAGTTTCTTAACAAAGATAAATTATAAACAGTGGAAAGTTCGGTCTTTTGTTAATTTAGCTAATTGGCGCCGCCAGCACTTCTTAAATATGCTATTCTAGAATTAGTCGCGTTAAATTCGAGCAAGCACCGGTTTAACCGTTTTGCTCGTTTTAACACAAAAATCGTTGCGTTATCGCTACGCTCAACACCGATTTCGCAAACACCGAACGGTTACCATCAAGGAGGAACCCCCATGATTAAAATGGTTGCGTTGGATCTAGACGGAACGCTACTAACCAGTGATAAACGGATCAGTCCCCGAAATGAAGCAATCTTAAAACACCTTCATCAGCAAGGTGTCAAAATTGTGTTATGCACCGGCCGGCCGATCAACGCCATTTGGAAGTACATCGAACAGCTTGAACTGACAAATGACGAGGATTACACCATTACCTTTAACGGCGCACTGGTGATTCAAAACGTTGGCCATCACGAACTGTTTAAACAGGGGATTAGTAAGCAGGATCTCGCCCTCCTCCATGATTACTGTGCTGATCACGGGTACCCGTTAGATGTACTCGACTTCGACCAAGTTTACCCACTGGCTGACCTGAACCCCTCCATCTATCAGAAAATGTTGAATGCTAACCTCACGTTCACACCAACAGCATTTCCAGACCTTGCCGACCAAACGTACAGCAAGGCGGTCATGGCCCTTGACCCTGCAACATTGGACGACGCAACAACCAACCTCACGGCAGCGATGCAGGCTCAGTACCACACCGTCCGTTCGCAACCGCAAATTCTCGAATTTTTGGCCGCTGGCATGGACAAACACGTCGGTTTAAGCGCCCTGTTAGCCCACTACGGCTGGACGTTTGATAACCTGATGACGTTTGGCGATGCCGAAAACGACCTTGGCATGCTAACGGCCGCTAAGGTGGGCGTCGTTATGGACAACGGGAAGCCTGAGATCAAAGCCGCTGGAACCCACGTCACCGGCAACAATGATGACGACGGCGTGGCCCAATTCCTCGAAACATTTGATTTTACTAAGTAAACCAACAAAAATCGTACGTCACCAGTTAGCGCTGGCGCCGTACGATTTTTTACTGCATTTAAACGGGCCCTACTCATCTGCTAAGAACGTCAGCATCTGGTCATTAAACGCCGCCTGTTGTTCAGCCATGATGATATGCCCAGCCTCAGGTGCAATCCAAAACTGGCCCTTGGGGCAAAGTGCCGCTGACTTTTGGGCGTGTTCCGGATTCCAAAACGGGCTTTCAGCCCCCGCCATAAATAGAACGGGGACGCTCAGTTGCCGAATAACATCACGCCAATCTTGAAACGCATGGTCGTACAGCAACGGTTGGTTCAATTGATAATCAAAGGTCTTTCCCGCTTGCACATCCTTAACAGCCCGATAGGTTTCATCGTCAATTCGTTTAAACGTCGTGTGAACGCGGATCATGGCCGACGCTTCCGTTGGGAAATTGGCCCACGTTAGGTCTAGTAACCCATCCGACCACGTTTCGTCACTAATCATTTTGGGAGATTGATCGACGCTGATCACCTTATGCAGCCGGCGATCACCGTACAGGGAACAGTAAGCCCAAATTGTGGCCGCCCCCATTGAATTTCCCATCACATCCACGTGATCCAGATCCAAATAATCCAGTAACTCGGCGACATCTTTCCCCTGGCGACTCATTCGTAACCCCTTGGTGGTCGTTTCAGACCGCCCGTGGTTGCGCCGGTCCAAGTTAATGACCCGGTAACCGTGACTAACCAACGTTTCGACCTGTGCACGCCAAATTTCCCGATAGCCGGCATACCCCGTCATGATGAGCACTGGTTGCCCCGTTCCAACGTCATCGTAATCTAATTCAATTTGATCACTCGTTTTAAATTTCATTTCATTGCCTCGCTTATTTCAATATCGCGCCGATCCTGACGCTGAACCTGGGTTAGTGGATGCCTGACCGTCATGTTGACCATCCGATGATCCGCCGCGAGTTGAACGTTAATACTGGCAAACTGCCGTAACGGTTCGACGTTTTCCTCAAAGTTTTTCACGTTAACGTCGTGCCATGTCTTGGTCGCTAACGCCGTAAACGCGTCCATTTCTAACTGGTAAACTGCCGGCAAGCCCAACGCGACACACCGGTCCAGGTACCACTGGAAATTAGCCGCCGCAGTGGTCTCAAGAAAAATCGTTTCATCACAAATCTCACGAAAAACGGGTTGCAAAACCATCAGACCCTCAAGGATAATGATATCAGGACAATTAATTAATAATCGTCGTGATTTATTTAAATCATCTTGTTGGTGGTCGTACACCGGTAACGATAAGTTTTGCCGATGACTTACTGCGCGCTTAAAGGCTGTAATTCGGTCGACATCGTACGTTTCTGGAAACCCCTTGCGTGCAAACAGTCCCTGTTCACGCAGCGTTTTGTTTGTCATTAAGAAGTCATCCGTCGAAATTTTACATAACCGCTGTTTTGGCAACAGCTCCGTGAGGACACGGCTCATTTCAGCAGCACACGTCGTCTTTCCAGAAGCGATATTTCCAGTAATTCCAATAATAACCGGACCATCGCCTTGGTGCTGGCGGATAATTTCTGGAACAAGTTCTCGATATAAATGATCTTTTAACGATTTCATTTTGCTTCTCCACTTTAATGAATGAAGGGATTTTTACATGGATATTCATCAAATTCAGTATTTAATTACCATCGTTGATAACGGGTTTAATCTCACTAAAAGCGCCCGGGTCCTGAACGTTTCCCAACCCGCACTCAGTAAACTGATCAGTGAACTAGAGGACACCGAAAGTGTTCAAATTTTCATTCGCAGCAAGGGCCGCATTATTGGACTAACCCCCGTTGGTGAGGATCTCATCAAGCACGGGCGGCTGGTTGCCACGGAGTATCAAGACATGCTGACCAGTATGCGCAACCACGCGACCGCCAAACGTGGGACCGTCAGGATCGGGATCGCGCCGGTCATCATTTCCACCGTTTTCAACCGGGCCATTCCAAAGTTCATTCAAGAAAACCCTGATATTGAGTTAAAAATCGTTGAAAAAGGGGCCTACGAGCTTCAAAAAATGCTCATTTTACAGGAAATTGACCTCGCCGTCCTGGTGGCACCCGCGACCTTTCCGGCCATTAAGGAAGACATCATTTACCGTGACTCCGTTGCCGTGTGGTTCAATAAGTCCCACCGGTTCCATGATTTTCCTGGCGCCATTCCCCTTAAGGAAATTGGGAAGGAGCGCATCGTCACTTTAGATGACAGCTTCATGGTGACGTTCCAAATGAAAAATCGCTTTGCGCAACAACACCTCAACCCCAACATTTTCTTCCAAACAACATCCTGGGACCTCATCCTCAACATGTGTCAGGAAATGCCCGTCGTCGGCATCATCGCCGCCCCAATTGGGGATAACTATGCGGGCACAAACATCGAGCACCGCGACGTTACCCCCGCCTTTCCGTGGAACATCAGCCTGTGCAGTCTCGGCGACGTTTCCCATAACAACCTGGCACGGTACACGCAAAAATGGATCTCCAATTACTTTAAAAACATCCGTTCAAAACCGTGACCACCACACAACTCAACTAAAAACGACTTCGATTGACAGTTTCTTGCCAACCGAAGTCGTTTTTTTTCAGCACTTGACGATCAACACCTTCGTCATGTGCAGTCCAACCGCTTGTCTAAACGGACATCCCGACTGGTTCGCCCGGCTGATTAATCACATCACCCATTAGCGCGTCTTGGAAAATCCGCGCATCCATGTAACTTAGCGTGGGACTAATTTGTGGCTCAAAGTCCATGTGAGCTAAAATATCTCGTTGTAAATCCATCCCCGGCGCAATTTCAATCAGTTCGATCCCGTTGGCAACCAACTTGAAGACGGCCCGTTCAGTGACGTAGTAAACGTTTTGCTGATTGCTGTAAGCAACCGGCCCCGAGAACGTAATCTGTTCCACGGCGTCCACCAGTTTGTTCCGGCGGCCCTCTTGGTCAATGACCAAGTTACCGTCTTGAATGCTTTCCCGTAAGCCGCCAGCGGTAAAGGTCCCCGTGTAAATTACCGTTGGCGTGTTTTGCGTAATGTTCACAAACCCACCGGTTCCGGCAATTTTCGGTCCAAACTTCGAGACATTAATGTTCCCCTTTTGGTCTAGTTCAGCAAGACCAAGGAACGTAATGTCGATCCCACCACCGTCATAGAAATCAAACATGTATGGTTGATCAATGGTTGCTTCTGGAGAAATGGCACACCCAAAGTCACCGCCACCTATTGGTACACCACCAAACGTTCCGGGTTCAACCGTGGTTGTAATGTTTTCAGCAGCACCTTCTTCTTTTAGGACCAGTGACACTGTTTCTGGATACTTCCCGATTCCGTAATTGACGATCTGATCGGTATCCTTTTTAAACATTGCGGCCCGGCGTGCAATCACCTTTTTGGCGTCCAATGGTACGTTAATGGCGCCGGCTGGTTTAATCACATCTTGATTGATGTAGTCCGGGTTGTACTGCGTGGTGTTGCTTTGCATGGTCATCGTTTCATCGGCCGTTTCAACAACGTAGTCCACCAATAGCCCCGGAATACGGATGTCTTTTGGCTTCATTGAACCTGCCTTCAGAACCCGTTTAACCTGGACAAAGACCTTCCCGCCGTTGTTATGCGCCGCCATGGCAATCGACGTCGATTCCAACGTTAGTGGTTCATCATCAAACGTGATGTTCCCATTTTCATCCGCAAACGTTCCCCGTAAAATAGCAACGTTGGGCTTTGGCACCTCATAAGCGAGGTAATCTTCGCCGTGAACCTTAATTTTCGACACCAAATCATGCTTCTTAGCGGCTGCGTTTAGGCGCCCACCCTCAATGTCGGGATCAATAAACGTTCCCAATCCGACCCGGCTAATTTGAATTGGTTTATGTGCCGCAGAATCACGGAAGATTTGGGATAACACCCCTTGTGGGAAGTTATAGGCTTCAAAGTCGTTGGCTTCCACCAGTGGTTCCAACTGTGGCGCTAACCCCCAGTGCCCCCCGACGAGCCGTTTAAGAAGCCCCTTGGCCGCCAAGTTATTGGTTCCCTTTGCGACGCCATCACCAACTCCGGAGGCATGCCACACTTCAAGCGCTTTGGGGTGGCCTTCCGTATCGTAGCGCGCCCGAATTGCCCGTAAGATTTCTTCCGCAACGTCAGAGCCTAAAAAGCCTTCGAGCGCAATCGTTGCGTCATCTGGAATCAGCTTAGCGGCCGCGTTACTATCAATAAATTGAACTGTCATTCTCGCCCATCTCCATTATTAGCAATTTCGTTATCATCATTTTGAGGCGATCATCTGTACCGGTGATCTCCCTAAAACGGTTGATTAGGGTTCAAGGTTTTTCAGTTCTTCAAGGTTAACAACATCTTGGTCAGCACCAGGAACTTCAAACCCGTTTAACTGAAGGAATTCACGCCGGAACTGTGCGTAACCCGTTAAATCAGTGTTAAAGTTTTCTGGCGTAATTTTTGCCATCAAGTCTGTGACCTTCGCTTGAATGTCATCACGCAGTTCCCATGCGTCTGGCCGTAAACGTCCACGATCATCCAGTTCACGTTTTGTACCGTAGACCATGTCACGGAACAACCGGTCCTTGTGCATAATTGGTGTTTCGTGAGTGCCCGTTTCTTCTTCAACTTTATACAATGCCAAGCAGTACAGTGGGAAGATCGGAATCACGACTGAGGCCTTAGTGGTAACCGCCCGTGAAACAGAAATCAGTGCTTCACCATTTAAATCATTGATGTTGTCTTGGATCTTGTGAGACGAAGCTTCAGCAGCGTCCTTAGCAAGTCCCAGTGTTCCTTCATGGTAAAAGGCGTACGTGCTCTTTGGTCCGATGTATGAATACAAAATCGTCTTGAAGCCGCGTGCCAAAACACCGGCCTTTTTCAATTCGTTGACCCACAGTTCCCAATCTTCACCACCCATGACGTGCTTAGTTCCTTCGATTTCTTCGGGCGTTGCTGGTTCAACCGTTTGTTCAAATAACGAGTTCGTTTCTAAGTTAATGTTCTCACCCGTTACCGGTGCGCCCACCGTTTTAATGGCTGACCGCCAAACTTCATCCGGATTATCTGGGTTGGTCCGTTTTGGTGCCGCAACGGAATAAACGAGCAAATCAATTGAGCCACCAAATTCACTCTTGATGTACGCAATCACTTGGTCTTTCATTTCCTGAGTGAAACAATCGCCATTAAAGTTTTTCGCTTTCAGGCCCGCTTTTTCAGCTGCTTCACGGAAATAAATGTTGTTATACCAGCCAGCAGTTCCGAGCATTGAGGCATCCTTTGGCGGCCGTTCAAAGGCAACACTAATTGTGTCGGCGCCTTGACCAAAGGCCGCTGTGATGCGACTGGCAAGGCCATAACTTGATGACCCCCCAATAACCAACGCCTTTTTGGCCCCTTCGTAATGGCCCTTTTCCTGGACATAGGCAATTTGATCAAGGACTTCTTTCTGACACCCATACGGATTAACAGAGCGGGCAACGTTGCCCTTTAATTTTTCAGAGATTTTAACCATTACATCTTCTGACATTTTCAATTCCACCCTTTTTCAATTTATGTCGGTGCGTGC
This sequence comes from Furfurilactobacillus sp. WILCCON 0119, assembly GCF_053471565.1. Classification (NCBI taxonomy): domain Bacteria; kingdom Bacillati; phylum Bacillota; class Bacilli; order Lactobacillales; family Lactobacillaceae; genus Furfurilactobacillus; species Furfurilactobacillus sp. WILCCON 0119. Next base: position 258,176 of record NZ_JBPCCV010000003.1, read on the forward strand.
CACCAAACTGTCAGAGTGAAAGTGCCCGCTAATAAACGTCAGTTAGGCCTCTTTGAGCTTTTTGTCCGCACCGCCAGCGATAACATGATTGTTTCATCAAAAACAAATCCTTATCTCCAATCAAAATGTAAGCCCTTCCAAGATAAATAACCAATACGCATTTTTCATTTTTCCATAACAACAAGTTATGATATTTACCCTAACCGGATTCAACGATATTTAAGCGTGATTTTTCACAAACTTTTCTTAAAGGCCGAAGAAGACCTTGTACGTAAAGATCCCAATCACAGCCCCCACGATTGAGCCTAAAACAGGAACCCAACTGTATTCCCAGTGCGAGGACCCCTTATTTGGGATCGGAAGCAACGCATGAATGATCCGTGGACCTAAATCACGCGCCGGATTCAATGCTGGCCCCGTTGGTCCCCCAAGTGAGATCACCATTGTGGCAATCAGTAAACCAACGCCGATGTTGGCAATATCAACGTTTTGATGAAAGAACATGCCACGATATAACCCCATTGCACCAAACACCAGCACAAACGTCCCGACTGTTTCTGCTAAGAAACCATTTAACTTACTACCAGCCGCATCCCCCGTTGCGAAGGTTCCAAACACAAGGTCTGCTTCGTGAGTCTTTTTATAGTATGGCCAATAAATCAAAATAATGAGTAATTGCCCCACCATCGCGCCAGCAAACTGCGCTAACAAGTAGCCCAGCACCTGTGACCACGGAAAGATTCCTGCCGCTGCTTGAGCCAGTGTAATTGCGGGATTAAGGTGGTTTCCTGAAATGGATCCAAACATCATCGCCGGGATCATGACCCCGAGGCCGTACCCAAATGCAATGAACAGCCACCCCCCATTAGCTTGACCAGCCGTTCCGTTCCCCGTTGTCCCCTTCAAAAACGAATTGGCAACGGCCCCGTTCCCGAATAAGACCAAAATCATCGTGCCAAAAAACTCTGCTGCTAACCGAACATCCCAACTACCTGTCATAAATATCCGCCTCCTTTAGTTTTCAACCTGCATAAAGTAACATTTTGCACATTACTTTATATTTTAACCAATATGAACTATAAAAAAAACGCTTTCAGAAGTAAATGTTGATATTTTTTCATTATTTCGATTACAAAAAGTTATAGGCTGGTCAAAGCCTAATTCAACACCATTTTAATTCCATAAAAATTCGTTTTTTCACAAACTTTGCTGATGAACTTGTCTACCTTGGTGATTAAAGGTTCCCTGCAAATCCCAGTGCGACGCGATTTCCATTTTTTCGCTTTGCATGTGCATCATTGCATTTATTTGATTTCACGCTATCATGTGAATTGAAAGTGCTCGCTAGTATCACTCCCGGAATTACGAAAGGACGTTACTAACGATGATTAAAACAACAACGTTTAAAAACATTTTGCTTGATGTCTCTGATGGGATTGCAACCTTGACCATTAACCGGCCGCGGTCAATGAACGCCTTAAATTCAGCCACACTGATCGAAATTGGTCGGGCACTGGATAACGTCAAAATGAACGCCGCCGACATTAAGGTGCTTACCATCACAGGTGCCGGTAAAAAGGCCTTCGTCGCAGGCGCAGATATCGCCCAAATGCGTGACATGAATGCTCTGGAAGCCGCTGATTTATCAAAATTAGCGCACGAAACGTTTGGTAAGATTGAAAACTTACCACAAGTCACCATTGCTGCCGTAAACGGTTACTGTTTAGGTGGTGGTCTTGAATTAGCCGCCTCATGCGACATGCGAGTGGCTTCAAATAAGGCCAAGTTTGGTCAACCTGAAGTGACGCTTGGGATCGTTCCTGGCTTTGGGGGAACCCAGCGCCTTACCCGGTTAGTCGGTCGTGGGAAAGCCAAGGAAATGATTGCAACGGGAACCATGGTGGATGCAGAAGAAGCTTACCGGACCGGGATCGTTGAAGAAGTGACGGAACCAGCCGCCTTAACGGACAAGGTGACGGAAATTGCGGACACCATTCAGAAGAATGGGTTGATTGCTGTCGGGATGGCTAAGTACGTCATTGACCGTGCCGCTGATCTTCCCCTCGACACCGCCATCGACTTCGAAACCCAAATGTGGGCCCAAACATTTGCAACCGCTGATCAAACGGAAGGTATGACCGCCTTTCTTGAAAAACGGAAAGCAGAATTTCCTAACGAATAACATCTAAATCACAATAGGAACGCCCCCCTCTTTTACCATGAGGGGGGCGTTCTTATTGTGGTGGCTTAATGTTTAGCTGGCATGATCGTCGCTTCGCCATCAGTAACGATCTCACCATTTTGATTTGTCACCGTTGTTGCAATCGTTGCAATCTTAAAGTGCTTTTTGGCTTCGATCTTGGTAACCTCAGCCGTAACAACCAGAACATCGTCAAAGTGAACTGGTTTCTCAAACCGTAACGTCTGTCCTAGGTAAATGGCTCCTGGTCCCGGCATCTTTGTTCCTAAGCAAGCCGAGATCATTCCCGCAGAAATCATGCCGTGCGCAATCCGGCCGTGAAATTGGGTTTGTTCAGCAAACTCATCGTCCATATGCATGGGGTTGTAGTCCCCGGTGACCTTCGCAAAGTCCTTCACGTCAGCTTCGGTGACCCGTTTGGAGAATTCGCCGCTCATCCCAACTTCTAATTCGTCTTCATAAATAATTTTGTAATCAACCATTTTACAGCCTCCATGATGTGTTTTAAATCACAAGATTACATCACCCTGTGATAACGTCTTCATTGTCTTCTGGAAGCGATTTCATATCCAATACGAATTATTTATTGACGCTATTTCTGCACGTAATAGGTTGGTTAAAAGCCCGTCAACTCGCGGCAATCATCTTGATGGTCCGGCGTCCAGCACCTTCATATTGTGATAATTTTACTAAACTGGCGTCGGGCCGTTTCACCCGATCAGGGAATAAAAAACCGTCAATCCTAAATTGAATTGACGGTCTTAATGACGCGTTTCATTATTCGTTTAATCTTACGAGTGGTTATGACCACCGTTCGATGTGTTAAACCACTGGCCCATGGTCAACGCAATCTTTTCACCAACCAGTGTCACAACGGAACCGATCAGGATAACAACGATCCCAACGACCGTATTTTTATAAATCGGTTCCCCAAGCACGATCAGCGCTAACACTGGTGCCAAGGCTGGTTTAATGAAGAAGATCAGCGAGGCAACGGGAATCCCCGCCTCATCCATGACGATGAAGTATAAGCCAAACGCCACCCCGGTCACAAGGATACTAACGTAAGCCAACAGTGGCAGAGAACTCCAACTCAAGTTTGCAAAAAACGGCACGTCACTGAAGCCCTTGATTCCGCGAAGGACGTTTGCCTCACCCGGAATGTGCGTTGATAACATGAACAGGCCCAATTCCATCGCTCCGGCAATGAACGAGAAACAGGTCATGGTCAACCCATCAAAGTGCCGCCGATTCGAATTCACCCGGGAAAGAACGCCATAAAGACCAAACGTTATTGAACACAACAGGCCCAATAAAATGCCCACGGGATTCGTCAATTTAAAGGGGTTAATGATGATCACCAACCCAACTAGCGTTAAAATAACGGCAATCGTGTTGGTTCGCGTCATCCGTTCACCCAAGAAGATCAATCCAATCAACATCCCAAAAACAGGATTAGCACTTAATAAAATGGCAACTGTTGACGCGGTCGTTGCCTGGATTGCCATCTGATAGAGTGTCATACTGACAACAACACAGGTGAATCCAGTTAGGGCAAAGGCCCCCCAATCACGGAGATGCAGCTGCTGATTTTTTCGATGTAATGTATGTACTGCAATTGGTAGTAATGCTAAACCACCGCATAAAAAGCGGATGAAGTTAAGTTCAATGGGGTTAAAGCTCCCACCTGCGATTTTCAGCGCAATCTCCATTGAACTGAATAAAAAGGTCGAAATAATAACGTAGACGAGTGTTTTGACTTTCACGATTAGACACAATTCCCTTCTTTTTACAAAGCGGGCGTTTGCCGAAGCGTCCGTCGAATCTTGTTAAAAACAATCCTCTTCCATCATACCACAACCTTCACGAACTTCTGGGTTCGATATTAAATTACTTATTATTGACTAATAAGGAGGTTACTCATGCACATTCAACTTGGTTTAAAGGGGAGTACCGCTCCCGCACAATACCGCGATCGTCTTGCCTACGCACCGGCAACGTTTGAATTCTTCCTCGACGAAGGTGACCTGACCCCTACTGGCTTAAAACACCTTCAAGACGCCATTGACGAGGTCAAAACGGTCACACCCCACATCGTGTTACACCACCCCATGAAGTATGGCAAGTGGGCCGTTGAAATGGTGACGCCAGAAAAAGAAATGCCGGAGCTCTACCGCTTTTTGCAGTTTAGCTCCGACACGCTTCTTGATCTTGCTGTCAAAAACGACATTCAATTACTGTTACATGGTTCTTATTCTCGCCAAACACAGTTCTTTATTAATCACTATGACAGTTTGGCCACCGCACAAGCCGTCGTCTTTGACCGGCTGGATCATTACGCTGCTCAGGGTGGCGCTCACGTCATGTTTGAAAACTCAATTTCACCCCTGTTTTATTACGGTGACCCAATCATGGATCAAACAATCGCCGCCCACCATTACCGGCTGGCGTTTGACACCAGTCACTGCTTCATTAAGCAGCACGGTAGTAACGACGCATTAGCGGCTTCACTGACGACGCTTCGTGACCAAGTGGTTCACTACCACCTCGTTGACTCGTATGGTCAAACCCATGACAGTCTGCCATTAGGGACCGGTAAAATTGACTGGCGAACCATGTTACCGCTGCTTAATCCGCAAGCCACACGGATCTATGAGGTCAACCTCGCCGACCAGACGCACGCCAACGAAATGCTTGAATCACACCGCTACCTCACTGCGCTAGCAAGCACATTATAAAAATGACGCCAGCATGGCAAACCCGTTGTTTAAGAAGTGGATCCCAATGTCAAAACGGATGTCCTTAGTCTTCAGGTAGGTGATCGCCAAGATCATCCCCATCGTGCCATAAACCCACGCACTTGGGCTCCAGAGACTGGTATGCAACATGGCAAACAACACGCCGTTTAGCACCACACCAAGCCACCAGACCCACCGCTTTTGAAGCTTCATGAAGAAAAAGTCAAAGTACAACCCCCGAAAAATAAGTTCCTCTAGGATCGGTGCCCAGATCACACCAAAGTACATGGTGAGCCAGGGGGTTTGCTTTAACATTTTGTCAATGGACCGCTCGTTGGCTGACGTCCCGGAGTGAATCAATGCTTCTGCCACAATGAGGGCCGCCAGTGCTAACACCATCAGCCCAAACCACAGCCATTTCGTCTTTCGTCGTGGCTGGGGCCGAAAATACTGGGGCTCTCGTTCAGCTAGCCCCTTTTGATAAACGCGCCAAATCACCCATAAAACAAATAAGCTTAAAATGGTGGTCAAGATGCCTAACCCCCATTGAACCGCCACTGCGTTCTTGCTGATCAAACTGGGCAGGTCCACCGGAACCATGGCCAGCTGTTCCAGAACAAACAAGCCAAACATGGCGCCGACACCAATCAAATAGCGTCGAATTTGGTCTGCAGTCATTGTCATCGCCTCAATTTCATTTTTTATTCGTTAACCATTCGTGGCCCGCATTTCAATGTAACTGCGGGCTTTTAGTCCTTTGCACTGTTGTACAGCGTCAACTGAGTCACGGTATCGTCGTCTTTTTCAGCTGCGTTTGCGACCGTTCTCAACAGTTTTGTTGGGACATACATTGAAGATGACGTTGGCCGGTAGTTAATGACATAACCACTTGTTGCAGACGTTGCCCCCACTGGTTTAACCCAAATTCGGTAATCCGTCCCCACATGAAGGCCATCAAAACGATACATATCCGCCTCGCTTGTGCCCGCTAATGAACTGACACCAACCGTCAATGTAATTGGTGTTGACCAGCCCGTGGGGGCCGATGTTTCACTGAGTGCGCTTGGCAACTTACTAGCCGTTTTGGTCAATGTAAACCCGGCAACCGTTTCTGTTTCAACGGGCGCCTTCGTCGACTCTTTCACCGGCTTTTTTGATGACGTTTTCGTTTGATCCTGTGCTTGTTTTTTTGTCGATGAACTCGTTGCCACCGGTTGTTGTGGCTGATCCGTCACTGGATGAAGCGTCACAACCCCCACTAAAATGGCGACGACAACGATCACAATTGCTAACACACTTTTCGGTAACCGCATTGGTGTCTCCTCACGTTTAATGTCATTATTGGACACAGTAATCAATGCCCAAAGATATCGTGATTTTACCGCATCTACAGGCAAATCACTACCCAAAACGGTTAAACTAAATGGTTCTTTATCATGACACACAAAACGGCACATTCCACCGGGCGGTTCTCACCGCTCCATGGAATGTGCCGTTTAATAATCAGTTAGTGATTTTAGTAGGCACCGCGTGTCTTTGTTTCAACACCCTTACCGTCGAAGTCTTCTTCCATGATTTCCTTCAGTTCAGAAATCAGTGGTTCCTTCGGGTTGGCCGTTGTACATTGATCTTCGTAAGCTAATTCAGCCAAGTGGTCAACAGCTTCGTCAAAGTGCTTCTTGTCCACACCGTTAGCCTTCAGGCTCAATTCAACCCCAACACTATGTGCTAAGTCGATGAATGCTTGAACAAGACTTTCAACTAATTCTTCCGTTGTGTTCCCCTTCAAACCAAGGTAACGCGCAACATCAGCGTAGTCTTCGTCAGCACGGTAGTATTCGTACTTCGCCCACATTGCCAACTTGTTTGGCATTTGTGCGTTGTAACGAATCGTGTGTGGCAAGGTGATGGCGATACATAACCCATGGGCTAAACCAAATTCACCACCAAGTTTGTGGGCAACGGAATGGTTGATCCCCAAGAAGGCGTTAGCAAAGGCCATCCCAGCTAAGGTTGAGGCATTGTGCATTTCTTCCTTCGCGTGCTTGTCACCGTTGTAAGAAGCCGTCAGGTTGTTCAAGACCAGCTTCAATGCTTGCAGTGACCATGGACGCGTGTAGTCTGAGGCCAAACTTGAAACGTATGATTCAAGGGCGTGACAGAAAACATCCAGTCCTGAGTAAGCAATTGTCCGCTTAGGAACCGTCATGATAAATTGAGGGTCCACAATGGCAACGTCTGGTGTCAGAGCGTAATCAGCCAGTGGGTACTTCACGTGGGTCTTGGAGTCAGTGATAACGGCGAATGGCGTTACTTCTGAACCAGTCCCTGAAGTCGTTGGGATCGCAACAAACTTAGCCTTGTTAGGCTTTTCGAATGTGTAGGTCCGCTTCCGGATGTCTAAATACTTCTGCTTAGCACCGAAGAAGTCTGCATCTGGGTGCTCGTAGAACATCCACATGTTCTTTGCGGCATCAAGTGGTGACCCACCACCGATGGCAATAATCGTGTCAGGCTTAAATTCGTTCATCAAGCGAACACCGCGGTCAACCGTATCTGTTGATGGGTCTGGTTCAACCTGGTCAAAGACTTCGATCTGAACGCTAGTGCCGTTTGGCCGTTTGCGCAGACGATCGCGGACGATGTCGACGTAACCGTTCTTAACCATGGATGGTGAAGCAACAACGAAGACTTTTTCAACGCCTTCCATGTCAGTCAGGTAACGAACTGAGTTCTTTTCAAAGTAAACTTTACTTGGGATCTTAATCCATTGCATGTTGTTTCTCCGTTTAGCGATCGTCTTAACGTTAATTAAGTCAAATGATGAAACGTTGTGAGAAACGGCATTCTTACCCCATGAACCAGTCCCTAACGTTAAGGAAGGAATCATGTTGTTGTAGATGTTCCCAATCCCACCAACAGCTGATGGTGTGTTGATCAGAACACGGCTGGCCTTCATGCGAACACCAAATGAAGTCATTAAGTCTTCATCTTCAGTTTGTAATGAAGCGGTGTGACCAAGGCCACCAAAGTCGAGTAAGTCTTCACAAAGCTTCAGGGCGTCTTCACGCGTTGCGGCCTTGTAAACAGACAGAACTGGTGACAATTTTTCAGCTGACAATGGGTAGTCAGGACCAACGCCATCGATTTCAGCTAACAGAACCTTTGTGTTTTCAGGAACTTTGATGCCGGCAAGCTTGGCAATGTCAAAGGCTGATTTCCCAGCGATTGGGCCCTTAACACCGTGGGTGCGAGGGTCAAACATTGCTTCACCCAAGGCCTTTTGATCTGACTTCTTAACTAAGTAAGAACCAAGGCGTTGGAATTCAGCCATCACGTCATCGTAGATGTCAGCGTCGATAACAGCTGAGTTTTCAGAAGCACAAACCATCCCGTTATCAAACGTCTTTGACAAAGTAATGTCGTTCACGGCACGTTTGATGTTTGCTGATTTTTCAATGTAAACGGGGCCGTTACCAGGTCCAACACCCAAGGCTGGTTTCCCAGTTGAGTAAGCAGCCTTAACCATTCCAGGACCACCAGTTGCCAACGTTGAGGCAATGCCATCGTTGTTAATCAACAGGTTTGTGGCTTCGATTGAAGGTTGGTCAATCCATTGAACCATGCCTTCAGGAGCACCAGCGGCAATAGCAGCGTCACGAACAACTTTGGCTGCGGCCACACATGATTGTTGTGCTTGTGGGTGGAAGGCAAAGATGATTGGGTTCCGTGTCTTCACGGCAATTTCTGCCTTGAAGATCACCGTTGATGTTGGGTTCGTAACGGGTGTGATCCCGGCGATAACACCAAGTGGTTCGGCAACTTCAGTGATTTCTTCCACTTCATCTTCACGAATGATGCCAACTGTCTTGTCATCCTTGATCTTGTGCCAAATGTTTTCTGAGGCGTAAATGTTTTTAATTGCTTTATCTTCGACAATTCCGCGACCAGTTTCTTCAACAGCTAACTTGGCCAAGTCCATGTGCTTGTCTAGTGCTGCCATCGCCATTTCATGAACGATGTGGTCAATGCGTTTTTGATCAAAATCATCCATCTTGTCGAGCGCTTCGTGACCTTTGTCAACGAGCTTTTGGATCATGTCTGCTACATCAATTGTTTCTTTTTCGGCTTTTTTCTCAGTCTTCACAACCATTGTTTGAATTCCTCCATCAATGTTGAAGTTATTGTTATCTCTTTCACAATTAGTAGTTTAGCACCTTGTAAAAACTTTGCAAGTCTTTTTGCTCAAAAAATAACAAATGAATTTTAAGTAACCGCTTACATTAGTGTTACCAGTGAATTACTGCTCGTAATGTTTTTTCATCCTCATTGGTTTTGTTATTAATGAACCTTTGTGAATAGTAAAACTTTGTTATATGCCAACATGTCCTTTCCCCAATTAATGGCTCATTTCCAGCCGTTAACTTAACCAACTAAATAATCAACTTTTTAGTTGGTTTGCCAGCTGCTAACTTCACACAGATGGTATAATATTTGGGTTAGTCAGCAAAACGCACACGTTTTAAACCCTTACATCATTCGTTTTATGGAGAAAAAATATGTCTTTACGCACTCATTTCGTCCTCAAACTCACCCTCGTCGTTTTCGTGAGCGTCCTTTTCAGTCAGTTTGCCGGCATTAGTTCAACCGGCCTCACGCCTGACCCCATTGTCGCCAGCGCGGCTACCCATGAAAAGCAATCACACCAAGCGACGTACCCAGATCTCATTAAGTATCCCCATGCGTGGTTGTTGGTTTCATTAAAGCACCAGCGCGTTTACGTGATGAACGGCAAAACAAAACTTTACACGATGCTGGCTTCTACCGGGATGCATGATTCAACACCAACCGGAACTTTTCACATTGAAGCCGAACGGGGGACCTATTTTTACGCACCGCGCTTTAATGAAGGAGCTTATGATTGGGTGTCATGGAAGGATCACGGCGTCTACTTGTTCCACTCAACACCAACTGACGAACAAAAAAACATTCTTCCTGGCCCGAAAGCCGACTTAGGTAAACGCCCATCTTCCCACGGTTGTGTCCACCTTTCCATTCCGGATGCCCACTGGGTCTATGAAACCATTCCAACCGGCACCACTGTTAAAATCATTAAGGGGTAACCAATCATCATAACGGGGAACGCATCAACCATGAAAAAAACCATCATTCTGTTAATTCTTTTACTCACCTTTACGGGTACCAGTACCGTTCTTTGTACTAGGGGGCACGCTGACACCCAATCTGTTTCCACGTTGGTCATGGACGCCAAATCTGGGCATGTCTATCAAAAAAGTGACGCCACCACACCACGACCAGTTGCTTCCATTTCGAAGCTCTTCATCATCTATCTCGCACTGCAAAAAATTAACCAGGGAAAATTAAAACTGGATCAGCAGGTCACAGCACCCGCAGATATTGCGGCCCTTTCTCATGAACCAGCTCTTGCAAACGTTCCACTTGAAAATGGTCAGAGCTATTCCGTCAGGGACTTACTATCTGCCTCGCTTATTCATTCTGCCAACGGTGCCATCATGCTACTGGCTCAGGCCATGTACGGAAACCAGGCAAATGCCGTTAAAGCCATCAACCACCAAGCGGCCAACTGGAAACTTCAGCACTACCAACTGGTCAACGTTACCGGCTTAAATAATCAGTCGTTGGGGTCACTCCGCGTCACCCACACCGGCGAAACCGCGGAAAACAAGCTTCGGGCAGTGGATGTTGCCACCGTGGCCCAGAAGCTTCTCGGTCGCTACGAAAAACAGGTTTTAAGCATTTCCAGTCAACCGCACGTTCAATTTGCACTTGCTAACGACTTTCCCACTGAAAATCGGATGTTGCCCACCCAAAGCGATTACTTTGAGGACACGCCAGTTGATGGGCTTAAAACTGGTTCTTCTGAAACAGCTGGTAACTGTTTCGTTGGCACGGCAAAACGGCATGGTCACCGGTTGATCACCGTTGTGCTAGGCGCCGATTATCAAGACAAAGATCAAGTCTTCAGGGCAACCCACCAACTCATGAATGATGCCTTTGCAAAAATAAGCAAAGCAAATGGTTAACACGCTACGTTTCAATAATAATTGTCCTTCAAACACCTCCGCAGTTGTCGTTTTCAACTTCGGGGGTGTTTTTATGTTATCGATAAAATTTGTATCAATATCCTCTCTAGAAAATATCTTATAAAAATCATATAATTTTTCTAATGGTAAACGACCTGCTATGCTGGAATCACTATCAAACCGATAGAATTTATTTACTGTTTCGTAATGCTTATGCCAAGAAAGGAGCTACGTATGTCATCAACGCCAACCCAATCTTCGACAAAAACAAAGTCCTCGTTTAAAAAGAACCTGACTCGATCAGTCTACCTTTGTGGTGCTGCTCTATTGATTGCCAGTGCAGCGGTCCCAAGTGCTGTTGCACTTGCTCAAACTGATGCGACACCACGGGTGGAACGAACTGGGCCTGGATTAGCTGGAATCAGCTTGCTAACAAATTCCCAATTAGTCTCGAATCTTGCTAATCCGCTCCAGCAAAATGCAGACGGCAACTATAACCTTGATCTAACCTATACTGGATCTGGTGTTGCCGATGTCGGCTTAGCCACTAAGAAAATCATCATGTTTGCGCTTGCTCAAGAACTCCGTGGAAAAGTAACTGGTGCCGCAAACATTGATGTTAGTGCTGCTTTAACAGATATTGATTTATCTAAGATACCCGGTGTTTCAGCAGAAATTGCTATCATCGAAGGGCTCTTAGGCACACTAAATGTGCCCGGAGTTGATCTAAATCCCCTTAAAAATGCCATTGCACAACTAACTGGTCCGCAGCCGCTGGGAACTTATACGGCCAACGTTGCCGGAACGGTAACCAACAATTACATTTCAGCAGACATTACTGATGGTTTGGGCAATTATGTCCGTCAAACCGTTAGTGGTCTGTTTACCGATGTTGAAGCAACATTAGCTGCGTTACCGCACGGGAATCCGTTATTATTAACATTAATCGCCGCAGTTAACACGTTATTGAATATCTTAGAGGGTGCAGTTAGCTCTACCAGTACTGTTCTAGATGACTTACTAAACGTTAATTTGCTTGGCCACACCTCTGCACATTTAACGACGGCCGTTACAAATCCTAACGTTGCTGAATCACACATTTATGGTGCTTTAGTTAATGACGCTGCTGTCGATATTAATATTTTGACTCAAAATGGTGACCCTGTTGACCTTCAATTCGCACAGACTGCTGTTAATCCATTAGAAAATTATAACGTTGCAACGCCATCACTTGACCAAGCAACAGCTGGTGACACGGCGATTAAAGGAAACGTTGTATTAGAAGAACCAATTCCTGATGGAACAACATTTAAAGCAATCGCAACGTTGGGGGATGGTAGCACTGCTGAAGGAACCGTTAACCCAGATGGCTCTTTCACCATTAATACCAAATCTTTAACCGCTGAAGAAGTTGTCCAAGTTCACATTGAAGCAGCTAACGGTGAATACACTAAAGATGGCGCTAACGCTTCGGTAACAGTTCAAGCAGAAAACCCAACCAATCCGTTGGAAAACTATAATGTTGCAACGCCAACAATTGATCAAGGTCATGCTGGCGATACCAAAGTTACGGGATCAGTTAACCTTGAAACGCCAATTCCTGATGGAACAACATTTAAGGCCATCGCAACGTTAGGTGATGGAAGCACCGCTGAGGCTAATGTTGATGTTAACGGAGCAAACGGGACGTTTACCATTAATACTAACGAGCTAACTACAGACGAAATTGTTAGCGTCGCTATTCAAGCAGTTAATGGATCAACCAATAAAAACGGCCTTCCTGCTGAAATGACCGTTCAGGCAGGTCAACCAACCAATCCATTGGATGACTATAATGTTGCCTCTCCGACGGTGAATCCCGCTACTGCTGGTGATACGAGTGTCTCTGGTCACGTTGACCTAGAAACACCGATCCCTGACGGGACCACCTTCACCGCCGTTGTCACACTTCCTGATGGTTCAACGAAGACCGCAACGGTCAACCCTGACGGTTCCTTTACCGTTGATACCGGTACTTTAACTGCCGATGAAATCATCGGTGTTAAGATTCAAGCAACTAACGGTGAAAACACTAAGGACAGTCAAACCACGACCATTACGGTTCAGGCAGGTCAACCAACCAATCCATTGGATAACTATAATGTTGCCTCTCCGACGGTGAACCCCGCTACTGCTGGTGATACGAGTGTCTCTGGTCACGTTGATCTAGAAACACCGATCCCTGACGGGACCACCTTCACCGCCGTTGTCACACTTCCTGATGGTTCAACGAAGACCGCAACGGTCAACCCTGACGGTTCCTTTACCGTTGATACCGGTACTTTAACTGCCGATGAAATCATCGGTGTTAAGATTCAAGCAACTAACGGTGAAAACACTAAGGACAGTCAAACCACGACCATTACGGTTCAGGCAGGTCAGCCAACTAATCCATTGGATAACTATAATGTCGCCTCTCCAACGGTGAACCCCGCTACTGCTGGTGATACGAGTGTCTCTGGTCACGTTGATCTAGAAACACCGATCCCTGACGGGACCACCTTCACCGCCGTTGTCACACTTCCTGACGGTTCAACGAAGACCACAACGGTCAACCCTGACGGTTCCTTTACCGTTGATACCGGTACTTTAACCGCCGATGAAATCATCGGTGTTAAGATTCAAGCAACTAACGGTGAAAACACTAAGGACAGTCAAACCACGACCATTACGGTTCAGGCAGGTCAGCCAACCAATCCATTGGATAACTATAATGTCGCCTCTCCAACGGTGAACCCCGCTACTGCTGGTGATACGAGTGTCTCTGGTCACGTTGATCTAGAAACACCGATCCCTGACGGGACCACCTTCACCGCCGTTGTCACACTTCCTGACGGTTCAACGAAGACCGCAACGGTCAACCCTGACGGTTCCTTTACCGTTGATACCGGTACTTTAACCGCCGATGAAATCATCGGTGTTAAGATTCAAGCAACTAACGGTGAAAACACCAAGGACAGTCAAACCACGACCATTACGGTTCAAGCAGGTCAGCCAACCAATCCATTGGACAACTATAATGTTGCCTCTCCGACGGTGAACCCCGCTACTGCTGGCGATACGAGTGTCTCTGGTCACGTTGATCTAGAAACACCGATCCCTGACGGGACCACCTTCACCGCCGTTGTCACACTTCCTGATGGTTCAACGAAGACCGCAACGGTCAACCCTGACGGTTCCTTTACCGTTGATACCGGTACTTTAACCGCCGATGAAATCATTTCTGTAATGATTGTTGCAACAAATGATGGCCAAACAAAAAACAGTGCTCCTGTCACTATAACCGTTGCCAATGACAACTCAAATGGCAATAACGGTGGCAACACTGGTGGTACTAACGGTGGTGGCGATACTAACGGTAATGGCGGTAACGGTGGTAACGCCAACGTTGGTAATTCAGGCAACAATTCCAATAATGGTGCCTCATCTAATGGTGGTGAAAGCCTCACTAGCGAAACTAATAAATTGCAACCAAACAACAGTGGTACTGGTACAGGGAGCATAACTAACCCTGGGACAACAGTTACCGGGTCACGCGCAACGACTGACCAACCTACAAACTCTGGTGTTAATGCAAATGGGCAGTCACAAGGTTCAAATCATGCGGCCAATAACACTTCTTCTAAAAAACAAACTGCTGCCTTGCCAGCAACCAGTCAAGAAACACCAGCGCTTCTCACCATCCTAGCCACGTCACTATTGATTAGCGCAACGATTCTTGGGTTTCATATTTTCAAAAAGAAACGTTAATCATTAAGTCTAACCGTTACAAAAAAACAGCGAGTTGCCCTTAGTAGGCATCCGCTGTTTTTGCTTGTTTATGTCCCGGTGCAATCTATCTTCACCTTTTATCTTTTTGGAATACTACCTTATACATCAATTGGGCCTTACATTTTCAGAGGTGGCACCACGTCCTAAAATTTCAACATGTAGTCATCCATGTTAAGAACCCGGTGCGTGATCAATGAGCAACCACCAAGCAACGTTGCATACTGCGTGTTTTGTGCAAGTTGAATCCGGGGATTAGTTCCCGCAATGGTCCGGTAATCTTGGCGAATTTCGGATAGCAATTCAGGCAATGCTTCGATTAACGGTGAGTTTAAGTACATGACCTCAGGATCGAAATTGGTGGCCACATTGAATAAAATCTTGGAGATGGCCGCACAAAATTCACCGAGGATCCGCTTGATGTCCGCATCATCCGCCAAAAAGAGGTTCACAAGATCCTGCCGTTGAAGTGTTTCATCACCCTTGACGGCTCGGGCAAACCCAATGATGGCATCCTCCGAACAGTAATCCTCAACCTTTTGGGACCGCCCCATCACGCCAACGTTTGCGTCCATCATGATGCTCCGGCCAATTTCACCAGCCTCACCATGAAGACCACGGTACAACTGACGATTGATGATGATTCCGGCACCGATCCCTTTATGGATACTGACCGTGAGCGTATTGGCAAAATCGCCCGCACTGTTAAAGTCACGTTCATAAATTGCCGATAGGTTCGCCTCGTTTTCCAGGACAACAGGCACATCAAAGGTCTGTTCAAACAGTCCCTGAAGATCTGCGTTCGTCATGTCGAGAAACGGCGAGTCCGTTACCCGGTTATCATCCACAATCCCAGAAACAGCAATGCTGATGCCCAGTAGGCCACGGTTTGTATCCGCAACCTGCACATCACGCACCTTAGCAATCATCAGCTGGGTAATTGCTGCCAGTGTTAACCGATCAATTTCATAATTATTGAACGACACAATTTCGCCATCCAAATAATTGACCATCATGTGAAGGTGGTGGTAGCCGATTTCAAAACTAACGGTGTACCCCCAGTGGGCGTTGACCTTCGTGAAAATTGGTTTACGGCCACCATTTGATGACGCCGCACCCTCACCCAGTTCAACCACCAGTGATTCATCATTTAACGCATTGTATAGCGTTGAAACCGTTGATTTATTGAGGTTCAAACGTTTAGAAACATCGATCCGGGAAATTGGTCCCTCATTAAAAACTTGTTGTAACACCAACTTCTGATTTACATCACGCATAATATCTTGGTTTAAAACTTTTCTAGCCAACAGTTGTTCCTACCTTGCATTTTTACCATTAGTATAAACCTCACTGAACCCCGTATCGTCGCAAAAACACGAATGGGCGTATTTTCGGTGAATACTATGGAAGCAAAGTCATTGAATTTTAGTTCTGAACGCCCCGGCGGAACGCTAATAGTTCGTGACTAACGTCTGCCGTTGCTGCATAAATTTTCTTATAGAGCGCATGAAGTTCTTCGTACTGTGCCACGTTTTCGGGAATGGGTTGATACTCGGCGCCAAATTGCACAAACGTTTCTGCACATTCAGCCACTGATTCAAACCAACCAAGTCCCACGGCGGCCAACATGGCGGCGCCAAGACCAGGCCCCTGTTCGTTCTTTAAGCTAACGACTTTTGTGTTAAAGACATCCGCCTGCATTTGTAACCACAGTGGACTCTTTGCACCACCACCAATGGAAACCACGGTATCAAACTGACTCCCCTGGCTTGCAAACAAATCCAAAATGTCACGGAATGAGAACACAATTCCCTCCATGACGGCACGAACAAAGTCCGCCCGGGTTTGGGTCCCATCAATACCAATAAAGCTTCCGCGAATATCTGCATCCGCATATGGCGCCCGTTCACCCACAATGTAAGGAGCAAACAGCAGTCCCTGGCTTCCAAGTGTGGCTTGACCAGCCGTTGCCACAAAGTCACCAAAGTCTTCGTCTGGTGCAAATGTCTTTTTAAACCAGTTTAAACTGTAACCGGCAGCCAGTGTCACGCCCATTGCATAGTAGGCATCAGGAATCGCGTGGTTTTCAAACTGTAACTGACCATGATAGTCCACTGCGCCATCCGCCTCATACTTCAACACCACGCCGGACGTGCCAATGCTTGAAAGCACCATGTTCGGGTGTAAGATTCCCGCCCCCACTGCACCGCACGCGTTATCCGCGCCACCAGCAAAAACTTTGGTGTGCGAATCGAGCCCTGAAAACGCGGCGTAACTCGCTGAAACGTTGCCAACGTAATCAATGGCGTCCATCAGGGGTGGACACATGCTCATGGGAATTTCAAACCGGTCACAGATTTCTTGGCTCCACGTGTGGTTCACAACGTCCAGAAGCACCGTTCCAGAAGCGTCCGAGTAATCCATTCCCAATTGGCCCGTCATTCGATAACGCACATAATCTTTCGGCAGGACAAAGTGCCGTGCTTGATCAAAGATTGCCGGTTCGTTTTCCTTCACCCACAACAACTTAGGCAACGTAAACCCTTCAAGCGGTTCGTTCTTGGTAATGTTAACAAACGTTTTCCCCATTGCCGCGGTAATTTCATCGCGTTGCTTGGTGGTTCGGGTATCGTTCCATAAAATGGCTGGTCGTAACACCTGATTGTGTTCATCTAATAATACCAGTCCGTGCATCTGACCTGAATAACTAATTCCGTCAATTTCCGCCGGCTTAATGCCATCGTTTAAAATCAACCGGACAATGGCCACGGTGGTCCCGCTCACCCAGTCCTCTGGATTTTGCTCACTATAACCCGGTTGGGGCTGACTTAATTCGTACGCATAACTTTCTTGGGCCACAATCTGCCCCGTCTGATCAACAGCCGAGACTTTTACCGCACTCGTCCCCAGATCAACACCTAATACATAACTCATGTCGTTTCCTCCCACGAATAAACGAACACCAACAAGCATCAGTCAACGCATTGCTTCGAAATGAAAACGACTGAGTTCCCAAACTTGGGGAGGTCAGTCGCTTTTCATTAAGTGCAATGTGCTAACCGGACTGAGTACCACAGTGTGTCGACAACAATTGTTCCCGATTGACTTATGCCACCAGCGCCAGTTTATTAACCGTCATTATTTTCCTAAGGTATCCACGATGTAATGGTTGATCGTGTCCTTAATTTGTTCCAAATGATCTGAATGTGTTGCAGCAATCAATTCTGATTGTGGTTTGTCGATCGAATAAGCTTCCAACGTCTTGAAGTCGGCCTTGCCACTTTCAATGTCAGCACCAACACCAGTGTTATATGAAGCGTACCGTTCGTCCTTGATATCTTCCAGGACTTTGTCTTCATACATCCGTTGGGCAACCAATAAACCAGCAGCAAAGCTATCCATTCCGACGATGTGACCGTAGAAGAGATCATTTGCTTCAAATGATGACCGCCGTGGTTTGGAGTCAAAGTTCAGTCCACCGCGAGGCCCGATGCCGCCATTTAACAAGACTTCGTACATTGCTGCCGTTGTCTCATATAAGTTAGATGGGTATTCATCAATGTCCCAACCAATCAGCTTGTCACCCTGGTTTGCGTCTAATGAACCCAACAAACCAGCGTCAACGGCCGTCTTAATTTCGTGTTGGTATGTGTGTCCTGCAAGGTTAGCATGGTTTCCTTCAAGGTTCAACTTGAAGTCCTTATCAAGACCGTATTCCTTCATGAACGCAATGGTTGTGGCTGCGTCCGTGTCGTACTGGTGCGTCGTTGGTTCCTTTGGCTTTGGTTCTAATAGCATTTGTGCGTCGAAGCCAATTTCGTTGGCGTAGTCCTTAGCCATGTGGAAGAACTTTGCAGCGTGTTCTTGTTCTTCCTTAGTCCGTGTGTTCCACAGTGATTCGTAACCTTCACGACCACCCCAGAAGACATAGTTTTCAGAACCGACCCGTTTCCCAATTTCTAAACTGTGCTTCAATTGTGCTGCAGAATAGGCAAAAATGTCAGCGGATGGTGATGTTGCGGCCCCTTCAACAAAGCGTGGGTTCGTGAACATGTTTGACGTGTTCCACAAAACCTTCATGCCACTCGTCTTTTGGTATTCAACGATTTTATCAACCACTTTGTCCAGGTTGGCATTGGTTTCCCGTAACGTGTTGCCTTCTGGTGCCAAGTCACGATCGTGGAAACACATGTAATCCACACCCAGCTTGTCATAAAATTCGAACGCTGCGTCAACCTTGGCTAACGCCAGATCCATCGGGTCCGTGAACTTATCATATGGCCGTTGAGCAGTCCCATCACCAAATGGGTCCACCAACCGTTGGTCAAATGTGTGCCAGTAGGCAACGGAGAACCGCAACCAGTCACGCATTTTCTTTCCACCCACCATTTTATCTGGTTGGTAGTAGTGGAATCCCAGTCCAGATTTCAAATCACTAGTGCCCACGTAAGGGACCTTATCAACATTCCAATAAGCCATAACAATCGTGCCTCCAAATTTTTGATGTTAGTTTTCTGCAACAACCAACTTACGAGATTGATTATATTAGCTTATTATTATTTTGCAAGCCCTTTCAAAAACTTTTTTCCGCTTTTGTCTCGTATCAGCCTGTTCTTTCATCTAACTAAGCTAACGAAAAATAATCCGCGATTCCGCTTATTAACCGCATTATCCAGTGATGATCCACACTCAATAATCGCGTCATCCAAAGTTTGTGTAATTATAAACTTTATTTAGAAAGCGCTTGCATTTACCGTAAATGCGTGGCAAGATTACCCCAGTTGGTTTTTTGCTCGCACTAACTTGATGAATAAACTCTGACGGCACCAACTTACAGCTGTTTGTCACATTATTTCATCGATAGGAGTCCACTGCTATGCATAAGGTTTCCACAGGCTTTGTTTATTTCTTCGGTGCGCTGGGCGGTTTACTTTTTGGCTACGACACCGGGGTTATCTCCGGAGCAATTCTCTTTATTCAAAAACAATTACATCTTGGTTCTTGGCAACAAGGATGGGTGGTTAGTGCCGTCCTCCTCGGGGCCGTGCTTGGTGCAGCCACCATCGGTCCCATGTCGGATCGTTACGGGCGGCGCAAGTTAGTGCTTCTCTCATCCATCATCTTCTTTGTCGGGGCCCTTGGATCAGCCTTTTCCCCCGAATTTTGGAGTTTGATTCTTTCACGGATCATCTTAGGAATGGGAGTCGGGGCTGCGTCAGCATTGATCCCGACATACTTATCTGAACTGGCGCCTGCTGACAAGCGGGGCACCGTTTCCAGTTTATTCCAACTCATGGTGATGACCGGGATTTTACTAGCCTACATCACTAACTATGGGTTTTCCGGAATGGTCACCGGGTGGCGCTGGATGCTTGGCTTCGCTGCCCTCCCCGCTGCCATTCTTTTCTTTGGTGGCCTCTTGCTTCCAGAAAGCCCACGGTTCTTGGTTAAAACAAACCAGCTTGACGCCGCAGAGCATGTTTTAGATCAAATGAATCATCATAATCAGGCTGCTGTTCAAGCTGAATTGACGCAAATCAAGCAACAGGCTGCCATTAAGAGTGGCGGCTGGCACGAGTTATTTGGCACCATGGCCCGGCCTGCACTGGTTATCGGGGTTGGCCTTGCCATTTTCCAACAGGTCATGGGGTGTAACACCGTTCTTTATTACGCACCGACTATCTTTACAGACGTTGGTTTTGGTGTTTCGGCGGCCCTGTTAGCGCACATCGGCATCGGGGTTTTCAACGTGATCGTAACGGCCGTTGCCGTGGCCGTCATGGACAAGATCGGCCGCAAGAAAATGCTGATTGGTGGCGGGATCGGAATGGGTGTGTGTTTGATCATCATGAGCATTGCCATGAAGTTTTCTCACGGTTCAATGGTCGCAGCCATTGTTTGTGTCATTGCACTTACCATTTACATCGCCTTTTTCTCCGCAACGTGGGGCCCCGTTATGTGGGTCATGATTGGGGAAGTGTTCCCGCTAAACATTCGTGGCTTAGGGAATTCCTTCAGTAGTGTCATTAACTGGGGCGCCAACATGGTTGTGTCCCTGACCTTCCCACCATTGCTGAACTTCTTCGGCACCGGGAGCTTATTTATCGGTTACGGTGTTCTCTGTTTTGTCGCCATTTGGTTCGTTCACGCGCATGTTTTTGAAACGCGGAACCGCTCATTGGAAGACATCGAAACCTCGTTGCGTCAACGAGCTACCAATACCGCTGACACGCACATTCACTCCACCCACTCACTTAATTAATTAGGGGATCATAATTATGGAAAATTCCGTTAAACCGTCAGTGAACGCTGACGGAAAGTTACCTTGGCGCGAGAAATTCGGCTGGGCAACCGGTGACTTTGCTCAAAATCTGATTTACACCACCATTTCAACGTACCTATTGTTCTTCTACACCAATGTGTTTGGCCTTAGCGCAAGCACTGCGGCCACCATGTTCCTTGTGGTTCGGCTTATCGACGCCATCAACGACCCCATTGTCGGGACGTTCGTTGATAAACACACGACTCGGTTTGGTAAATACCGTGGTTACTTACTGTACATGTCTGTGCCACTGGCAGCCCTCGCCATTCTGTGTTTCACCGTGCCAAACTTTTCTGCCATGGGCCGGCTGGTTTACGCTTACGTGACTTACGTTGGTCTGTCCGTTTTATACACGACCGTCAACATCCCTTACGGTTCACTGAACGCCGCAATGACCCGGAACAATAAGGAAATCGTCTCCATGACGTCACTCCGGATGGTTCTAGCCAACCTTGGCTCACTCACCGTCAGTTTCGGGGTACCAATCTGTGTCAAACTGTTTTCAAACGGTAGTTACACCGGCCCTCAATCGCAAAGTGGGTGGTTCTGGACGATGGTTATTTACGGCATCGCTGGGGCCCTTATCTTAATGTATTGTTTCCATGAATCTGTTGAACGGATCACCATGAGCGGCGATCAATTAGAAAATGTTCACGTTTCTGATTTATTCCACCAGTTAGTTATCAACGGCCCCCTTCGGACCCTTGCCATCTTCTTCATCATTACGTTTGGTTTGATGTCCGTTGTTAATGCCGTTGGGGCCTACTACATGACGTATAACGCTGGGAACCCTGGCTTAATGCAATGGTATAACCTGCTGGGAACCCTCCCCGCATTCATCGTTGTTCCACTAACACCGTGGTTAAACCGCAAACTTGGAACCCAAGTCCTCATGCAAAGTAGTTTAGTGCTCGCCATCATTGGCTTTATCATGTTGTACTTCATTCCAGCAACCAACGTTCCCGGAACGTTTATCGCCCGCACCATTGAAGCCGCCGGAATCATTCTCTCCACTGGTTTCCAATGGGCACTGGTTCCCCAAACCATCACCTATGGCGAATGGAAGACCGGCAAACGGGAAAACGGAATTATCAACGCCGTTATTGGTTTCTTCTTCAAGTTCGGGATGGCGCTTGGTGGTGTGATTCCGGGTTACGTGCTGGCTGCTTACGGCTTTGCCGCTAACAAGACGCAAAGCGCCCGCTCCCTTCAAGGAATTCGGTTAACAACCACCATCATTCCCATTATCCTTACCGTTCTGGCCATGGTTGTCTTTGCCTTTTACCACCTAACAGACGAAAAGGTTGAACAAATGAATGAAGAAATCGCATCCCGGTCTGACCACTAGGACGATTCTTAATTAACCCGAGTAATTCTACCTCGCCACCACTGATTGTCGTAGGAGCCCCTGCTTTCCTAACGTGTCGGTTATTGCTGACAGGTAGAATTACTTTTTGTTAACCAGGAGGTTTTCTCAATGTTTAATCAACACTGGTTCAAACGCATTTCAGCTTGGCTTCATGCTCCACTAACACCAAAACCATCACAACCACACCGCTTTTACACACCACTGTGGTGGTAATAACAGCACAATTTTTTAAGGAGGTTTCATTTCATGAAATTTACAAACGGTTATTGGCTCACCAAGGATGGGTACACCATTAATTCACCAATGGAGGTCTTTGATACCGACATTACCGATAATGCCCTCACGGCATATGCACCCTATCATCACATCGCTACCCGCAATGACGAACTTAACCTCGGGATGTCAACCATCACCCTGACTTCACCACTTGAAGGGGTGATCGGCGTTAAGTTGACCCACTTTGATCAGTCAACGGCGGGCCCAAACTATGTTTTAAACGACGAACATCCCCACGTCACCATTGCTAAAGACGCCCATGACGTGCACTTTACCTCCGGCGACCTAACCGCAACGTTGCCACTGGACGGTCCGTTTGAACTCAACTTTACAGACCCAGACGGCCACAGCATCACAAAATCCATGACGAAGGCCCAGGGCGAGATCACAGACACCGTTCACCACCAGCACTTTATGCGCGAACAGTTGTCCATGGATGTTGATGAACATGTTTACGGACTGGGCGAACGGTTCACCCCGTTTGTTAAAAATGGTCAAACGGTCGACACCTGGAATCAGGATGGTGGGACCGGAAGTGAACAGGCCTACAAGAACATTCCGTTTTACATTACTGATAAGGGCTACGGTGTCTTTGTCGATGAACCCCAAAAGGTCTCCTTTGAAATTGCTTCTGAAAATGTTGACCGCGTTCAGTTCAGCACTGAGGGTGAATCCCTGACCTACTACGTGATTTATGGCCCCACACCAAAAGCAATTCTGAATAAATATACCCGGCTAACGGGTCAGATCAAACTTCCGCCTGCCTGGTCCTTTGGTCTATGGCTGTCCACTTCTTTCACCACTGATTACTCAGATGAAACGGTGATGAAATTTATTGACGGCATGGCTGAACACCACATTCCGTTAGACGTCTTTCACTTTGACTGTTTCTGGCAGAAGGGGTTTGAATGGTGCACATTAACCTGGGATCGCGAAAAGTTCCCTGACCCTGCTGGTCTCCTTAAAAAGATCCATGACCGCGGCATCAAAGTTTGTGTCTGGTTGAACCCTTACATCGCCCAAAAGTCACCACTATTTAAAGAAGCAAAGGACCACGGTTACCTCATCAAACGTCATGACGGCAACGTTTGGCAGTGGGATCTGTGGCAGGCCGGTAACGGTTTTGTCGATTTTACGAACCCTGACGCCGTTGCTTGGTATCAAAGTAAGCTGTCCGCCCTACTTGATATGGGGGTCGACTGCTTCAAAACCGACTTTGGTGAACGAATTCCCGTTGATGATGCTGTCTTCTTTGACGGCAGTGACCCACAACGTGAGCATAACTACTACACCCTTCAGTACAACCAGGCTGTTTATGATGTGCTGAGTGCCAAACGTGGTGAAGATGATGCAGTCGTCTTCGCACGGTCAGCAACAGTCGGATCACAAAAACTCCCCGTTCACTGGGGCGGTGACAACCTATCCCGCTACAATTCCATGGCTGATTCCTTACGTGGCGGGTTGTCATTCCTATCATCTGGCTTCGGCTTCTGGAGTCACGACATCGGCGGTTTCGAAGAAAAGGCAACGCCAGACATTTACAAACGGTGGACGCAGTTTGGCCTGTTATCATCACACAGCCGTTACCATGGTAGCGTTCAGTACCGGGTTCCATGGTTATTCGATGATGAAGCGGTCGCCGTCACCAAGAAATTCGTTGACCTAAAGCTATCACTGATGCCGTACCTGTATCAGCAAGCCGTTCAAACATCCGCAACCGGCACGCCGCTCATGCGGCCCATGTTCATCGAATTTCCTGAGGATCCAAACACCGCCTATCTCGACAAACAGTACATGTTGGGTGACAAGCTCCTGGTGGCCCCAATTTTCAATGATCAGGGAAACGTCCACTACTACTTACCAGCTGGTCGGTGGACAAACCTCCTAACGGAACACGTTTACGAAACTGATCAAAATGGTCAATGGCTGAACGAACAGTACGATCATTTGGGCTTACCATTACTTGTTGCCGGCAACAGCATCTTGCTTCGGAAACCGGGCAGCGCACATGCAGATTACGACTACACAGACGCTCCTGACATTAATCTTTACGAATTGGATAACGGCACCATCACCACGCCCGTTGTCGACCGGGACGGCCACACCGTGGGTTCAGTCACCGCAACCACGGCTGGTAACCAATTGACGCTCACAACAACTGGCCTTCACGGTGTCGCAACCGTTTATGTGCATGATCACGGCCAGATCACCGACTTTACTTTGGCTAGTGCCAGCCAAACGTTTACCCTGAACTAGAGGCCGGCAAATGCAAACACAATCTGAATTCACCACGACCGTAACGCCGTTTGACACCTATCGCGGTCAGGAAGTTTATCGCTACACCATCGAAAATGCCCACGGCGTTCGCCTCAGCGTCTTAAATCTTGGGGGGATTTTAAACGAACTTTCCATTCCTAGTGCCAACGGCCGCCGGAACCTAGTCCTTAATTACCCACATAGTGCTGATTACTACGCCAACCCGTTTTACGTCAACATGGCCATTGGCCGAACTGCGGGGCGCATTGGTCACAGCCGGCTGACCCTCAACAACCGAACGTATCTGCTGCCACAAAATGAGGGTGACACCACGTTACACGGCGGGCCTCACGGTTTTCACCAACGTTTTTGGGTGGGTAAACTAACCACTATTGACGACTGCCCCGCCATTCAGCTAACCACGACGCAACATCCAGAAGACGACGGGTTCCCCGGCACACTCACCACAACCATGACGTACCAACTCTCATTAGATAACACCGTCACGGTAACCTTTGCTGGCACATGTGACACCGAATCTGTCTTCAATCCAACCCTTCACACGTACTTCAACTTGGGGGATGCCGCAACCATTCTGGCCCACACGTTACAGGTGAACGCAACGAACCGGTTAGCAACACAACCAAATAAAGTCCCGACTGGCACATTTACCCGCTTGGCAAACACCCCGTTTGACTTTCAGCAATCACGACCATTGCAGCAGGCCATTGACGGCTTACAACGGACCTCTGAGCGGGGACTAGACGACGTATACTGCGTGACACCGGATGAAGCCGGGACGGTTGCTCACCTAGCCGATCCTGACACAGGTGTTACCGTAACCGTGGGCTCACATCAAAATGGCCTGGTTGTCTTCACCGCCAATTCGTTTACAACGGCGCACATGCCGTTCATCAAAACGGGAGGGCACGGTAACCCCTATCTCGGCATCGCCCTTGAACCGCACACGCTTCCGGATGCAACCGCACACCCAAACTTTGGGGACATCACGATTCATCCCGGCCAGCCACGGTTAAAGACACTGTCATACCACGTGACGTTTTAATTCAAATCGATAAAGAAGGTTTTCTTATGAAACTGACTAATCCCGTTTTACCCGGCTTTAATGCCGACCCCAGCATCATTCGTGTCGGTGACACGTACTACATCGCTAACTCCACGTTTGAATGGTTCCCAGGCGTTCGTCTCCACGAATCAACGGATCTTGTTCACTGGAAGCTCCTCCCCTCACCACTTAACACAACCACATTGCTATCCATGCGTGGCAATCCGGCTTCTGGCGGAATCTGGGCCCCTGACCTTTCTTACGCTGACGGGCAATTCTGGCTCGTGTACACTGACGTCAAGGTAACTGAAGGTGCCTTTAAGGACATGGATAACTACCTGACAACGGCCACCGACATCCACGGTCCATGGACCACGCCCATTAAACTTAACGGCGTTGGCTTTGACGCTTCTCTGTTCCACGACACCGATGGTCGCAAATATCTCGTTCAACAAACGTGGGACCACCGTGAATATCACCACCCGTTTAACGGCATCACCCTGACCGAATTTGACGTCAGCACCATGCACCTGATGCCGAAAACGGCCCGAACCATCTACCGGGGAACGGCCACAAAACTTGTTGAAGGGCCCCATCTTTACCACATCAATGACAACTACTACCTCTTTGCCGCTCAAGGTGGGACGGTCTTTACCCATGAAGAAGTGGTAGCCAAGTCAGCCGACCTCAGCACCGACAGCTTCGTCTCTGAACCAGATGGCCCCTTCCTGACTAACTTTGATACGCCAGACTTCGCCCTCCAAAAGCAGGGGCACGGTGCCCTCGTGGATACACCAAGTGGTGAATGGTACTACGCCTCCCTGACGTCACGGCCTTGGAACCACGACACTGAATCTGCCCACGATCCGCGCGGGTGGAGCACGCTTGGTCGTGAAACTGCGATCCAAAAGGTCACTTGGGATGATGCCGGTTGGCCCCGCGTCGTTGGTGGTCATGGTGGCCAAGTGGTGGTGGACGCCCCCGTTGACGCCATTCCAATGAGTGCCCCACTGGATCATTCACAGTCTGACGACTTCACCACCCCAACCCTCGATCAGAATTGGAACACGCTTCGTGAACCATTTACACCAAAAATGGGCCATACTGGCGATGGTCACCTAACCCTCATTGGCCAAAAGTCACTGGCCAGCACCTTTGACGTTTCACTGCTTGCTCGCAGGTGGCAGGCGTTTAACTTCACCACGACCGTTGCGGTGACGTTTGATCCGTTTAGCTATCAGCAAATGGCCGGCCTGACCAACTTCTACAACGATAAACACTGGTCATGGATCTTCATTACAAATGATGAAACGAAGGGCCGCGTGATTGAAGTGGCTGAGAATAATCGCGGTGATTACCACACCTACCTTCGTGACAACGCCATCCCAATTCCCACCAATGTTAAGCAAGTGTGGTTCCGGACAACCGTCAAAAAGTCATCCTACACGTACAGTTACTCCTTCGACGGCACCACGTGGACCGAAATCCCCGTTACCCTTGATGCCGCCGTGCTTTCAGATGACTACGTGCTCCAAACGTACGGTGGCTTCTTCACCGGTGCCTTTGTCGGATTAGCCGCCGTTGACTACGCCGGATATGAGCAACCAGCAACGTTTGATCACTTTCAGTACCAAGAACAGGACTAAAACTAGAAATCATTAACTTAAAAAGCACGGTGCTCATGGACTTTTATCCATAAGCACCGTGCTTTCGTTGTTTAATAATGGCTAATCCTCTGATGATTCATCTGGTGTTGGCACCTTCATGTCATGGTCAACCCGTGAACGACCGGTGGCATAATCAAACGTAAAGCCCGGCTGAACGTTAAAAATGTACACGTTAAAGTTCAGGGCGCCATCCGTTGACAGCGCCTGTAAGTGAACCCCATTGGCCATTAAATTATCCCCGGAGAACACT
Organism: Furfurilactobacillus sp. WILCCON 0119; assembly: GCF_053471565.1. Classification (NCBI taxonomy): domain Bacteria; kingdom Bacillati; phylum Bacillota; class Bacilli; order Lactobacillales; family Lactobacillaceae; genus Furfurilactobacillus; species Furfurilactobacillus sp. WILCCON 0119. Next base: position 286,192 of record NZ_JBPCCV010000003.1, read on the forward strand.
GCTTGAGCTGAATAGATCACCCGTTTATTGGCTTTAAGGGCGTTGCGCACCTCGCTTTCATAAATCGTTTGTAACGTCTGGTTGCTAAACGCCGTTTGGGTAAACAGGTTTTTGGGATTATTTTGATCCCCCGATTGCTCATTGGGATCATACGCACCCGATTGGCCAATTCCCCCTGACAACGAGTACGCAATCAGATGCCCCCGGTTGATGATGGCCTGACCATTCACCATTTTTTGGTGCCAACCACTTGGCTGAATGTACTGTCGCACCCGCAATGAATCGTTAGCCACGTTGCGCCGTTCCAAATACGCCGTGTTCGGTTCGACCGTTCGATTCAACCGATCCAATGACTGATAAACGACGTGGTTCGTCCGCCACGCATCGCTATTTAACGTACTCCGGTTGTGGTTAACACTCACCACCGCTGGCTTGCCAGATTGATAGGTCAACTTAGCCAGTGCCGCCGTGCTGGCTGCCTCAGTGCTACCCTGACCAGACACGTGCTGCGTGGACTGCGACCCACTAGTGCTTGGCCCCGTTTCTAAACTCGATCCCCGACTTAATAGATACGCGCCCAAAACAATCACAATGATGCCAATGAACATCACGCCATAGCGTTGTTGTCGTTTCATGTGCTCCCCTCCGTTGTGCCTGTTGTTACGTTTAAGTGTAACGCTAACGGTCATATTATTGTGGGCCATTATCCCCGTCCCATTGTCCGCAAAAAAAGTGGTCAACCTCAAAGATACCTTCAAGACGGACCACTTTTGCCGTTTCACGTGAAACAATTATGAACCTACTTTTGTTCGACGGGCTTTGGCTTTACCACCGTTTGGGCTAAGGAGAGTAGCTTTTCTGAGCGCATTTTAGCCAACACCGTTGCGACTGTTTCCTTCATCATTTGGTCACTAAGCTCCGTTGTGGCACTCTTTGTTGCCGGTTCATTGCGTAACCCCGCCAGCACTAACCCAATGAAGGTGTCGTAAGCACGTTTAGGAAACAGACTTACCGTCACTTGATCCATGCCTTGGCGAATGGTGTCCATGGAGTAGCTTGGTTTTAAGATCCCGATCAGCAGAATATCCGCAACCTGCATCACTTGGTACTTCTTTTTGACCGGTGCCAAAATGATGTTGTGCTTCACGTAGTTATTGATCATGGCTGGCGTCACCGTGTCGACACCCAGTGGTCCCAACGTATCGTTCACATAGGCCACCACTTGATCCATGTATAAATCAAACTTTGGTAATTCATCCCACTTTGGTAACGTTACTTCAGTTAGGTGTTGTTCCCACTGATGGTATTCATTGAATGGTTCAGTCATGTCATCATCCTCCTGCTAGTTGATGAGTAAATTATATCAGTGTCATCTAGTTTAGTAAACTAGATGACACTGATATAATTTTGCATTTCAAGAAAATAAAAAAAAGTCATCACAGTAATGTGATGACTTTCCCCGTTTATAACGTTAATTCAAGCTCGCTTGTTTCCTCTAAATCATTATAATAAGCAGCTCGTGTTCCAGATATATATGGTGTTACCCATAGATTTGAAAAACCAAATGAAGGAACAGCCAATAACGCCCAGCCTAAGAAACTCAAGGTAAGAACAAAGAATTCCCACTTGTGCCCCTGCATGAGCTGACGACTTAGGCGCATGCTGGTAATGATGCCGGCCCAGATACTGGCATCCGGATTTTTTTCATGAAGATCCTTATAGACAAAGATTGATTGACTATACATTAAGGAGAACATGATTCCTGGGACAACTAGGAGTACATACCCCACCACAACAATGAAACTGATCAAGAACGATAATACTAACAGCGGAAAGACAGTTGGTGAGGCAACCACCCGAAAACTATCACTGGCAGGGTTAATTTCACGATTAGGTTCACGAACCCAATCCAGAAAAGTGTACGTTACACCAAACCCAATTACCGTCGCAAGTAATATAATCCACCATGTTCTTGTGCCAAGGTGCTGATATAATCCGATAAATGACGACGATGCAGCATCGTAATTGCTACGAATGTAAAACCGATTGTACCCGTTGACTAATAACAGCAGCAGTACTGGGATAACGTTTAAGCCGACTGCTTTCCCCCACTTACCGTGAAAAAGATCTTTAACTGATTGTTTTAGTTCTGCACGTGTTCTCATGTTGACCCCTTAACAATTATATTTATATAACCACCATGAACATTAACCATTCAATTGTCAACTATTTACTTGTTCCCTCGCTTAATGCGTCGAGCACCCGGTTAATGTCATCAATTTGATAACCCTTACCGTACAGGCTTCGTTTGGTTCGGTTCATCCGATCACGCAGATCATAACGCCGGTTGCGTTGCCAAATTTTCTCCGCTTCATGACTTAACAAAGAAGCTTCAGTATCTTCGTCACGCACCAATTCGAGTTGGCCCATGACCTGGTCGATTGTCTCACGCTGAAAGCCCTTCGTCATCAGTCCCTGAATCACCTTCTGGCGCTGTGTTGAAAATGGCTTTCGCGCGTAGTGTCGCGCCAATTTTTCAGCGGTCTCTAACCCGTTCTCGAGCAACTGATCCGTTGAAAATTCAGCGAGGGCGCCATCAATAATGGTTTCCCCCACCCCTTTGCTCCGAAGGTTTTGACGAATGATCACCGGTCCCTTATCAGACGTATTCCGCATGGTCCGAACATAGGCCTCCGCATACGCCTGGTCATCAAGCAAATGAAACTCACGCAGCCGTTGCATTGTTTCCGTGATAACGCTCTCGTCAACTTCCAACGTCTTCAGCTTATCATGGACTTCACGTTCAGACCGCAACTGGCCGGACAAATAATCCAGTGCCCGGTTGTATGCCTTAGCCACATCATCGGCCGCAATAATTTCTTCAGCCAAGTCCTTATCGATCACCATCCCCTTGAAAATGCGGAATTTGATCATGACGGATTCACTAATTGGAAAGGCATACTTCCCATCAAGATAAACATTATACCGTCCTGCCCGCTTTTGGGCCTCAATCATGGTCACCTGGTTTGCTGTCGGACCACTTGGCTCATCTGGTTGTTGCTGATCGCCATGACGACGGCGGTGCTTTGCTAACAAGTCATCAGCAACGGACTGCCCACTGGCCGGTTCACCAGACTTTGACCGGCGTGGCTTTGGTGCACCCACATCGCCAATTAAAATGGGTTTATTTTCCTGGTCACTCATGATGCCCTCCTTTATAGCGAACGTTTGTTCCTCATTTTATCACATCACGCGCGTGTGCGCTGGTGTAAAACCACCAACAAGATGACGTGAGGACCAACACACCACTTAAAACTAAGATGGCGGCCACCGGGACTTCACTTAGTGCAAGTACCACTGCGCCAAGAATCACCACAAAGCTTAGCAAGCCCAGACCACTGATCCACGGACTGTGTGTTAACGGCCGGTTTGGATACGTCAGGACCATCACGAGAATCCCGCCTAAAAATCCTGCCAGACCCAAACTAACCAGCCCTGCAAATTGCCAACCAATAAGCTCGTGTTGCAGGTAAAGTTCTGTTGCCGCCGTTACGAGATCAAGGCCAACAAAAATAAAGTAATGAACGTTGATTAACGTAATCCCCGCCGTCTTTTTATGGCGGTTTACCCGTCCCTGATAGCTAACAAAATAAATCATGAAGAGGGCCACGATAATCAAAAAGAACGGGATGGCTAGCCAGTTAAAATCATGAACATCCACAATGCTGGCAACTGCAATCACGGCCTCACCAAAAAGAAGCAATGTAAACAGAGAATATCGTTCCGTCAGGTGTTCAAATATTGCCGGAAAGTCCGTTAGTTCACGGTATAAAAAGATTGGGCCAACGTTTGCCAACACCATCGACAACACGTACACCGTCACCCGAACGCCGTAACTGGCCCACGGAACAATTGTTGCCGCGCCAATAAGACCACTCAAAAACAACAAGCGGTACAACCCGCGGGCGACCACCAACTGCTTTTGATCCGTCAGTTTCCGGCTCTGCAACCAATACTGAATCCCAATGCTGATCAATAAAATTGAGGTACTGCCGGCAAACGTCAGGTGCGTGGCCTCAAAATCTGCGTTTAATGATTGCGACAAAATGATTACCATGAACATATCAAATAGCATAAAGACCGTGTGCTGTAGATTTTCATGGAAAAATCGGTTTACTAACACCGTTTGATACGTCCAAATGGTCCAAAACATGAAAAACATGATCAGATACTCCCCAAGATACAGTCCGGGGATTTCCTCATGGTGAACGAGATGAAGAATCGTTGTGATGCGGCTAATTGCATAGGCAAAAATAAGGTCATAAAATAATTCCAAATTCGAAACTTCTGCGTTTTGACGTAGCTCTTTCATGGGTCTTAACTTCCATCCTCTCCGTGTGCAGCACATTTCATTCACCGCACAAGTTACACTTCATTTTTATTTTAGCAGTTGTCGCGAGTCTGGCCTAACGGTACGCTGACAAAATGATAATCAGTTTACCCCTAAAAAAATAACGGTGTCATTAATGAACGAACACATTCATCAATGACACCGTTATTTTGTTGGTCCTATAAAGCGTTGCACGTCTTCAACGCCTGAAGTGCTGCAAGTGACATCACGTTCCACTGAGTGCTTAACTCTGGCTGAAAGAAGAAATCAGCCGTTGCCAATTGGTCCAGCGTTGCGTGCATTTCAATCGCTAACGAAATCGTGTTAATGTTTGCCGTTAAATCCTGTTTGGAGATGATTTGTGCGCCCAAAATCTGACATGTTTTCGGTGCATAGATCAATTTAAACGTCACATCTTCGGTTAATCCAAATGTCGCCTGCTTCTTAACAACGGTGCTGGCACTAGAAATATTTAACCGTGCCGCCGTCTTTTCCGACAAGCCGGTCGTCGCAAATTTATACCCAAACGCAGGTAGCGCTGACGTTCCCTGGACGCCTGGAAATGCCACCCGCTGGCCCGTCAAGTTACGTACTGCAAAAATTGCCTGCCGCCGCGCGTTCGTTGATAACGCAACGGGTAACGTTGTGTTCGCCGGCGTGTACTGAATTTGTGTCGCGTCGCCAACAGCAAAAATGTCTGGGGCGCTTGTTTCCATGTATTCATTCGTTTTAATGAGGCCATTTGGGAGTAACGCCACCGTTTCCGCCAGCCAATCCGTATTCGCATGCCCACCGGCAGACAGAATGACAAGGTCCGCTGGATAACGATGAGTCGCTGTTTGAACCGCCATAACGTGATCGGTCCCAACCATTTCAGTTACTGATTCACCCATCGCCATCGTAACACCATCAGCCACCATGACCTCTGTTAGCGGTGCTGTGATCTCTTGATCCAAGTACGTGCTTAGTGGACGTTGGTTGACGTCAATTAACGTCACGTGTTTTTTTGATTGAACAAATAAATCTGCGACGCTCATCCCAACATAGCCAGCCCCAATCACCACGACATTTTTAATCGTTTCGGATTGCGCTTGCTTGCGGGTCATCATTAAATCTTGAGGTGAATGCACCGTCAAAACATTTTCCAAATCCACACCAGGGACCGGGAGCTTTGTTGCATGAATGCCCGGGCTCAAAATAAGTTTGTCATATGAATCCGTTGCGGTTTTTCCGGTCACTAAATTTTTTGTATCAACCGTGTGGGCAGTCGCATCAATTCGTGTCATGACTGTCTGCTCGAACACCGTAATGCGTTGCTCGTTTAATTCTGTTTTTGTCAGCGAACTAATTGCCGGGATTCCTTCCACCACTGCTGCATCGTTTCGCTTCACAATATCAAAGGCTTGTTGATCATACCAATGAATGTCTGCGTCAACATCCATTAACCGTAAACTTTCAACTGCTTCATAGCCACCATGAGAAAAGCCTAAAACAATAACCTTCATGATTGATATCCTCCGTTTGATTAAGTACACTATGTACTTTATTTTAACGATGTCTATCATACAACCTTCACAGTTAAAAACAATAGAGAACACCGTGTTCTTTATCACTTTTACGGGTCACAATTACCTTATCCGTCGCTTACTACCGATTTTACCTAACGCAGGCATCAGTTCATCTAAGCAAACAAGCGACTGCGGGCATAATCCACCCACTGTCGCCCACCACTGCTTCATTTTCTAAGCTGCCATAAACGCGTGACCTAACGCAGGCATCAGTTCATCTAAGCAAACAAGCGACTGCGGGCATAATCCACCCACTGTCGCTTGTTTGCTTAGATGACGGTGCCTAACCGCGTTAGGTCACGCTCTCCTCTTTTATAAACGTTCGCCATGCTGGCAACACTTCCTCATCAACGATCCGGTCCAGGTAAGCCACCGTCATTGACCGGCCGCCAATCAAGTCAAAGTATCGCAACGACCGAAACAGCATCAGCTGCGTCATTACTGGTGGTTCCTTATGAATCTCTCCACGCCGGCGGCCGTTTTCAAGGACAACCCCCATGATTTTCAGGTTGCTTGTCTCCGATGCTGCCAGAATTTTCTCCCGGTTCAATTGTGCTTCAGGCGCCTCCGCAAACAATAGTCGAAAATACTTATTCGGCCCCTGATTTGAAAGGCGGATAAATGTTTGACCGACATACAAAAGGTCAGCTCGTAAACTACCGCGATCAAAAATTCCCTGAACCAGTGGGTTCGTTTCCGTCGAAATTCCCGCCAAAATCGCGTCCAAAGTTAAATCGAAAATATTATCCCAGTGACGATAAAGGACGGAGCGGCTCGTTTTCGAACGTCCCGCAACATCGGCCAGTGTTAAACTGGCATACCCTTTTTCATCCAATAATTCATACACTGCTTGGTAGATTTCATTTTGTAACTGATCACCTCGTCGGCGAGTATCCCGCGCTTGTGCCATCGGCAGCCTCCATTAATGTCTCTTCGTAAGCAATCACAGCCTGTGGGTACGTCGGAAAGTCAAAGCCCATTTGGTCGGCCACAATCCGTGCCGTTACTAAGAATAGCTGACTCGCCACCTGTAAAGCCACCCACGTTGCATCCTCATCAGCCAGTTTATAAGTCATTAATAGCTGGTCATAATCGGCAGGGGCTAACGCTTCTTTCAGGCGTTCATCGTGCTTTCCCACATCCGTTTGAAAGTTTGTTGCAATACCGACTGACCACCGTAACATCGTTAACAGTTCGCGACGAACATCCATTTCAAACGAGCCGTTTGCATACAATAGCTCATGGCGTTTTAGGCCCTTGACCACGTACAAACTGTTCCAAAAAAACTTGTTAATGCTTTCCTGATAATCATCCGTGCTGGGCGCTGTAATTCGAAAATCCCACGTTGATAATTCCGGTTGCGCTTTTACTGGATGATCCTTATCAAAAATCACGGTGTTTTCATGTTCGGCAGCAAGGTAGGCCGCTTGATCTTCCACACAAGCCACCTTTAGGTCCAAACGATTTCCGTCCGTGAACTGCATGAGGTAGGGATATGCCGGTTGTTTCGTCCCAGCAATTTGGGCCATTGTTGGTTTTCGCATCATCAAACGCTCACCAAACACAGCCAACCACTCATCGTTTTTTCTGAACGGATTGAGTGTCTTCACAAAGTACGTAATGTCAAAATCCGCAAACGCATCCTGTTTAGCCGTCGGGTCATTGCGTGACCCTTCCATCCCAATCGCCCGAATGTTATCATCACCCTCAGCCACCGTTTTAATGATGGTCATCATTTCTTCAGCACTTCGCCGTTTCATGGTCAGCCTCCACTCGTTTCATCAAAATCAGTGCGAACCAGTACGTTTAGAAAGCAAGCACTAACTGAAAAACGATTGTTGGCGTTCTTGGCCAATGATCGTTTTTTGGGTTAGGCGCAACTTTCTGTACTGGTAAGCACGACATCAAAATCAGTGCGAACCGTCCCGGTTAAAAAGCGAGCACTAATTGGAAACTAGCTGTTGGTGTACTCGGCCAATAGCTGGTTTTTGGATTAGGCGCAACTTTTTGCGATGGTAAGCACAACATCAAAATCAGTGCGAACCGTCCCGATTAAAAAGCGAGCACTAATTGGAAACTAGCTATTGGCGTACTCGGCCAATAGCTGGTTTTAGATTAGGCGCAACTTTTTGCGATGGTAAGCACGACATCAAAATCAGTGCGAACTGTCCCGGTTAAAAAGCGAGCACTAATTGGAAACTAGCTATTGGCGTACTCGGCCAATAGCTGGTTTTAGATTAGGCGCAACTTTT
>NZ_JBPCCV010000003.1:294498-353092 GCF_053471565.1 Furfurilactobacillus sp. WILCCON 0119
TTTTGCGATGGTAAGCACGACATCTCATTACCAGTATACGCCTGATCAGAATCGACGCGAATTAATCAGCAAGCACCCTCTCGTAAAAACAACCATCAGTTTTTAAAATGGCCAATCATTCTTCAATAATTTCCACAGTTTACGGACTAATTCGTTAAATTGTGCACCATTTTAGCCGATAAATCCCATTCTGATGGGCTATTTTAACAATTCTCATCGAATTTAGTTTGTTCTTATATGCTGACGCGGTATAATGTTGTAAGGTTTTTAAACCAAGAAATGGGGAATTTTCGTTGGATAGTGGTCAGATAATTAGTAATTTGATCATCATGCTAATTACATTCATCTTTGCCACCTTTTTCGTGGCCGCTGAGTTTGCCCTGGTGCAGACACGGCCAAGTGTTCTGGAAGAAGAACAAAATAAGCGTGACAAAAAGTCAAAAAAAATCACAGTGGCCCTGAACATGGTCCACAACTTAAATGAATATCTTTCAACAACTCAGGTGGGGACGACATTAGCCGGTATCATCCTTGGGTGGATTGGTGAAGAGACGGTCGCGGAACTATTGATCGATTTCTTCGGCATCGCCCACCTCAGTTTTAACGCCACGTTAGGTCACGCCATTGGTTCTGTGGCTGGGATTATCATCCTGACCTACTTTGAAGTGGTTGTCACAGAAATCGTTCCTAAAAACATCGCCATTGACCGGCCGTTTCAGGTTTTGATGGCTGTTGTGACACCGTTGCGGTACTTCCACATTCTGTTCTATCCATTCGTATGGTTATTAAACACCTCTGCGAACGGAATCGTCCGAATGCTCGGGATGCAACCGGCCTCAGAAAGCGACGAGGCGTTCAGTCAGGCGGAAATTTTGAACCTGTCACGGAACGCCGTTTCTGGTGGTGAGCTCGATCAAGAAGATTACGTGTTCATGCAACGCGCGTTTGAAATGAACGACAAGGTTGCTAGAGACATCATGATCGACCGGACTCAACTCGAAGTCATTGACGTGACGGATACCGTTAAAGACGCCCTCCAGGTTTATCTGACTGAGCAATTCAGTCGCCTTCCGGTTGTTGCTGACGGTGATAAGGATAAAATCCTCGGTTATGTTTTCAACTACGACTTGATTCGTCAAAGCCAAACGGACAGCAGCATTAGCGTTGCTAAAATTCTGCGGAACATCATCACCGTGCCTGAAACCATGCCGATTCAAGATGTGCTTCAACAAATGATCAACAAACAGACCCCCATCGTGGTCGTCGTTGATGAATACGGTGGTACTTCTGGGATCGTCACGGATAAGGACATTTACGAAGAACTGTTTGGGACGGTCCACGATGAAATCGATGACGTTTCCGATGAGTACATCTTTAAGCAGGATGACGGTTCATTCCACGTTTCCGGGAAGATGACCCTTTATGACTTTGAACGTTACTTCCAAACTGACATTAAAAAGTTTGAAGAGTCCGAAGTTGTTACATTAACGGGTTACATCATCGAAAATGATCCTGACATTAAAGCCGGCGACAGTTACCAGATTGGTGATTTTCAGTTCACCGCACTGGATTACGAGAATGCCTACATTAATTGGTTTGAAGTCATTCGTAAACCAGTCACAACGACTGACGAAGACGCACAGGATCAATCAGAACAATCACAAAATTAACACTTAAAAACAAACATGGCTTGCTCTTGGTATTTCACCGGGAGCAAGCCATGTTTGTTTTTAGCATTATTTCGTTAACCAAGAAATAATGGTACAAAAAAAGCCCTCGAAAACTTTGACGAGTTGAGTGGGCTTAATTTGTACTATATGAGTTAAATTCACGAAACCAAGTCACCGCTTTGAAAACGGTAATTCGTAGCACCTCATGCCAGTGGGGTGTTTTTTGTTGGTACCTTGGTACCATATGACCTTAGTACCAAGGTACTACCACGTTAGTCTAATTGCCTGTTTTCAATTTGTAAACAATTTGTTCACTTCTTTAGTTCTTCTCGCTAATTCAAGCGTTCATAATCTAACTCTGCCAACTGGTCATGCTGTTTGACGCCCACTAATCGGTACTGGGCCTGAACTGCACTGGTTGCCCAAAGTGACACTCCGGCACCCAGTAAATGCGGCGCAATAAACAACTGGATCTCATCAATTAACGACGCCTGAAGGAGTGCTTGAACCATTTCTGCACCGCCCACGATCCAAATCGCTTTTCCAGATTGTTCACGACGCTCCCGAACCAGTTTAACCACATCCTCACTCAGAAATGTGACGTTTGCTTGCGGGGCCATCTTTTGGTGGGTCAGGACAATGCTTTCCTTATCTGCATACGGATAAACATCTGTATGCGTCACTACATAATCATACGTTGTCCGTCCCATGATCAACGTATCGATGCGGTCTAATAACGTGGAATATCCCGTATCACCACTCACCGGCGTTTGTTCCAGCCACTCAATTTCACCGGCTGCATCCGCCAACCGCCCATCCAAACTTGTTGCGATGTACAGAATCACTTTTCGCATCATGCATTCCTCCGTTACCATTGCGTTTAGTCAACTTTATCGAACACTTTGTCGCAAATCGTTTATTGTTCCCCGTCCAACCAGCGTTTATGATGAGCACATCGAAAACGTTAGGGAGGAACACCATCATGGCATTTAAAATTTATCACATCAACTGTGGCTTTGTTCAAGGACTTCAGTATGAGGGCGAGGCGCTCGTTATGCACTGCCTGTTAATTGATACCGGTAAAGACGGTTTAGTCCTGGTCGACACGGGTCTTGGTCGAAAGGACCAGCTTAACGCGGAGCCACGACTTGGGTTTGCCTTCACCCACATCTATGCAAAACCGCAACAGGGTAACATCGCCCTGGCCGCCGTGGAACAAATTAAAGCATTGGGTTACGACCCTCGTGACGTCCGTAACATCGTTATGACCCACCTTGACCTTGATCATGCTGGTGGTCTTGTCGATTTCCCAAATGCCACCGTCCACGTTTTTCAAACGGAATGGGAAACTGCGATGAGCGAGCGCGGCTTCAAAACCAGTCATCGTTATCGCCAATCAATGTGGCAATACGGCCCCAACTGGCACACATATAACGAGGTTGGTGATAACTGGAAGGGCTTCAATCACGTGCAACAACTAACCGGGTTGCCACCGGAAATTCTGTTGATTCCGACCGCCGGCCATTCCCGTGGTCACTGTGCTGTCGCCATTGACACCGGCGATGACGGCTGGTTAGTTCATGCTGGCGATACTTATTTTGATCCACATGAAGTTCACAACCAGACACCCAGCATGGCCCCACAGTTGGCGCGCTTCGAGCGGTTTAACCAGTGGAACCAAACGCAACGCCTTGAAAATGTGAACGCCCTTCGGAACCTTATTTTAACGGATCAGAACGTTCACGTATTCTGTGCCCACAATCCCGCTGAACTTCACGACTGGGTAAAACAGAACCCGACAAAAACGTTACGTTAGCGTAATGCCCGCCATTTTAAACAACTCACTTTGAACGCGTTGTGAAAACGCGAGGAGCCCGGCCGTTGTTTGGTGATTAAGTTGATAGGTGAGTTCCGTCATCACCCAGCTACTGTACTGGGCCGCCAAATAATTCAGTGGAATCGTTAGCTTCGTTTTATCCGCATGTTCGTCAAGAAAGTGTTCAAACTGAGCGGTTAGGATTGCCTGCAAGTTAGCACCAAAGTCGGCGCGTGGTTCATGAATCCTGAGTAACGTTTGGGTGACTTGTGGCGTGGCCAACAACCATTTAAAGACGGGCCCCACCGTCGCTTGGACATCAACTACCTGACCAGCGGCAAACCGCGCTTTTAGTAGGTCGGCAAACCGCTCTGTCTCTGCTGCAACCACCGTTTCAAGCACCGCATATTTATCATAATAGTGCGCGTAAAATGTTGACCGGCTCACCGTCGCTGTCGTACAAATTTGCGCCACCGTAATCTTTCCTAGCGGCACGTCCTGTAGCAGCTTTAGTAAGCTCTGCTCGATGCGCCGTTTTGTTCGTTGACTGCGAAGGTCCTGCTTAGTCATTGATTACCACCCGAAAGGTCCGTCAGTTTAAAGTAGTCCATCAAAAAATGGGCGACCCCGTCTTGCTCGGCGGGCACCGTTACGTGATTTGCAGCGGTCCGCACTTCAGCCGGTGCATCCGCCATTGCAACGCTAATTGCGGCCTTCTTAAACAACGGAACATCGTTATGTCCGTTTCCAAACACGATCGTCCGGTCAGTGGCGATTCCAACCTGGTTCTGAACGATTGCTAATCCCGTTGCCTTACTGATGCCCTTAGGAATTAACTCAATGTTATTCGGACTTGACGACGATAGTGCCATGTTTGCGGCACTAGCCAACGCCGCCCGGGCCTTTGTTAAACGACCATCATTGTGATCGTCCACCAGTAATCCGTTTGTTACCGTTTCATTCAACCCTGGCACCATTTCGCCAGCTGCTAAAAAGACCATGGGAGAGGTCGTTTTCTGACGAAGCTTATTCATGTGCGCCAAAACATTTTCATCCGTTACATTATGGTATGTTGCTGTTTGCGTGAACAAACGGAAACTTAAACCAAACTCTTCGGCCACCTGCCGTGCGGTGGTGACGGCCGTAGCCCCTAAATGGGTCACCTGAACTTTATTATTTTCAGCGATTACAGCTCCATTTGACCCAATAATCCCCATCTCATCATCCACCTGATCCGCGATGACTTTCGCTAACGCTAGCATCCGCCCGCTAGCAATGTAGACTTCATGCCCCTCATCACGCAAACGAGTCAACACCGTTTTCGTCAACGTCGATACCTTCTGTGTTGGTGGGATCAAGGTTCCATCAATGTCAGTCACAATTAAAAATCGTTCCATCAGCGTCCCTCCCCTTCCACCAGTGTACGCTAGTTGACCTCTGAAAATCTGCAATTATCAAGCCTGTTTTCACTGGAAATTTTGCGGTACACTCACCATATTGAACACCGACTTGGAGGACCTGACATGACACCACTGAACATTCGCTACATCTCCATTGAAGGCAACACCAGAAGCTTCATTGATCACTTAACGGCATACGCAGCCACACAACATGAGCAAAATGCCGCCAACCCAACAATTAGTGCCCGAGAAATTTCGGAGCAAAATGATTTTGCCGATGAAACTGCACCGTACTTTGCGTTTGTGCCCACCTACTTAGATGGTGGCAACGGCATCGACAACGGGGTCAAAGAGTTAATGACCAACGTACTCGGCGAATACATCGCTTACCATGACAACCGGACCCTTTGCCGTGGGGTCGTTGGCTCTGGCAACCGGAACTTCAATGAACAATACTGTTTAACCGCGCGGCGGTATGCAGAGGCCTATGGTTTTCCTTTCATTGCCGATTACGAGCTTCGCGGCACAAATCGTGATGTAGAACGAATTTACAGCATTATGGTAGAACACGCTAAATAACCACTTTCATAAACGCGAACCAAACCGCAGACTTCGACTCAGCTAACGTAAAGGGCCACTCATGGACAAAAATCGTCCATAAGTGGTCCTTTCTCTTCCCTTTCATAAACGCGAACCAAACCGCAGACTTCAACTCATCTAACGTAAAGGACCACTCATGGACAAAAATCGTCCATAAGTGGTCCTTTACGTTAGATGAGGGAGCCTCCCGCAGTTTGGTTCGCTCTCTTTTTATTCTCTTCGTTTTTTCTGTGCCATTCGTTCATCATGCGCACGCCAGTACACCGCCGCCAATGGGAGCAATTGAACCACTCCCACCACCATAAATAGCATCGTAAACGTCGCATAGTCCAGCATCAAGCCACCAAAAAGGGGCCCAATTGCCCGCCCGAACGCAATCGCCATGTTCGCAAACCCTTGATAGCGCCCAGCTTGCATGGATGGCGCCTTAACTGCGATCCACGCTGGCAGTGCCGGGTGACCAATCATTTCACCAAACGTTAGCACGATCATCGTCGCAATAAACATGGCGTATGTCCGCGCAAAAATCAACATGAAAAATGAGGCCGCAAACAAGGTGATCCCTACCAAAATAACATTTTCAATGCGGTACCGTTCACTCCACCGGGTAATAAATGGCTGACAGATCACGATGATCAGTCCGTTTAACGTCCACAACAGACTATACTTTAGCACCGGAATCCCTAGGCTTGTCATGTGAACCGAAATTACACTTTCCCACTGTGAGTAGGCAACGTTAATGGCAAGTAGCAAGACCAGAATCAGGCTGATCAAAACAGGAATCTTTGTCCGTTTGCCATCACGTCGTGCCGCTTCATGCTGTGCTTTAGGCGCCGTCACGTTGAAATGCAAGGCAACCACAAGCGTTAACGCCGCGTAACAAACGGTGGCAATAATGAAAACCGTGGTGATCCCAAAATTAATGGCATAACCCACAATCAACGTTCCAATAACAACCCCAATGTTCATCGCAACGTACAGCATGTTAAACACATGCCGGGTAGAGGACCCCGGTAACCATGTGGCCAACGAATTTAAAATCGTCATATTCACCCCGTCACCAAAACCGACGAGGAGGAGGAAGAACGCATAAACGGGCCAGCCATGCCAAAAGATCAAGGCAAACACAGCCGCCGTGGCAATGGCCGCCGAGATGATCCCCGTTTCATATGGTTTCCAGTGGTCGAATAAATAGCCCCCCACTGAATCACCAATGATCATCATCACCGACATTCCCAATAGCACCCACCCGGCAAGTGTGAGTGATTCATGAAGATAATTATGCATGTAGATGGTCGTTAGTGGCCATAAAAAACTGGCCCCCGTGTTGTTCAATAATGATGCCACAAACAGCCAGCCGAATTTTACTTCTCGCCGTTGGCTTGTCACAATATCCGCTCCTTAATTGAGGCAAATCGCCTTATTATCTCCATTCTATCACGCCAACGCAATGCCGTCGTGTCCCAGTCACCCATGCATTAAGTCTTCACAAGAGAAGGTCTGAAAATAATTGCCATAAATTCTTGATACCGGGATTTTTCCGTGTTTCCATCAAGAAATAGTCTTTAAATTATGTAAAAAGTTTACAAATGCTCATTTATTCACTTTCATTTATCGCGTCTGCCTGCTATCATGTAAACGTAGACAAAAAATGATTGATATAAAAAAGGAGACTGCTTCATGAAAGCTGCTGTTGTTAGAGATTCAATCGATGGGTTTGTTGACGTTAAAGACGTTACGTTACGTGATTTAAAACCTGGTGAAGCCTTAGTAGACGTTGAATACTGTGGTCTTTGCCACACCGACTTACACGTTGCTGCCGGTGACTTTGGTGACAAGCCTGGCCGGATCATTGGTCACGAAGGTGTTGGGATCGTTTCTAAGGTTGCTGATGGCGTTGACGCCGTTAAGGTCGGCGACCGCGTTTCAATCGCTTGGTTCTTCAAGGGCTGTGGCCACTGTGAATACTGTCTGACTGGCCGTGAAACACTTTGCCGCAACGTTGAAAACTCTGGTTACACGGTTGACGGTGCCATGGCTGAACAAGTTATCGTTGACGCTAACTACGCTGTGAAGGTTCCAGAAGGTTTGGACCCTGTTGAAGCAACTTCACTGACTTGTGCCGGTGTGACAATGTACAAGGCCATCAAAGTCGCTGATGTTAAGCCTGGTCAATGGGTTTCAGTTGTTGGTGCCGGTGGTTTAGGTAACCTGGCCATCCAATATGCTAAGCATGTCTTTGGTGCTCATGTGGTTGCCGTTGATGGTAACCCTGACAAGTTGCAAGCTGCCAAAGAAGCAGGTGCTGACTTATTGATCAACCGTCATGATGGTGATGTTGATAAACAGATCCAAGAAAAGGTTGGTGGTGTTCACGCAGCCTTGGTTACTGCCGTTACAACTGCAGCCTTTGACCAAGCTGTAGACTCACTTCGCCCAGACGGGAAGTTGGTTGCCGTTGCCTTACCACAAGGGAACATGCAATTGAACATCGCAAAGACGGTTCTGGACGGAATCGTTGTTGCTGGTTCATTAGTTGGAACTCGCCAAGACTTGGCTGAAACATTCCAATTCGGTGCTGAAGGATTGGTTCACCCAATCGTGAAGACTCGTAAATTATCAGAAATTAACGACATGATCCAAGAATTAAAGGACAACAAGGTTGTTGGCCGTAACGTCGTGGACTTCGTGCATAACAAGTAATAAAAAATCAGTGCGAACCAGTACGTTTAGAAAGCGAGCACTAACTGAAAAGCGGTCGTTGGCGCACTCGGCCAATGATCGCTTTTGGGTTAGGCGCAACTTTCTGTACTGGTGAGCACGACAAAAAATCAGTGCGAACCATCGCGGTAAAAAGCGAGCACTAATTGGAAACCAGCTGTTGGCGCACTCGGCCAATGGCTGGTTTTAGATTAGGCGCAACTTTTTGCGAGGGTGAGTACGACATCAAAAAATCAGTGCGAACCAGTACGTTTAGAAAGTGAGCACTAACTGAAAAGCGGTCGTTGGCGTCCTTGGCCAATGATCGCTTTTGGGTTAGGCGGAACTTTCTGTACTGGTGAGCACGACACCAAAAAACAGTGCGAACCATCGCGGTTAAAACCTAATCACCAACAACAAAAGCCACCAATGCCGGATAATTCATCCGGTACTGGTGGCTTTCTACGTTTCCTGATCAGTTTACTTACCGCGTGGCAATCGTTTCATCGTCTTCCAAAACTGGGGTCTTTGTCACCCAGTCATGTGGCCGGCAACTAACGATCCAGTTAACACCGTATTCATCGGTGAACTCCCCACGTTTACCACTAAAGTACGCTTTCGCATACGGCGCCGTCACCCGGACACGCTGTGAATTAGCGACACGGGTGAAAAAGGTTTCCGCCGTCACGGCGTCATCACGGTCATCTGCATCGAAATCAAGCATGATGGCAATGTTCGTCGCATGTTGTGGTTGATTCATAAAATCATCAGAACACAAAATTTGTGTCCCCATGATTTGAAACCCACCGTGCATCGTCGTCTCTTCTAAGTTTGAATCAATTAGCCCCAATTCGTTAGCCGCGTCTTCAGTGAGCGGAATTCGAAACAAGTGGTCGGCACCAAAGATTTCTTGGTAATACGCCATGGCTTCCTTTGCGTTCGGAAAGTGAACGTATGGATGTAATGTGAGTGTGATAGTTTGTCCCCCATTTCAGCTGTACATTAAAGTATAGGAAACTCCCGCCACTATGTCAATTTGACAACTATTTATTAACTGAACTAGCTAAAAATGACCACCTTTCCCTTATACACGAGAAAAGTGGTCATTCGTCATTAACGCTTTATAATTTCAGCTGTGGATTGGTGAATGGTGCGTCAATATCAAACGTTGTCGGACGGTGTAGGGTAATCCCGTGTTCATCCACTGTCGAGCAATATGCCAGTACATGACCGCCCGCCGTCTCAGCCTCGCGAATGGCCGCCGTCAATTTCGGTGCCATCGTTTTATCTAACGTCATTACGTCAACATTATCCATCTGAATGACAAACAGTAAATAGGCCTGATAGCCGGCCGCCACGGCCGCAGCCAAATTGACAACGTGTTTGACCGCCCGAACACTTGGGGCATCTGGAAAACCAACGATTCCTTCATTTTCCAACGTACACCCCTTCGTTTCCACAAAGAACTCACGGCCCGTTGTCGTCACGCCCTTGAAGTCGACCCGCGAATCACCAAACGTGACTTCTGGTTGAAACGCCATAATGTCGCCATCAAGCTCCGGCAAGACAAGCCGTCCCGCTGTCACGGCTTCTTTCGTCACCTGATTTGGCGCTGAACTATCTACGTTGATCCAAAACCGCCCATGAGCCGTCTCTTTAACAATCGCAACGAGATCCCAATGGGTCTTTCGGTCAGGATTCTTGGCAGGAACCACCGCAACCGTTGCGTTTGGAATCAACACTTCAGCACCACGCCCGGTATTTTTTAAGTGGGTATCAACAACCGCCCCGTTTAGTTCAACCCGGCAGGTGAACCGAGAGGGCCGGTCAACATACGATGCTAATTGAACGCCTTCATACTTCAAGATGGATTACCTCACAACATTACTTTTGAACTGTCGAAGTGGTCGTACTTTCAGTGTCCGAATTCTTTACCTTCGCTGCTTGGGAGGCCTTGGACGCTGCTTTGATGCTTTCTGATTCTGCGGCGCTTATGGTTGGTGCATGGTACGAAAAATCGAGCTTCTTGACGTTCTCCGTGTAATTATCGAACAGTGCGTCGCTTGTCTTAAACTGCTTGTTGATCGACTGCTTCAACTGCATCAAGCTTGTGATTTTCGCTGATGGAATTCCTGGATTCAACTGAATGTTATTTTGGTAATTTTGTTCACCAATATCATTCATGTACGTTGAAAACTGGTTCGTCACTTTATCAGGCGTTAACGTTGTCTTCCGTAATGACTTCCACCGATCCTCAACCCGGTCTGGATACGCAGCAGCAACCCGTTGAAGGAGGCGGTTTCCTTCTGCGGTTGCCATGTCACCGTGGTTTGGATAGTTGTGCGACACAGCCTGTCCAGAAGGATACAACTTCTTCCCGTTTTCATACAGGCCCCAGGTTGCGTCAATGTCATACATCGTCGTGCTCCAGTGCTTCCCGTCATAGGTGATCAGCATTAGGTTTCTACCCAGGCCATCCTGATCGTGTGTTAAGTTCGTGAACAGGTACATATCGATCACAGAATTAACATCTAGGTACTCGCTGGCATGCGCCTTAAAGTCCTTATCACTACTGTTCACAACAAAGTTATCCAGTCGTTCAAACGCCTGCTTCTGTGCAGGTGTCCACGTCTTCGGCTGTTCAGAAGTCCACCCGTGTTCGGTGTACGCCACGTTGGTTGACCAGAACATGTCGCCGCGCGTCCACTGATTACTAGATATTGCGATGTTATTCGGGTTCTTTTTGTCCATTCCCCACAGTTTTGGTTCTTTCGCCGTGGTTAGTGTGTACATCCCCCAGTCATCACCGTTAACCTTCATTTCAACGGGAAAACCACTAATGGCCCCATTATTCTGCGAACTTGCCAATTGCTTTGGTGCACCTTGGCGGGTGGCCACCATTTGGCTCCACAAGTTTGCGTTCACAACGTTTCGTGATTGTGTTGCGTCAACATAGTTGGCCTTCAACACGTACACACTGTGCTTCTTCCAACCTGGGTTAGCCCGCCACTTATACTTATGTTTCAGCTGTTTGTCTTTGTAAAACTTCAGCTTCCAGTTTTTTTGCGGGAACTTGCGGGAACTTTGCCCCTGCCATTCCATCTTGGCGTACGCCGTGACTTTCTTCTTGGTCTTCTTATCATGAAAATCAAACTTCACGACCGGCCCGTCATTATCCGTTTGTGAAACGGCACCACTCACCTTCACTTTGGGAAGATCCTTTGTTTCTTGACTTGATAACAATGGCAACTGCCGGGTGGTATTGAAGTGAATCCATGTAAATGATCCAACCAATGCGACGATGACAACCGTCAAAATCACCGTTAACCCCAGTGCGCGTTTTCTTTTTTTCATGGTCTCCCAACTGCTCCTATTCTTGCCCCGCTACTGCTTTAATTAAAAACTCAACAATGTTTCGAAAATCCTCTTCAACATCCACGTCCTTGAAAAAACCGTTAATGCTTAACTTCGCGTAGCCAAACAGCGTTGCTAAAAAGGCCCGCGCCGTGCGCTCCCGTTCCGTCTGGTTGGCAATCATTGGCGTCAAAATGTCTAAAAGGACGTGGCGAACATCTGCACTTTCAATTGAAGTGATTGGCAATGCCGCGTTAGTACCAGTAAACGCCCGCGTTAACATTTCTTGAAACGACGGGTGGGCCTCCGCAAACTGGAAGATGGTCATCGCAAAAACACGTAACGCATCCATTCCAGACACCGGAACCAAGTTTGCATACAACTGGCGCATCAATAACTCGCGTCCCCGAATGGCCACTGCCAGTTTAAGATCTTCGAGACTAGGAAAGTAGTGATACAGTGTTTGCGGCTGAACGTTTAAATTTCGGGCAACCCCACGTAACGACAGGTTGCCGAGTGTGTCACTTTCGGCCATTTTATAGGCCTCAGTCACGATTAATTCACGTGAAAGTGGTGTTCGTTTCATGCCAATTTCTCCTAGATGATGTTCCCTGTTTTAACCATGTCTGCACGTAAGGAAACTTCCAAGTTCCCGTTCCGTTCACGAATTTCGTCAAGAAACGCTTTTTGTTGGTCCAAGTTATTTAACTCAATGTGATATTCAACTTCAAACAGACTCCCAAGGTTTGTCGTTCGAACGTTATCGATTGTCACTTCTTTCGTGTATTTATCAAAAATATCATCAAACGCGTGCTCATAATCTAAATTTTCCGGCATCGTGATTTTCATGATCCGAACGTTTTGATTACCTGCCCCAAAATCTAAAATCGTGTAGAGCAACATGGCTAAACTGACCACGATGGTAAAGAACATCGCGTACAGTAAGTAGCCCCGCCCTGTCGCCAAGCCAATCGTCATGGCAAAGAAGATGGTCACCATCTCCCGTGCATTCCCTGGCGCAGACCGGAACCGAACCAGGCTAAATGCACCGGCCACCGTTAATCCGGCCCCAAGGTTCCCGTGCACCGTCATAATGATGGACTGCACCATAATTGGTAAGAGCGCAACTGCAAAGATAAAGTGTTTTGAGTAATGATTGCGATACATGTACACAAACGCCACGATCAACCCTAAAATCAGGGTCACCAGCGTCGTAATCAAAACCTGTTCAAACGTAATTAAGTGATGTTTTGGTCCTAAATAGCTGACAAGCATTGTTGTCCTCCCAGAATGCCATATTTATAAATTAATCCGTACTTTGAAAACGGTTGTGGATAGATTTTTAGCCCTGCAAACAGATGACTCCACGCAAACGGCAGGGTTTGTGGGATTTTAATCTCCATGACGACCATTCCAGGTGCCAGTAATGGCGTCCCGGTCGTACCTGTTAGTAAGTCGGTGTCTTCTGTGCGCCACCGGATGTTTTCATCAAACGTCAACCGGAGTCCCGTCTCAGTTGCATAGGCCGATCGTTCATAAATGACCGCTGTGTTTCGCGTCAATGAATGATCCTGCACGAAGAAGTCAATTTCCCGTTTGTTCATGTCGGCCGAGACAGTTAATCCGCCCTCACCAGCCAAGTACGCCTTGGCCTCATGGTACGGCACCGCAATTCGCCGTTTATACGTGATTCCTAAGACCTTCTTTTTTAGTTCAATGAAGGCAGTTTGATCCGCCGTCACATCACTGCCATACGCACGAAGTCGGAGCTTTTCACGGTACTTACTGTCATCCAGCTGACGTCGAGCAAACATATAACTATCCGTATCGTAATACAACGATGAAATGGTTTGTCGGCCAAACTGATCGATCGTAATTTCGTTTTCAAGTGCGACCAACAGCCGCTGATAGGTATCTTGATCCATCACATACTTTTGTTCGTGACGTTTAAACACCATTGGCACAGTCTTGGGTGCCGCCGGGGTCTCAATCATATTTTTCACCCGCTTTCCGATAATTTAACCGGTAAAGTATATCATCATTGCCGAACACTGTACACCGCCTTTCTAACACGAATTGAATTTTTTAATTGTTTCCTTAAACTCCCGTAGATAGGCGTTTAATCAATTCATTCAATTAACCATTAAGGACTTTCAATCGTAATTATCTTCGGAAATTCCGACACTGTAACAGTTTTTACGAACACTGTGCGATAACGGGAATTTTCCCGATTGTCACCTATGTTTCGCCCGCAAAAGCACGTATACTAGCTCTATGTAATCCTAACGAACTGACAGGAGAAATCATGACAACTACGCTCGATCAAACACTGCTCAATCAAGTGAGCACAGCACTACCAGACATTACCCGGCACCAAATCACCACGACCCTGACCCTTTTAAACGACGGCAACACGGTTCCCTTTGTAGCCCGTTACCGAAAGGAAATGACCGGGAGCCTTGATGAAGTCCAGATTCGGGCGGTCCAGGATACATGGACGCACGTGGAAAAACTTGCGAACCGCAAACACGATGTTTTGACCACCATTGATGCACAAAACGCGTTGACCCCGACTCTTAAAGAACAAATCAACCACGCAACAACATTACAAGCAGTCGAAGACCTCTACCTTCCGTACAAACAAAAGCGGCGAACGAAGGCGACAATTGCAAAAGAACATGGCCTCATGCCGTTTGCTAAGTGGTTACTGACGTTTCCAACGACCGATGCAAGAAGCGAAGCGGCCGCCTACGTTGACGCCGCCCAAGAACTGCCGGATGTTGACGCCGTTATTACAGGCGCTCACGAAATTCTTGCGGAAGCCTTCAGTGAAGAAGCATCCTTCCGTGAATTTATTCGTGATTACACCCGCCAGCACGCAACGTTAGCAACAAGCGTCAAGACCAAGGGGAAGGCTCTTGATGAGGACGGCGTTTACCAGCAGTATTATGACTTTGAACAACCACTTGCAAAACTTGCCACCTACCAAACGCTCGCCATTAACCGGGGTGAAAAAGCTGGGGTCCTCAAAGTAACCATCGCAGTCGACCCTGCTGCCATTTTGAACTTCCTTCGGTTTAGAATTGTCGGTCATCATCAAGGTTCTGCCGTGACCATCATCACAGCCGCTTATGAGGACACCTATAAACGCTTCATCGGCCCTGCCATCGAACGTGAACTTCGTGGCGACCTCACCGATGACGCCAACACCCATGCAATTGGGGTGTTTGGAACAAACCTGTATCACCTTTTGATGCAGGCACCAATGAAGGGCAGAGTCGTCCTTGGCTTCGACCCGGCGTACCGGACCGGTTGTAAATTAGCGGTTATCGACGCCAACGGCAAGTTCCTCACAAAACTCGTGATCTACCCCCATAAGCCCGCTTCAAATGACAAACGGCAGGCCGCTGCTGGCCAACTTCACGATTTAATCGAGACCTACCAGGTGGAAATGATTGCGATTGGTAACGGAACGGCTTCCCGTGAGTCAGAGGTGTTTGTCGCTGAAGTTCTCCGTGGCATTGATCGAAACGTTCAGTACGTTATCGTTAACGAAGCTGGTGCTTCCGTTTATTCAGCTAGCCAAGCCGCGCGTGACGAATTTCCGGACCTCCACGTCGAGGAACGAAGCGCCATCAGTATCGGCCGGCGGCTTCAAGATCCCCTTGCAGAATTGGTCAAGATCGATCCGCAAAGTGTCGGTGTGGGCCAGTATCAGCATGACGTGCCCACCAAAGAACTGACCCAACAGTTAGATAACGTCGTGGAAACGGCTGTTAACCAGGTTGGTGTCGACCTAAACACGGCCAGCAGTGAACTGCTTGCTCACATTTCCGGGTTAAACAAGACCATCGCAAACAACGTGGTCACCTACCGAAATGAAAACGGTCGATACACCGATCGGCGCCAGTTGAAGAAGGTGGCACGCCTCGGTCCGAAAGCCTACGAACAGGCCGTTGGGTTTCTTCGCATCATCGGTGGGAAAAATCCTTTGGATAACACAGACATTCACCCGGAGAGCTATCCGGTTGCAAAACAGATCCTCGACCTGACCGCAACGGATACCAGCCAACTAGGCGCACCGGCACTTGCGACGACATTAGCCGCCCTCAACCACGATCAGCTCGCGCAACAAACGGGCGCCGGCGTTGCCACCGTCACGGACATTTTGACCAGTCTGGCTAAACCCGGCCGTGATCTGCGTGACGACATGCCCGCACCGCTCCTGCGTCATGACGTCCTCACCTTGGCCGATCTCAAGCCCGGGATGGAATTACAGGGAACCGTCCGCAACGTGGTCGACTTCGGCGCGTTTGTCGATGTTGGTGTTAAACACGATGGTCTCGTTCACGTCTCCAAACTGACGAAACGGTTTGTAAAGGACCCCGCCGCCGTTGTCGCGGTTGGCGACATTGTCACCGTTTGGGTCGATGACGTTGATGAAGTCCGTCAGCGAATTCAGCTCACCATGCTAGACCCCAATGAGGCCTAGTTTAAAAATAAGCATGCTAAAAGCGCC
This sequence comes from Furfurilactobacillus sp. WILCCON 0119, assembly GCF_053471565.1. NCBI lineage: Bacteria > Bacillati > Bacillota > Bacilli > Lactobacillales > Lactobacillaceae > Furfurilactobacillus > Furfurilactobacillus sp. WILCCON 0119. The sequence goes on from NZ_JBPCCV010000003.1 coordinate 310,558, forward strand.
TGTCTTCCCAACAACAATTGGGATGACAGGCGCTTTAATTTAAACCAACATTTCTGATCATTGGGACACGTTCCATTACCAGTGATCAAACCGTGCTGTTAAAGACCACTCCGATACTGAACCCGTAACGTTGTTGTCCCTCGCGGCACGTTCACTTGAACCGTTCCCCGTTTTGAAACATGAGCGGTTAACGTTTTCCCGTGATTCGTTGTCACTGCATAACCCCCACCGTAGTTAAAGATTGGGAGATCAACCACCTGACCACGTGCGCTCGTTGGCACCGTTACGGTCAACACGTTTGGTTGAGCTGCCATATGCACATGAATCGTTTTAACCACATGCCCATGGGCCCGAATTAAGGCGTCGTGATGGTAGATCGACTTCAAATGTTTCAAACTACTTTGCGGTGCATAGTCAAAGTACTCTGCTTTGGTTGCAAACGTCTGGTAAGAAGCAGGCGTCACACGTGGCTTCGCCAATGCAGTGTAGGTGAACCCGGTACCGAGCGTTAACAGCAGCGATAGTCCCACTGCCCAATTTCGCCACCGGAACGTTAGGTCAATTCGATCTGCAAGGAGTGTTAACGCGACCAGCGCAAACAGACTGATAAACGTATACAACCGCCATGGGTGTTGGATCAAGCGAATCGGTGTCTTTTCAAACAGTTGCCACGGAAAGAGCCGCGTAGTCGCCCAAAAGAGCACCGTGCTTAAAATCAGCAACGTTTTCCCTAAATGATCTAGGTGCCGAAAACCAAACCATGTCGCAATCATTCCGACCAAGACAACGGTTCCTAACGTAACGCCGTGTGTCAAAAGCCCCGTCTTTGTTACGTTTGCCAAACCATAAAACACGGCAACAAACGGCGTAATCGCTTGCGTGTACAGGGAACCGATCCGTGGTGATTCAATCACCACTTGGTGGGTCGTTTTCAACATAACGACTAACTCGGGGGCTGCGATCACCGCCGTTACCAAACCAGTTAAAATCAAATCACGCCACGTCCGGAGGTCATCCAATTGGCGCCACGCGATGATCAGCACCAACACAACGATTCCAGCCGCAAGGAGGGCCGATAACACGTGGGTGTACACCAACAGAACCGCACCAAGGGTCGTCAGCAGCCACCCGCGCCGCTGTTTGGTCAACGTCATGTAAAGACCAAGGAATAAAATCACGTACCACGTCATGGACTGCGATTCAGGGAGATCAAAACGCACGGTGTCATTAAAGACCATGTACCCGGCCACGTTATACAGCATGCTGAAGAACCACGCGCCTAATTCGGGCCGCCGCGCCCCCCGCAGACGTAAAAACGTTCTCATGCACCAGTAACAAACCCACGCACTCAGGACAATGTAAAACACGTTTCCTAAGTACAGGGCCGTGATCCCGGGAATCCCGATGAGCCGTAACAATGCGTACGGGTAAAGAAACACATAGGGATAAAAGATTTGAATCCCGAGTCCCGAGCCCTTAAAGGTGTAGGTACTAATGGCGTTATGCCACACCCCATGCTTTGCTGATAGGTACAACTCTTCGATCCGGTTTACGTGAAATTGTTGATCCCACCCGCCAAATAAATGGTTGTTTAGTAAAAAAGGCAGTTCAATGGCTAATGCCGCTAAAATAAACGTCACCCATAAGCATACTTGCCGATGATCCCGAACCCAGCCGTAAAAGCCGGCCGTTTCACGATATGCTTGTTGTTGATTAGCCAGTGATTCATGATAATCCACAGTCTTGTCACCGTTCCTCTCTTAAATAAATACGAAAACATCGTACCATATCTCTAAAACCAATTGGCAGCTTAAATGGTGCTTGCACGTTAAACAAACCGCCCAATAATCCGGGCATCAAAAAATGATTGCTAAGCCAATCCAAGCTCAGCAATCATTTTGAGTTAACGAAGATCTTTAAAAAAGCAAACCAACTATGCAATCATTCTGCTTAATCAACGGTTCAGTTTTTAAAAGTCAGTAATCGAGTTACCTATTTAGCGTTGGCCTTCGCAACGGCTGCCATCGCAACCCCGCTAACCCAGTGAACAGGTTGGTCGTAGTTTGGTTGGAAGAACATGTCAACCATGGATAACGTTTCAATTGTCATCCCAGTTTGAATGGCCATTGAAATAACGTTAGCTGATTGTGACACATCATGGTTACTGTAGAAAGAACCACCAAGGATCTTGTGCGTTTCAGGATCCCACGTCAACGTACAAAGCACTGGCGTTGTGGTCAACATAAAGTCTGGCCGGTAATCTTGTTCGAAGTCAACTGAGTCCACTTCCACGCCGCGTGCTTTGGCACCTTCAACCGTTAACCCTGAGGCAGCGATCGTTTGACCAAACAGTTCCACAGCTGATGTGGATTGCGTCCCGATGTACTTAACGGTTGGTTTGTCGATGTTATGACCCACTAAGATCCCTTGACGAACGGCATTAGTTGCCAACGGAATGTAGTCATCCTTGTGCGTTGGGTTGTAATGAACAGTTGCTGAGTCCCCAGCAGCAAAGATGTCAGGGTTACTTGTTGACCGCATGTAGTCGTCGGTTGTGATGGCACCGTTAGGCAACATGTCAACCTTGCCCTTCATCAAATCAGTGCTTGGTTTGAATCCAGTACATAAAACAGCCATGTCAGCGGTGTAACTGCCGGCATCAGTGGTGACAGTAACTTGGTCGTCACCAGTAAAACTAGTTACCATTTGACCCAGGGCCAACTTCACACCGTGATCAGTAAACTGTTTTTCAACCCGGTCAGTAATTTCTTTATCAAAATTCTTGGCTAACACACGTGAGAAGCCGTCAATCAACGTAACGTCCTTGCCGGCTAAAGCGTATTGTTCAGCCATTTCGGCACCAATGTACCCTGAGCCAATGACAACAACACTCTTAATTTTATCAACAGCATTCTTCAATTGTTGAGCGTGTGTCCAGTTCTTACATAGATAAACGTTCTTGTTATCGATTCCATCGATTGGTGGGATAACGGGCGATGATCCAGTTGTAACAACCAGCTTGTCATAACTTTCCGTTGTAATGTCACCAGACTTCAAGTCCTTGACCGTTACCGTCTTGTTGGCTGTATCAACGTCTGTCACGTCGTGTTCCATCTGCATGTTGGCACCCAACTGTGCTAATGCGTCAGGGTTTGAGTAGAACATCTTGTCAGCATCTGACACATGACCACCAACCCATAAGGCGATCCCACATGATAGGAATGATAAATTATCGTGACGTTCGTAAACCGTCACATCATAATCCGGGTGCTCCGTTAAAATTTGTTGCGTGGCAAAAGTCCCCGCATGCGTAGCTCCAATAACGATAACTTTCATGAAAAGTTTCCTCCAGTGGCACTAAATTTAATTTCAGTTGTAAACAATTTTAATTCTATCCCCTTTAATTTTGTTGTCAACGCTTACACTTGCTACTCCTCACTGCTTCACAAGCGATGACCCCCGTCACTAAAGCACCTTAACAACACTTTGTGAAATTATTACATTTTGACGAGAATTAACACCACTAAACCATTGTCATATCAACGGTTCAGTTATCACTAGATAATTCACAATCTAGTAGATATTTTTGTAAAATAACCATTAATATCGTAAAGCTTATTTTTCAAAAAAAACGTTGCCGGTTAAGGATCACTAACCGGCAACGTTTTTCGTCAACTAATTATTTTGTTTGCTCCGTGTTGCCTGTGCGTTTTCGTCGTTAATTCGTGACTGTGGGGTTGGATACGTGATCTTCATAACTGCTGGCATAATGATTGGAATCAAAATGATCAACAGAATAATCCCGACGATCACAACCAACGCAACCTGAATCAACGTCATGACACCTGACGGAATCAACGCGGCAAACGTCCCGCTCAGGATGATTCCGGCAGAGATAACCACCGTTCCGATGATCGTTGTTGCCTTCAACATTCTTGCATCCGTCGAGGTCGGCTCATGCAGGAACTCACGGTACTTCGCCATCAGGAAGATCGAGTAATCGACCCCGAGAGAGATCAGCATTACAAAGGCAAAGAACGGCGTGTTCCATGTCAGCATGCTTTGTCCCAGGAACGTCTTAACCAACCAGTACACGATGTTTGTTGCACTGCTGTAAGCGATCAAGAGTGTGGCCTCAATCGCAATTGGTTGAACCAGTGACCGCGTAACGACCATCAAAGCAATGAAAATTCCGGCTAACATGATGATGGCCGTCCGGCTAAAGTCACTCGATGCCATTTCATTCGTGTCATTTGTCTGCGACGTCGTGCCACCAAAGGCGACCTCAGCGTCGTTTAAGCTGGTTCCCTTTAACGCACCCTTAACGATTGCTTCAAGCCGTGGCAAGCGGTTCATGGCTGCCTGTGAGCTTGGGTCATCATCAAGGATCACGGTAATTTTCGTAATCTTCTTACTTGGCGAGAAGTACGTCTTCATGACTGGTGCAAACGTCTTGCTCGTCAATTGTTCCTTAGGAATGTAGTACGTCTTTGCTGCACTTGAGTCCTTTAATCCGCCCAGATAACTGTTGACCGATTTTGACCCAGCAGAAATTGTCCCAAGGCCCGTTGTTGCGCTTCCTAATCCATTCGATAGCGTTTGGGTTTCGTTGCCAAGTTCGCTCAGTTTCGACGCCATTTGAACGTTGCCGCTTGCCACTTGGTTGGCACCGCTAGTTAACGTCCCGGTACTTCCGTTGATTGTTCCCATGGCGCTTGCCAATTGTGCCGTGCTGCTTGTTAGCTGCGTCAACCCACCGCTCAGCTGTGAAATGGCGGTCGCAGATGCTGGCAGTATCTGGTTTGAGGCCGTATTCAACTGGCTGATTGCTTGTTGTAACTGACTTGTTGATGCTTGTAACGTTTGCAATTGGGTCGCAACGCTCTGGTCGTTACTCCCAATCGTTTGTGCATCAGAACCAATTTGGCTTAGCGAATCACTCACCTGCTTTTGTAAACTGGCGGTTGAGCTACTCTGCTGTTGCAGTGCGCCGTTAATAACTGCCGTAACGGTGGCCTGTTGTTCAGACGTTAAGTTTGCCCCGTTCCCCTGCATCTGCGCCACTAACTGACTTGCATCCACAGACGGCATCGTCATGCTACTCAGTGCCGTTTGAACAGACTTTAATTGCGTCCCGATGTCCTTTGTTGAATCACCAATTGTCGTTAATGATCCCTGAATGCCACTTGTGGATCCCGTTGACGCTGCACTCACCTGCTGATTCAGGCTGCTGATGGCTGCGTTCAACTGTGGCAAGGCCGTTTCCAACTGTTGCAGTTGGGCTTGTTGGCTCCCACCGGTACTAGATTGAAGCTGTGAATTCAATTCGTTAACACCGGTAGTAACCTGACTAATTCCACTACTCAAAGCGGCTGTTCCGCTAGCAACCTGTTGTGAGCCGGTTGCCAATTCTTGTGCTGAGGAAACACCACCGCTAATGTTGGCGCCGTCCAATTGTTGTTTGGCGCTGGTTAACCCACTGTTGATTTGGTTGATTCCTTGTTGAGACTTTGTTAAGCCGCCGGTGACAGTTGCCATCTGGTTGCGAACATACAGCGCCTTAATCTCTGATCCACCAGGTTGACTCGCGGAGAGCACCGTCTTAACACCGGTGGTCTTTTTCAGTTGACCTGTGACCCGATCCACGATTTGTAATGATTCTTCGTTATTCAGTTTGTGCTTGCTACTGATGTAAATGGTTGTCGGTTCAGCTGTTCCCTTTGAGAAGTGCTTTTGAACTAATTTGAACCCTTCCTTAGCCGGAACGGTGTCACTAATTTCCACAGTATCATCATAATCAAGGACGCCGTGGCCAACAAACGCCAGTGGTAGCATCACAACGCCCATGATCACGAGTGACAAAATCGGCCGAATCATGGATGTACTTCCTAAGGTGTGCCACAACCGACTGTTCCCTTCGCCGCTAAACTTCTTAACTGGCCAGAACATCCGTGGGCCAAGAACCGTCATGAAAAATGGGTTCAACGTCAAGAGCACTGCTAACAGCACAACGACCCCAACCGCAATTCCAACGGCCGAGCGGTACAGTGAAAACCGGGCAAACGCCAGCACGGTCATCCCAATGAGGACAGAGACACCGGAATAAAGAACCGTTCGTCCACCAATTTTAATTGCGCTCTTGCTGGCGTCACGTGCTGATTTACCGTGCGCCATTTCCTCACGAAACTGGTTATACAACAAGATGTTGTAATCCGTTCCGATCCCAAACAGCACGATAATGATGAACACTTGGGTGAAGTTAGAAAACGGAAAGCCAAAGTGCTTAACCAGGTTCGTTACAACACTGATTGAAACCAGTCCAGAAACACCCACCGTAAACAATGAAATCAATGGTGTGATGGGTGACCGGAACACTAGCAATAAGACGAAAAAGATGAACACAGCCGCAATCACTTCGGTCTTCTGAACCCCTTTTTGTGTGGCGTCAGAAAAGTCCTGGTTTAAAATGTCGGACCCAGTGATGTACGTCTTCACACCGCTTGTCTTAACCGCCTTCGTCAGCTCACTCCGAATCTTTGTCCGGCTGTGTACTGTGCTCAGCTTGACGTTCATTTGAACAAGTTGCGTGGTTTTATCTTTGGCAACCAACTGCGACTTTGCCGTTGAGCTGTCCTGCGCCGTGGTAATGGCCTTAATTTGATATTTATTTTTATCCTGTTTGAGCTTCGTAATGGTTTTATCAATGGCTTTGTTTTGGCTTGCCGTCAATTTGTGGTCCCCATTACTAAACACCGCAACGACCGCAGTCGTATTCTTTTGTGAGCTCCCCCACTTATCCTGAAGCTTTGTTGCCCGCTGACTTTGGTAACTACTTGGAATCGTAATTTGACCCTTTTCCGCCACCAGTTTATTTGTATCCGGCGTCAACAGAATGGCCGCAACTAAAACCACTAGCCACCCCACAAGACGCCACACATGATTTCTTCTCATCCAACTCATTAGCGCTGCCTCAATTCTCTTCGTTTGCCTTTGACGTTAGCCATGGCGTCCAATCGATCGTAATCCGTTTGCCATCACGGTGCGGACACAACGATTCTAAATAAAAGTTGGCCAGTTCATGACGAAACTGCTGTTCTGCACGATCAAAAACGGCAAGCGCTTTATCCTTAACGTCCCCCAGCGGCCGGCTTGTATCCAATTTGCCAATGTGATAAACCGCCTCAAACGATGGATCATCTGAAATCCGAAAAACATGATCCGCTAACCCTGAGGTCATTCCAAACGGCTCCGTTCCTTCGATTGCGTCAAAAACATCCAGCATGCTAATTTGATCTGGTTCCCGGTTTAAAACGACCCCACCGGCCTTCCCCGAAACAGATCGAACCAACCCGGCTTTTGCCAACCGTTGAACGATTTTCTTGGTATACGAATCAGATAGTTCCAACCGTTGTGAAATCAACGTGCTTTGTAACGGAACCGCCTGTTTTTGAATTGCAAGTAACATCAAAATACAGATTCCCTGTTCCAAACTCGCCTTAACTTTCATGTGCCCTCCTAACCACGACATTCAATATCCATCACTAAACAGGATACATGATATCCCGTTATAAAATTAAATCAACCTTAACGCCACTTTTCTCATTTGTTGTTCATCGGGTTATTCGCTATACTGTCAACAATGTAAACTGTCAATCAGGTAACTGCCTTCACCCCGGGGCAAGTCAAGCAAAGCGAGGCACACCATGGCATTCATTACTGAACATTACATCCTGGCCGTTGATCAAGGGACAACCGCGTCACGAGCAATTATCATCAATCAACACGGTCGCCGGGTAACAGCTGCGTCACAACCACTCCCACAAATCAACCGGCACCCCGGTTGGGTGGAACATGACCCAAACTTACTCTGGAATTCCGTTCAATCAGCCATTTCCACCGTTTTGATCAATACCGGAATTCACCCTGACCAAATTGCCGGCGTCGGCATCGTCACGCAACGTGAAACCACCATCATCTGGGACAAAACGACCGGCGAACCAATTGCGCCCGCCATCGGTTGGCAATCACAGCAAGTAGATGAGCGCACACCACAATTGATTAAGGACGGTTATAACGATCTCATCCACAAAAAAACCGGTTTGTTCATCAATCCATACTTTTCTGCCGCAAAAATCCGTTGGCTCCTCGACCATGTTCCTGGTGCCCAAGCGCGGGCGGAACGGGGCGAATTGTGCTTTGGGACCGTTGATTCATGGCTTGCCTGGAAACTTTCGGGTGCGGCGCTTCACGTTACCGATTACTCGAATGCAAGCCGAACCATGCTGTTTAACATCCACACGCTTGACTGGGATGATGAAATTCTTCACCTCATGAACATTCCCCGTGCCCTTTTGCCAACGGTGAAATCATCGGCCGAAGTTTACGGGCACACACAAAACTACCAATTTTTCGGCGCCGAGGTTCCAATCGCAGCACTTGCAGGGGACCAACAGGCGGCCCTCTTTGGACAAATGGGGTTTGAAAAGGGGGTCGTCAAGAACACCTATGGCGCTGGTGCTTTCATCATCATGAATACGGGTACGACCCCGCTTATTTCCACCAACGGGTTGTTGACCACCATTGCTTATGGAGCCAACGGAACCGTTAAGTATGCCCTTGAAGGCTCCATTTTCGTCGCCGGGTCGGCCATTAGCTGGCTTCAAGACGAAATGCACATGATTCCTGATGAGCCCGCTGCTAAACGTGCGGCTCTGGCCTCAACAAATGACGATGAGGTATACCTTGTCCCCGCATTTTCTGGCCTTGGCGCGCCCTATTGGGATGATCAAGCGCGTGGTGCTGTTTACGGGATCACTCGGGGAACAACCCAAAATGACTTCGTGAAAGCCACGCTTCAGGCAATTGCTTACCAAACGCGCGACATCATCGAAACCATGAAGAAGGATACGCAGCTAACCATTCCGCAGTTAAACGCCGATGGTGCTTCATCGCGCAATACCTACCTCATGCAGTTCCAGGCCGACATTCTCAATATGAACGTCAACCGATCAGCTGATGAAGAAACAACTGCGCTTGGTGCCGCCTACCTCGCGGGTCTGGCGGTGGGCTTTTGGGATAATGTTGATGCACTAAAAGCCATTTATCAGCCCGGCAAAACATTTTCGCCCACAATGAGTGCCGAGCGGCGCCACCACCTCTATCACGGTTGGCAGATGGCCGTTAAGGCGACCGAGTTGTTCAAATAATGCTATTGTCGAAAAAATCATTAAGACACAAGAAAAATGCTGTGGAAAAAACTTTTCATAGCATTTTTTAATCGTGAAAAAAAGTTCACAAGTTTTTTTATTTGACGGCGACAATGCTAATCGTTGGTCTGATACGTTTTCATCACTCATCACACCCCTCATTTGAATGAAAACGGTTGCGCAAAGCGGGTGCATAGCGCAAAATTATGTTATATAATGAACCACGGCAATAATAGAAAGCGGTTACGCTTCCTATCACTGCGTCAACTTACATTAAAGGCATTTAAGGAGTGAAAGACGTGGCAACAGAATACAGCTCATTGTTTACCTTCTTTGGCGGTACTGGTGACCTGGCCAAGCGTAAACTATACCCATCATTATTTAAACTTTATGTCCGTGGAAACTTAGGCGAACACTTCGCCGTTGTTGGAACGGCCCGTGACACGTGGTCAGACGAAAAGTTCCGCGAAATTGTCACGCAATCCATTCGTGATGACCAACCAGATGCAGATATGCACGCGGCTGAAGTCTTTACATCACACTTCTACTACTTGGCACACGATGTGACTGATAAGGCCCATTATGCTGTCATGAAGGACTTGCTTGAAAAATTAGATAAACAATATAGTATTGGTGGCGACCGGATTTTCTACCTGTCCATGGCCCCACGTTTCTTCGGTGAAGTTGCCCTGAACCTGAAGTCAGAAGGCCTATTATCTAACGATGGCTCAAACCGTCTGGTCATCGAAAAGCCATTCGGAACGGACTACAAGACCGCTGAAACATTAAACGACCAGCTTGCTGGTGCCTTTAGCGAAAACCAAATTTACCGGATCGACCACTACCTTGGTAAAGAAATGGTTCAAAACATCCAAGCACTTCGGTTTGGTAACACCTTGGTTGAATCACTATGGAACAACCGTTACATCGACAACATCCAGGTCACATTGAGTGAAAAGCTTGGTGTTGAAGACCGGGCCGGTTACTACGATACTGCTGGTGCCTTACGTGATATGGTTCAAAACCACATCATGCAAATCGTTTCTCAACTTGCCATGGAACAACCCGTTTCCTTCACGGATGCTGATGTTCGTGTCGAAAAGATCAAGGCATTACGTTCACTCCGGGTTTACAGCCCTGCCGAAGCCTCAAAGAACTTCATTCGTGGCCAATACGGTGCTAACGACACAGAACCTGCCTACCGTGACGAACCAAACGTACCAAAGGACTCCACAAACGACACGTTTGTTGCCGGGAAGTTACTCTTTGATAACTACCGGTGGTCCGGTGTGCCATTCTACGTGCGGACTGGGAAACGTTTAGCTGACAAGTTCACGCGGATCGACGTTGTCTTCAAGAAGCCATTGATCGACATTTTCGCCTTCCCACAAAACCGTGACAACACGTTGGCACCTAACGTGCTCACCATTTACGTTGAACCAAACTCAGGTTTCTCACTGCAAGTTAACGCCAAGACTGCTGGTCAAGGCTTTGCAACGGAACCAATCCACTTGGACTTCCAACAAGACGTTGCCCAAAAGGAAGAAACGCCAGAACCATACGAACGTTTGCTGCATGACACCTTGAAGGGTGACCAAACAAACTTCGCTTCATGGGATGAAGTTTCCTACGCTTGGAACTTCGTTGACGTTATTCAAAAGCTTTGGGATTCAGAAACCCCTAACTTCCCGAATTACGTTTCTGGTTCAATGGGCCCTGCTGCATCAGACGAACTGTTGCAACGTGATCACCGGTCATGGATCTACAAACTTAACCGGTAATCAAATTCAATCATGTTATAAAAAATGGCGCCTTTCTCCTAAACAGGAGAAAGGCGCCATTTTATTGATCATCTACTGAAGTTCGATAATTCGTTCTTCATTATTTAACATCGTGGCGAAAGTACCATCCGGACGTTTTGCTTCCACAAAATTACCGTTAAACGTCATGCTATCGACATCAAACTGAAAGTACCCACTTCCAAGTTCCATTGCGGTAATCACGTAATCGCCAAGTTGACGATCATGACGCATTTTGGGTTCCTTTGTAAGTGATGCACGTAATTTTTCTGCAGCCACTGTCTGGCCTCCTATGTTTAAAGTTATTCGTTAATCATTATTTAACTATGTTAAAAATAAAGTCAAACAACTAAAGTGGCCGTTAAGCCTCCGAATCGAGTGACTTTAGTTTAATCTGTAAATTAATTTTATGCAATAGAAGAATTACTTTTAATCGCAAAATTATCGTCACAATAATTAATGACTGTACACAAAAACGATGGCCGCTTTTTTTGCGCCCACCGCTTTCTATTTCATGCTTAATTTAACTTCACAACCTGTTGATCATTCACAAATGGATATTCAACTGGTTCTGTCTGTTGCAATAATTCATCAGACAATTCAATCTGGAACACGCTCTGGTTGTGATATGGAATAAAGTAATACTTCTTTGAAGTAACCCCCATAATCCCAATGTACTGCGTGTAATCAGGAACGCCTTCCTTGATGTTAACACCGCGAGGGATTTCTACGTTATGAAGAATGTGGGTAATCGCGTTCACACCAGCCATTTCACCGGTTGGTTGTTCGATGTTTTCCTTCAAAAAGGCGGTCCGAACAAACCGCTGTGGTGGCGTGTAACCACCTGGTAATTGAACGGTTCCTGTCCCCTGACCAAACGCATGGGCCGTTACACCCATAAACTGTTTGTTCCCGTAGGCTTCTGTCTGCAACGTGACGTAGTTGTTTAAGTTCTTAATGTGCCACTGAAGTTCAGGTGCATTTGTCATGACTTCAACCGGGTTGTCTTGTAACGTTAACTTTTCACCAGTTGGTTCGATAACGCAGCACCGACCACTAGCGTCTGTCACGATCCAGTGCAATGGTGGAACGACATTAATCAACGGCGTTTCAAAGTTAACCAACCGAATGGAATCTAATTCAGCTTGAACTTCTTCCAAGTTACGGCAGTTTCCGAGTAACACGGAAACGAGTTCATGAGGTGCCAGGTTCTTTTTGCTAGAATCTGGATTTTGGTATTGTGCCTCACGTGGAAAGTAGAGCGCAGCAACAGACAGACCAAATTCATTCAACCCATCTGCGAAAAAGTAGGTCCCTAACTGACGCCCAGTACCCAAAAAGGCATACTGGTTAACAAATTCGGCTTCCTTCGTTGCACTTTCCCACCGATAACCGCGGGGCAAGAAGACTGGACGGCCACCCAATTCAAAAGCGTAGTCCATTGTCCGTGCTAGGAAGTGTAATCCATCGGTTGTTTCAAAGGTCAGGCTTGTACACATGATTTATCCCTCTTTTGCATTTCGATTACCGCCAATTCTAAAAGTTATCTACCAAATAACTTCTCACAATCGCATTATTTTACAGTTTGTGTGAGAAAACGTTGTGAGCGCTTCACCTTCGCCAAACCCTTTAATAATTACAATTTCGCCAACCATCGAAAAACATGAGAACGTGAACCAAAGTTCGTCCCCTATTCTAAATTTAACCATTCAGATAAAGGAGCACTTTAGATCATGAACAATGAATCGTCCGAAGCACAGCGTTATGCCTTATGGGGAGCCGTTACCGTCACGTTCAACGTCCTCTTGTTCTATTTCTTAGATAAAAAGTTAGGCATTGAATACCAACTAGCCAACTTGATCGATTGGGTCGTGTCCGTTTTCTTTGCCTTCGTTGTTAATAAATACCTTGTCTTTAAAACACACGCAACCGGATGGTGGCCTGAGATTGGTTCATTCTACCTGACACGTGTCTTAACTTACGTCATCGAAGTCATTTTCTTGTGGCTCTTAATCTCACAACTAACGGTCAACGCCACGGTCAGCAAGTTGATTGCCCACGCCATCGCAATTGTCGTTAATTACTTTCTTAGTAAAGCACTCGTTTTTAAGACAGCCAGCAACCACATCGATCAACAGCAACCCATCAACAAAAACTAAGCAATTGCGTTATGGCTTTTATCGATAACCTTAGTTGCAAGTTCGAATTCTGAACGTAATTCGTCAAACGCAGCCGTTAAAGGCGCCTCATCCTCAATTTGGTTCGCAATTTCGTCCAGGCAGAGTTCCCCTGCTTCTGTCAGTAAGATGCGGTGAACCCGCCGGTCCTTCACGTCTGTTTCAATTTGAATCAGTTTGGCAGTTAATAACCGCTTAAGACGAATACTAAATAGCGCAGACGACACGTGAAGCTTGTGGGCTAACTGCTCATTACGCGCCCCTTCTGAAACTTCACCCAGTTCATCCAAAATCAGGTAATCCAAAACGTTTAAGTCGTGTTTTTGACAAATCCGGCCAACGTTTTTTTCTAAATCATCAATCTCACGGTGAACAAGGTCGACCTGACGTAAAATCGCTGTTGTCGTTAAATCTGTTTTAATCATTTATTTATCTCCTAAATAGTTTACAAGTTTCTGTCTTGTCCATATTTATACCATCTCTCTCACTCAGCACTTATCATAAATCCGTTCAAAGTGTGGGACTTTGAGAAACATTATTAACTAATTTCTGATTTAAATTTTTTATGACCTAATTGAACAACGATAAACGTTTTGCTAGAAAGGGCCTAATAACAGTAAACAGCGTCGTTTTGTTTAATATTTCACATTAAAATACATGTGATCAACCCACAAATTTCAAAAAGGCAGCACTTATGAATGACGCATTCATTCATAAGTGCTGCCTTTTAGTTAATAATCATAAAATCAGCTCAATTGAGCCCCAAAAATCCTTAGTCAACGTTGATTTGCAGTGCGATGCCCAGGCCACCACCGATACATAACCCGGCAACACCAACATGACGCTCCGCATGACGAAGTGCATAAATAAGGCCGGTCACAATGCGAACACCGGTTGCACCTAACGGATGACCGATCGCAATGGAACCGCCATTAGGATTCAGTTTTTCCGCTGGGATTCCTAACTCACGCGCAACGGCCACGCTTGGCGCTGCGAACGCTTCGTTTAGTTCGAAGAGGTCAATGTCATCAATGGCTGTTTTTGTTTTCGCCAGTAACCCGTGAACCGCACTAACCGGTGAATACCCCATGATTTGTGGATCAACCCCGACTTCTTGGTAGCCCGTGATGGTTGCAAGGATCGGAACCGCCAGTTCCTCTGCACGTTCCCGCCGCATCAGCACCATTGCCGCGGCACCATCGTTTAATGGCGCTGCGTTCCCGGCTGTAACCGTTCCGTGGTCTTCAAACGTCGGTGCTAGTTTGGCGAGCTTTTCAAGATCAGTATCTTCACGAATCGTTTCGTCGCGATCCACCACGCGTTGCCCATGCCGTTCAGTAACCGTGAGTGGCACCATTTCATCAGCAAATTGCCCGTCATCGCTAGCCTGTGCTGCCTTTTGGTGGGACGCTAATGCAAATGCATCCTGCTCTTCACGGGTCACGTGGTACATTGCGGCAACGTTTTCGGCGGTGACCCCCATTGGTTTATCGCTAAAGGCGTCCGTGAGGCCATCATGCTCCATGCTGTCGACAAACGTTGTATCACCAAACTTTGTTCCAAACCGCATGCCCTTCGCAAGGTATGGCGCATTGCTCATGCTTTCTGTCCCAACGACTAGAACACTGTCAGCATCGCCCATGGTAATGGCTGCCTGGCCTAAACGAATCGCCTTTAGTCCTGAACCACACACTTCGTTTATCGTCATCGCCGGACTGGTCTCCGGAACACCAGCCTTAATGCTAATTTGCCGACCAACATTTTGACCGCTTCCCGCCTGTAGCACGTTTCCGGCAATGGTCTGGTCAACAATCGCCGGCGCGATCCCTGCCCGTTCGATGGCCGCTTTAGCCGCTATTACACCCAAGTCAACCGCGCTAAAACTAGCTAAATGACCACCCATCTTACCAACCGGTGTTCGCACTGCACTAACGATTACAACCTCGTCCATGATGTTCCCTCTTTCTTCATGTTTTCAGTAACGTTCAGTCTACCTGATGTCTTCGACCCCGGCAATTGTTTTGATTGGTTAACTAACCATCGTTACAGACTTTTATCATTTAATGCGCGTCAATCATCCCTGTTTCTCTGTAAAGAAAATTTATTTCATTGGTTTACCCCAAAAGCGTGGCCTAGTAGTTGAAAAATTCGGGCACATCAACTACCATAATAGCTGTACTCGTGTCGCTTTTCACAATTATGGAACATTGTTGTTTTGACGGCATTTTGTCTAATTGACAACAATTTTCATGCTAATACAGAACAAGGAAGGTTTATCATGGCAGATCAAAAAGCACAAATTGGTGTTGTTGGTTTAGCAGTTATGGGGAAGAACTTGGCCCTGAACATCGAAAGCCGTGGCTACACTGTCGGCGTTTACAACCGTTCACGGTCTAAGACTGACGATATGATGAAGGATCACAGCGAAAAGAAGCTGGTTCCTAGTTATACTGTTGCAGACTTCGTTAACTCATTAGAAACACCTCGGCGGATTTTACTGATGGTTAAAGCTGGGATGCCAACTGACGCCGTTATTCAAGAACTCTTGCCTCTATTGGACAAGGGTGACGTTTTGATCGATGGTGGGAACACTAACTTCCACGACACCATGGCTCGGAATGCTGAACTGGACAAATCCGGGATCAACTTTATCGGGATGGGTGTCTCTGGTGGTGAATTAGGTGCCTTACAAGGACCTTCTTTGATGCCTGGTGGTCAAAAAGACGCCTATGACTTGGTTGCACCAATCCTCGAACAAATCTCTGCCAAAGCACCTCAAGATGGCACCCCTTGTGTCACTTACATCGGCCCTAACGGTGCTGGTCACTACGTTAAGATGGTTCATAACGGGATTGAATACGGTGATGAAGAACTGATCGACGAAAGTTACAACATCATGCGTAACGTCGCCGGAATCTCTGTTGACGAAATGGCTGACATTTTCAAGGAATGGAACAAGGGCGAATTGGACAGTTACTTAATCGAAATTACGGCCGACATTTTGAGCCGTAAGGATGACTTAGGTGACGACAAGAACTTACCAATCGTTGACGCCATCTTAGACCGTGGTAACAACAAGGGAACTGGTAAGTGGAGTTCAGAAGACGCTTTGAACATCCAAGTCCCACAATCCGTTATTACTGAATCCGTTTATGCACGTTACATTTCAATGATGAAGGACGAACGTGTTAAGGCTTCTAAGGCATTACCAGCCGCTGCAATGCAAGGTAAGGCTGAAATTGGTGACAAGACTGAATTCGTCGAAAAGATTCGTCAAGCCTTGTTCTTCAGTAAGTTGATGAGTTATGCCCAAGGATTCGAACAACTTCGCGTTGCTTCCGAAACCTACGACTGGGACTTACAATTCGGTCAGCTTGCACAGATCTGGCGTGCCGGATGTATCATCCGTGCTGGCTTCCTTCAAAACATCACGGATGCCTATGACAAGGATCCTAAGTTGACGAACTTATTGTTCGACGACTACTTCAAGGACATTGCCACTAAGTACCAACAATCTGTTCGTGACGTCGTTGCCATGGCCGTTCAAGCTGGGGTTCCAGTTCCTAGCTTCTCAGCAGCCATCACTTACTACGACAGCTTCCGTGCAGAAGTTCTGCCTGCTAACCTGTTACAAGCACAGCGTGACTACTTCGGGGCTCACACCTACGAACGTGTCGACCGTCCTGGTAACTTCCATTACAGCTGGTACGAAGAACAATAACAATAGACTCACTCTTAAAACGCTGTGGCCTACTGGTCGCAGCGTTTTTTCTGTGCCCAAACAAGCAGGACGTCAAAAAGCGTCACCAGAAAAAAATTCCGGTGACGCTTTTTGCATGACTTAAACCCATTATGGTCGTTAAAACTTTTCCCACGGCGCCGCTGCGTTAGCAAACGTTTCCTCGGGTGTCGCTTCCGTTGAGATCCCGGCAATTGGTTTAAAGACCGCATTCAGGAAGTCCCACAGAGGAGCAGGTACGTTTAAATCATCAATGTCATTCGGTGAAATGACATACCGAATGGTGTCCTCATCATCAGCAATGACTTTTTGAACCCACTTCGGTTCACGGATCAACTCACGACCAATTGCCGCAAAATCAACACCTGCGTCCATCACCTTTTCAGCGTCAGCGGGCGTTTCAATCCCACCAACACCAATCAGTGGCAACCGGTCACCAAGCACCTGCTTAATCTGCGGGAGGATCGGGGCTGTCGCTTCTTGATTATTCAACGATGTCCGCCACACGTTTCCCATTGAAACGTGTAAATAATCCAACGTTGAATCAGCTAATTTATCAACAAAAGTAAGGGTATCCGCCAACCGAATTCCTGGTGTCTCCACTTCTTCTGGACTAATCCGGTACCCGATAGTAAAGTCATCGGCCGCATATTGACCGGCTGCCTCACGAACCTGATCAATGACCGCAAGTGGAAACCGCATCCGGTTTTCAACACTTCCACCCCATTGATCCGTCCGCTGGTTGGAGTTTGGTGAAAAGAACTGTTGGATCAAATAGGTGTTGGCTCCGTGAATTTCGACCCCATCAAAGCCCGCTTGTGCTGCACGCCGAGCCGCTTCACCAAAGGCCTTAATTTCAGCCAGCACTTCAGCGCTCGTTAATTCGCGCGGTGTTTCTAAACCAGGTCGTTCAGCACGAATTGCAGAAGCACTAACCGGCTGTTCACCCTTCAAAATCTTTGACGAAGTCATCCGACCGGCATCAAAAATCTGAAGAATGGCTTTTGTCCCGTTAGATTTCATGACCTGGGCTAGCTTTGATAATCCCGGGATCATTCGATCGCTTGCAGCACTAAGGTTCCCCTCAAAGCCCTTTCCTAACGGTGTAACATTTGCGCAGGCAGTGATTTCCATTCCAACCCCGCCAGAACGCATGCCGTAATAATCAAGTTGATCCTTGGTAATTGCACCAGATTCATACGCACTCATTTCGGTCATGGGCGCCATCACGATCCGGTTTTTAATCACAACCCCATTAGCCAACGTTAGTGGTTGAAGAAATTTATAGTTTGTCATGTTTCCATCGTCTCCTTTAGTTCACTTCAATGGCACGCCCAGCACTCAGCGAAAACAGCACTTTATGGGCGACGGGGAGCCCCGTCATGCTTGTTAAGGCCGCCGCATACAGATTTAACTGCCCGCGATACCGCGTGACTAACGCAGCCAAACCAGCATCCACAGCCTGCGGATTCACATGATCCGTTTTGTAGTCAAACACGGTTATTTCACCATTTTCAATAAAGTAGCCGTCAATAATTCCGTGGACAAGGATCTGTTCCGCTTGTGTTGGATCAGCCGGTTCATTGATGCCCTGATACAGCTCATACGCGGGCATTAATAATGAAAAGGCGGCTTCACGGTTCACGTCATGCCCGTGGGCCACAATTTGCTGGCCAAGTTTACTATCGAAGAATGCTTTCAGTTGGTCCATGTTAATGGCTAACGCCACGGCATCATTCATCACATGATCTGCGACCAGCTGATCAATTTGTGCTTGCAACGCCGCTGCCGTGGGCTGACCGTTAGTCAAATCAATGCTCTGCAAAACTAGGTGGGTGGCCGTTCCAATCTCGGTCGCCTTGGGTGCCGTGACCGTCTGCATAAACTGTGGCGTTCGTAAATCCGTTGTTAGCAGCCGTGATTTTGCCTTCGTTTGTTCATCAAGATCGAGGAAACCAAACTGGTTTTGATCCGGTTCTTCAAACAACCGTTTTAATTCTGACACAGACTGATACGCCGTTGTCTCTGTTGCCGCGTGGTTTGCATACTTAAACGCCAAAACTTGCTCCAACGCGTCAACATCAAGTGACCCGCCGAGGCTTTGACTTGCTGCCGTCCGTAACGTTTCAAGGTGATTTGTCGCTTCATCATCCGTTTCTGCTAACACGCCGGATGCTTCTAAGGCCGCCCGGGTCTGGAACACTAACTCAAAGCTGTTCAACCGCTCCGTTAGTTCTGAGGCCCCGGGTAACGGCACCACCAAATGGCTAATGCCTAGTTGGTCAGCAATGTGCGGTACCCGAACCAGCGTCATCCCCAGCCAATCCATAAACGTTTTCCCCTCTGCACGTAACGCCGTGTTTATGGTTAACCGGTTACTGTTTGCCGCCTTTTGCCATTGTTGCGTCAACGCTGCCTGATTTTTATACGTTCCAACAATGAAAAGTCGTTGTTGTGCCCGGGTCAACGCCACGTATAACACCCGCATCTCTTCTGACAACGTCTTTTTCAGCGATGCGCTCGCGACGATTTTCTTCTGTAACGTATCGATCTTGACGTGGCGTGTTTGATCAAGCCACGTAATCCCGATTCCTAGATGGTCATCCAAAATCACTGCACTTCGCTGGTCTGATAAGTTAAAACCGTGTGAGGCGTCCATGACAAAGACCACCGGAAATTCCAACCCTTTACTCCCGTGAATCGTCATCACTGACACCGCGTTTTCAGTGGTCGTTTCGGTAACCTCAGCCAGGTCCTTGTCGTGCTTTTGCATTTCGGTAATGAAGTGAACAAATTGGAATAACCCTTTAAAACTGCTGTTTTCATAATCAGCAGCCCGTGCATAAAGGGCGTGCAGGTTATTCACCCGTTGTTGGCCGCTTGGCATCCCCGCCACGTAATCCAGAAACCCGGTTTCCTGATAGATCGTCCAAATCAACGTCACCAACTGATTTTGCCGGGCAATGTCACGAAACAGCTCTAGCTGGTCGAGGAAGTGGCGCACTCGTTCATGGATCCTCATCCCAAAATCACCAATTTGTTCGGGTTGATTAACCACCCGCTCTTCAAAATCAAGCAACGCCTGAAAGTAGTCGCTCGTTTTATTTTGAATCCGTAAATAGGCCAGTTCGTTTTCTTTCAATCCGATAATTGGCGACCGCAGCACCGCCGCTAACGGAATATCCTGGTACGGGTTATCAATCAACCGCAGGAGCGCCATCATAATCTGAATTTCTGTCGTTTGAAAATAATTAGCGGTATCGCGAACCTGAAGGGGCACGCCCAACTTTGTAAACTGCTCCTGAAGCAACAGGTTATTACTGCGGGTTGGCACCAGTAACGCCACATCACCATAGGTCATGTCCCGATCCATGCCGGCCCGACGATCGAAAATCTGCTCGTGGTTTTCAACCATGTCTCGAATTTTGCTAGCGACCATGACGATTTGGCCTTCCGCCCGATCTGTAATCGCAAGATCCGTCGTCACCGCCTCGTCATCGTCGTCAGTCAGCGGTGTCTCCTCACCACTTTCGTAAATCATGACCTGGGTCTTGGGCACATTATCTTCGGGGTAATCTTTAGGCCCATACTGTAGTTCAGCGTCCCCCGCGTAATTCATTTCTCCCAACCGTTCATCCATTAATTGCGTGAAAATCAGGTTTGTAAACGCATCGACGTTTTTCATGGACCGAAAATTATCGGCCAAGATGATCCGTTCACCCGCTTCTGAAGGCGTCGTGGCAAACGTATTGTATTTGTGAAGAAACAGCGTGGGGTCGGCCAACCGGAAGCGATAGATCGACTGTTTCATATCACCAACCATGAACATATTTCCTGGATCATGGCGCGCTGCTGACTGTAAAATTTGTTCCTGAAGCTCATTAATATCCTGATATTCATCCACCAGAACTTCATGATACTTTGCCGTAATGGCCTCATGAACACCAGGATCCTGCAAAATTTGGTAGGCAAAGTGCTCCAAGTCACCAAAGTCCACAAGGTGGCGCTGTCGTTTTGCAGCGGCGAACGCCGTCATAAATTGTTTTGTCACCGTCGCTAACCGCGTCACCAACGTTTGCGCATGGGCGTTTACGTTCAGGACATCGGCCTCACTTAGCGTAAAGTACCGGTCAATCAGGCCATCCAGCCGTTTCTTTAACCCCGCTCGTAATGACTTCAGTTCTTCGTTCAACCGTTTGTCATCGTCCTCTAGCTTCCGCAAGCCAGGCGCCCGGCCTAACTCAACATCGGCTAAGTGTGTTCGCACCTGATTCCAATCGGCCGTCTCAAGCTGCGTTGGCAAGGCCGCAAACTGCGCTTGTAAGCCGTCCAGCACCGGCTGCCACTTTTTCTGATACTCATCCGTTGAAAAACCAGCACTCAAATTAACGGCAGTTTGAACATCACTTTGGCACTGGCGAACTGTATCCATAACATCCGGGACCACTGCCGTTTGAACCAGGTCGCTTTGCCATAACTGTGTGGCCGGTAACCGGTATTGATCCGGTAACGCCGTCAACCATGCCTCTGGATCCGCCTTAGCCGTGGCAAACGTCGCTAAGCGAAAGACCAAATCAGCTAAGCCCTGGTCATCCCGATCATTTGAGAAGTTCCGGGTCAATTCCGCAAACTGACCAGTGGGGTCATCCGCGTACAGCTGTTCACGAAGGTCACCCCAAACATCTTCCTTCAGGAGTTGTGCTTCCGTTTCATCTGCTAACTGTCGAAAAACTGGGTCCAGCTTGATGACGTAGTAATACTTTTGAACCAGCCGCAAACAAAAGGCATCCAGCGTACTGATATCGGCACTCGCCAATAGATTCAGCTGGTGCATCAACTGCCGTCTGCGGGCAGCGCTGGCGTCATCACTCCCCGTTGTTTCGTTGATGGTCGTCCGGAGTGTCGTCTGAATCCGTTCCCGCATTTCTCTAGCAGCCGCATTCGTAAACGTCACCACCAGTAAATTGGTAATGTCCGTCTCGTTTTGCTCATCCAGGAGTTCAGAAATAACACGTTCCACTAAGACACGTGTCTTCCCAGACCCTGCCGAGGCAGAAACGAGGACGTCATGACCACGATGATGAATGGCTGCATTCTGTGCTGGTGTGAACGCCAATTTAGTTGTCGCCATGTGTTTCCTCCTCTACATCCGCCACTTCAGGTGCCACGCGCTTCAACACTTCCGCTGGGCTTAATTTATCCAAAACGTGGTACCGATTTTCTGGTAACATCGCGTCAAATCGCATCACAGACGTGTACGGTGAGTACTGCAACCCCGTTTGCTTCCGCGCATCTTGAAACGGATTCAGTTTATCCGCCCCGGCAAAAATCTGGTTCCCGGCGTTTTTAATTAACGTCTCTTCATAGGCCAGAAAATTAGCCAAATCCGTGGGTTTAATCACTGATTTCGCCGTCGCAGAGAGCGTCAGATCCTTTTTCAAGGCCACGGGATAAATCTTCGACGTCCCCCCCTCACTAATAGCTTCATCAAGACTTGTGAGTAACGTTGGGTCCGCCACCAGCACACCCTGATATTTATGCGAAGCTAACAGGGCATTATTGATCACATCCGCGTTTTCAAGGTCTAACAATTTCCCCTTACTTAGCTGATTAAGTGAGACGCCCGCACTCTGAATGTGGAGGTATAAGGCCCCCGCCAGTTCATTTAGCTGACTTGGACTCACTGCATCCGCATCCTGACGAAGTGCGTCGAGGTAGGTCAACATTTGCATCGATAAACCGTAATAGGCCTGTTCAAAGTCAAACGTTCGCCGGCCAGATTTGTAATCCACAACGCTCAGATATTCCCGGTTGTCCACGTTCATTCCATCAACCCGGTCAATTTTTCCACGAACGTTGATCTTTCGACCACCCGCTAATTTAAATGATAAGGCGGGAAGCCCTTGATCCGCACCAACGTGACCAAACAGCACTTCGGTGGCTAACGTCCGCATCGGCGTTTGCCGTTGCTGTTGACCGATAATAGCCACCATTCGTTTGATTGTTTCAATCAACTGGTCCCGTACATAGCCCATTCGGTGTGAACTACCTAAAATAACAAACTGCGGTTGTGCATTAATGGTCGGCATCACTTCATCAATTAAATCATTCAACGCTGCGTCGTTTAACGCACTGAGTTCCACCCCACGACTAACCACCAGTTTCATCAGCTGATCTAGGGCCATATGGAAGTATTCCCCCGTGCCCGCTGAGGATAATTCAAATTCATCACGTTCGGCCAAACGCAGGCCAAACTTCAAAAAGTATTCATACTGATTGCGGTAAAAGGTCTCTAATTGTGAAATCGAGGTGTTTAATTGTTCGCCATATAACCCACTTACAATATCCGGCCGGAGTGGTTCTGGCACATTGCGGTAGTCCAACCCGCCCAACAGCTGATCTGTTAACCGGTTCATTGATGACTGTTTCAGCCACCGATAAATGAACACCCATAGTCGCGGAACCGGTGCTTTTTCTGCCTTTGCTTGATAACCAATTTTAACTAAATTTGTTAGGGTAAACCGCGGTGACCCAATAAACGGTTGTAACGCTCCAGGTTGCTCTGCCGCCAATGTTGGCGTGGTTTGATAATCAATCACCGTTAGGCCAAAGTGAGCCACAATACTGGTCACATAGCGTGATGGTTGGAGACCTGTTTCACCGTCCCCCCCTTGTGGATAGGACAACACGAGTTGCTCGGTCCCCGTCAAAAAGCCCATGTAATTTACATACGGGTCAAAGGTCATCTGGGTACTCGCATTTTGTGAAATAAACTGATCCGCTGCTAACCGTGGCGTCAAACGATCCCGATCACCATCCGTTAGAATCGTACTTTCGCGGACTTGATCTGGCATCACATCATCCGTTGCCCCCATTAAAAAGACAACTTTATAATCTGCGAGTTGAATAATTCCCGTTTCAGAGATAATGACCTGATCCAACGTTGCCGGAATTTGGGTGTAATTCACCCCTTCGAAACCGTTCAGTAATAGCATCCCGAATTCACTCACGTCAAACCCATCAGCAGTCCCAAGTAGGGCCACGTACTCATCAAGGATCCCCGTGAATGTATTCCACGCCTGCTCGTTACGTGTTGCTCGGGCAAGGTCACCACGTTCCGTGGCCGTGGTCCGCCATGCATTTAAACGGTCAATCACCCCTGTTGTTTGGAGAAACTCGTACAAAATCTTCGCGGCGTCTTTTCCGTTAGCAGCCTGTTCAAGTTGCTTGAAAAACGTAGGTAGAATGCTACCAACGTAATGATGGATAACGTTTAGCTGCCGTTGGACCTCCGCGTCTGCGTCCGTTAGCGTCTCTTCATCAACATTACGCATGCGCCAGTACGTCCAATCAGCGGTTTCCACCCACCGGTGGCCTTCAATCCCCGTCTTTAACACCCAGTTTTCCGTCAGTGCTAACGCCTGCCGAAATGCCGCAATGGTCATTGGCGTTTCATCAATCGTTGGGATCAATAATTCCGTTTTCAACAGGCGCATCACGTCTTGATAACGATAATAATGCGCCCGAACATCAAAGAGTGCGCCAATCAATTCAATCAACGGATGTTTATCCATCGGTTTATCTGAGTCATCAAAGTACGGAACTTCCATTTGATCAAAGACTGGGCCCACCATGTTTTCATATGGTGCCAAGTGTCGACTCAGCACCAAGAAATCACGGTAATGATACCGCTCAGGTTGCTCTGCCACCAACGTTCGAATTTGCCGGGCAACTTGATTAAGTTCATCTAAGCGCGTTGGCGCCGTAAACACCTGCAACTGGCCTGGTTGCGCACTTTTAACCGGTGGAACACGTTTGGCAGGTTGACTCGCCACCCAATAGTCATCAAGCTGGGCTAACGTCTCACTAACACGGACACTGCTACTGTTAATGGCAGCGAGCACTTCAACGTGATTTTCATGGGCTAACTGACTTAATTTAAGATACGTATTTGCCGGTTCATAAAACAAGTCGCCTAATTCTGGCTGTTTTGTTGGCACTTGATTCAACACTAACGAAACGGTGACACTCGCCGCTTTAACCATCATTGTCGTTATTAATGCTTGTTCCTGTGCCGAAAAACCGGTAAAGCCGTTAATATAAAAATGGGCATGTTCTAAACTCGAACCACTAACAAAGAAATTGGTTAACTGGTTAATCAAATCTGCCTGATCGACATAATCGCCTAATGATTCGGTGTACGCTTGATACACGATTGCTAAATCATGGAGTTTTCCACCCAGATCTGCTTGGTCTGCAACATCAAGTGTCCCGGCGATTCTTTGTAAGTCTGCGGCGCTCACCTGACCAACCTTCAGCTCCGCAAATTGCCGGACTAATTGATTGATGAAGCCCGTTTGGTTCAGCTCACCCGCAAACAGGGTCAATTCTGTTTGGTGCATGGCAATAATGTGGTACAGCAGCATGCTTAAGCCTGCATTTGATAGCCGGGGCCGTTGGTAACTTGGCGTATTTTTCATGAAGTACCACGCCAACCGGCTGAACGAAAAGACCTGTAGCTGCCCGTTGGCAAAAACCGGTGTCGTTTGACCACTGATGGCTTTTAACGCGCTTAATGCGCCCACTTCCGCATTAAACTTAATGTGATTCGGCACAATGATGAAGTATTGGTCATTTGGATGCTTTTGCATCGATACCCACATGTCGTTCATCATTGCCTGGCGATGATCCATCTTTGCCTGTCCCAAAATAAAGTTTAGTGTCAAAACGAACTCCCTTCGTATTCCTGTTTCGCTTGCTAATGCCTTTATTTTACTCGAAAGCATGCCGAATCAACACCATCAAAACTTGGCGATATAAATTATTTTAGGCAAAATGGTAGCGCTTTCAAATGGCTTTTGCTATACTCATAAGTGAGGAAGGAAGTTGGCCTTTAATGATCGAAAGCACAGTTCAGGCACATCACCTGAATGGCTGGTGCACTCGCGTCTATGGCTGATTCTCATCGTGAAATGGTTTTGTTCTGATAAACATCGTCCGGGAGCGAACGTCCCATAATCAGTTATGATGGTTAGACGAATGGCCAATGAGGAATCACAAGACAGCGAAAAAATGATGGCCTTAGAAAGATTCCTTCCTAGGCACTGCAAGGTCAGTTGGATGAAGTTGTTCATCAGCTGGCAACAGGCGGGCGGCAACCTAGAATCCGTCACAATTAAGCAACTCCGGAGTTGCACAGTTTAATAGCCGGTTGATCCGGCCACGGTTTGTGAGCAAGCCCCACCGTAACGAAAATGTTACCGTTGGCTTTGCGATGACCGAATCGTCTAAAACGCCCATTCCATTAGGAATGGGCGTTTTTTGTTGGGTCCTTATCGTGGTTGATTCAATTTTTCCACGCATATTACTTTGACACAAATAGTAATACGTGATACATTGTACCCGTTCACAAAAACAACTAACGAAAAATCTAGGGAGGCTTACTCATGACGCCCGAAATTTCAAAGGAGATTATCCGTGGTCACACCACGACGATCATCCTCAACATTCTGAGTCAGGGTGACAGCTACGGTTACGAAATCGCAAAAGCCATTCGAACACTCAGTCACGACGCTTATGAATTAAACGAAGCAACATTGTACACCGCGTTTCGGCGGATGGAAAAAAATGGTGAAATTGAAAGTTACTGGGGCGATGAAACCCAGGGTGGCCGGCGAAAGTACTACCGCCTGACCGAAGATGGGAACCTCACCCTTGCACAAAACGTTGCTAACTGGGCATTTGCTAAAAATGTCATTGATGATTTGATTACAGGAAGGATCGATGAAAATGGACACAATTGATAACATGGTTAAAGAACGCCTCGATAATTACTTTGCTGACTACCCAGATACAACGGATATGCACGAATTGCGTGAAGAACTTACCGCCGATCTAAGTGAAGCCGCTCATGAGCGCGAGGCCCAAGGCGAAAGCATGACGGATGCCGTCAATCATGCGTTTGAACAACTAGGTGACCTTGATGATCTCGTGGACGAGATCAATCAGACCAATCCTGAAGATGATGCCACATTTACTGATGACGACACCACGACCCATAAGCATGAGGGCCACTATCACCATCATGGCCACCACATCGACATCACGGATAATCAAATTTCAATCGACGGCGGAAAACTGTTTAAGGCCGACGAAAATGGCTTAACCGTTAACGGTGGTAAAACCATTAACATTGATGAAAACGGGTTGGACATCAATAACGGCCAGGTCAGTTTTACGAGCGATGGCGTTCGCTTAGGAAACCTTGTCATTGATGACACTGGCTTCCACCGTGAAGACGTGCCGAGCCAAAAAGCAACTTCACCAAAGAAAACCACAACTGATGACACCACGTTTGCTAACTTTGATAAGAGCTTTGACCGTACAGACGCAACCGATACTGAAATTTATGTAGATCGTTTATCAATGGTTAACGAAGTGACGTTCTCACCGGAAACAATCGACCGAATCAACTTCGATTACGTTAACTCAAGTGTCCGGGTGCTCCCTAACCACACCACGGACACAATCATCCTCAGAGAATACATGAGCCGGGCAAACACCAGTTACTTTGCCCACACAGACGTCAACAACGGTACCTTAACGATCAAAAGCGGCAAACGGCCACACCTCCTTCCGTTACGCATCCGGACACAACTGCTGATTCCGATGAGCTTTACTGGTGACCTCCTGCTCAATGTCCGTTCTGGGGTTGCTAAATTGACTGATCTAACCATGTTGAACCAGGTTCGAACTGTCATTAACAGCGGCACCCTTCAAGTTGACGGCGGCCACATGAAGGATCTCGATATCGAAAATAGTTCTGGCAACGTTAAACTCCGGCATTTGACCGTTGACGGCCTCCTTCGTTCCCGTGTCCACAGTGGCTCAACCCGTTTGGATGAAGTTAAGGCGAAGACGTTTGATCTGGTTGCAAACTCAGGCATCGTCCGCGGAACGGCGCTTACCGGTGCCGGTTCCATTCAGGCGAAGTCTGGAACCATCAACCTTGATTTTTCTGGCCTAACTGGCAACCTTGATACATCCGCAACCTCCGGGACGATCAAACTGCACTTTGCACCTGGCACTGAATATAATTTTGACCTCGATGCCGAAAGTGGTGCCGTTAGTGGCCCACGAACAGCCATTTATGATCATAAGACGAGTGCCTTCAAGGATGGCGCTGTGGGCGAAGACCCCGAATTTTACGTAACCGCCGTAGCAAAATCAGGGACCATTCGCCTCTCCTAAAGACACAGCACAGTTACACCAAATAAAAGACCAGCCCCTCATTGACGAGGAGCTGGTCTTTTTGTGCCTTCACTATAAAATTGGTGATAGGAGCCGGGAGAACGTTTGTTTAAATTTACGCCACCATGATTGGGAAACAAAGTCCGTATATGTGGTTAATTCACTGACCTGACTGTCCGCCTCAAACAATGTCGCAAGTTGTGCCGTAATGTCAGGGTCATAAATAAACGCATTAAGTTCAAAATTCAGTTTAAAACTTCGGAAATCAAGGTTCGCTGAGCCGACAGAGGCCACACCATCATCCACCACCATGGTCTTTGAATGGATGAAACCATTCCGATACTTAAAGATTTTAACGCCTTCACGTGCCAGCTGCTTTGCGTAATATTCCGTCGCCCGGTAAACGAACGCGTGATCTGGCATCGACGGAATCATGATGCGAACGTCCACACCGCTCCCTGCGGCAACCCGAAGTGCGTCTAACACAGAGTCATCTGGAATGAGGTACGGTGACTGAATCCACAGTCGCTTTTGGGCAGAGTTGATGAGTCGTAAATACCCCATCTTAATCTGCTCTTTATCAGAATCAGGCCCAGAGGACACAATCTGCATGTTGGTGTTCCCCTTAACCTTTGTCACACGGAACAAGTCATTTGTAACAGTTAACGGGTTAACTTTACTGGTTGCGTTCCAATCCCGAATAAACCGTGACTGAAGGCCGTAAATTCCGGCACCCACGATCCGCAAATGGGTATCGCGCCAGTAACCAAACTTTTCTTTCCGACCCAGATACTGATCCCCGATGTTGAAACCACCGGTGTAACCGATTGTCCCGTCGATCACCACGATCTTTCGGTGATCACGAAAGTTCAGTCGGAAATCGGCCCATGCGCTCCGTGTCTGTAGAAACGGATAGGCTTCACCACCCGCTGCTCGTAACGGGTCGTAGAACTTTGGTCGAACACCCATGGACCCCCATGAATCATACAATACCCGGACGACCACCCCTTCGTTTGCCTTCTTAATCAGGAGGTTCAGTAAGTCATGACCAATGTCATCCGCGTAAATCGTATAAAACTCGATGTGGATGCTTTGTTTGGCCCGTTCAATGTCTTCAAATAATTCGTGAAACAGGGCTTTACCATCCTTAATGACATGAACCCGGTTGTTCCGCGTTAAAAACGCCTGATCTGACTCAATAAAGAGATTAACCGTTCCCAGCGCCTGGGCAGTCACACCATCGGCTTCATTTCGTTCCGATGATAACTCGGCCCGTTGAAGCGCTAACCGCTCGTCCAGTTGCAACTGCTCCTGTTCCTGGATTTGAAACAGGCGGTTTTTCGGTAGTCGCCGACCCACAAACGCATAGGCAATAAAGCCAATCACCGGTAAAAAGACTAGCACCAGTAACCACGCCCAGGTAGCGGCAATATCACGGGGCTCTCGAAACACCGTAATGAACGCTAACACTGCGTTGACGTAAATCACGACTTCAAAAATAATGTGTGCCCAATTCATCAGGTCACGTCCTCCAATAATTCAACATTTACTACATTCATCTTACTCATCTTTTAACCATCCCGCGACCATTTTCTCCTGGATTCTGCTAACTAATGAAAACGTGGGCTCGCTGTTTCATGGACGACATTTGCGGGACTAATTTTAAGCGGCACCGGTTCTCTAAAGTGCGTCCCAGCCAGCGTTGCCTCACCCACATTTTGCTGCGCGATCTCAGCGATCACCTCGGGATTGGCGAGCAATAACGCTAATTCCGCCCCTGTTGTTAACCGGTGAATCATTAACTGACCAAATTCGCCCACTAACTGTTGTGGTAGATCCAGCGGACTTTGCGTCGTCAGCATGAGGTACGCACCCACTTTACGCCCCTCACGTGCAAGCCGTGATAAGCCGTCATCGGCCATTTCCGTCGATTGTGACAAGTAGCGATGTGCTTCATCAATGGTTAAAACAACCGGAACACTCTGCCTCATGGTTTGTTTCAACCGAAGTAACCGCGCGGCTAATAGACTCACGATCAAGCGGCCTGTCCGTAAATCACCAGCTAATGCTGAGAGATCTATAACAAGGTGGCGGTGGTCGGCCTTCATGGCGGCAAACAACCGCATCAAGTAGCCGACATCATACCGTGTTTTGGGTAACCGCTTCTTCATCTGATCCGTCATCGGCAACCGCAGTAAGCGTTGGTACACCGGATTGCTTAACCACTGACGAAGCTTCACAACCGCTGGATAGAGGCGGGTCTGCTTTTCAAAATCAGGTTGTTGACCGATTACATCAAAATTGGCTGCGGCGCCCGCTAGCGGCTTAACGCATTCTGCTAACAACTGCTCTGGTAATAGCGCGCCGTTGTAGGGCCGTGGATACGCGTGTAACCGTGCTAATGCATCCTCGTGATCCGACCACAACCGGTTCATCTTCACGTAAAGTCCCTGTTTACGGACCACATTCTTCATGATTCGTAAGCTGACAATGGCCGCGCCCAGCGTTTCAATCGCCTCATGATCCGTAATGCCTGCCAGCTGGGCCAGCTCTGGTGCCGTTAACGCCGTGTAGTCAAGAAAGGCCTTGCCCCCTAATTGACCCACCACAGCGTTTGGCAGGTTCACATACTCACCAGTTGGGTCTAAAATAATTGCCGTTTGGCTCTTGTGTTGCAGTGCCATTAACAGGGCAACCATTGACGTCGATTTACCGCTTCCCGTTTGGCCGACAATCAATAAGAGTTGGTTTAACAGGTCATCCGCCGAGACGCTCACCGTTTGCCCAGTTGTCTTGTTGAGTGCCCAATCTGTCAGCATAATGTCTGGTTCTTGCATCGGTTGACCTCCCTAACGTTCCCTTAGTTTAAACGACCCCATAAAGCTGGCCTCCCACTGTGTGGCCGTCTTAATTTGTTTGCCCAGACCGTCAATCAGTGCGTGAAGCTCTTGAAACTCAAACCACGTTAGCCCAGCATCCGCCTCCACAAGTTGTTGAAACGCTCGGTATGATTTTGGTACTTCAAGTCCAAGCCAACCAACTTGCCGCCGGGCATAGGTATCCGCAATAAACAGTGGGTGATGAAAACCGTACATCATAATGTCATCCACCGTTTCGTTTCCCAGGCCCTTGACGGATAAAAGTGCTGTTTGCAATGTTTTTCGATCCATCCGTTCAATGGCGAGCAAATCATCATCGTAACGCCCTAACCACTCGGCGGCCGCAATTAAATACGTTGCCTTCATCCTGTACAATCCAGCCGGTTTAATCACCGTTGCTAATGCTTCAGGATCAAGGTTGCGGATGACTGCCGGATCATTATCAGTTGCCGCTAGTAATGCCTTTGCAGCGGCTGTCGCGTTGGCGGCACTCGCATTCTGAATGAGAATCGCTGTCCACATCACTTGAAGGGGTGACTGTGCCCACAGCGTTTCGGGTGCCAACCAGTTTTGTGGCCCCATATTCGTTTCTAAAATGTTGTATAGTGGTTTTAACTTCATCAAATTATCCTCATCATTGATCCAAGAAAGGCGTCCATCATGTCACAGATCACCATTCGCCCTGCTACCGTGGCAGACTATCCCAGACTTGAACAAATTTACCTCGTGGCCCGCCAGCGTGCCTTTCCATGGGTTCATCAGCCGCGCCTCACAGATTTTGACCGTGATAGCCGCGGTGAACTCATTTTAGTCGCTGAGTTAAATCAGCAGGTCGTAGGGTTCACTTCATTTTACCGCTTAGCCAGTTTTATTCACCTATTATTCGTTGACCCTGCATTTCATCATCAGCATGTCGGGACCGCCCTCATAGGTGGCTTACGAACAATTGCGACTGAACCGTTACAGTTGAAAGTTGTCATTCAAAATGAAGCGGCCCGCGCCTTTTATGCCCACCACCACTTCCGTGAAACAAAACGTGATGTGCTCGCAACGCCGCCAAACATTACGTTAGAAGACACGCGCCTTGATCAATACCCAAATTTAGGCCGCCACGCCACCATTTAGTTTGATCGCTTAGTGCCAGTGACCACCGCCCTCACAATGATTCGTCTTTCGGCTAATCATTACCGGGTGGTGCTTACTGGCACTTTTTTATTTTTTGTTGACTTCTCTGTAAATGCGCGTATGCTATGTATCTGTTAGATATATATCTTTTTGATATAAAAGGAGTCGTAATTCATGTACACACTATTTGTTTTAGGTGAATTGATGGACAACCCATTAACCGGTTACCAATTACGTGACATTCTTAGTCACGTTATCGGTGACCGATTTACGGTCAGCTGGGGGATCATTTATCCGCTGTTGGATAAGCTTGAAGAAGCGGGCGATATTACCCTAGTGAATACGCAACACGACGGTGGTCGTCAGCAAAATGTCGCTCACCTCACCGATCATGGTCGCGACCACTTCAAAGCGTTAATGGCAAAGCCAATCACGCCAGGTAAGAATGAAGAAATGCTGTACCTTTTCAAACTTGATAATTTACATCATCTGACAACGCCGGAAGCCATCGACCTGCTTGAGACGTTTATTGCTTATAAAACGGCCGTAAGAGATAGCGCCCAGACTGCCAAATCAGCCATTCAGGCGGCTGACATGGACGACGCTGACAAGTTTACCTCAACCGCCCTTGGTCAATACCGACTGGCCAAAGCACAAGCCGCCATCGACTGGGCAATCACCGTTCAACGTGAGCTTTCAGCAGGCGCACTCACTAACCTCAAGTAACTTTTAAAGGAGCACTACATCATGCAAAAATTTAAATTATCACCAGCCATTCGCCACTGGCTTGCCCTCGTGGCAGTGTGTCTCGGCGTGTTCATGGCTCTTCTTGATGTGACCGTTGTTAACGTCGCATTGCCAACCATTCAGCGCGATTTCAACGAGTCGTTTAACAATTTACAGTGGATTATCAACGCGTACACCATGGTCTACGCCGTTAGCCTTTTACTAATTTCTAAGCTAGGTGACCTGTTTGGCCGGAAACGCATTTTCCAAATGGGCTTGTTGATTTTCACCTTGGGTTCACTCGCCTCAGCACTCGCTCAAAGCGGCCTTCAATTAAACATTTTCCGTGGGGTTCAAGGGTTTGGTGGTGCCGCCATGCTCAGTTTGTCCATGGCGATCGTCGCCACAACGTTTAAAGGGAAAGAACGTGGTGTTGCCCTTGGAATCTGGAGTTCCGTTGTTGGTTTGGCAACGGCCATCGGACCACTCTTTGGGGGAATCCTGGTTCAAGCCTTTTCATGGCGGGCCATCTTCTTAATTAACGTTCCCGTCGGCATTATCGCCCTGTTGATGGCCTTCTTCTTTGTCGATGAAAGCTACGGTAACCGAAATGGCCACGTCGACATCGTCGGGATCGTCATTAGTACCGTTGCCATTTTCTGCATCATCTTTGGTTTGTTGCAAAAAGAAAATCACACCAGTTGGTCATGGCTTAACGTTCATGTTGCTGGCTTATTAGGTGGTGGTTTGCTCCTCCTGGTTGCCTTTGTGATCCTTGAATTGCGGATCAAGGAACCCATGATGGATGTGCGGATGTTTAAAATTCCATCATTTGTTGGGGCAACCCTTGTCGGCTTTGGCCTTGGTGCCGGGCTCTACGCAATGTACACGTACCTCACCGTTCTCATGCAAAACTACATTGGTTACTCCGCTATGCAAACGGGGATTCGGCAATTAACAATCAGTGTCTTCAGCCTTATTTTAGGCCCTGTCATTGGAATTTTAACGAACCGCTGGGGAAATCGCTGGTTAATGTTTGCCGGAATGCTCTCCATTAGCCTCGGCCTGTACCTGTTGTACCGCACCATTACGCCAAACGTTACGTACGAAAACTTTGCCATTGCGTTCGTCTTTTTAGGACTTGGTAACGCAACCGTGAATCCCCCACTATCTGCTGCGGCCATTAGCGCCGTCGAACCTAAGCACATTGGAATGGCAAGTGGCATCGTCAACGTCTTCCGTCAGTTTGGGATTAGCTTTGGGGTCGTCACCTTGGGCATTCAGTTAACCAATGCCTATCATGACCACATTACTAGCCACCTCGCAAATACGGGGCTACCACCCCAGGCCCTTGGTGGGATTAAACATGGCCTCCTCGCTGCTGGACCATTTTCCGGCAAAGCTGTGCTTGCCAGCAAACAAGCAGCGCCACTGCGCCAACTTCCTGCTTACCATAACGTTCACCACCTCGTTATTTCGGCGTTTGATCTTGGTTTCAAAAACCTTTTACTGTTAGCCATTGGCTTTGCACTTCTCGGTGCTTTCGCAGCAATTTTACTGGTTCGCGATCACCATTCATCCGCGAACGCTTAACAATTTCACTGACGAAAAAGGCGACTGTCTTCCCATTTTAGGGAAGGCAGCCGCCTTTTCGTTCATCCAGATTTTCCGACCGCTGAAACGGTGGCCACCACTTTAAAATAATCATTAGTTTCATGACTGCTTCACATTTGCCATCACCAGTTTTCTTATTTAACCGACGTTTAAATAAGAAAATGACTAACTTGTTTTTCACCCGTTTCTTAACGCATTCCACCTGGTAACTAATCAATAAGTGCCCTGTGTGATTCGCCAATTTCACCTTTATTTCGGCACTATCGATGGCTTTACATGCAAGTGCCCAATTACTGATGTTCATAATTTATGTAATATTACGTTATTTATAGATTTTTTTATTAATTTTTGAATATAAAACCGAACTTTAAAATGATTGACCATCGTTTTCAATCGTGTATACTAGCCCCAACGGGTAATTCTAAATGAACCACTAACATAATCTCAGCAATGGTGTTCGCTGCCGTTGCCGTCAATGTTCCTTGATCCTACTTTCCAGCTTTGACGTTAGTTTACTTTGAAAGGGTGTTTTACTGTGGACGTTACCTTTAAACAGGTCTCACTGGCCTACGACAATCATCATCACATTTTAAATCAAATTAGTTTCACCATCCCCGAAGGACAGTTGACTTGTCTCCTCGGCCCTAGTGGCTGTGGTAAGTCAACGACCCTCAATTTGATCAGTGGTTTACTTCAACCAACTGCTGGCCAAATTTACTTTGGCGACCAAGACGTGACGCACCATGATGCCTTGGCCCGAAAAGTGGGGATGGTTTTTCAGAACTATGCGCTTTATCCGCACATGACCGTTCTTGATAACATCTGCTTTCCCATGAAGATGATGAAAATGCCAAAAGCAGCCCGGTTGGCCCGAGCGCATGAACTGGCAGCGTTAGTTCATTTAACTGATGAGCTCGACAAACACCCCGGCGAGCTGTCTGGTGGTCAACAACAACGGGTTGCCATCGCTCGTGCCTTAGCAAAGTCCCCCAGCATTCTGTTGCTCGATGAACCCTTATCAAACTTAGACGCGCGCCTACGGGTCGAAATGCGTGAAGAAATCCGCCGCATTCAGCAGGAAACGGGCATCACAACGGTTTTTGTCACTCATGATCAGGAAGAAGCAACTCACATTGCGGATCAAATTATGGTCTTAAACGAAGGGGCAATTCAACAGTTCACCACCCCAAACCGACTCTATGAACAACCGGCCAACCTTTTCGTAGCCCGTTTCATCGGCGCCCCAATCATCAATACACTCCCATTAGCCGATGCGCAACATGACCTTGCAGGCCACATCCCGGAGGCCATTTTAAAAGCCGGCCGCACCCTCGCTGTTCGTGCTGAAAGCTTGGTACCAGTGCAACCAGGAACTCACGATATTGTTCTTAATGGGACTCACTTAGTAACACACCAATTTGGCCGTGAAATTATGACGCGCATTAACTACGCTGGCGATGATCTCATCTCAACCAGTTTTCCAGCCGATCTACATAATCGATCCCAACAATCATTCGCATTCGCCCTTGCGCCCACCGGGACCTTCATCTTTGATCAAACGGATCAACGCATCTGGCCACCGGTTCAATCTGCCACCATTACACCATTTTCAACCAGGGAGGCAACCGGTGCATGATTAATCAACGACCCACCTTAAAATCAACGCTAATTGCCCTAACCTACCTAGCGCCAATGCTGATCATCACCATCGTTTTCAACATCTACCCCATCGTCAAATCCTTTGCGATGAGCTTTTACACGAAGTATGACTTTTTCACTGACAAGGTGAGCGCGCTTGGCCTCGATAATTTCCGCTTCATTTTGACTGATCCAGACTTTCATCTTGCCGTCAGAAACACCCTCATCTTTGTCTTAGGGGTCGTTCCACTATCTGTCATTTTATCGCTGGGGATCGCGATGATGCTAAACAACGTCCACTGGCTGGCAGGCCTTCTCAAGACGGCCTACTTCTTGCCATTTGTGACCAGCACCGTCGCAATCTCCCTCGTTTGGCAATGGCTTTATAACGGCCAATACGGGCTGTTTAACGCTGTTTTAGCTCACTTTGGGATTCATGCCATTGATTGGTTAAACGATCCCCACTGGGCCATGCCAGCACTCATTATGATGACTGTTTGGAAGGGCCTTGGTTTTAAAATTATTTTGTTCTTAGTCGGGTTAAACAACATCAATCAACGTTACGACCAGGTCGCTAAAATCGACGGCGCCAACGCATGGCAACGTTTCATCCACATTACCTTACCACTGCTATCCCCAATGACGTTCTTGGTCAGCATCACCAGCGTTATTGGCGGCTTCAAGGTGTTTGACGAGATCTTTGTTCTCTTTTCGGGTTCCCCAGGACCCGGGAAGGCCACGTTAACAATCGTCTTTTACCTGTACCAAAAATTCTATTCTGAATGGAAGTACGGTGTTGCCGCCGCTTCAGGTGTCGTGTTATTCATCATGATTCTTCTCGTTACCCTTGGGCAACTCTGGTACGGCAAAAAGCACGTTCACTATGTGTAAGGGAGCGTCACAATGACAAAACAACGTTTAAGCCAATTATTATTGTTCACCGTCCTGGTTCTCGGTGCCGTGACCATGTTAATTCCGTTCATTTGGATGCTGACCACCGCACTGAAGACCGCACCAGAAACAATGGTTGTTCCCCCAACCTGGCTCCCTAAGCACCTTCAGTGGCATAACTTTGTCAGTGCTTGGCACGCAGCCCCGTTTTTCACCTACTTTCTGAACAGCATTTTCGTAACCACCATAACCACCATTGGCCAGCTGTTTACGACCATCCTCGCTGCGTTTGCCTTTTCACGACTATCCTTTTACGGTCAGCGAGCGCTATTCGGCTTATTCCTCTCCACCATGATGGTTCCTGGTGAAATGCTCATCATTCCAAATTTCGTTACCTTGTCGAAATTTGGGTTAATCAACACCTATGGCGCATTGATCATCCCCTGGCTTGCCAGCTTCTTCGCGGTCTTTACGTTGCGGCAAACGTTTAACACCATTCCAAACGAACTGTATTATGCCGCCAAGATTGATGGCGCGTCCGATTGGCACTTT
Source organism: Furfurilactobacillus sp. WILCCON 0119 (assembly GCF_053471565.1). Taxonomy (NCBI): domain Bacteria; kingdom Bacillati; phylum Bacillota; class Bacilli; order Lactobacillales; family Lactobacillaceae; genus Furfurilactobacillus; species Furfurilactobacillus sp. WILCCON 0119. Next base: position 348,154 of record NZ_JBPCCV010000003.1, read on the forward strand.
TTGTGGACCATGATGGTCCCACTGTCTAAATCTGCCATCACCGCCATTGGCATCCTTGAGGTCATTGGGAGCTGGAACTCCTTCATGTGGCCGCTCATTGTCACCAACTCTGCAAAATTACGCACGTTGCCTGTCGGCTTAAACGCCTTTACAAGTGACGCAGGCACCCAGTTTCAGCTCCTTATGGCTGCCTCCACGTTTGTCGTTTTGCCAATGATCATTGTCTACCTGATCCTTCAAAAATACATTATTGCTGGAATTAGCCACGCCGGTCTTAAAGGCTAGTTCACACATTCCTCACCGAAAGGGGTGTTGCCATTCGCAAATGAGGGGCGTTTTGCTTAACATACTTGGTTATCGTAGAAAGGAAGGCTCACCATTATGAAGATCCACAAGGGGTTTGCAATTTTGGCAACACTTGCTGCTGCCGCAACATTAACCATGACCGTTTTTCAACCGGCTCACGCATCAAAGCACGCGACACCAACAAACATCTCCTTTTGGAGTGGCTTAACTGGACCGTACCAAAAGAACCTTGAAACCATCGTCAACGACTACAACAAGTCGCAAAAAACTTATCACGTGACGACAACGTCTCAGGGTGATTACGCCCAGATGAATCAAAAAGTTATGGCCGCAGCAAAATCACATAGCCTCCCCGTTATTGGGATGACAACTTACACAAACCTTCCTGATTACAAGAGTCACGGTTTCATTGATAACCTTGATCCAATGTACAGTAGCATGTCTAAAAAGGCGCGCAACGACATTTATCCCGCATTCTTGACCGGATCAAAGATTGGGAAATCCTATTACTCAACGCCATTATCAAAATCCACCCGCATTATGTACGTGAACCAGGACATTCTTAAAAAATACAATCTAACCGTTCCGAAGACGTGGGAAGATCTGAAAAAAGACGGTGCTAAACTCAAACAAGACGGGATCTACGCTTACGGATTCGATAAGAGTTTTGACATGGAATGGGACGGCATGACCCATGCTGCCGGTGTCACCCCCGTAACCAGCGCAGGAACGGTCAATGTTAACAATAAAAAGGCCATTTCCGCTGCTAAGTTTGTTCTCGACATGGTTAAGGATGGCACTGCCAAATCCGCTGGATCAGATATGTACTGGACCAAAAACTTTGTTAACGGTAAATCAGCCTTCTACATTGGTTCCTCTGCCGGGTTGACCCAGACAAAATTGCAAGCACCAAAGGACCTTCACTGGACAACAGCCCCAGTACCGTCATATGACGGTAAAAGCGGCACAGAAGTTGCTGGTAACGACGTTGTGCTCTTTAAGAGGGCCAGCAAAAAGCAACAGCAGGGTGCCTACGACTTTATGAAGTATCTGCTGAAGCCAACGACGGCCACAAAATGGGCTAAGCTAACTGGCTACGTTCCACTAGATAAGAGCGCAACCAAATCCACGGATTATCAGGACTTTCTAAAGGCCCATCCTGAAAACAAAGCCGCCGTTAATTCATTACCCCAAGCCTTCTCGCAACCAACATTTGTTGGATTCAGTGAGTACTACAATGATAAACAAAATGCCTTTAACGACATGCTAACCAAAGGAACCTCCGCAAAGGACGCCCTCGATCAATTAGCAACCCAAACGAAACAAATCACAGAAAAGCAGTAACCACGTTTCCCATCAACTTTAGGTTTTGTAGAGCGGTCCAGTGTCAGGAGCCGCTTTACTTACATAGCACTTAATTCTTTTTAAAAGGAGGCCATTTTATGACTAACGTTCGTTTTCTAAACGGCCTAAACACTATTGGTGGCAATATTGTCGAGATCACAACCGCCACATCGCGAATTATCACGGACTTCGGGATTGCAGTTAACAGCGATGACGCAGATCCAGACACCTTAATGGCTAACCATCTCTTGCCGGATCTACCCGAACTTTTTACCCGGTCAGCTGAACCAAGTCCTTACCGCCATGAGGCGATTTTCATCAGCCACCTGCACCTTGATCACACCGCAGCCCTCCAATATTTAAAAACGGACATCCCCGTTTACCTCTCAGCCGATTCCTATCGTCTTTACAAGCACTTGGCCGCGGCCGGTCTCGCTAAGCCAATGGGGCTCAACTTTCACTCGTTTCATTACGATACCCCAGTCCAGATCGGTGACTTAACGGTGACTGGGTTTGCCAGCGACCACGATGCGTTTGGTGCTACGGCCCTCCTGATTTCAGATGGGCGGCATTCTTTTGGCATCTCTGGCGATGTCCGGCTCAACGGTCCCCACATTGAAAACGTGCACCACTGGCTCGATGTCTTTCATCAGGCTCACTTAGACCTCTTTATGTTGGAAGCCACAAGTTTCAGCTTCCCGCCATCAGAACAAGAACCTGCCAGTGAAGCGCAATTGCAAGCTAGCTTTCGCGAGCTCATCCAAACGCACCCTGAGCTACTTGTGTTAAACCCCTATCCACGAAATTTAGAGCGACTCCTCCGGTTTAACCAAACAGCCAATGCACTCAACCGGCCCGTTGTTTGGGAGCTTGCTTACGCCCGGTTGCTTCATGCATTTTACCCTGAGGCACTGATTCATGTCTTAAATACCACACATTTAAACCGTGAAGATCTCAATACACTTATTCCAGTTTCATCTGCCACGCTTCGCCATGAGCCTGATCATTTTTGTCTGCAAAATAGTTTTGAAAATCTTCCCCAGCTTGATTCGTTTGGTCCACTACTGTATCTGCATAGTAATGGTGAACCACTGGGTGATTATGACCCACGCTTTGCCGTTCTCCAGGACTTTCTCTCAACGCATCACTGGCAGTTACAAACACTCAGTAGTTCTGGCCACGCGACCCCCAATGCATTAGTCGCCATTGCCAAACGGGTAAACGGACAGACCACCGTCTTGTGGCATTCATTCCACCCAGCGGCGGCCGCAGAGGCATTGGCTTCACTCCCCACCGAAACCCGCTTGCCTGAGCGAAATCAGTCTTACCACTTCTAACCGACAAAAAAAGCTTATCAGCACACAAATCGTAATGTGTGTTGATAAGCTTTTTAATTTAACTAGCTAAGGTTGCGCATCATGTTAGCAAAGCCGGTTTCTTCCATAATCGAACGATCATTAATCATTTTCTTAACGAGAGAAACCTTATGCCCCTTTAGCTTGATTGAACCAGTTGACCCAATTTCAGCAATGCCTCTAGTTGGCCCAAGTGAACAAACCGTTCCCATGGACTTGTACGTAAAGTTCGTCATCGACTGTCCTTCAAGACTCCCCTTGATGTTCTTAACGACATGGGTTGCTTGTGCAATCGCGATTTGCCCAGTTGTTGGGTAGAACCGCCCACTAGCTGGGTCAGGAACCGCACTATTATCCCCAATGATAAAGACATCTGGGTGATCCTTAAGGGTTAACGTTGGTTCGACAGCAACCCGGTTCCGCTTTTGATCAAAACCGGAGTCGGCAATCACTTGGCTTCCGCGAACACCAGTCGTCCAGATAATTGTGTTTGCTTCATACGTCTTGTCACCACTAACGACCCCGTGGGCAGTTACTTCATCAATTGCCGTTGCGGTGTGGATGATGGCGCCATTATCTGCCAAATACTTCACCGCGTAATCAACAAGTTTTTCATCAAACATTGGCAAAACTTTTGGTTGGGCCTCCAAACAGGTAATTTCGATCTTATCTGCTGGTAAATTGTATTGCTGAATTAAACTAGGCATCCGGTGAACTAGTTCACCCAACAGTTCGATACTAGTAAAACCGGCCCCACACACAATAATGTGGAGGTCCCGTTCATCCTTAGTCTCGTTATAGGCTGCTAAACGTGTTTCTAAGTGCTTCCGAATGGCGACGGCACTGTCGATGTCTTGAAGCTTTAGACCGTACTCAGCGGCGCCCTTAATGCCAAAGTCCTCTGATTCAAAGCCGAGTGCAACCACCAAGTAATCATAATTAAGTGGTGCTGCTTCACCTGCAACACTAACTTGCTTGTGATCAACGTCGATCTTGGTCACCGTATCCTGCTTAAACGTCACCCCTGATGGTAACGCACGCGCAATATCAAACGTAATGTGGTCTGGTTCATTTGTCCCAATGGCCACTGTATGTAGTGCTGTTGCTTCATAATGATAGGCATTGCGGTCAATCAAGGTAATGTGCACATTGGCATTGTGCAGTTCATGAACCGTCCGTAAGCCTGCGTACCCTGCACCTAAAACGATTACTTCAGTCATCTTTATTCCTCCCAAATTATCCGTTCACAAATTTAGCAGTCGAGTTGATTAGCGCCATACCAAATTTGGTTTCGCTTCCATTATAAAATCAAATGTACACAATTGTCTGCAATAACGCCTTTTATTTAACTTTAAAAATAGTTCATTTATCAGATGATCGTTCTAATTAAACGTTTCATGCTCATGACGGACTTCATAAAGTGGATCCCTCCTCAGCATAGCATATTCATGCATCATGGTTCTGCCAACCTGCTTATTATCTCCCTTTTCACTATCCATAGTTCAGTCCACAAAAAAACGCCGCTCCACGGTGATCAACCCGTGAAACGACGCTTTACCTTTGATGCCGGATAGGTGACTCGAACACCTGACCCTCGGTTTACGATACCGATGCTCTACCAACTGAGCTAATCCGGCAAATCAGTACAGAAATAAGTATAGCGAACTTTAGGGCGGGCTTCAAGCCTTTTTAAGCACTTCCTGACCGCTTTTCATGACCATTGCTTCATTGTTGTTCCTAGCCTCTGCAGCCCTTCTTGACTAAGTGGATTGTGGGTTTCATCTGCCATGCTCTTTAACGCCTCACACAAATTCACACCACAAAAAAACGCTGACCTAATGGTCAACGTTTTTCATTGCATGGCGACGGCCTACCCTCGCAGGGAGCGATCCCCCAACTACTCTTGGCGCGACAAAGCTTAACTTCCGTGTTCG
>NZ_JBPCCV010000004.1:0-7873 GCF_053471565.1 Furfurilactobacillus sp. WILCCON 0119
TTGTTTTGAACTTTCGTTCAAAGACCCTACACATTTGATTCGTCGAAACGTTGTTCAGTTTTCAAAGATCTAACTCGCTGTCATTTGACAACTTAATTACTATATCATGTTGTCTAACAGGTGTCAAGCAAGTAATTAAACATTTTTTTGAAATCCGTTTAGCAACTCGCTTCCTGTCGAAGCAACGTGTATTACTATATCAACCAGGGGCACTTAGGTCAAGCGTTTTTCTAAAAAAGATTAACTCTTATTTTCAAATGTCTTTTACTTCATTATATGTGCGTCATAAGTTTTTAAGTTAACCACTAGCTAAATCACCAGCAACCACACCTTACCCCACAAACAATCAGTTAACTTTCTAGACACTCGCCACGGTTGACCCACAAATAAGACAAACACGGCCTCGAGAGCAAGCGCTCTGGAGGCCGTTTTCATTAATTTCCGTGATTAATATTCGCACGACTGGTCTTCGTTCCAATCCAAAACGGCACTTTGACAACACCAGCGACCTTATCTTGATCAACAAACCCCCAGTACCGACTGTCATTAGACACAGAACGGTGATCCCCCAGGACAAAATAGTGTCCGCGTGGCACCGTAATTGATTGCGTCCGCCAGTCATACTCTCGTCCAAGCGTTCGTAAGTTCCAATTTCCTGTCGCTCGTCGTTGTGACGATCCAATGTAACTTTGATCAATTTGTTTACCGTTTACATAGAGGTTGCCCTGCTTACTTTCGACCGTGTCACCCGGCAAGCCAATCACCCGTTTAACGTAATTAACGTGTGTCGTGGCGTTCGGATCTTCGCCCTTTGCGTCAAAAATAATGACGCTGTTATGGTGGATTGGCGCCACCTTAATTAAGGCCACCCGTTCTTGATCAATCAAATTTGGCTGCATCGACGGACCATTGACCCGTGCAAACTGAAACACAAACGCGCGAATCAACAGTGCGATACAAATCCCAATCAAAATTGGAACCACTACGTTCCCCACAACTTTTGTTAGTCGGTTACCCCATTTTGTGTCCTTCATCGCGTTCTGCCCGCCCACATTAAAATTATCGCTTTTCGCTTATATTTTAATCCTGTCAAACAGAAATACAATTCAAAAACCACAAATGCTGTTGAATGTTACAGGTTACAACTAATCGTCGTCATCCTCATCGTCGAGCCCACTTCGTGCATCATGGCCACCCCACGCTTGCAACTCAAGAATCGTTTCCTGATTATGCATGAACAATGTCGTTAAGCGAGCCGTCAAACCAGGCCGGTCTTCTCTTTCGGCTAGTTTAATCGCCCTGGTAATAAAGAGGTTTTCTGTATCATAATCATGCACCAGCAGATCAATCATCCGCTCAGCTGGTTGATACTTGGTTCGGCCATCCTCGGTCAGCATCGCATACGCCGTAAATGCCGCTGTGGTACTAGGCGTGACTTCCCCTTCAGCTAACAACGTCCGGCCCAGGTCATCACGTTGCTGCACTGCTTGTTTCATTAATGTCGTTAATGTTGGCACCAATGATAATCGTGCCGGCCCCTTGATGTACCACTTGATCTGCTGAAGTTTATTGATCAAAACGGATAAATTTGCCACAACATGCCCGGTCATCGCCCCGGCAGTCGGTGCATGATGATCAATCTCCGCCTGATTTAACTCTGCTTGATACTGTTCTTCTACTGACATTGACTTACCTCCCGTTTACTTTGCAGCACGAACTTTAACTTGCTGAACTTCATAGCCTAATCCGGTAACAACGTTGGCTAGTGCATCCGCGGTCGTCGCCGTTTCATCCACATCCACTTTCACCTTAGCCGCATTAAATAAGACCTTCACATCATTAACACCAGCTTGATGAATAAGTGCACCCTGGATTTTTTGCATACATGAGGGACAAGACAAGGCATCTAACTGTAAAATCACTTTACTCATTTTCGACCACTCCGTTTCTTTGACTTGGTTAACTCTAGTGTACTGATGATGTGTCCCCCGTTACTTGACGCGCATCAAGTTTCTGCCCCTTTTTATGTGGCTTTCTGCTTATTAATCGCATGGCGTTCAGGATAACCACGAGAATACTAACTTCATGGATTAACATCCCACTCGCCATGTAGATCTTCCCAGCCACCAATCCGCCAAGCAGGAGGGCAACCGTCGCCACTGCAACGACGATGTTTTCACGGGTATTGGCAACCACCCGCTTTGCTAATCCATACGCATGGACTAGCTCAGCAAAACTGCCTTTCATAAGGACGACAGCCGAAGTTTCCACAGCCACATCCGTTCCGCTACCAACGGCAATCCCAATATCTGCCACTGCTAGTGAGGGACTATCGTTGATCCCGTCACCCACAAAGGCCACCGTGTGCCCCGCTGATTGAAGGGCTTGCACAGCAGCAACCTTTTCTTCCGGTAACAAATTAGCTTGGACAACATCCACGCCTGCTTGCTGGCCAATCGCCGCTGCTGTTCGCTCATTATCTCCGGTCAACATCACGACCTGCTTAATGCCTAACTGGCGTAATTGTTTGAGACTAACAACCACGTCTTCGCGCAACTCATCCGCGATGCCAACAAGAACCTGTAACTCCCCGGCAACTGCCACCAGGACTGTCGATTGACCAGCCTGTTGGGCAGCCATAATGTCCGCCTGTTGTGCCGACGAAAGTTGAACACCGTGCTGAACCAGAAGGGCCTCACTCCCAATCACTAATGGCTGACCATCAGCCTGTGCCACTAATCCTTGCCCCTTAACCGTTTCAACGGCGGTTACGTGTCCCGGTTCGTTGTCCCATTTTTGCTTGGTAACGTACGTTATCAGTGCTTGTGCCAGCGGGTGAAACGACGCTTGCTCAGCCATAGCTGCCAACTGAAGGGCTCGTTGACTAGCCTTTTCATCGTAGCGTTTAACTGATGTTACAACGGTTGCCCCCTTCGTCAACGTCCCGGTTTTATCGACCGCCAAAGCATCCACCCGGCTGAGGGTATCCATAACATCCCCACCCTTAATGAGCACACCGTGTTGAGCACCGTTTCCAATTCCCGCAACGTTTGACACGGGGGCCCCAATGACAAGCGCCCCCGGGCAACCAAGGACCATCACTGTAATGGCCAACCGAACATCTTTAAACACCACCCCAACAAGCACCGCCAACACCAACACAGCCGGCGTATAGTATGTGGCGAACCGATCAATAAACTGTTCAACCGGGGATTTTGCGTCCTGAGCGTTTTCCACCAGTTCCACGATTTTTCCAAACGTTGTCTCCTCGCCAACCCGTGTTGCCTGAACAGTCAACGTCCCGTTATCTAACATTGTCCCGGCATAAACATTAGCACCGACCGTCTTCTCAACCAGTTTAGCTTCACCCGTGACGCTGGCCTCATTGAGATAACCCGTCCCGTTCATAACGACGCCATCGACTGGCACTTGCCCCCCTGTCTTGACCAAAACGACGTCACCTTCCTCAACATCGTCAACATCCGTTGCAACTGGCTCACCACCCTCATGAACGACCCATGCCTGTGTTGGTGCCATTGCAGTCAACGTTTTGATCGACCGCCGCGTTTTTGCCAATGTTTTCTCTTCTAACCATGACCCAAATAAAAACAGAAAGGTCACGATGGCCGCTTCACTGACTTCGCCAATGATCAAGGCCCCAATCGCTGCCAGGCTAACCAATAACTCAATGCTAATCACCCGGGCGCGCAGTGCACCCCATGCACGTAAGCCGATTGGGAGGCCAGCGACGATTGCTGCCAGCGTTAACGCAACCGGTCTAACCCATAGCCATGGTAAAAACCGACCGCCAATCCCGATGATTAACAAGCCTGCTGCAATCACCGTCAATCGTTGCGTCTGTCTTTGAATCCATCTCATTACCGTCATGTCGCCACACCCCTTTAATTGAATATCCTCAGTGTAGTGGCAATGACACTTAAAATAATTGACGCTCGTCAAGTCTCGGTCGTTTAACCACAAAAAATAAGCCGCACCGGCCTTATTAATGGCGGTACAGCTTATTTTTTCGTTAGTGTAATAATTCATCCCATGCATTCCAGACGTTTGTATCACTAAATGGTTTTGCTAATTGAACCGCTTGTTTACTCCAGCGACTCAGCCGTTTCCGACTATTTAAGAGTGAAACGACACTGTCGGCCACCTTCTGCACGTTGCCTGGTTGAACCAAGACCCCGTTTTGCCCATCAGTAATCATTTCCCGGGGACCGTACAAACTATCATAGCTAACCACCGGAACCCCGTGCGTTAAGGCCTCCATCATCGCTAATGGCTGTGCATCCCCGCGGGCCGTATTGATCAATACCTGCGCGTCGTCATACACGGCGTCCATTGCCGCTTGGTAGCCAGCAAACGTCACGACATCACCTAAGTTCAGCTGATCAACCTGCTGTTGAAGTGTTTGCTGCGCTGACCCATATCCGTAAATGGTTAACGTCGTCTTGGGTAGCCGCTTGTGAATCAAACTAAACGCTGCGATTGCCTGATCCACTTGTTTATCCGGCTCCAAGCGACTGACAACAATCAGCCGGCCAGCCGTTCGTTCTGCCACAGGGACTGGTTCAGCCATTAAATCATCTGCAAACGCCACCGCAGCTGAAATCGGTGTGATTGGCCGGGCTGGATGATCACCCAGCCACCGAGTCAAATCCTGCGCTTGTCGTCTGGTAGCGGTGATCACACCATCAAAGGCTGCCATGTGTTCATGGATCGCGTAGGTGTAGACCCCGTTTAAGTTTGCAAAGACTTGATCCGTCAAGTCCACCGTATGCGGCGTCGGTAGCCAAAGGTACTTTCTTGCCGGCGTTGTCATGTTGACCAACGGTTCATCTGTCACCATCGGTCGGTCCGCAATAAAGACGTTTTCTTCTGGTGTCCGTTCGTTTAACCGGTCTAAGAAGTACGTTGTTAGCGCCACTTCATCATTAAAATAATGGTCCCCGTCAACCATCAGCTTGCACTGGGTGAGCACACCCTGTGTGCCTGCTGATGGTCCGTAATACTGCTCCATAAACCGGCTGCCATCTGGACGGTAAAATAGCTCGGTACTCAAGTGACTGTCGCTACCGAAAAATTGATCACGAGCTTTGAATCCACGCGCATCATAATCCGTTCGCTGGGTAATGTTTCCAAATGCATCATAAATCAGCACATAGTATAAGTGGCCCACCGTTCCTGGCGCAAAAAACACATCAGCAACTAACCGATCCCCATCGTAGACCTTGGTGTCATCGGCACCCGGATTAATGTTGTAATCACGCGGTAGGTTGAGGGTGTCAACGGTCATTACCGTCGGCTCAAAATGTTCCGTTCCCCGAAAGAAATCAAACAAATTGACCATGTCATCATCCACTAGGCCAAACTTTTTCATGTTGTCATGTAGCAAGCCGTCAAAGTTTCGCGTCACCAATTGAGCGGCGGCGCCATGATCATGGAACACCCGCAACCGCTTAAACTCGGCATGCTCCAGACCAGAATTCATTGCCATCAAATACTGGTTCACAAAGTAGTTCATTGCAGGTTCGCCCCCTGTTTTTTCGCATCACTAATTAGCTTCTGCCACCGATCCCAGACTGCCGTTTCAGAATACCGCTCACTGTCTTGGTACGCCTGTTCACTGTACCGTTTCAACCGTGGTTCGTCGTTTAACAATTCAACGATTGCATTTGCTAAGGCATCCACGTCGTTTAAGGTCACCAAGAGGCCATCTTGTTGATCACGAATAATGTCCCGTGGACCATACTTCACGTCGTAGGCAATCTGAGGAACCCCATGCGACTGTCCCTCTAATAGTGACAACGCAAAGCCCTCTGCTCGACTGGTCAACAATGCCAATTGGGCCTGATCATACACCGCCCCAATGTCGATTGTATAGTCGTTAAAGTGGACAACAGCGCCTAAATCCAAACTGGCAACCTGATCACGTAGCTCTGTGCCGGTATTGCCATTCGCGTAGCCCCAAAATTCCAACGTTGCGTAAGGGACCCGCTCGTGAACTTGCTTAAACGCCGTCACGATCTGATTCTGCTGTTTTTCTTCGGATAATCGCGCGACGACAATTACTTGTCCGCGCTTTCGGGCTGACCAGTCGACGCGCGGTGCATCACTAACAGCCGCTGGCACAATCCCCACCGGAATGGTGTACACAGGCACTTCATCCCCGTAACGTTTAGTGAAATCTGCCGTTTGCTCAGCCGTTGCGGTAATGACCCCATCCCAATCACTCAGATTGTTGATCGCCATTCCGTAATTAAAGTTTAGCGTTGCCGTTTGTGGTTCATCCGGATTATTCACGTGGTTACTGTGCAGATGCATTAATTTTACAGCCGCCGTCCGCATCCGTAATAACGGGTACGTCAGCTCGTAGGTCCGGTCAACCACAAAGACGTTGTGTTCACCGTTGCGGCGGTTTAATTCATCATAAAAGAACCGGGTCATCTCTTGCTCACCCGTAAACGCCCAGTCCTGCCCTTTGTAATCGAGCCATCGATACAGCGTATTGTGCTCTTTCCCCTGACGATCCGTCATGTGGGACGTTTGGTAAACTGGTTGCCCAGCAGGATTCAAAACTTGCTCTGTCGCCACGTGTCCGTTACTGCCGTACATCTGTTCAAGTGCTTTAAACCCTCTGGTATCCCACCAGTCGCTCTTAACGACCCGCCCAGTTTGATCAAAGTACTGCACATTGCTAACGGCCTTTGTCTTCTGGTCAAACAGATTGACGCGCGCCATTAACTGATTGCCATCAAAAAACTCATTGACCCCGTTATTGACCTTGTGTTTCCATGACGCTGGGAACACGAGGTCATCCACGGTCGTCTTTTGCGGGGTAAACGTCTCCGTCCCCTGAATAAAATCAAATAAGTTAACGCTGTCTTCATCCGCAATGCCTGCGTCTGCGAGCGTCTGGTGCAGGGAAAGGGAGAAAAAGCGGGTTACGATCTGTGCCGCTTGTTGGTGCGCATTAAAAAGCGCTAACCGTTTCATCTCAGCGTGCTCGATCCCCGATTTTTTTGGATTAATGCCCGTGTTAAGAAAATAAAACACGCCTGCCACCTCACGATTTCTTTTATTTATACTCTAAGCTTACCGCTTACATTCATTAAATGCTTGCCCTAATGCTACCAAACCTCGCCCATTTCTGGGTGTAAAACGGCTTTAATTTTAGCTAAAACAAAATGTTTTCCAGTCGAACCGTTTTCTAGGTCCCTAAAGGCACTTAATTTGCCCGTCTCCCCGAAATCTTTAATAATTGAATAAAGTCCCACCACGCGAAAATAAGCAATGCCAACTCATGAAATGGAGGTCCTGTCATGCCTGATAGCCGTCAACAATTACTGGTTGCCGTCGATTTTTCAGACCAAGCACCACTTGTTCGTGACTTCGCAATTGATGTTGCCGTGAAAGCTGATTACGGTATCCTCTTAACCTACGTTATTAACGAGGCCGCTTACCACATGCCACCAGATGACCCCAATCTTTCCCGCGTCATTAATGACGAATCTGATTTTGCCCACCATCAATTGGAAGATTTTGCTCAGCGCGCCCAAAAACTTGGCGTGGATGATTGTGACATTCAGGTCCTCTACGGCAATCCCAAAAACATCATTGTTCGGGAAGCCGCCAAACCATTAATTCACCACGTTATTATTGGCGCTCACGGTAAACACGCCGTTTCTGATTCCGTCATCGGTTCCACCACTGACTTTGTGGTGTACCGCTCACCAAAATCAGTGACCGTCGTTAAATAGTGACCGTTCCCTAACGCAACCCAAATTTTAGACTTCGACTCCTGTAAGACAAACAGCCCCCTCACTGACATGGACCGTCAATTTGGGAGGCCACGTTTTTTGCT
>NZ_JBPCCV010000004.1:7970-284273 GCF_053471565.1 Furfurilactobacillus sp. WILCCON 0119
GCTAGCGCAAACGCGAAACAAATTTTAGACTTCGACTCCTGTAAGACAAACAGCCCCCTCACTGACATGGACCGTCAGTTTGGGAGGCCACGTTTTTTGCTAGCGCAAACGCGAAACAAATTTTAGACTTCGACTCCTGTAAGACAAACAGCCCCCTCACTGACATGGACCGTCAGTAAGGGGGCTGTTTGTTTTACAGGAGGGAGCCTTAACAAAATTTGTTTCGCTCTCTACTTTGTCATAAAGATATAAATATCCGCACTCGACAAGCCGATTGTGAACTTCACGCCCTTCGAGTAGATGGGATCAATGTTTGTTGAACCCTTTTTGGCCTTCCTTGTTTCCTTACCGAAGTCCTTCATCACCTTCTTGGCGTCCGCGCCCGTTCCATTAACAAGTAACGCAAAGCTGGTTCCAAACTTCTTTTGACCACTCTTTTGCTTAAAGTTCTTTGTTGGCACGATCATGGTCGATCCCATCACCTTACCATCCTGCACGTTCATCCGGATCTTATAATCCTTGGTGCTCACAACGGTGTGCACACCATTTGACGGTGTTTTGGTTGGCAACAGCTGGCCTTTGACCTGTTGGTTAGCTGTCGCCATGGCCGTTTGAACGTCCTTTTGTAAACTTTGCACCGTGGTCATCGCCTGCGCACTTGGTTGTTGCTTCAGACTTGCGGCAGCGGCCTGCAACTGAGCGGCCTTCTTTTGGTCAGCCGGGCTTAATTGCGAACCAGCCAACGCTTGGTTAAACGACGTTCGGAGTGTTTGGTAATCTGCGAGTGCCGTTGCGGCCGCAACATGAACCGTTTTGTGGTCACTGCCAGCCGTTAACTTCACCTGCTGGTTCTTCGTTGAGCTGGGCACCTGAATGACAAACGTTCCGTTGCGAACAGTCAGCGTTTTCTTAGCCTGATCATCCACTTGATACGTGACCTTTTTGGCACTTGTGTTTCCTTTTACAGCCGCAACCATTCCATTTTGGTGATACGTTGTCTTAGTCGTCGTCAGTGATGTCCGACCACAACCGGCCAAACTCAGGGCCGAAACGGCGGCAGCAAATAGCATTAATGATTTTCGTTGCACGACTATTCCTCCCCTTCATCCATACTGATGTTTCCAGAAAATTGACTATTGTACAGGTCCGCATAGAACCCATTTGCAGCCATCAACGCTTCATGGTTTCCGGTTTCAACCACAGACCCATGATTCATAACAATGATGTTATCAGCATTTTGAATGGTTGATAGCCGGTGCGCAACAACGAAACTCGTCCGGTTTTCAAGTAACTGTTCCATCGCGTGTTGAATCTGCACTTCTGTCCGCGTATCAACAGAACTTGTTGCTTCATCCAAAATCAAAATTTCAGGATCAGCCACAAACGCCCGGGCAATGGTCAATAATTGCCGTTGCCCTTGAGAAATGTTCGACGCCTCTTCATTCAAGATGGTCTTGTAACCGTCAGGCAGTTTCCGAACAAATTCATCCACGTGCGCTGCCTTAGAGGCGGCCAAAATGTCGTCATCCGTGGCATCTTCACGACCGTACTTCAGGTTATCCCAGATTGTTCCCGTAAATAACCAGGTATCTTGAAGCACCATCGCAAAGTGGGACCGCAGATCTTCACGATCTAAGTCACGCGTATCGACCCCGTTTAACCGGATCGAACCACCACGGACATCATAAAACCGTTCCAGAAGGTTAATGATCGTTGTCTTCCCAGCACCAGTTGGTCCCACAATGGCAACTTGTTGACCGGCCTTAACGCCAAGGTTGTAGTCCGTCATCAATAATTCATCGTCGTAACCAAACTGAACGTGGTCCAACGTCAGCAGATTCTGATCATCCGTTTGGGGTGCCAAACCGGACTTCGTTTCCTGCATTTCCTCTTCATCAAGAACATCAAAAACCCGTTCGGCAGAGGCAATGGTTGATTGAATCGTGTTCAGTAAGTTTGCTAATTGTGAAATTGGTTGTGAAAACTGTTGAGTGTATTGCAAGAACGCCTGAACGTTCCCTAAACTAACACTCCCGTTTGCCACTTGAATCCCACCGACAATGGCCACAAACACGTAACCAATGTTATTCAGGAACATCATTAATGGCATGATGACCCCTGAAATAAATTGGGCCTTCCAAGCAGCGCCAAAGTAGGCTTTATTCTGCTTTTCAAACTCAACAATGGCGTCGTCTTCCTTATTGAAACTCTTAACCACTTCGTGACCAGAATAATTTTCTTCAACCTGGTCGTTGATCAATCCTAAGCTCTTTTGTTGTTGACCAAAGTAACGTTGTGACCGTGGTGCAACAATCCCTACAACCACTAAACTCAGTGGAATCGTTACTAACGCGATCAACGTTAACTGCCAACTGATCGTCAGCATCATCCATAACGTTCCAACAAACGTCACCAGACTGGTAATGGCCTGCGTTAAACTTTGTTGCAGCGTGCTGGCAATGTTATCCATATCATTAACCGCACGACTCATGATGTCCCCGTTGCTGTGCGTATCGTAATACTTAATCGGCACAACCCGCATTTTGCCCTTAAAGGACCGCCGCAGTTTATAAACAGTGCGTTGCGAAATCCGGGTCATGATGAATTGCTGAAGGAAGCTAAAGACCGCAGAGGCAAGGTACATCATCAAAACAATGACAATGATCTGAAAGACCTTATCAAAATTGATTGGCCAGTGACTCATGTTGATGCCGGCCTTTTGTTGTGCCGTCCCCTTCATGATCCCCTTGTAAATTTCAGTCGTCGCTTTCCCTAAGATCTTTGGCGTCCGAATTTGGAAAATAACGGATGTGATCGCAAAGACCAGGACCAAAAGCATTCCCAACCACCGGTCAGACATGTAGCGCATCAGGCGAATAAAGGTTGGCCAGAAATGATTGGCCTTTTCAACCAATCCGGCACCGCCACCAGGGCCATGACCGGGTCCGCCTGCTGGACGTGGTGCGTTTGTTTGTTTCGCATTTTGACTCATTAGAGACCTGCCTCCCCTTCACGTAATTGAGACCGCATGATTTCTTGGTAAACCTTGTTCGTTTCTTTCAGTTCGGCGTGGGTTCCCTTACCAACTAACTTTCCGTTATCAAGAACCAAAATCAAGTCTGCATCGGCCACCGTTGCAATCCGCTGGGCAACAATGACAACAACACTTTGTTGGATTCGGGCATCTTGCCGTAAGTCACCACGTAGCTTTGCGTCTGTTTTAAAGTCCAAGGCAGAAAAAGAATCATCGAAGACATACACACTCGCATGCTTAACCAATGCCCGGGCAATGGCCAAACGCTGCCGTTGTCCACCAGAGAAGTTCCCACCACCCTGTTCAACGTGGGCATCAAGGCCACCTTCTTCTTTAACAAAATCTGTCGACTGGGCAATGGCCAGTGCCTGCCAGATTTCGTCATCAGTGGCGTCATCCTTACCGTATTTCATGTTGTCACGAATGGTTCCTGTGAACAGCGTTGCCTTTTGCGGCACCATGGCGACGTGTTCATGAAGCTCCTTGACGTTTTGTTGACGAACATCGACACCGTCAACACTGACAGCCCCCTGTTCGACATCAAAGAATCGGGGAATCAGGTTGATCAAGGTTGTCTTCCCTGAACCAGTTCCCCCGATGATGGCGACCGTTTGACCGGCTTTGGCACTAAAATCAATATCCGTCAGCGCTGTTTGTTCAGCCTGTTGGTACCGGAAATCGACGTGATCAAATGCCAAACTCTTTGCAGCGGTTGCTGGTTCTGTCGCTGTTTTCGGATCATTAATTGTTGATTCTAATGACAACACTTCCTGAATCCGCGTTGCCGAAGCGGCTGCCCGTGGCAGAAAGGCCATAATCATTGCTAGCATCATGAAACTCATCAACACTTGCATGGCATACGTCATGAACGCGATCATGTTCCCAACCTGCATGGTCTGCGTGCTGATCAATTGACCCCCGAACCAGACAATCGCAACGTTTGTCCCACTCATGACCAACGTCATCACTGGCAGTGCAAACGCCACAATGGTATTAACCTTAATCGAATTCTTTGTGTAATCTTGGTTCGCTTCTTCAAACCGATCTTGTTCAAACTTGTCCTGACGAAAGGCCCGGATGACCCGAACACCCGTCAGTCCCTCACGGAAAACTAAGTTCAACCGGTCTGTTTTCGTTTGCATTGCCCGGAATAATGGAATGGCTAACCCCATGATGACACCAATACAAATAAGTAACACTGGAATTGAAACCACGAAGATCAGGGACAACTGATGGCTCTTGTTATAGGCTAAGAAACTGGCACCGATCAACATAATTGGCGCCATAATCATCATCCGCAAAGCCATCATGGCCACGTTTTGAATTTGAACCACATCGTTTGTTGTTCGCGTAATTAATGATGATGTTTCGACCTTGTTAAACTCATCGTTGGAAAAATTCATAACCTTCCGGTAAATGTCACTCCGTAAGTTTTGACCCAACTTTTGTGATGAGCGTGCTGCCAAAAACACGTTACAAATTGCGGCAGCAACCGATAGTACAGAAAATCCGATCATTTCGAACCCGATTTTCCAAATGTAGCTAATGTCCCCCTTGGCCACACCATTGTTGACGATGTCAGACGTCAAACTTGGTAGGTTCAAGTTGGCAACGACCTGAACAATCATGAATAAAACGGCACCCAGTACCGCCCATGATGAAATTCGGCCCTTTGCTATTTTCAGCATTTAGCACGTTCCTCCTACTTCTACACGATAGTTATGTAACAACATTCATTTCCGATAATGCCACTCATTATGCACCATTAACGGCGGAATCAACCCCATTTGCCGCAAATAATGCTGCAAATTAATTCACGTTAACGCACATAGATGAATAGTACACGTTTTGCGGGATTTCACAAAACGTTTCGAATGGAAACAGTAACGAGTATAGCACTAACTCTTTCGCTAGGAAACAATTGTTTATTGCCCCCGTTTACTTCGACTTAAAAACGTCAATAAGCGTAATCCGGCTTCTTCCAGATTACGCTTATTGACGTCATGCTTGTTCCACGTGAAACGGTCCTTATTCAATGCCCACCCGGGCAAAAATCTCATCAACATAGCGAAGGTGCCGCTGCACATCAAATGCCTGCGCGATGTCCGTTGGCGTCAAATGTTCATTAACATAGTCGCTTTGTTCCACCAACGTTTTAAATGGCGTTCCCGTTGTCATCGCTGTTTGGGCTAACTGTTGGACATGATCATACGCAACTTCACGGCTCAATCCTTGATCAATTAACGCTAACAACACCTGCTGGCTAAAGACAAGACCACCGCTCGCGTCAATGTTTGCCTGCATTCGTGCTTCATTGACCACTAAGTTACCGACAATTTTGTTTAACCGGGTCAGCATGTAATCCAGTAATTCAGTGGTGTCCGGCAAAATAATGCGTTCAGCTGAGGAATGCGAAATGTCCCGCTCATGCCACAACGCAACGTCTTCAAACGCCGTCATCATGTGCCCCCGGATGACCCGAGCTAAACCAGTAATGTTCTCTGAGCCGATTGGATTATGTTTGTGCGGCATGGCCGACGAACCCTTTTGACCAACACTAAACGGTTCAGCCACCTCGCCTAATTCCGTTCGTTGAAGCCCCCGAATTTCGGTCGCAAAATTCTCTAGGCTTGTCGCAATCAACGCCAACACGCTCATGTAATGGGCATGAAGATCCCGTGGCAACACCTGGCTGGTTACCGGTTGGGCCCGAAGACCTAACTGGTCACAAACGTCCGCTTCAACTTGTGGCGGAATGTTGGCAAACGTTCCAACTGCACCACTGAGTTCCCCCACCGCCATCTCAGCTGCCGTGGCTTTGAACCGTGTAATGTCACGATTAAGTTCATCCACCCACCGGGCAAGTTTCAGGCCAAATGACATTGGTTCTGCCTGAATACCGTGGGTCCGACCCATCATGGGAACGTTTCGATACCGTTTGGCCTGCGCGATAACCGTGGCCCGCAACGTTATCAAGTCAGCTAGCAATAGGTCATTCGCGGCTTTTAGCTGGAGCGCTTGGGCGGTATCCACCACGTCAGTGCTTGTCAGCCCATAGTGCACCCACTTGCGCTCATCGCCTAATGACTCCGACAACATGCGCGTAAAGGCCACCACGTCATGGTGCGTTTCTGCCTCGATTGCCATCATTCGGTCCACATCAACCTTCGCATTGGCTTTCAATGCATCGACATCAGCTTGCGGAATTTTCCCCTGATTGGCCCATGCCTGGCACGCTGCCAACTCAACGGCCAACCATTGATTTAATTTTTCTTCCTGTGACCAAACTGCGCCCATTTCTGGTCGAACATACCGATCAATCATGTTTGCTCTCAACTTTCTTCATTAAATAACGTTATTTTACCCAGACATCCTGCAAAATCATGGTCTGTTCACGATCAGGGCCAACGGACAGGGTTACCAGTTCTAATCCCGTTAGCGCCGTGATCCGTTCAACATAGTGTTGCGCATTTTCTGGCAATTCGTCAAACGTCTGGCACTGCGTAATGTCTTCTGTCCAGCCAGGCAACGTTTCATAAACAGGTTCGCACCGCAGTAGGGCCTCGCGACCAGCTGGATAACGATCAATCTGTTCACCATCAAGTTTATATGCCACACAAATCTTCAACTCTGGCAGCCCACTCAACACATCCAAGCAGTTCAACGCCAAATAGTTTAGTCCCGAAACACGTTTAGCATGCCGGAGCACCACTGTATCGAGCCAGCCGATCCGCCGGGGGCGTTTCGTTACCGTTCCAAACTCATGGCCGACTTCCCGAATGTGATTCCCAATTTCATCATTTAATTCTGTTGGAAATGGTCCCGCACCAACCCGTGAGGTGTACGCCTTGGCCGTTCCAATAACGGATGTCACCTTATTTGGGCCGACACCGCTCCCGATTGTCACCCCACCGGCCACCGGATTTGAGGACGTCACGTAGGGATACGTTCCGTGATCAATATCCAGCATTACACCCTGGGCCCCTTCAAAGACAACCCGCTTTCCTGCGGTCAATACCTCATCAAGAATCGCTGAAGTATCGGCAACGTACGGTTGTAACCGTTTTGCGTAGCCTTGATATTCCGTTAGTAGCGCCTCAAAATCTAGTGGTTCAGCACCATACAGCTTTGCCAAGAGTTCGTTTTTCGCAGCCACATTTCGGGCAAGCAATTCTTTAAACGTCGCTTCTTCTAGTAAATCTGCAATCCGAATGCCCGTCCGTGAGGCCTTATCCATGTAAGCTGGGCCAATTCCCTTATTCGTCGTTCCAATTTTATGCCCATGCTTTCCCGCTTCTTCCAGTTGATCCTGTAAGATATGGTACGGAAAAATCACGTGGGCACGGTTCGAGATCTTCAACTGCGCTGTTTTAACGCCACGGTCATGCAAGTAATCAAGTTCGGCTAATAAACTTTTCGGGTTAATCACGACCCCGTTACCAATCAAACAGGTCTTATCTGCTTCAAAGATACCCGATGGCAATAACTGAAGTTGATACTTTTCACCATTGAATGTAATCGTATGTCCAGCGTTATCACCACCTTGGTACCGGGAAACAACATCGGCTCCTTGACTCACAAAGTCCGTAATCTTTCCTTTTCCTTCATCGCCCCATTGACTACCAACGATCACTACAGCTGTCATCTTTTCACCTCAAATTAGAATTGTCGAACAACAAAGAGAATTGTAACAGCAATCATTCGGATAATCAACAAAAGCAGAATAAAAATAACGATTTTAATTTTATTGTTCTTTTTTTGGTGAATTTACGTTTGACATTCTCTTTTTTTACGGTTATTGTACTCCTGTTGACGAACTTGATTTACATTCCCGCTAAGAAAGAGGTTCTTGTTCAATATGGAAATTTTCGATTACGAAGATGTGCAACTAATTCAGAACAAATGCTTAATTGATAGTCGGACCGAAGCCGATCCAACGACCGTGTTCGGCGGTCATCATTTTAAGCTTCCCGTTGTCCCTGCTAACATGGCCACCGTTATTGATGCACCGTTAGCCACCTGGTTAGCCGAACATGGTTATTTTTACATCATGCACCGGTTTAACCCAGAGACACGGTTAGCATTTGTTCAATCGATGACTGAAAAAAACCTCATCAGTTCCATTAGTGTTGGTGTTAAAGAAGAGGAATATTCGTTTATTGATACTGTTGTTGCCGCCGGCTTGACACCAGATTACATTACCATCGACATCGCTCACGGTCATGCCAACAGTGTCATTAAGATGATTCAATACATCAAGGCCCAGTTACCCGGTAGCTTCGTGATCGCCGGAAACGTCGCCACTCCCGAAGCTGTCCGTGAACTTGAAGACGCTGGTGCCGACGCAACAAAGGTTGGTATTGGGCCCGGGAAGGCTTGTATCACTAAGCTTAAAACAGGTTTTGGAACCGGCGGCTGGCAGTTAGCAGCGGTTCGGTGGTGTGCTAAGGCCGCCCGCAAACCCATTATCGCTGATGGCGGAATTCGTCATAATGGTGACATCGCAAAGTCATTACGCTTTGGCGCCAGCATGGTCATGGTCGGTTCACTCTTTGCCGGCCACAAACAATCACCCGGAACAGATCTAATGATCAACCAACGTCATTTCAAACAGTATTATGGTTCTGCCTCCGCACAACAAAAAGGCGCTCATAAAAACGTGGAGGGAAAGGATCTGTTAGTTCCTTACCGCGGTGACATCAACGACACCCTTAATGAAATGACGGAAGATCTTCAATCCTCCATTTCCTACGCAGGAGGAAATGATTTAACGGCACTTAAAACCGTTGATTACGTTCTGGTTCGCAACACCATTACAAATGGTGACTAATAAAATTCAAAAGGGACGCCCCGTTTATAAACGAGGCGTCCCTTTTAAATTATGTTATCGTTCTGAGACCGGGTTGACATGCTGTTCACGTTCCGGACGTAGCAACGCGTTAAGGATAACGGCTGTAACACTAGCCATGACGATTCCGTTACTCAATAATAGCTGCGCCGTTTTTGGTAACGTTTGGAAAATGGCTGGTTGAACCGTGACCCCTAGCCCTAAACCAATAGAAACAGCTGCCACCAGCAAATTTTTATTGTTACGAAAGTCGACACGGCCCAGCATCCGCACACCCTGTATGGCAACCATGCCAAACATCACAATCATGGCACCGCCAATTACTGGTGCCGGGATAATCGTTGCTAGCGCCCCAACCTTCGGCAACACGCCTAGCGTCATCAGGAAGCCCGCCGCGTAAATCACCGGTCGACGACCCTTTATCCCAGACATTTGCACCAGGCCCACGTTTTGTGAAAACGTGGTGTATGGGAAGGTATTGAAAATGCCACCCAGGGTCACAGCCAATGCTTCAGCACGGTACCCTTTTTTTAAATCCTTTTCTTCAACCGGCCGATTCATGATGTCCCCCAGTGCGAAGAACACCCCGGTTGATTCAACCATTGAAACCAATGACACCATGATCATCGTCAAAATTGAGGAAAGTTCAAAATGTGGTGCCCCGAAATAAAAGGGTTGGGGAAGGTGGAACCAACTAGCCGCCAACACTGGTTTCAGGGAAACCATTCCCACCAAACCAGCAACCACGGTCCCGGATAACAGACCAATCAGGACGGCAATTTGCCGAATAAAGCCTTTTCCCCACACGTTACAAGTAATAATTGTCGCCACGGTCAGGAACCCAACACCAAGATTAACCGGGGAGCCAAAGTTCTTCGCTGCTACATTCCCGCCACCTAAGTTAAGAAACGCAATGGGAATCAACGTCAACCCGATTACCGTAATAACAGTCCCCGTGACCAATGGTGGAAACAACTTACGCAGTTTAGCAAACACACCCGCAATCAGAAAGATAAAAATTCCGGCGGCAATGATCGCCCCGTACATCGTTCCAATCGTGAAGCGTTGGCCGATCATCTGTAAGGGTGCCACTGCCTGAACCGCACAGCCAAGCACGACAGGAAGGCCAATCCCAAAAACACGGTTTGTAAAGATCTGAAGAAACGTTGCCAATCCGCACATAAAAATGTCGACGGAGACTAAATACGTCATCTGTGAGGCATTAAAGTGAAGCGCTCCACCGATGAGTAGTGGCACCAAAAGCGCACCTGAATACATCGCTAATAGATGCTGTAATCCCAACATTGCCGCATGTGATTCCTGAACTGCTCTTCGCTGTTGTGCCATGTGTTATTCCCCTTCGTGTGAAAAGACAACGTGACCATCCTCAAATCCTGCAATACTGGCTAACGCTAACAACGGAATCCCTTGATCGACAATCAATTCATGCCCCCGCTGGAACCGTTTTTCGATCACCACGCCAACGCCACTAACACTGGCCCCTGCGCGTTGACAAATCTCTAGTAATCCGGTGACGGCCTGACCGTTGGCCAAAAAATCATCGATAATAAGCACCCGGTCATTTTTATCAAGAAAATGCTTTGAAATTGAAATCTGGTTCTCGACTTGCTTGGTGAATGAGTAGACCTTCGCCGTGTATAAATCATCCGTGAGGGTCAAACTTTTGTGTTTTCTCGCAAAGACCATTGGAACTCCTAGCGCCAAACTTGCCATCAACGCTGGTGCAATTCCGGACGATTCAACCGTCAGCACCTTCGTTATCCCACTCGTGGCAAAACGCTCAGCAAACGCTTGGCCCATGTCACGCATAAGTTGCGGATCCACTTGATGGTTCAAAAACCCATCAACCTTTAAAATATCCTCACCCAACACGCGACCTTCTGATTGAATTCGTTCTTCAAGCTGTTTGATTACGATAACCTCCATTTTTAAATACAAAAAAGCTCCTTTCGCGAACCACGCAAAAGAAGCTGATAAAATCATCGCTAATTTTGCTTATAGTCCGGAATTTAAGGTTCCAGGTAGAGACAGCCATCCATATCATGGCCCTATATAAGCTTTTTCGTACACTGTTTTGAACTTGTGCTTCACAGGTTATCACAGGAAATGACTTCCTGCAACTCCCTTTATTGATATTCGTTAATGTTTTGGGTGCCATATTCAAACAGTTGGTTGGCGTAATCACGATCACCCTGTTGCTGTTTGATCTGCGCCTTTAAGGTTCCCAATTGGTCCGTAATGACCCCGTCAACGTCCATGGCCATCACCTTTTTCATGTTATCTGGATCATTAACGGTCCACGCAAACACCTTCTTATTTTGACGGTGCGCACTGCTGACAAACCGGTCATTTAGCGTTGTGTATTCCATGGTGTAAAAATCTGCTTTGGTTTGTGGCAAGCCCACAAAGTTATATGGCAAAATGTACCCCACCGTTAACTGCGGCCGTTGCGTTTTCAACTGCTCAACAATGCCATAATCCAGTGAGTGAATAATATCATGGTGTGCCAACAGTGAGTCACTATACCGTGAAACAAAGCGTTTCACTAAGGCATGCCGATCCTGACCACGATTCATTTTAATTTCAACAAGCAGTTTTTGGTGCATATCATGTGCAGCTTGCAGGTACGCGTCAAATGAATCAATCTGAGCCTGTTCGCCGTTTTCATGAATTTGTGTCTGGGTCAAACTAGCCAGCGATTGCTTGGCAACGGCCCGGTTCTCACCAGCAAGCCCGCTCAAGTTTGGATCATGCATCACCACAAATTTATGATCGCGCGTTTCCTGAATATCCATCTCAACGTACGCCGGGTGCTCTTTATGCGTTTTAGCCAGTGCACCCACCGTATTTTGAATCCCATTGCCATCGTCAACACCGCGATGAGAAATGGTTTGCGGGTCAACAATCAACAGCCCGGCAAAATAACTATACCCATAGCCTGCCATCGTAATCGCAACGACGGTCACAGCCACTGGAACCGCGATTCGCCACCACGTTTTTGCCTTGACCACCGGCAGATCCGGTAGATCAGTTAGCGCCTGCACATCGTACATACTCATCAACTGCACACTAAGGTCCAACACCCACACGGTTGCCAAAATCGAAATGGTATAACTCACTAATGACAAGAGGTTAAAGTTAATGATGGCCGCCGTCAGGGCAACGGTATGCCCCTGACCGTCAAACCAGCGCTGCCCACCATAAAAGGCCCCCAGCATTAAGGCATACAAAACGGCAATACTGGCAATAATCCCGATGAGGCGCACCGTGATCCACCAAAAGCGCCCCCACGTTCGTTCCCATGATTGACGCACGGCCTGCCGGACGGTCGTTCGCTCAAACATTAAAATAGGAATAACGAGTAGCAAACGATTGCCAAAATAATAACCAGCAACATAGGCCACCACGAGTAACCCAGTCAGGAGCGGTTTCGTTAAAATAAATTCAACAATGAATTCCGGGACCTGAACCTTTGCCAATAACGGGGTGTTGATGAAATTCCCACCAAACGGCACGATCAGTAAAAAGTACAGGATAAAGAACCCAAACGTCCCCACCGATAACCGTGGCAAGCGATGTGTCAGTTCACCCAGAATTTGCCGAATCGTCGGCCGCTGATGTTTCCGCTGGTAGGCCACCATTAACAACAAGTATGAAAATTGCAGATAAATCGCAATCATCATTACCAGTAAAAGACCAACCAACGCCACAATTGCCCACGGATGGGCCTGAGCAACAGCGCCAACGTTGTCATAGGATAAATACGGAATTTGACTCCACCGTAAAATCCCCGCTCCTAACCATGAAAACAGTGGAATCATCAATGCGTAGACCACGATTGCGGTAAACGAATAATGTTTGAAAAAATACCAAAATGCGCGTAAAAATCGCCAAATACTGATGCGTTTTGTCCCCTTCATGCCCTTGCTCCTCTAAATAAACTCAAACCCTTTGATTTCATTATCCGCGCATTAACGAAAAAATACTTTCTTTTTTTATTTAATCCGCGCCAAGATAATAACGGCACCGGTAAAAAACTACCGGTGCCGTTATTACGTAAATCAATATCCGTGAAGCTTACTCATTATTTTTGTGATTCATTTTTATTGTTTAAAAACAGCTGAATGTACAATTGTTCCGCAAACGGTTTAATTGAATGGTCACTACGGTAAGAATTTCCTAACATGATCACCGCATCTTGACCATCCTTTGAGACACACGACATCGATTGATAACCGTAGCCAAGACCGTGATTCACCGCTGCATCATACAAGTTATAGGTTCCACCACCATACGTACTTGAACTTCCAGACGTGTACAACGTTTTGACAGCGGCTGGTGAGATAACCTTGCCTTGCAACACGCCGCTTATCAGCGTGTACAGATCGCGCGCTGACATGGCAACCCGTCCCGTTCCAAGTTCGTCATGCCAAAAGGCATCAGGGGTTACAACTGCCTTCCCGTAATCAACGTCACCCGCGCTATTTCCTTCATAGGCAACCGCGACATGCTGATCCGTTGACGGCATGAACACCGTTTGCTGTAAACCAAACCGGTGAACAAACTGCTTTTCAAACAGCGTTTGGTACGACTTACCGGTGATTTTCATTAACACACCAGCCAGTAAATTGTAATTGACCTGTGCGTAGTGCCACTTCCCATACATGTTCTGGTCAAACGTCACGTGGTTAAGATCATAATTGACCACTTCTGCGTCCGTCTCAACCATTGTTGGCCCAACTGGATCCGCTAAATGTAACCCGGAAGTCATGTCGAGCATTTGCCGAATGGTAATTTCGTTGGCATGCGGTAGCGTTGGGTAAAAACGGCTAATATGATCGTCTAAAGAAAGTCGATGTTTTTGAACCTGCTGCATGATCAACGCTCCCGTAGCAAGCTTTTGAATCGAATCAATGGGGTACGCTGTATCCTGGCGATTCTGTCGTTTTGTGGCTGCATTTGACTGACCAAATTGCTTTTCGTACATCACCTTACCATGACGAACGATCAGGACAGACCCAACGAACCGAATTTGCGCCATCTTGTCATCTAACGAAGCAGCCTGGCTTTTATCTAGGTCCACCGCCATTTTTTGTGCCGTCCATGTTGGTGTCGCGGCTTTAGTCGACCGCTGCTTTGCTGGCGCAACGCTTGACCGTGTTGTTCGATGAACTTCATGATTAACAACACTCCATGCTGCCAAACTTGCAATCAAGACCAGGATCACAGCACCCCAGACTTTCACTTTCTTTGACATGACTCCTAAACCCCCGAATTATCTTTATGCCGTGCAATTATAACAGTCTTCCTGGCCTTTTCCCATCGTTGTCATTAATTCCAAGAATTGTTTAACTTTACATGATGATTAAATCTTTAATTGCGAATAATTTTGTTATTTTAGCTTATTACTTCACCCATAGTGAGATGCCCCAGATGTTCACTCGGACTAGCTCTTTTTCTTTATCAATCCTTACGAAACAGCTACTTGTATCCACGAAAAAACGTGCTAGAATTTGGTCACGGTTAATAATAACCGACACGTTAACATTTAGGAGGGTCCTCAAATGGGACTATTAATTGGACTAGCTCTGTTACTTATCTTTGGGCGGTTCATCGGTAAAACGATTTTTTGGGTGTTAGGCACCGTGGTTGTTATCGCTGCCTTTCTGTTCTTCATTCGCATCGCTTTTTGGCTTGCGTTACTTTTCGCCGTCATCGGTGGCCTTTCATTTTTAAGTCGAACTTAGCCCACTCACATTAATTAAAATTTTCTGACTACTGTGGCGCCTGCTTAGGCAATCGCGCCCAAATAAAAATAGCCACCTTCCCAATGGGACGGTGGCTATTTTTATTTGACGTTAGCTTATTGTTTCACGTGAAACCTGATTATTCAGCTTCACTGCCAAGCCACCGACCAACAACGGCCGCAATTGCTGCACCAAGAACTGGTGCCACTAAGTAAACCCAGTAGTGTGCCAATGCTGATCCACCTGCAAAGATGGCTGGACCAAAACTACGGGCTGGGTTCAATGAACCACCCGTTAAGTTTAAGGCGACTAAGATCAAGAATCCTAGTGTCAACCCAATGGCCAATGGTGCCATTTGAGCGTTACCGTACCGTTTGCTGGTCACCATTAAGATAACAAACACAAATAAAAATGTAATCAGTGTTTCAGTTGCAAACGCTGCGCCAGCAGAAATGTTTGGAAAATCTGTTTGGCCGAATCCAACCCGTTGTGGTAGGTTCAGTGCATGCTTCATCATGCCAATCACCGCAGAACCGGCAATTGCGCCTAAAAATTGCGAAATCACATATTTAACTGCATCGATCGCACTCAAGCGACCGTTGATGAGCATTGCAACGGACACTGCAGGATTAAAGTGACCACCCGAAATGCCACCCACTGCGTAGGCCATCATCGTAATCGCCAATCCAAATGCCAACCCAATTGCTAGTGGTCCCCCCTTAGTCAGGGTCACCGTTCCGGTCCCAATAAAGACCAGCATAAACGTTCCAAGAAATTCAGCTACTGCGTTCTTCATCATTATCGCCTCCAATGATAGATGTTTTTTTGTAACCTATTCATGGTACACCAAATATGCTTGATAAAGATAACAAACAACCTCGTTAACTATTTAATTACATAAAATACATTGATTTACGACGAAAAAACCACTGCCATTACTGGCAGTGGTTTTATATGCTCACTTCTATTGATGTTGCTCTGCAATTACTCGAATCCGTCGTCCAGCAGTCCACAATAAAATACTGGAGATCCATGACGCCAAGATGAGGCTAATAACCGCCTGCCAGTAAAAGGCATTCGGTCTGGTTAACCACTGCTCGCTGATCTGGTTCACCTTCGTGTACTGCCAAACACCGACAATTGCCGGCACTAAAACAATCAAGTACACCGTAAAGTTTGCACCAGAGGACATCATCGTCCATGCCAGTACAACACCAACAAAAATATTAATAAGACCCGCCCATTTTAGTAACCCACGGACGGCGCCAACTGCCTCGTCATGCCACTGTTGATTCATTGAAGATTCGTCCTTTGCTGTAAAGTTGATCTTTACATTATCCCACACTTCCAGCAAACAAACTACTTTCTCCCGGCAGGATTAACCTTGGTGTTCTTTCAAGACTTTCTCACCCAGCGGGGTTAATCCAGTCACAGTGAAATCCGTTGCTTCAATGTATCCAGCCTGGATCAATGGGCGTGGATTACCACCAATTGCATTGTCACAGTAATCAACAAAGTGGCTCAACGGGGTTCCCGACTCCACGCGCCCATCTGCAATGGCGCTCAAAATGTCAAAATCTGTTGCCGTTAATTCCATTATCTTCACCCTCCTTTTTATTTGCTATCAGTATACCCAACTTGTTAAACAACAGGCATTATCATTCCTCATAACTTTAATCTATTAATTTAATTAGCAAACGACAGGCACATTATTCGCGAGCTTACCATAAACTTGCTATTCTAAACTCAACAAGTCACTCACTTTAGAAACACAGCTCAGGAGGAATAATTTATGCCAAATGCCCTGTTAAATATCGCAACCCTCAACACAATGCTAACGGATCACCCAACGGCCCCCGTGGTGTCGCTGTACGTTAATATTGATCCTGCCGATCGTCAACACACTCGGTTACGGGTCCAAGAGCTACTTCGGCAAGCTAAAACGACTGTGATCGCTGACTTTGGCGCCGACTGGTGGACTCCGTTTGAACACCGCCTTACCAGTGCGCTTAGTGACGACACCCTTTTCGCCCAAAACATTAAAGAGAGTCTCGGCGTCCTCGCCACATCACAACAAATTATTGTTGACCACTTATTAACCGCTGTGGAAGATCATGTCAGCGTGGCAACCACGCCCGAGTTAAGGCCGCTTCTTTTCGAACAACAAACTGACTTTGACTTTGATCTGCTCGCGCTTAATGGTGATTCTTTCCGTCTTTACCAAATTCAAAATCATCGGGCCATTCCAATGCCATTGCCGGATGACGCGCCAACTACTTTAACAAAGGCACTCGGTGATCAAAAGCGCGGCGGTGATTTAAACGCTGTCAGTCGTGGCGATCATGCTGGGTTCCACGGTCATAATTCCAAGGACGCAGAAAAAGAAATCGACTTAACAAACTACTACAAAGCTGTCGAGGACTTTATGCAAGCTAATCACCAACAATCAACTCGACCACTCATTCTGTTTGCCCTTCCGGAGAATCAAGCCCTCTACCGGCGCATTAGTCGGTTAGCACGCCTTTCCACAACATACGCATTGCAAAACTCTCCGGCCGGTTTAACAACTGCGCAAATTCAAACGCAGATCAACCCACTGTTCGAGCACCACGCCCACCTCGCAATCGATCAGGCCTTGAACGATTACCAGTCCGCTGCCAATGCAAACCGTCAGCTCAACGTACCGTCTGACATCGCAACTGCGGCCTGTCAAGGCCAAGTCGAAACATTCATTGTCTCCGAAACGAGCGCTTGGCACGGGACGTTGACTGACGATCAGTTTACACCAACAGATGATGGCCAGGACATCCTTCCAACCCTGTGCACCGCGGTCTTACAAAATGGCGGTCAGGTTGTGGTAGTGCCTGAGGACCAATTGCCAGATGGTCAGCCAGTGGCCATCAGCCGGTACTAGCCTAAACAACGTTACAAAAAATAGCGAAAACAGCCACTTTTCTTTAACTAGAGAAGTGGCCGTTTTCACATCGTCAGTATTCAATCCGTGAATCAAATCAATCTCTGATTAAACCAATTAAATAATTAATTGATTATTTCTTAAGAAAGTTTTTCCGGGGTCAATTCTTATGGATAATCAAAAATGCAAAAATTTTTTGATTACGTTTTTTATGCGAACAATCCCTTTCATACCAGG
The DNA here is from genome assembly GCF_053471565.1 of Furfurilactobacillus sp. WILCCON 0119. Lineage (NCBI taxonomy): Bacteria > Bacillati > Bacillota > Bacilli > Lactobacillales > Lactobacillaceae > Furfurilactobacillus > Furfurilactobacillus sp. WILCCON 0119. Next base: position 25,772 of record NZ_JBPCCV010000004.1, read on the forward strand.
ATTTAACTGCCATAACCACATCAACATTTCATCAAAATAAATCATTAAATCTGAGGTTTTTAAGTTTGCTTTTAGGTTCAATGCGTATATTATAAATATCGAAGGAGTTGATACCCCTCACTCCTTCGACGTAATGTATCTCCCCCCAGATATGTTAAGACTCTCTCTAGAATGATGGCCGACTTAGGATTCCCCGATCCTAAGTCGGTTTTTTTGTATCTTCGTTTACCACCACCATGGGTTACCAAAAAGTGCCTACTTGTTCTAGCCATGGTCGTCACTTATTCTTAAGAAGATAAAACAATCAAGGAGGCTCATCATGGACTTACAATTAACAAACAAACTTGCACTGGTCACTGGTTCAACAAAAGGAATCGGTAAGGCAATTGCCATTGAGTTGGCACGTGAAGGCGCCACGGTCATCATTAATGGTCGGAGCGAGGCAAGTGTCGCTGCAGCCATTGCCGACATTCAGGCCACTGTTCCCACAGCAACACTTCAACCAGCTCCGTATGATTTAACAACCGAAGCCGGTCGTGACCAACTGGAAACACGTTTCCCAACGCTTGATATTTTGATTAACAACATGGGAATCTTTGAAGCCATGGATTACTTTGACATCGATGATGCCACGTGGGAACGATACTTCAAAACAAACGTCCTCAGTGGTAACGCCCTGGCTAAATTTTACCTACCGAGCTTACTTAAGCAATCCTTTGGCCGGATCATCTTTATCGCTAGTGAGGCTGCCATTCAACCATCACCAGAAATGCCACAATACAGCATGACAAAGGCGATGGAACTAAACCTTTCAAAAAGTTTAGCGACGCTCACCCGTGGGACTGGTGTGACGGTTAACACCGTGATGCCAGGTTCAACGTTAACAGAGGGCGTTGTGGACTTCATTAACGACCTTTATCCCGATGACAGCCTCTCCTTTGCAGAGAAAGAACGTGAGTACATGGCGAAGAACCGGCCCACTTCAACGCTCGGTCGCTTAATTCGCCCCGATGAGATCGGTAAACTCGTAGCCTTTGTTGCCAGTCCTGCCGTCGGCGCCTTCAGCGGTAATGCAATTCGTATGGATGGTGGTATCGTGCCAACCATGTTCTAGTTCATTTTAAAAAACACCACTTGCTCGATGAACCCAAACTAAAAGAGCGGCTGACTTCCCAAATTTTTCGGGACGGTCACCGCTCTTTTAGTTTGCTCAAATTCGATTAGTAACGTGTTGTTCGTTTGTACTGCCACTGACGAACAATCATTACGACCACCAGCATTGCAAAGACCGCAATGGCAGCTGTTCCAAACAAGAACTTGTATGACGTCATGTCAATCAAGATTCCCCCTAATAGCGGTCCTAACGCTCGACCGGCCGCGGCCGCGGCGTTAACGGAGCCCTGGTACTTTCCTTTCACTGACAGCGGCGTTAGTTTATTCACCATTGCCGGAATCGCTGGAAATGCCGTCGCTTCACCTAACGTTAACACTGAGATGGCCAGAACAAAGCCGGCGTAATTTTTAACAAATAGCAAGATCACAAATGAGCTCGCAAAGGCTAAAATTCCAGGAATAATCTGGTAGTACGGATTCCGAATTCGATCACCCAGTGCATTGACCCCTAACTGGAAGACCAAAATCAACCCGGCGTTAATGGTCCACAGGAAGCTGTACTTGGTTAAGGGAATGCCTTGATCTGTCATGTAGACCGCCATGTTTGAAACCCACTGTTCATACATGATCCAAATAACGATCAGTGTGATAAAGAACGTCCAGATAATGATGAGGTTCGGTCGCGGCAATTTAAACTTCGTGGTTTCGTGCTTAGTCGGGGCAGCGTGTGCTTTGACAACCGGCACGTTAAACTGCGTCATCGCAATGAAGAAGTACAGCACATACATGGCCGCAGCAATTATGAAGAGGTAGTGCACACCATGCTGGTAAACGAACCCCACCATCATTGTTCCAAACACAGTTCCGAGGTTTTGCATAAAGTAGATCATGTTAAACACGTACCGGCTGTCATGTTTCTTAATCGTCGTTCCCAACGAATTAATCAATGTAATTAACAGCCCACTTCCAAAGCCCATAAAGACCAGCCCAATTGGAAAGGCCGGCCACCCATGCCAGAAGATCAGGAAGACGGCAGTCAACAGTTCGTAAACCGTTGCCACCAGGGTCAGTTTATAGGCGTCAATTCGGTCAAACAACCAGCCACCGAGGTAGGAGCCAACAATTGCGGCTGCGGAATTTAAAAATAAGACCAGTCCCACGACGGTTAGTGATTCATGGAGCGCATCATGAATGTAAATGGTCGTTAACGGCCAAATAAAACTCTGCCCCATATTATTCAGAAGTCCCGCAGCTAGGAGCCATGGTAACTTGATTTCTTTTCCTGTAGCTTGTTGTTGCATTGTCCTCTCCTCCTCAGTGTTTACTATTTCCGGGGAAATAATTGACCATCCAATTAACGGGTACGCATCGACTGATGCGTGCCCGTTAGGATAGCACTTGTTCAACTTGTTATCGCCGTTTACCCCTGTGGTGTGTACGCAATGTTTGAGAACTTGTTAAACGACTTTACGAACAGTAGCTTAACGGTCCCCCGCGCACCAGAACGGTTCTTTTCAATAATCACTTCAACTTCCCCAACGTTTTGATCTTCATCATCACGAGGGTCATTACCGTTATCATCGTCATCATTATCCCGTTGATAGTAGTCATCACGGTAGAGAAAGGCAACGATATCGGCATCTTGTTCAATTGATCCAGATTCACGAATATCAGATAACACTGGTCGCTTATCCTGTCGCTGTTCCAAGCCACGAGACAATTGGGATAGTGCAATCACTGGTACCCGTAGTTCTTTGGCCAACTTCTTGAGTTGCCGCGAAATGTCAGAAACTTCTTGTTGCCGGTTTTCCTTATTACCACCTTCGATCAGTTGCAAATAATCAATGATGATAATGCCAAGCTCATGTTCCTTCGCAAGTCGCCGACACTTGGCGCTGATTTCAGCCATCCGGTTCCCCGGTGTATCGTCAATGTACACACTGGTCTTTGACAACGCCCCCATGGCAACCACTAAGTTTTGCCACTCTTCGTCCGTCAATTGCCCCGTCCGCAAATGGTTTGCATCGATGCTCCCCTCTGCACACAGCATCCGGTTAACCAATGATTCTGCACCCATTTCCAAACTAAACATGGCAACCGTTTTGTTTGTCTTTGTCGCAACGTTTTCAGCGATGTTAAGCACAAACGCAGTCTTCCCGACCCCGGGACGGGCGGCAAGAATAATCAACTCATCCTCGTGAAGCCCCGTAGTCATTTTATCTAACTCATGGAAGCCTGTTGCTAACCCCGTAATTTCGTTTCCATTTTTCGACAACTCATTCACGGTATTCATCGCTTGATTCAAGACATCAGCAATCGGTTTAAACCCACCGCTACTCCGATCATCCGCTACCCGCATGATTTCAGTCTCAGCGTTTTCAAGTAGCGTTGCGACGTCATCTTCTTCGTTGTAAGAGCGGGTGACGATGTCCGTTGCCGTTTTGATCAGACGCCGTAAAACGGCTTTTTCCTGAACAATGCGGGCATAGTAGCCAACGTTGGCAGCCGTTGGGACCGCCTGCGCTAGCTCTGCAATGTAACTCACGCCGCCGACATCATCGATCTGCCCGTTGCCCGTTAACGCGTCGTTTACCGTCACGGCATCAACAACGGTTCCGTTGGCATTCAAATCCATCATTACTTGAAAGATGATTTGGTGGGCACGCCGATAAAAGTCCTCAGCCTGTAAATACTCCATCGCTGCTGGTAACGCGTCGTTGCTTAAAAAAACGGCCCCTAAAACAGCCTGTTCGGCTTCAATATTTTGTGGCGGGGTTTGCTCCCGCAAGTCTACATTATCCATGTTCTCTCCGCTTATTTCTTTACGACTAATACTATCCAAGTTATCCCATAAGCTCATTGAGTAAACAAGCATTAAATTAAAGCGACTGGTTTCCCAAACGTTGGGAGATCCAGTCGCTTTAATTTAAGCAGCATTCTCTGGTTCATAACTTCCATTCCCAATCGACAGCGGCTGTTCACAATAATGGAAATCCCGCTCCCGAAGATGATCCACTACTGGGCAACCACATGAACGCGGATTTTAGCCGTTACCTGGGCGTGCAGTTTAACCGAAACGTTCGTATACCCGAGCACGCGAATTGGATTTGGTAGATCAATCTTGTGTTTATCTAATTTTAAATTGAACTGTTGTTCTAGGGCCTGTGCAATTTGTTTTGACGGAATCGAACCAAATAACCGACTGTCAGAGCCAGCTTTGGCTTTAATTTCAACAACGGTTTCATCGGCTTCAAGGGTTGCCTTCAACGCCTGTGCATCAGCCAATTCAGCAGCTTCTTCACGTGCTTCCGCACGTTGTTGGCCCTGTAACTGACTCATTGCAGCGGCGGAAGCGACCTTCGCCTTACCATTTTTGATCAGAAAATTTTGTGCGTAACCATCAGGAACATCCTTGATGTCGCCACGCTTACCACGGCCCTTAACGTCTTCCAAAAAGATTACTTTCATGAGTTTACTCCTTTGTTTTATTTGATTCAGTTGTTTCTTCAATCAATAAATCGAGTAACGTCTGCCGAACTTCACTAACACTTTGACCTTCGACTTGCGTTGCGGCGTTTTGCAAGTGACCACCGCCACCCATCTGTTCCATGATAACCTGAACGTTGACCTCACCAGTTGACCGCGCTGAAACACCAACCCGCCCATCCTGACGAAGCGTAATGACAAACGAAGCGTCGATCCCGGCCATACTTAACAACGAATCCGCGGCTTGAGCTGCCGTGACAGAATCATAGCTTTGCTGATCCTCTCCTGCAATCATTGCCGCATTATTGTTAACCAGCTCAACTCGACTGATCAGGTGGTTCCGTTTCATGTAACTATCGGGGTTTTCTTTGTTAAACTGTGCAATCAACCCCGCGTCGGCACCCGCTGACCGTAAGTAACTCGCCGCATCAAACGTTCGCGTCCCCGTATGATCCGTGAAGTGTTTGGTGTCAATTTCAATCCCTGACAACATTGCGGTTGCCTCAATTTTATTGATCGCATTTGCTTCCTGTGGTTGGTACTCTAACATTTCAGTGATCAACTCACAAGTGGAACTCGCATATGGTTCAATGTAAACCAACACCGGATTTTCAGGAAATTCTTCGCCACGCCGATGATGATCAATGATGACCGTTCGATTTTGGAGCTTCTCATACACATCACGTCCCATTGAGAGTGACGGTTTCGAGTGGTCCACCATGACTAAGAAACTCTGATCCGTAGCGCGGTTAACGGCGTCAGCCGGGGTAATGATTGCGTCTTTAATTTCTGAATATCGATCAACAGCCTGTAACAACTGCTGAATATCAGAATGACTTTGCTGGGCCTCATCCAAAATGATCCAGCATTTCTTTCCGTTCATCTGGGCGATCCGTCGAATCCCCAGACATGCCCCGAGAGAGTCCATATCAGGCGTCTGGTGGCCCGCAACAAAGATCTGGTCCGATTGACTGAATAATTCCTGTAGCGCCTGAGAAATCATTCTAGCCCGCACACGCGTCCGTTTTTCCATTGGATTGGTCTTTCCACCATAAAAACGGGCTTCTTCGTCTTCGGCTTTCACCACAACCTGATCACCACCACGACCAAGAGCTAGGTCAAGGTTACTTTGTGCCAATCCTGCCAATCGGTTAAGATCCTTTAACCCATACGAGATCCCCATTGATAACGTTAGTGGGTAATTTTGCTTTGAAGTCGTCTCCCGAATGGTATCCAGAACCTTAAATTTATCGTCTTCCAATCGCTCCAGATCATGAAGATGACCAATCAACAGGTAGTGATCAGAATTAAGCCGCCGCAGGTACATATTGAACTGTTTTGTCCAATCGGCCAGGGTGCTCGTCACATAATTCCGCAACGTCGAAACATCTGAATCACTCATGCTCTGCGTGACTTCATCGTAGTTATCGAGCGAAATGTTCCCCAGGACCAGTTGTTCATTGTGGTAGTCCTGTTCGATTTGAGCATAGTGGCTCACATCCATTAAGTACACGACGTTTAGTTCATGTTGAACTAGCAAATAAAATTGCTTCCCGGCCCACGTGATTGTGCTGTATGTCTCATCATCGCCATGCTCAGTGATTGCTGTGGCCAACTCCTCATCGACATCAGCGATGGCCTTCCCCAAAACGTCCGTTTCACCAAAATATTGCTGTAAGTACGGATTGATCCAGGACACGCGTTGATGATCATTAAAAATCAAAATCCCCATCGGCATTTTGATTAAGGCTTCTTGTTCGCCACGTTTGATTCGATACGATAGATCCGCAATAAACTCCTGCGTATCAATACTAATTTCTTGAAGCGTATTAAAAATAATGATTAACAAAGCGGCCGCCGCAATCAATACGACCAACCCAAAAATCCAGTTTACGATAAATGCCGCAACGATTCCAAGAAGCGCCAACAGTTGACCCTCAATGGCAACCCAGCGCAACCGTGTATTTTGCATAAACACAGGTAAGCGGAACCGTGCAAATAATTGCCTCATGTTGTCCGTTCCTTTCTGTAAATCCTGATAACATTTTATCACACCTCAGGAAGGCAAAACACTCGTGACCGTCGACACCACGTTCTGTGGTCCCCTAAATCGTCCCAATTTAGCGCAATAAAAAAAACAGCCCCCAGCGGGAGCTGTTTAAAAGACAATTAGTCTTCAGCAACGAATGGGAGCAAGCCCATAATCCGTGAACGCTTGATTGCCACCGTCAAACGACGTTGGTTCTTAGCGGACGTACCAGTTACTCGACGAGGTAAAATCTTGCCTCGTTCTGAGATAAACCGTTGCAACAATTCTGTATCTTTGTAATCGATGTATTCGATGTGGTTTGCGGCGATGAAGTCTACCTTACGGCGACGACGGTTACCACCACGACGACGTTGATCTGCCATAGTTATAATCCTCCGATCTTCTAGTTATTAGAATGGAAGGTCGTCATCCGAAATGTCGATGCTGTCACTGTTTCCAGCAAACGGATCGGCTGGTTGGCTTGGTTGGCTACTTGCAGCTGCGCTGTTTGTATTCCCACCATTGTTGCCACCAAACGGATTGGCGCTTCCTTGTTGAGGAGCGTTATTGTTGAAGCCGCCGTTGTTACCTGCGTTGTTAGTCCGTTGCTCACTTTGTGAACGGGATTCTAATAAGGCAAAGTTTTCAACGACCACTTCAGTCACGTAAACGCGCTGACCTTGTTGGTTATCATAGTTCCGGGTTTGAATCCGACCTTCGATTCCAACAAGCGAACCTTTGTGGGTAAAGTTAGCGAAGTTTTCCGCTGACTTCCGCCACACAACGCAGTTGATAAAATCAGCTTCTCGTTGACCTTGCTGGTTCGTAAACTGGCGGTCAACGGCTAACGTAAACGTAGCAACCGCTGCTCCTGATTGTGTGTAACGAACTTCAGGGTCACGGGTCAAGCGGCCAGTTAGAACGGCGCGATTAATCATGGTTGAAATGCTCCTCTCGAAATTTTGTTAATTTAAACGGATGCTTATTCAGCGTCGCGTTTAACGATCATGTGACGTAAGATTCCGTCACTGATCTTAGCCAAACGATCAAATTCGTTTAAAGCTTCGGCTTGGTCAGTGGTCAGGTTGATAACGCGGTAAGTACCTTCGTTAAAACCTCCGATTTCGTACGCAAAGCGCCGAGTTGACCAGTCCTTTGAATCAGCAATTTGGGCACCGTTGTCCGTCAAGATCTTGTCAAAACGATCAACTAAGGCTTGCTTAGCGTCGCTATCTAAACCTGGGCGAACGATGTAGGTGATTTCATACTTAGTTGCTAACATCGACTGTCTACCTCCTTATGGTCTTTAGACCCGCGTTCAATAACAACGGGTAAGGAGTCATTCACCGAAAAGGGTGAACGCTCACGAACTAAAAGTATAGCATGACACTTCTTAAATAACAACCCACCCTCCTCAAGGGTGGCATTAACATCCGTGACATCTTAACCGAATGACCCGCGTAACACTGACGTTCGTTCACACATAATTAACATACGTGATGTGCGCCCAAAGATTTTTTATTGAGCTCATCTTTTAAAATGACCACCACTGGCCGACCGTAATCAACGTTAATAAAAAAACTGGCTGACGTCCTGTAGTGATCGTCAACCAGTAATTCATTAACCATAAATTTAGCTTACTTAAATTTTACGGCCGTTCCATAAGCGGCGACCGTTTCCATGTCCTGACTAATGGAATCGGAATCGTAGCGCATCATGACCACGGCGTCTGCGCCCATGGCTGCAGCGTTTTCACGAAGGCGCGTCACCGCAATGTCGCGGGCTTCACTCAGTAATTCTGTGTATGCCTTGATCTCGCCACCAACGATGTTTTTCAATCCAGCACCGATATTTTTGACCACGTTTTTGGACTGTGTTGTTAGCCCAAACACTTCACCAATTACTTCGTATTCTTGACCCGGAATATTTTCTGTCGTCACCACTAAAACGTTTACTGCTTCAGTCATTAGCTCATCCCCCATTATTTTGTTGTCTTTATTGTGCCGATTTTAGAACAAACTTGCAACAAACTCACCTCGACTCAACCTAAATTTATGCATTCTTCGATCAAACACAACAAAAAGGACTGACAACCCATCATTTGGGCAGTCAGTCCTTTTCATTCATACATATTTATTTTCGACCAGTGATGTCACTTACTTAGTCATTATCCTCGTTTTGATCTGCTTCCGCACGATTCAACAGTTCGTTGACCTGTTCGGTTGCATCACCAGCTGGTTCATTTGCTGAGGTTGTGCCATCAGCACTGGATTCTTCTTCGACAACAGCTTCAGTCGAAACGTCTTCCAATTCTTCTGGTTCAACCTTGGCCATGGTCGCAACCTTGGCATCCTCATCGATCCGAATCAAATGCACCCCAAGGGTGGCCCGACCTGTTTCCGACACACTGTTGATGTTGAAACGAATCATGACACCCTTATCGGTAACCAACATGATGTCTTCCGTGCCATCAACGGTCGTTAACCCAGCCAACGGTCCGTTCTTTTCAGTAACGTTAACGGTCTTGATCCCCTTACCACCACGACCCTTAATTGGGTAGTCGCTGGCTTTGGTTTGCTTCCCGTAACCCTTTTCGCTAATGACCAGCACGTGGCTGTCTGGTGTCAGGACGTCGGCACCAACCACAAAGTCATCATCGCGTAACCGAATCCCACGAACACCGGCAGCAGAACGGCCCATGTCACGGACATTTTCTTCCGCAAACGACACGGCGTACCCTTCATGCGTCCCGATAATCATGTTTTGATGACCATCCGTGATTGCAACGTTGATCAGTTCATCGCCGTCATGCAGGTTAATGGCTTTCAAACCGTTACTTCTGATGTTGGCAAATTCCGTGACGGCTGTCCGTTTAACGACCCCTTGAACGGTCGTAAAGAACAGGTACTTGTCGCTTTCACTTGGGTCACCCGTTACGTTAATGACGGCCTGGATCCGTTCACCAGCATCCACGCCCAATAGGTTGATGACGGGGATTCCCTTAGCGGTCCGCCCGTATTCAGGGATTTCATACCCCTTCATCGAGTAAACCTTCCCGGTATTGGTAAACATCATCAGGCGGTCATGCGTTGAGGTTGAGATCAAATGCTCAATGAAATCATCATCATGAACATTCATCCCCTGAATTCCCCGACCACCACGGTGTTGCGCCTTAAATTCGGTGGTTGGGAGCCGCTTAATGTACCCATTATGAGTCAAGGTAACAATAACGTCTTCTTCTTCGATCAGGTCTTCATCTTCAATGCTCGAGATGTCCCCAACTTGAAGTTCAGTCCGCCGGTCGTCACCAAACTTATTTTGGATTTCCAACAATTCTTGGTAGATGATTTCGTTGATCCGGGCTTCGTGCGCCAAAATATCTTGATAATCAGCGATGTCCGCCATCAAACCATTATATTCATCCTCGATCTTGCCACGTTCCAGACCCGTTAGTCGAACCAGCCGCATATCCAAAATGGCCTGTGCCTGCTTGTCAGACAGGGAATAGTTCCCCATTAATTGTGTCTTTGCCACATCCGCCGTTTGGGAATTCCGAATGATCGAAATGATGGCATCAATGTGATCCAGGGCAATTCGTAACCCTTCCAGAATGTGCGCCCGCGCTTGGGCCCGTTTTAATTCAAATTCTGTCCGACGCCGAATAACACTTTCTTGGTGACGCAGGTAGTCCGTCAAAATTTGCTTTAAACTAAGCACTTTTGGCGTCCCGTCTTCAATGGCCAGCATGTTAAAGCTAAACGATGTTTGGAGCATCGTCATTTTATACAGGTTGTTCAAAATGACGGAGGCTGACATATCGCGACGAACATCGATCACAACACGAAGTCCTTCACGGTCAGATTCATCGTTAATGTCCGTGATCCCTTCGATCCGTTTATCACGAGCTAACTCAGCGATGTGTTCAATTAACCGCGCCTTGTTCACCATGTATGGTAATTCCGTCACGATAATTCGTTCACGCCCGTTTTTCGCCGTTTCGATGTCAACCTTTGAACGAACGGTAATGGAACCCTTCCCGGTCTCGTAAGCTTTCCGAATCCCGGCTTTCCCCATCACAATGGCACCAGTTGGGAAATCAGGTCCCGGAATGGCCTCCATCAAATCAGCCGTGGTTGCTTCAGGATTATTCATCAAAATGTGGATCCCGCTGATAACCTCAGATAGGTTATGCGGTGGAATACTTGTTGCCATCCCAACGGCGATCCCAGAGGCCCCGTTAACCAGTAAGTTCGGGAACCGTGCGGGCAGAACACTTGGTTCGCGTTCCGTTCCGTCATAGTTATCCTGAAAATCAATGGTGTTTTTATTAATGTCCCGCAACATTTCCAGGGCAATTTTACTCATCCGGACTTCGGTATACCGCATGGCAGCGGCACCATCACCATCGACGGACCCAAAGTTCCCGTGACCATCAACAAGCATGTACCGGTAACTAAAGTCTTGCGCCATCCGAACCATTGATTCGTAAACGGCACTGTCACCATGGGGGTGATACTTACCCAAAACGTCCCCAACGATTCTGGCTGACTTTTTGTACGCCTTGTCTGGCGTGTTCCCTAATTCGTGCATATCGTACAGAATCCGGCGGTGAACCGGCTTCATTCCATCACGCACATCAGGTAACGCCCGGGCAACAATAACGGACATCGCGTAGTTCAAAAATGATGTCCGCATTGTTTGCGACAGGTTAACGTCCGTGATGCGACTCGGTAAATCTTCGCTCATTTCGCTACTCCTTTATCTTCGTTCAACACTTGTTCTTAGCCAACACACTAAGCATCCAAGTTTTCAACGAACTTAGCGTTTTCTTCAATGAACTTCCGACGTGGTTCCACCTTGTCACCCATCAGCATGGTAAAAATCTGATCGGCTTCAATGGCGTCCTGGGGATCAACCCGCAGCAACCGTCGTTGTTCTGGGTCCATTGTGGTTTCCCACAATTGTTCAGCGTCCATTTCACCAAGCCCTTTGTACCGTTGGATCGTTGGTTTTGGCGATGGTGGTAGCTGGCCCAAAATCGTGTTCAATTCTTCGTCAGTATCGATGTACCGCATCATTTTCCCTTGGGCCACCCGGTAAAGCGGTGGCTGGGCAATGTACACGTAGCCGGCGTCGATCATTGGCCGCATGAAGCGGTAGAACAACGTCAGTAACAGCGTCCGAATGTGGGCGCCGTCGACATCGGCATCCGTCATGATGATCAGCTTGTGGTAATTTGCCTTTGAAATATCAAAGTCTTCACCAAAGCCCGTGCCAAGTGCGGTAAACAGTGACCGAATTTCTTCGTTGGCCAACACCCGGTCCAAACTAGCCTTTTCAACGTTCAGGATCTTCCCACGAATTGGCAAAATGGCCTGCGTCAGTCGTGAACGACCTTGCTTAGCTGAACCACCGGCGGAGTCCCCTTCGACGATGAACAATTCTGAAAGGACTGGATCTTTTGACGTATTGTCCGCCAATTTCCCAGGCAGGTTTGAAATTTCCAACCCTGACTTCTTCCGGGTTACTTCACGAGCCCGTTTTGCGGCAACCCGGGCTTTTGACGCCAAGATTCCCTTATCAACGATCTTCCGGGCCGTGTCCGGATTTTCCATCATGAACCGGCTAAACGTGTCACTAAATAAGTGATCCGTTGCGGTCCGGGCGTCTGAGTTCCCAAGTTTAGTCTTCGTTTGCCCTTCAAACTGAGGATCCGGATGCTTAATGGACACAACTGCTGTCAGTCCTTCACGCACATCATCCCCAGACAACGGATCATCGTTGTCCTTTAACTGGTTACTCTTATGCGCATAATCATTGATCACCCGCGTTAGGGCTGACTTAAACCCAGTTTCATGCGTCCCACCTTCGTAGGTGTGGATGTTGTTGGTAAACGTCAGCAAGTTACTGTGGAAGTCATCGGTGTACTGCAAACTTACTTCGACCACGATGCCATTTTGGGTGCCTTCAACGTACACTGGTTCGTCGAACAGAACATCCTTCCCGTCATCAAGGTACTTCACGTATTCCTTGATCCCACCTTCAAAGTGGAAAACTTCTTTGGTGGGTTCTTCTGGCCGCTTGTCTTCAATCGTGATCTTCAAGCCCTTGTTCAAAAAAGCCAGTTCACGAATCCGCGTGGTCAACGTCTTAATGTCATAAACAGTCGTTTCACGGAAGATATCTGGATCCGGCGTGAAGTGAACAATGGTTCCGTGCGCATGTGGATCTGCTTCACCAATGACCTTCATTGGCGTTTTCACATGGCCCGTTTCAAAGTCCATGTAGTAGACCTTACCATTTCTTAACACACGAACATCCAACTCGGTTGAGAGCGCGTTAACAACGGACGCACCAACCCCGTGCAGTCCACCAGAAACCTTGTATCCGCCACCGCCAAACTTACCACCGGCATGCAGGATCGTGTACACCGTTTCCAGTGCTGGTTTCCCGGTCTTCTTTTGGATATCGACAGGAATTCCCCGCCCATTATCCGTAACGGTAATGGAATTATCTTCTTCAACAACAACGTTGATTTCGTCGGCAAACCCAGCTAAGGCTTCGTCAATTCCGTTATCAACAATTTCCCACACCAGGTGGTGAAGTCCTTGTGACGTTGTCGTCCCAATGTACATTCCGGGGCGTTTCCGAACGGCTTCAAGCCCTTCCAACACCTGGATCTGATCGGCATTATACTGGCCGACCTCCGCTTCACGAGTTGTTTCATCATCAGATGCAACCTTTGATGCTTGGTCTGCCTCTGCTTGTTCAGCCCGTTCACGTTCTTCTTGAGATAAATGTTGCTCATCTTGTTCAGCCAAACTTATTCCTCCTCAAAACCAACCGACGCAATCGACCACCTAATCACGCATCATCCGACTCACTGGGTGCGGCCGTCAGCGTGCCACTAGCGATGTCAAACACCGTTGGTGGATTAATGAGTTTTTGCGCAATCCCGCTCAATGACGTTGTGGTCAAAAACGTTTGCACCTTATCTTGAATGGACCGCAATAAATGTGTCTGGCGGGCATCATCTAGCTCGCTTAACACGTCATCCAGCAAGAGCACCGGGTACTCACCAGTGATGGCTTTCATCAAATCGATTTCGGCCAATTTCACTGACAGCGCGGTTGTTCGTTGCTGTCCCTGCGATCCAAACGTTTGAACGTTCTTTCCGTTTACTAAAAATTGAAGGTCATCACGGTGGGGGCCAAGTAGCGTTGTCCCCTGTTCGATTTCCTTACGTTGTTGCTTTTCATACTGTTCCTGGTACACGTGATACAACTCGTCAACAGAGGCATCCCGTGTCGCCTTAATTTGGCTAACGTAGTCAAAGGCTAACTGTTCACGCTCCTGAGAAATCACTTCATGGACTGCCTTTGCCCAATCAGCTAACTGATCAAGAAAATCGAGCCGGGCAGCAACCAGTTCAGCCCCAAACGCTGCTAGTTGATCACTTAGAACGCCCAGGTACACCAGATCCTTAGCCTGTTTTCGCTGAAGTTGGCGTAAATAGTTATTCCGCTGCCGCAAGACCATGCGGTACTGACCAGCGTTATAAAGGTATTTAGGGCTCATTTGGCCAAACTCTTGGTCAATAAAATGGCGCCGCACAGATGGCGACCCCTTCACGAGTTCTAAATCTTCCGGTGCAAATAAAATGACGTTAAGGTTCCCCACATAGGCCGATAACCGGGCCTGTTCGAGGTGGTTCACCTTCGCCTTTTTCCCCTTTTTACTAAACGTTAGTTCTAGTGGCGTTGTTGTCGTTGCTTTATGGATCCGTCCAGAAACCAGTGCTTCATTCGCCTGCCAGTTGATCAAATCACGATCATTAGCAGTCCGGTGCGACCGAGTCAACGCCAACACATAAATTGCCTCCAGGAGATTCGTCTTCCCCTGGGCATTTTCGCCTAGCAAAACGTTCACACCTTGGTTAAAGTTCACGTCAAGTTCGTCATAATTACGAAAATTCTTGAGGTGCAAACTTTCCAGGTACATTTAGTCGTCCTTTTCCGTTGATGTTGCCTGATTTTCACGAATAAAAAAGAGCCCAACGTCTGGGACATCAACAGAATCACCAGCAAAAAGTTTCCGCCCCCGCCGATCATCCGGTTCACCGTTAACGGAAACCGCATGTTCACGAAGGTACCATTTTGCTTGACCACCAGAATCAACAACAGATTCTTCTTTCAGTAACTGGCCCAGCGTAATAAAGGCCGTCTTGATTAAAACTTCTTTTTTCATGATTAGCACCATCCTTACTTGCAGTAACCATTATACCGGTTTGGCAGGGTAAAAACAATCAATTAACCGATTTAGACGCGCTATCGTCGCGTCTAAGCAATTTTAAAGACCCGATACCATCGAGCCCCTAAAATGGCTGACAGCGCGTTTAAATGCCAAATATTAAAATTAATGCCGAATTTTTACTAAAAATCGGTGAGCAATTAATTCAGCTGGTGAATTTTCAAGGGGATAAACCGTGGTATTCATGAAATATGGAACGCAATCATTGCCCATTTTCATCGCCTAACACGCTGTGGTCTTTCAAATATCCACTAAAAAATGCGTTCAGGATTTTTCCTGAACGCATTTTTTCGATTAATTAACTTTAGAACGTCCGCACGGGTGTGATCAATTGGATAAAGTTATCCTCATCTTCACTTGGAACCAGCGTAAACGGCCGCAATGCTGACGTAAAGCTCAGCTTGATCTGTGCCTGACCAAAGGAACGCAGCGCATCCTTTAGGTAGTCCGGGTTAAACGAAATTTCAAGATCCTTCCCAGCCAGTGAAATGGCGGACAGGTTTTCTTCTACCGCCCCAACGTCTGGTGAGTTTCCAAAAATCGTGGCCGTCTTGTCGGCATCTGCGAGCGTCAGTTTAACAACGTTATTCCGACTTTCATGAGACAGCAATGACGCCCGTTCGATGGCAGATAGCAATGCTGGCGCAGAAATTTCCATCGTCGTATCGGCTTCACTTGGAATCAAACGGGACGTGTCCGGGTAGTTTCCTTCCAACAACCGTGAGTAAAACGCAGTGTCGCCTAACAGGAACAAGACCTGGTTTTCAGCTAACCGCATTTTTACGTCCTGACTGTCTTCACCAATCATCCGTGATAATTCAATCAATGATTTTCCGGGAATGATGACATCGTGTGGCGTTGTGGCTGGTGTTGGCAACGTAATCTTGCGCTGACTCAACCGGTGAGAATCTGTCGCCACGGCCGTAAATTGATCCCCTGCTAACGTAAAGTGGACCCCCGTCAAAATTGGGCGACTTTCTTGGTTTGAGACTGCGATAACCGTTGTGTTGATGATTTCGCGGAAAACATCACCAGCAAGTGTGACTTCATCTGTGCTTTCAATTTCTGGTAAATGAGGATAGTTATTTGCGTCCAACCCGTTAATGGTAAACGCTGCTGCTCCAGAGGTGATGTTGGCTTGGAAGCCTTCCTTAACGGAAATGGTCATCGTTGATTCTGGAAGTCGCTTAACAATTTCACTGAAGAACCGGGCTGGTAACACAATGTTCCCTGGTTCAGTTACTGTTAATTCTGCGTCATCATCGTCCACACGGAGCGTGGTTTCGATGGAAATGTCCGTATCTGAACCAGTAAACGTAATGTCACTGTCTGTTACGACCAGCTTTAATCCAGTCAGAATCGGAATTGTCGTTTTTGTGGAGATGGCACGTGAAACGTCATTGAGTTTTTTGATGAAACTTTGTCGATTAACCGTAAATTGCATAATTTGTCTCCTAAAGTTGATCACGTAATGGCGGGGCGAAGCCCCATTACTTATTTAAGATAAATAAATAGTCGTAGTAGTAGGCCATGTTGATACTGTGGATAACCTGGTTGCGACCAGTGAGGGCAAGTTTTCCACCTGTGGATAAGTGGTGGAAAACTCTCGGACCCTTTTCTTAGTTATCCACAGGCCAAAATAGACCTCGTTTTCATCATACGCTAGTTCAGGTTACCGTTGTATCTCAATTTTAAGCTGCTGAATGTTCTCTGCAAGCTTACTATCGGTCGGTAAACTCTCTGCAATCTTATCACATGAGTGTAATACAGTCGTATGATCCTTACCGCCAAAGGCTTTACCGATTTTTGGTAGGGAAGAATTCGTTAACTCACGGGCTAGGTACATTGCGATCTGCCGAGGCACCACGATTTCCTTCATCCGTTTTTTACCCTTAAGGTCCGTCAGATTGACGTCGAAGTAATCGGCGACCTTCTGTTGAATGAGTTCAATCGTTAGGGTTGGCTTGTTTTCAAGGTTCAAGCTCTTCAGCGCGTTATGCACGAGTTCCTCGGTAATCCCAGTCTTTTGGAGATGGGCGTAGGCCTGAACACGGGCCAGGGCGCCCTCCAATTCGCGGACGTTACTGTTGACCTGACTGGCGATGATTTCGAGGGCGTCATCTGGAATTTCAATGTGCTCACGCTCGGCTTTGTTCCGAAGAATGGCGATCCGTGTTTCGAGATCGGGGGCCGTGATGTCGACGGATAAGCCCCATTTAAAGCGGCTAACTAAGCGATCTTGAAGCTTAGGAATTTCGTTTGGCAGGCGGTCGGATGTGAGTACAATCTGTTTACTATTGTTGTAAAGCTGCTCAAACGTGTGGAAGAATTCTTCCTGCGTCCCTTCCTTATCCGCAAAGAACTGAATGTCATCAACCAGTAAGAGGTCCACGTAACGGTACTTTTGGCGGAATTGTTCCTGCGTCTTATCCCGAATGGACATGACCATGTCATTTGTAAATTCTTCACTGGTGACGTACATCACGTTGGTATTGGGATTAGTCGCGATCATTGCGTGGCCAATGGCGTGCATCAAGTGGGTCTTACCAAGGCCCACGCCACCATAAAGAAACAGCGGGTTGTACAGCGTTCCCGGTTCCTCAGAAACAGCCATGGCAGCCGCGTTGGCCATTTGGTTCCCCTTACCAATGACGAACGTATCAAAGGTGTACTTTTCGTTTAGTGAGTCAGCATGATTACTGACGGGCTTAACGGATTGTTGTTTATCGGCAGCTGGCGCCTGCTCGTCCACAATGGCAGCCGGTGCTTGCCCTTCAATGATATATTCAGGCTCAAGTTCAGCTTGAAAATCAGAAAAGGCAAATTCAACTAATTTGGGCGTTAATGTCCGCTCCCAGTAGTCTTTATGCAGTTGTGATGGCACCTGTAAACGAAAATGCGGTGCTTGGTACGATAGTGGTTGGGCGGATTCAACCCAAGTATTAAACGTGACGGGTGACAAATTAGAGCGAAAACTTTCCTTTAAGCCATCCCAGAGTGTGTTTTTATCGACCACAAAAAGTGCCTCCTAGAATGATGAATTCATGAATTTAGCGAAAATATCGAACCAAGTGAACGAAACCTTGGTGTGCAGGAACCACTTTAGCATGAAAAAAAAGAGTTTTCCACAGCTTCCACAGAACTAATTACGAATGTTCCACAGGGATGAGGACAAGTTATCCACAGGGATGTTGTTAGCACGGGATTTTTCCGCTGTGAAACAAGTTATCCACCGGTCAATGTGTGTAACTAGCTGTGGTACAAAAGCGTTTCTAAAAGTTATCCACCGAAAAAAATCGGGTTGTGGATAACTTTTAAACTGGCTGTGGATTTGTGAATTTCTATGTGGACGAGTTGTTAATAAAAAAAGTCACTGCGTGTTGCGTCCACCGGGGTTGTGGATGGCTCAAACGGGACTGTGGATAACTTTCGCAAAGTTTACTGAAGGAAAATTCGTTTAGCTATTTGCAAGGGCGGTCGACTATGCTATTATATTTAGGAACTGCATGAGTTTTATCTCGTGCGTAAGCTAGCTTATTAGCTGCTAAATATAATCAGAAACGCTGGATATCCAAAATGTGTCGTCATTATTTAGATATCTTTGTCGTGACGACCCTAGAAGGAGGTGCATCCACATGAAGAGAACTTACCAACCTAAGAAACGTCACCGTGAGCGTGTTCATGGTTTCCGGAAACGGATGAGCACAAGCAACGGCCGTAAGGTGTTAGCACGTCGGCGCCAAAAGGGCAGAAAAGTATTATCTGCATAAAAACAGGCCACTGATATTTTTCAGTGACCTTTTTTATTTTTTTGGCGGTCATTTTATGGACGTTTCAATAAAAACGTCGACCTTGAACGAAGGAGAACTTGACCAGTGAGAAAATCATACCGGATTAAAAAGGAAAGCGAGTTTCAAACCGTGTTTGAAATGCGCAACTCCGTGGCTAACCGGCAGTTTGTCATCTACACGATGGCAAAACCAGAG
Organism: Furfurilactobacillus sp. WILCCON 0119; assembly: GCF_053471565.1. NCBI lineage: Bacteria > Bacillati > Bacillota > Bacilli > Lactobacillales > Lactobacillaceae > Furfurilactobacillus > Furfurilactobacillus sp. WILCCON 0119. The sequence continues at coordinate 44,696 of NZ_JBPCCV010000004.1, forward strand.
CAGCCACATTTTCGCGTCGGAATTTCTGTCGGGAAAAAAATCGGGAATGCTGTGCACCGCAACTGGGTTAAACGGCGAATTCGCCAGTCGTTACTGGAATTGAAGCCAATGCTACGCCAGGATGTTGATTTCTTAGTTATCGCACGGCCATCCGCAGATGGGTTGTCTATGGAAGATACGAAACGAAATCTGATTCATGCGTTGCGCCTAGCAAAGTTGTTACCAACGGAGTAAACATGGCGTTAGCTAGTAATTTATGAGAATAATGAGGAAAATATTGTGAAGTCCAACGGGAACCGTTTTGGTAAAAAGCGTCGGCGGAGCTTAGCCTTGGCAATGGTCGCAATGGCCAGTTTGTTCTTGGCTGCGTGTGGTCGGACCGCGATTACCAGTAAGAGTACGGGTTTTTGGGATCATGTGATCTTATATAACCTGAGTCAGTTCATCATTTGGCTGAGTCACGTGTTTGGTGGTTATGGGATGGGGATCATCATGATTACCCTGATCATTCGGATCATTATCTTGCCATTGATGATCTATCAAACACGGTCAATGCGAAAGATGCAGGAAATTCAGCCACAAATTTCAGCACTGCAAAAGAAGTATTCATCACGGGACACAGCAACGCAGCAAACGTTGCAGGCCGAAACACGGAAGTTGTATGCCGAAGTTGGTTACAACCCAGTTTCTGGTTGTTTGCCAATGTTGGTTCAATTGCCAATTATCTGGGCATTGTACCAGGCCATCTACCGGACGGCCGCATTGAAAACAGGGTCGTTCTTGTGGATGCAATTGGGGGATCGTGATCCTTACTTCATCCTGCCAGTTCTGGCCGCTATCTTTACTTTCTTGAGCTCATGGTTGAGTGTTAAGAGTCAACCAGAAACAAACTCAATGAACGCAGTGATGGTGTGGGGAATGCCGGTCATCATCTTCTTTACAGCCATGTCTGTTCCAACAGCATTATCGCTTTACTGGGTGATTTCTAATGCGTTCCAAGCGGGCCAAACCCTGCTGATTCAGAACCCATGGAAAATCAACCGTGAACGTGAAGCCAAGGAATCGGCAAAACGTGAGCAAGCACGTGCACGTGAACGCGCCATTAAAAAAGCGCGCCGTGGTAAACGAAAATAGTTGAACAAATAAAAAACCGGATACCCTATTGGGTATCCGGTTTTTTATTTGTCCAAACTACTTTTCGTCGTGAAGATCGTGATTAACAATTTCTAGAATGCCACCGATGTGGTCTTCCATTGTATCGATCTCAGTTCGGGGAAAAGTGGCAAGGAGTGATTTTGCCATTTCTTGGATCCGTGCGTACCAGTGTTGATAAACAGCTTCGCCACGTTCCAATAATTTAAGATTGTGAATCCGACGGTCCATGCTTCCTTCGACCTGTTCAACGAGGTCGAGGTGCATGAGTGCCGTAATCCGTGTGGAGAGTAAGGGGCTTGAAATTCGAAAAGTTCGGCTAAGCTTTGTGGACGTGATCCCAGGTTCAAGACCAATTTGGGTGATGAGAAGAATGTCACGGAAACTGAGCTTATTTAAATCAGCCACATCAACGGTAATTTTTTGAAGCGCGTAAATCTCTGTTAAGTAGCCGTGAATAAGGAGTGTAGTCACCCGGTCGATATCGGCTTGAGAAGGGGTAGTTGATTCTGTCACGTTAAGAGCTCCAATCTTAATCATATAGTTTAGAACATTAGCAATAAAAATAAGTGCTAATTTTAGAATAGGCAGAATCAGTATACAGTTCAACCGTTTAATAGTTACAAGTATGTGACAAATTAGCGGCAAATGAGTGTGAAGGCCAAAAAAATGACTAAGAATGCCCCTTTAACAGTAATTGAACGGGTACAATGAAAAAAGGAACGTGGCTAATTAACAGGAGGAACAAAATGGCACAAACAAAGCAGCACGTAGCAGTTTATGTGACGGGCGGCATTGCCGTTTATAAAGCAGCAATGGTGGTTCGTGGATTGATGAAGGCGGGCATGACGGTTCGCGTGGCGATGACTCCGGCCGCAACCAAGTTTGTCACCCCGTTAACATTTGCTGCACTGACGAAAACACCGGTACTAACAGATCTGTTTGCAAAAGAGAATGAAGCAACCATTCCCCATATCGAGTTGGCTGACTGGACGGATGTTGCCGTTGTGGTGCCGGCAACGGCCAACATCATTGCGAAGATGGCAACGGGTCTGGCTGACGAGGTCGTTTCAACGAGTTTACTGGCCACCACAGCGCCAAAAATTGTGGTGCCAGCAATGAATGAACACATGTGGTTAGCCAAGGCGACCCAACGAAATGTATCGCTACTAGAACAAGATGGGGTGACTGTGATGGCGCCTACAACCGGCGCGTTGGCGGAAGGTTATGCTGGATTAGGCCGACTCCCTGAACCAGATGAAATCGTTACGTTTATTGGCGATCAGATGCATGAGTCCGGGTCATTAGCTGGTGACCGGATCATGGTCACGGCCGGTGGAACTAAAGAACGGTTGGATCCGGTACGTTATTTAGGTAATGATTCATCTGGAAAGATGGGGTACGCAGTGGCCACGGCGGCCGCTCGTGCGGGGGCAACAGTGACGTTAATTTCGACGGTCACCCGGCCCACTGTGCCTGGGGTCGAAGTCGTCCCTGTGACCACGGCCGCTGAAATGTTGGCGGCAATGGACGCACGGTTTGATGATCAGGATGCGGTGGTGATGGCAGCGGCCGTCGCTGATTTTCGGCCGGCAACCACAGCCTCACAAAAAATAAAAAAGGTTCCCGGTGAGGACGCGCTAACGCTTCAATTGGTGAAAAATCCAGACTTACTGAAAACCTTGGCGGCCAAACGAACGCACCAAGTCATGGTGGGCTTTGCGGCTGAAACGCAAAATTTATTGGCAAACGCAACGGCAAAGTTAACGGGGAAACACCTTGACCTGCTGGTTGCAAACGACGTCTCACGGCCGGAGAGTGGGTTTAATGCGGATGACAATCAAGCAACACTGTTAATGCCGAATCAAGCACCACTTGTGTTGCCACTCATGCCAAAGTCAGCGTTAGCTGAGAAAATTATCGAACAGGTAGCGACGCTAGTGCACGATAAAAAACGTTAAAAAAGCGTTCACATCGGACGGCTCAGGCAGGCGAATGGGAATGAACATGCTACAATGGAACAAGTTTAGGTAAACGTGGAGGACAAACCGTTGGCACAGTATCGAGGAAAGACCGTTGAAGACGCGATTCAAACGGGATTAGCAAAGATTCAACTTGATCGCGATCGGGTCGAAATTAAGGTGATCAGTGAACCCATCACGGGCTGGTTTGGTCGCTTAAAGCAAGCTGCCGTTGTGGAGATCAGTGTAAAAACGGGTGTGCAGGTGACCGGAAATGCCCATGAAGACGCGGCGGAAGTCGCCGGTGGTTCCAGCCATCCGGCGGCCCCGGTCGATCACCCACATAAAACTACAGCGCCCACGAATCAAAAAAACGCTGCTGTGCGCGACGAGGAGTTGGCCCGGGATGTAACAGCTACGGCAGCAGTTCGTGAACGCGAGGGGGCCCATCCCCATGCTAGTAGCCACCAAGCAGCCACTGTGACCGAACCAGCGACGTCGGTGGAAGCTAGCGGCAGTTTGTCGTCGGCTGAATTACGGGCCCGTCAGGAAGCCAATCAGGAACGGCTCAACGCCAACTTGGAGCGAGTTGCCAACTACCTGCTGGATGTTTTAGCTGAGATTGGGGTTGATGCAGACGCCGAGGCTGAAACATATCACCACGGTGCAACGATTACGTTTATGACGGAACAAGAAGGGTTATTGATCGGGCGCCACGGCCGGACAATCAACGCCCTTCAGGTGCTGGGCCAAACGTTTATGCTGCGGCTCGGGATGCAACACTTTGAGCTGATGTTAGATGTTAGCGGGTACCGGGATCGCCGGACCGCCACGTTGCGCCGCTTGGCAGATGCCACGGCCCGGGATGTGATTGCCAGTGGGGAAGACATCCGGTTGGATCCCATGCCATCATACGAGCGCAAAGTGATCCATGGTCAGCTTGCTAAAAATGATCACGTCACCACCTTTTCACAGGGGCGTGAACCACGGCGGAGCGTCGTCGTTACGCCGCGGTAATCGTTTGACAAATTCGGGCGATGCCTTTAAGATATACACATTCAAAATGAACAATTACTGGTTAAAGTAGTCAAAGTGCTTTTCCCACGTGTATTTACGCGTGGGGTGGCACTTTTTTTATGCCGTTAAACCAGCCGAGAGGAGCTCATATGTCTCAAGCAATTACAGAATTCGACACCATTGCCGCCATTTCAACGCCACCTGGTGAAGGGGCGATTTCCATCGTTCGCCTAAGTGGTGAAGACGCGGTGGCGACGGCACAAGGAGTGTTTAAGGGCCGCAACCTCAGTCAGGTTGCCAGCCACACCATTAATTATGGCCACGTGATCGATCCCGTTAACGGGGATGAAGTGGATGAAGTGATGGTGTCCGTAATGCGTGCGCCAAAGACGTTTACCCGTGAAGACGTGATTGAAATTAATTGTCACGGTGGGATCGTTGCGACAAACCGAATTCTGCAACTGTTGTTGAGCCATGGCGCCCGGTTGGCAGAACCCGGTGAATTCACAAAGCGGGCCTTTTTAAACGGTCGAATCGATCTCTCTCAGGCCGAAGCCGTGATGGATCTAATTCGTGCAAAAACGGACCGGTCCATGAAGGTCGCGTTAAACCAATTAGATGGTAATCTGGCAACGTTGATTCGGAACCTGCGCCAAGATATTTTGGATGTGTTAGCACAGGTTGAGGTCAACATCGATTATCCAGAATACGATGACGTTGAAACCATGACAACCCGGCTGCTATTAGAAAAGGCAACGGATGTTAAAGCCAAAATTGCCGAACTTTTATCAACGGCCCAGCAAGGAAAGGTGCTTCGTGAAGGCCTGGCAACGGCCATTATCGGGCGCCCAAACGTAGGGAAGTCCAGCTTGTTGAACCACTTACTTCATGAGGATAAGGCAATCGTAACGGATGTTGCCGGGACAACCCGTGATGTCATTGAAGAATACGTGAACGTGAAGGGGGTTCCGCTGAAGCTTGTTGATACAGCCGGAATTCGTGACACGGATGATAAGGTCGAAAAAATTGGGGTTGAACGCTCTAAACGGGCGCTGGAAGCCGCTGATCTGGTCCTGCTGGTCATTAATGGGAGTGAACCCTTAACGGCTGAGGATCGCGAGTTAATTGACGCAACGGCCGATAGCAAACGGATTGTCATCCTCAACAAAACGGACCTACCACAGCAAGTTGACTTGGCCGGGTTGCAGGCGGCGGTCGGTGAGAGTGCGGTGATTGCGACGTCCGTTTTGACCAACGACGGGATGGATCAGCTTGAGGATCAAATTGCCGATCTATTCTTTGGCGGGATTGAAAATAGCCAAACGACGGTGATGGTCACAAACGCGCGGCACATTGGGCTGTTAAACCAGGCCATGCAAGCACTGGATGACGTGATGAACGGGATTGCTGCGGGGATGCCGGTCGATTTAGTTCAGATTGACATGACCCGGGCGTGGGACCTCCTGGGTGAAATTACCGGGGATTCCGTTCAGGATGAACTGCTGACCCAGCTGTTCTCGCAATTCTGTTTAGGTAAATAACGTAGTTCCATGGGGAACGATCCGCGTGGCGGATGATGAAAGGATTAAATGACATGATTTCAGAAGGAAAGCCTTACCAGGCTGGTGAGTACGACGTTATCGTCGTGGGTGCTGGTCACGCTGGTTCTGAAGCGGCGCTGGCGGCAGCCCGCATGGGGAACAAAACGCTCTTAATGACGATTTCACTTGAAATGGTGGCCTTTATGCCATGTAACCCATCTGTTGGGGGGCCAGCCAAGGGCATCGTTGTGCGTGAAATTGACGCCCTTGGTGGCGAAATGGGGCGAAACATCGACAAGACATACGTGCAGATGCGGATGTTGAACACCGGGAAGGGCCCTGCTGTCCGGGCGCTACGGGCGCAAGCAGATAAGCACGCCTACCACGAAGAAATGAAGCTCACCATGGAAAAGGAACCAAACCTGACGTTACGGCAAGGGGTGGTTACTGGATTAATGGTGGATGATGGCGTTTGTCACGGGGTGATTACGGCAACTGGTGCGCACTATGAGGCCAAATCCGTTGTGTTGACGGCCGGAACGGCTTCTCGAGGAAAGATCATCATCGGAGAACTGATGTATTCATCGGGCCCGAATAACTCACAACCATCTATTGAGCTGTCTGAAAACTTGGAAGAACTAGGCTTTGATCTGGAACGGTTTAAGACCGGAACCCCACCACGAGTGGATGGTGGAACGATTCATTATGATGAAACGGAAGAACAACCTGGTGATGACGTGCCAAACCACTTTAGTTTTGACACACCAGACGAAGCATACATTGACGTGAAGAACCAACTGAGCTGTTGGTTAACGTATACCAATGAGCACACCCACGAAATTATTCGTGAAAATTTGGACCGCGCACCGATGTTTTCCGGTGTGATCGAAGGGGTTGGTCCCCGGTACTGTCCGTCAATTGAAGATAAAATTGTGCGGTTTGCCGATAAGGATCGCCACCAATTATTCTTAGAACCAGAAGGTCGTAAGACGGATGAATGGTACGTTCAGGGACTATCAACGTCCATGCCAGAAGAAATTCAGCAAAAGATTGTTCACTCCATTAAGGGACTTGAAGACGCTGAAATGATGCGGCCAGGCTACGCCATTGAATACGATGTTGTGGCCCCATACCAATTACGCAATACGCTAGAAACGAAGCTCATTAAGAACCTGTATACAGCAGGGCAAATGAACGGAACGTCTGGCTATGAAGAAGCCGCTGGGCAAGGGTTGATTGCCGGAATCAATGCAGGTCGGCGGGCCCTTGGCCAAGCTGACTTTACGTTGAAGCGTTCAGACGCCTACATTGGTGTCATGATCGACGACTTGGTGACTAAGGGAACCAAGGAACCATACCGGTTGTTGACGAGCCGGGCCGAATACCGGCTGATCTTGCGGCATGATAACGCAGACTTGCGGTTGACGGCGATGGGCCATGACCTTGGTCTGGTTGATGACGCCCATTACGATCATTTTGAAGACAAGCAGGCAGCGATTGAGGGTGAACTGAAGCGGTTAGCGTCAGTTCGCGTTAAGCCTAACGAGCAGGTCAACGCGTGGTTGGCTGACCATAATGATGCGCCATTGAAGGATGGTGTGTTGGCAGCCGATTTCTTACGGCGGCCAGAAGTCACGTATGCTGATGTAATGCAGTTTATTGAGGCCCCAGCAGAACCACTTGATCGGCGGGTTGTCGAACAAGTGGAAATTGAGCTGAAGTACGCCGGCTACATCAAGAAGGCTGAAGAAAAGATCGCAAAGCTGAAGCGGATGGAAGCAAAAACCATCCCAGCGAACATGGACTACAACGCGATTGAAGGTTTAGCAACGGAAGGCCGGCAAAAGTTGATTAAAATTCAACCGGAAACACTGGCCCAAGCGAGTCGGATTTCAGGGGTCAACCCAGCCGACATTGCCATTTTGTCCGTTTACATTGAACAGGGACGAATCGCTAAAGTAAGTCAGTAACAGTGGTGTGTTTCACATGAAACAATGAAAAGAGCCCTTTGATCAGAGAAAATTTCTGATCAAAGGGCTCTTGTTTGTTGGTTAAAGGGTAATGGCCCGCCAGTGCCAGCGATCGTGTTGCCACGTCTTTGCAAGGAGTTTATCTGCCCGGGTTAGCGCATGTTGATCAACCAGCTGAGCCAACAATTGTGAATAAGTGATGAGTGCAGCTGGTGCAACATCATGGTCGGTAAGCGTCGTAACGACATCAGGCAGTTGATAATCAAAAATGGTGGCAAGACCAGAAACGGTTGCCCCTGAGTGACGGACGTTCGCAGCGGTTTCAACAAGGCGATTACCGGTAGTGATGACATCCGTTAGCAAGACCACGTGGTCCGTTTTGGCTACGCGGATCGCTGGTTGGCCCTTCGTTGCTGTCGCGTCAACAAGTGGTAAAGCAAGCGCTTCGGCAACCAGTGCTGCGTAAGGAAGATCGGGGGGTGACGGACTCATAATGACGGTCGCTTCAGGGAACCTAGTGGTGATCAGATCAGCTAAGCAACACACGATCAGTTGGCGAAGTGGTGGGCGGCCAATCGTTGCGTGAATGTCCGTATAGATGGGGGCCATTAACCCACTTTGGTGTTGAAACGGGTGCTGTGGGTCGAGCTTTATGGCGCCAAGCGTTAGTAACTCATTCGTTAAGATGGCAGTCTGAGTGGGTTGAATTAGCATGTGGCGAGCTCCTTTATAACGGCTTGGTAGGCGGTTAACGGATTGGCTGCCTGGGTAATGGGGCGACCGATGACGAGAGCTGAACTGCCAGCGGCAATGGCGGCCGTTGGTGTCATGGTTCGTAATTGGTCATCTGTGGTACTGCCAACGGGGCGAATGCCCGGTGTGACCAGAAGAAAGTCGTCAGGAACCCACTGCCGGAGACGGGGAAGTTCTTGTGGCGAGCAGATAATGCCGTCAACGCCAGCTTGGTTGGCAAGAGCGGTGAGGTGGTTGACTTGATCCGTCATGGTTCCAGTGACCCGCTGTTCGTGATTGAGCGCCAGTTCTGAAACGGACGTCAATTCTGTGATGGCAAGGAGTTTGGGCGGGGTGACGTGGGCTGTTAACGCGCCGAACCGAAGCCCTCGTTTGGCGGCAATCATCATTTTGGTTCCGCCAAGGGCATGAACAGTGGTGTACTGAACACCAAGCTGGCCAATTTGAAACGCGGCCTGTTCAACGGCTGTCGGAATGTCATGAAGCTTAAGGTCGAGGAAGATGTCACACCCCCGGGCCTGTAAATGGGTGATGAGGCTTGGGCCCATGCTATAAAAGAGGGCCATCCCCACCTTGATAACGGGGTGATGGTGCGGGGTCAGCTGGTCTAGTAGCTGATCGGTCGCGGCAAGACTGGCAACATCTAATGCAAGAATGATTGGTTTCAAAATGAACATTCCTTTCAACCACCTGGGCACAAAAAAACCAATGGTCTTCTGCCCGGCTAACCGTTCAGTCTCCCCATTGGTGACGTAATTGTGGATTATGATTGAGCTAGCTTATCGACCTCACTGGATCGAGTTAAAGCGGCATGATGTATTTGTTGTTCATAAGCATACTGGATTTTAAAAATCTGTCAATGATTTTATCTAACGATTTTGGCGATTCGATTAGCCCTGTGCGAGGGTTGCGGCATGAGCACCAGCTGTTCTGCCTGAATAAAAGGCATAGCCGACGCAGGTCCCGGGCATGTTTGGCCCGTATGTGTCACCGGCAAGGCCAGAGGCGTCGTTTCCGACGGCGTAAAGTCCGGTAATGACCTGACCGTGATCGTCAAGGACTTCATTTTCAGGCGTTACTTTTAGACCACCCATGGTACAAAAGGCGCCAACACTGAGATCAAACGCGTAGAATGGGCCTTTTTCTAACGGCACCATGTACTGGGCGTCCTTACCAAATTCGGTATCCTGATGATTAGCGGTATCATTGTTATATTGGTTGATCGTGCTGGTCAAGTTAGCGACGTCAACGTGCATTTTCGCTGCTAATTCCTCAACGGTGTCAGCCTTAATGATAAACGGTCTTTCGGCGGCCACTGCGGCGTCGATTTCTTCTTGAAGCTTCGTCATTTTCTGGCCACGTTTGACGTAGACCCCGAGGCCCATGTAATTTCCCGTTTTTGCCATTTTTTCAATGACTGAAGAATCTAGGAGGCTGAACACTTTATTTTGGGTGTAGAGGGCGTTACCGGCGTATGAGAAGTTATAAACGACGCTTTCATCGACAAACCGGTGGCCGTCTTCGTTGACCCATAGAAGTGGTTGCTGACCGGCGGCCGCGTTCATTTCTGAGCCCATCATTTTAAACGATGGTTCGTCAGGGTCGTTTAGGTAGCCACCAAATAGCATGGCGGTCCCGAGGCCGTACTGCTCTGCGCCAACATTCCAGGCCATTTGAAGGCCGTCACCGGTGCCTTTACCGGAGCTAACGGTCACCAACCGGTCTGTATCGTAGTGGGTGTCAGTTTGCATTAACTGGTGGTTATTGAGGTAGCCACCGGTTGCTAAGATGACGGCTGCTGTGGTGATAGTTTCTGTCGTGTCCGTGGCAAGGTCATGGATGGTAATTGAGGTGATGTGCTGCTGATCCGTTGCGATGGCGGTGGCTTCAGTCGAGGTGCGGATGTCAACACCAAGCGCTTCTGCCTTTGGAAGCAGGGCGTCGTGGATGACCGCGTTCCCCATGCCCTTGTAGATGTGCCACGTTGCTTCGCCATCACCCATGGCCTGAACGCCCTCGTATTCCACCCCTTGGTCCTTGAGCCATTCGACGGTGTCAGCACTTTGGTCAATATAGTTTCGCCAAATGCGTGAATCAGCGCGAAACTTGGAATAGGTGACTTCTTCCTTCAACACGGCGGTTTTGGAAACGTTAATGTGTTGTTCCCTTTGTAGGTAAGAATCAACGGCAAAGAGGCCCTCCGTGTAGTTACTGCTTCCACCGGTGTTTCGGCCCTTTTCCAACAGTAAGACCTTTGCACCACGTTGCGCTGCGGTAACGGCAGCACTTGTTCCTGACGCACCAGTTCCGACAACAACGACGTCATAATTATGAGTAGACATAAGCTTCCTCCAGCAAGTATGTTATTTAGTGATCAATAGATTTTAAAAATAAAGTGTCTGTATAATAGCGGTAAGTGATTCATCACCCACGCTTATCATAGTGCGTGATGAAGCGGTTTAAAATTGAGCAAAAGGTTCGCCTGGGCAACCACTGGTTCGGGTCAAAGGGTGCATGATGATGGAAATTGAACGGCTAAAAACGTTTTTAAACGTGGTTCAATACGGGAGTTTTCAGCAAGCTGCTCAGAAGATGTATCTGTCACAACGAGCGGTATCAAAACAGATGACGATGATGGAAGATGAACTGGGGGTTCGGTTATTTGAGCGTGGGCAAAACAGCATTTCATTAACAACACAAGGACACTTGTTTTACGCATCAGCACAGGATATTGTTAACAATTACACGAATGTTTTAGCAGAAATTCAACGTGCTAAGGCCACTGAACAGCAACGGCTTCGAGTTGGTTATTTCTCAGCGTTTGAACAGCGGTTACTACAAAGTGTCTTGTATGAATTGCTTGATCAAGATCAGCACCTTCAGTTGACGGTAACCGAGGGTAGTAATGAGCACCTCATTCATGCAGTGGTAGATAGGACTTTGGACGTTGCCCTTTCCATCAGTTACGGGCACCCAGTGATGATTGAAAATCCCGCTGTCACTGCGGTGCCAATTTTTACGGGCACAATGGTGATGGGAATCAGTAAGCTGAATCCGTTGAGTCGCCAGAAATCGTTAGCCGGAGCGGACATTGGTGAACTGCCGATTCTGTACTATAGTCCCGAAAATTCAACGTTTTTACGTGAAAGCTTTGTGTCGAGCGTGCCGCAGTTGGCTAATGATAAAAAAGTTCATCGCGTAACCAGCGTTGAACAAATGAATTTACTTGTGTCGTTAAATAAGGCCGTTGCGTTTTACCCGAGCGGTCTTTTACCTGCCCCTTTGGATTCACACATGACGTTTGTACCATGGGCGGAAGCGGCTGGACAGCGGTATACAATCGATGCGGTTGTTAACACTACGAACCAAAATCCCCTTGTGCCACACGTTTTGGAAGCATTGCGACATGTGGACCGATAATAAAAAAAGTCCTGGTCAGTTGACCGGGACTTTTGCATAGAAAAGGAATATTGTGCATGCTTATTTTTCGCCGCTAATCATGTAAGAACCCATCCACGGACCGGACCACCAGCCGTTTAGGCCGCAAGATTTCGTGGTGATGTTTTTTAAGTCGTGCAGTGCCGCTGCATACGCTTTTAGGTTGTGATCGGTATCAACAATAAGTAATTGCCCACCAGGTTTTAACACACGAACCGCCTCATGGAGCGCCGTTATCCGATCAGCAGCTGGCTTAATGTTGTGAAAAGCAAAGCTAGAAACGACGAGATCAAACTGGTTATCTTCAAGGGTTAAATGCCGCATATCGGCCGTGATAAGCTTGGTGCGGTCTGCAACACCAGCTAGCTTAAGGTTTGCTTCAGTAGCCGCTAATGAATTACTGGACTGATCACGATTTCGCCACAGATCCACCCCGATGGCTTGACCGTCAGCCATTAATTTTTGGGCTAGCGGAATCAAAACAGCGCCATGACCAGTGCCAAGATCAAGCACGTGACTTGTGTCAGGAAGCGATAATTGAGCGATGATTTTTTGCCAAATGAGAAACTTCCCACGAATTGAAGTGTGAAGAAACAACCCGCTACCAATCAGTAAAACAACGCCAAAGATAAGGCTGATTGGCCAGGTGGCATAATCGTGGCTAACCGCGACGCCAATTAAGACGCCCAGGCCACCGAGAAACCAAAGAAGTGGGACGAGCGGTGCATCAATCCCATAACGAATTTTATTCATGAGCTTTCCTACTTTCCTGCTTAGAAACATTAATGATTATAGCATGATTATTTTATGGATGATGATGATCTGAAAATTTAGCAACGTTTAGATGACAGCAATTTTCGTATTTGAGCGTATAATTTAGAAAACAAAACGAGTGGTGTTAATCAAGAGGAGGTAAACGACATGCTGTATCAAAGTCATTATCAATCGCCACTGGGAGATATTGTCTTACTGAGCGATGAGGAAGCGTTAATGGGTCTGTGGTTTGCGGATCAGAAGTATTATGGGGCCGGGTTTGATTTGGCCGACGTGACGGTGGGACAATCGGCACCCATTAAACAAGCAATGGTGTGGCTGACAGCATATTTCGCTGGCGAACAACCAGATATCGGCGAGTTAAAATTAGCACCACAAGTGACCGCATTCCGGCAATCAGTCCTGGCAGCGTTGGCGACGATTCCTTACGGGACAAGCCTGACCTACAAGCAAGTTGCACAATTGGTCACGGATGATGATGCAAAGGCGGCCCAGCTTGCCCGAGCCGTTGGTGGTGCTGTCGGTCACAACCCGATTTCCATCATCATCCCGTGTCACCGGGTGGTTGCAACAGATGGGGCACTGACAGGCTACGCCGGTGGAATGAATCGTAAAATTGCCCTATTAGCGTTAGAAGGGTTTGACCGGAGTCATTTGGAACAGCAACACATTTAAAGTGTGGAAGCGGAGGGGCTATCAAGTGACGACGGTTGATTTGCGTGGTCACGGGAAGCAAGTGTACTGTGGTCTTATTATACCCACTGGGGTACCGTGCGAGATTTGTTGGCAGGCATCGAAAAACTAGGTGGCCATGGGATTTTAGTGGGCCAGCAGCTAGTGGCAACCATTAAACAAGCGGGCACTGCACTGAGCCAGCTAACCGTGCCCACCCTCATTTTGATGGGGAGTGAAGACCATGACTTTGCGAATCCTGAGCAAGAAGCAAAGGCGCTCGTAAGTGCGATGCCAGCGGGACGTGGTCGTTATGAAATGTTGCCTGGTGCCGGCCACTACGGCCAGGCGCAAGTGCCAGAGCTGGTTGCAGAGAAAATGATTGCGTTTCTTAACGCTAACGATTGAACTTACAAAAAACAGGCTCGTCAAGTTAGAAAAATCTGACTTGAAGGGCCTATTTTTGTGTTACCGAAAGATTGACTGGGACACGCCCCACAGGGAACCGGGGTTAATCCGGGTACCGTAGCGCGTCATCATTTCGCGATACAGTTCATCAGCCGAGTGAGTGGTTTCGGCCAGTTCGTTAAAGGTGGAAATGTAAGCAATCGTTTCATCAAGAATCTTGGGATCATCATCGTTTGTGGGCACTTTGTGGCCAGCGACGACGTGTTCTGGGTGAAGGGTCTTCATGTGTTCATTAACCTTGATCCAATTTTTACGGGCATCAAGGGTCGTTTCAGCCATGAAAGGGTGCACGCCGTTGTAGGTTGCGTCACCAGCGACAATTAATTTGAGATCTGGGACCCATAAACTGGTCGAATCGTGCGTGTCTGTGAAGTTATCGCTCAAAATGTCGATCTGATGGTCTTCCAACTCGAATTGATCAGTAACGACTTCATCCGCGCCAACTAAATGTGCTGGCACCTGGCCAGGGAAAAGCTGTTGCCAAACGGTGGTCACCATTGCTGGCATAATGACGGCAGGAATGGCGTCAGCCGTGGCTTGTGTGGCAATGACCTTGGCATTTGGAAAGGCGTCTTTGAGCATTGCAGCGCCAAAGAAATGATCGGAATGGGCATGGGTAATGTAGATAAACTTCAAATTGACCTTGTGCTGTTTAATCCAGTCGATGAGTTTATTGTTCGCCTCAATTGATAAAAACGTATCAACCAAGACGGCGTCACGGTCACCGTAGATAAGCGTGGCTGTGTTAGCGACCCACTGAAGGTCTTCTGTCCCGGCCGGAATGTTCCGGGTTGAACTGTCACGAACGTCGATGTAAGTATCATAGTTTAAAGTTGTCATTGTTATCATCCTCCTGCATGCTGTTGTTGATGGTGTTTAATATAAAGTCGGAATGAAGAAGAAACAATAAACAAATTTTCCCATCTGTGTCATAATACACATATGAGAAAAATGGTGGTGTAAATAATGAATCAACCGAGTGATCGACGAATTTTACGAACACAGAAAAACATCAAACAGGCGTTTACTGAACTGTTAGAACAGAAGCCGTTTGATAAAATTACTGTGGCCGAAGTGGCGGAGCTCGCTGATATTAATCGGCGTACGTTTTATCTGCACTATGAGGACATTTATGCACTGTTAGAGCAGCTTGAGCTTGATCTGATTGGTGAGTTTAATGATGATCTGCAGATTAGTGCTCCCCAAATTCTGCATGAGTTTCAAACGCAATTGCTCGTTTTCCTGGGGCGGCGAAAGCAATTAATGCACGCGTTGCTCAGTAATCCGAACAGTCAGTTTTTAGGTAAAGCAATGGCATTGGCGATTGAACGCGACCTTGCTCACAGTAGTTACACGACAAAAACTGAGCGGAAGTATTGCTGGCAATACATTGAACACGGTCTGCGGGGCGTGCTATTAGATTGGTTAGTAACGGCCTCACTACCACAAGCAAAAATGGCTGACTTCATTACCCGTGAGGTCGAAAGTTCATTGGCAGTAAATTGACTATTGCAAAAAATGGTGGAGTGCTTATACTAATAGACAACTCTTATTAGTCGGTAACGATTAATCAAACAATTTCATACGAGTCGTTAACGTGTTTTGCCACAGACTCCATAAATGGGGAAGTCCATCATTGGTTAATGACGTAGTACAAGTATCTTTGTATTACGTCACTTTTCTTTTTACAGTCGTATTTGTGTGCAAGACACAGATGCGGCTGTTTTTTGTCACAGAAAGGATAAGGAAATTGCTAGAACATTATTTTAAATTATCTGAGAACAAGACCAACGTTCGAACCGAAGTGTTGGCGGGATTAACAACGTTTGTGGCCATGGCCTACATTATTTTCTTAAATCCGGCTGTGCTTTCATTAACGGGGATGCCGAGCCAAGGGGTGTTCTTGGCAACGATTTTAACCACCATTGTGGGGACGTTGATTACAGGTCTCTTTGCAAACTTACCCTATGCTTTGGCGCCGTCGTTAGGGATGCAGGCGATGTTTACATACACGATTGTATTTGGCCTTGGCTTTACGTGGCAACAAGCGCTCGGGATGGTCTTTCTGGTAGGGTTGGTAGACGTCATCATCACCCTAACCAAGGTTCGGGCGATGATCGTTAAGGGAATTCCCAATTCGCTGAAGCACGGGATTGCAGCGGGGATTGGGTTATTTATCTCTTACATCGGTTTAAATAATGCCGGCTTTTTGAACTTTAACATTGGGTCTAAAAGCATCCTTTCAGTCAATGACACTGCTTACCATGGGCAAACGATCCACCATGCGATTGAGAGTGTGATGTCTGGTTCAGGAACAACGCCAGGAATCGCGCTGTTTAACACACCGGGAGTGCTCTTAGCGCTGATCGGATTAGTGGTGTTGATCTTATTGGTTATCATGAACGTACCTGGTGCGTTTATTATTTCTGTGATTATTACAACGCTAATTGGAATTCCGATGGGAGTGACTAATACCCATGTTCAGGGATTGGCTGCCTTCCACACAACGTTTAAAGATTTTGGTTCGATTTTTGGGCAGGCACTGGGAAGTAAGGGACTCGGGTCCATGTTTACCACGCCTGGACATATCTTAGTGGTGATTTTAACGGTCTTCTCGATGGGACTCTCCGGTTTGTTTGATGCAATCGGAACATTCATTGGAACGGGGATGTCGACCGGGATCTTCTCTGAAGCAGATCAAAAAGAATTTTATGAAGGTAAAGGCTTTAAGTCTAAAATGGATCGGGGGCTAGTCTCGGATACGTTTGCAACCATGTTCGCCGGGATTTTAGGAACGTCAAACACAACGACGTTCATTGAAGCTTCTGCTGGGATTAAGGCCGGTGGACGGACCGGGTTGACTGCTGTCACAGTAGCTGCCGGATTTGCATTATCCTTAGTCTTTGCTCCGTTTGTTAACGTTATTCCGGGTGCCGCAACCGCTCCAATTTTGATTGTTGTCGGCATTATGATGATGAATGAATTTAAGCTGATTGATTGGGAAAATCTTGAAGTTGCGGTGCCAGCGTTCTTCACGGCCGCCTTCATGGCGTTCTCTTATTCCATTTCATACGGAATTGCTGCTGGGTTTATCTTCTATATCTTAGTGAAATCGGCCAAACGTAAATTTAACGAAATTAGCCCAATTCTGTGGGTGATCACCGCATTATTCTTATTGAACTTTGTTGTGTTAGCATTAAATTCAAAATAAATTGCTTGATGGGAAAAAGGCCGCTAACGGAAGTTAGCGGCCTTTTTCATGTGTTATTTATATTGATTGATCAATTTTTTTAACTCTGTTTGAGCAGCCGTATCAGCAGACACTTCAAACTGTTCATCTGGTTCGTGAGCAGTGGTTCCTTCGCCACTGGTTTGACCAAAGCCTGTATTTGTCGAAACAGGTGTCCCATTACCGGTTTTTAGTTCATAGACAACGCCGTTATCGCCAAGCAAATACTTACTGACTGGTTTATCAAAATCCATTCCACCGGCATTGTAGTTTCCTGCAAAAGAGCCCTGATACAAGTCTTGCTTACCGGTGTCACCATTTTTGGATTTATAAAACACACAGCCACCCACTGAATGAATGCTGAAGGCGCTGGCACCAGGGTTTTCATTGTCCTGAACTTGGACACGCCCATCAGGCGTATTTGCATACCAATCGCCACTTCCCGCAGCCCCGTGGTCAAAGTACCAATCACTAACTGCCATGTGGCCGATTAAAGCACGCCCATCTGCCCAAGTTAAAAATGAATCATTGATTTGTCGTTTTTGCTGGTAACTAAGGGACACCGGCGTTGATGAAGCGTCGTGTTCACTAGTTGTTGAACTTGAGGACGACTGGTCAGTGACTGAATGATTTGAGTCAGTGACGGTGGTTTTTTTTAAAGAAGGATGATCTAAGAGTGAATCATTTTCACTGGTAGCGCTATTCTGACAGCCAGTTAGAGCCAGAAGTGTAAGAACTGATAATGATAGGATGAGGGCTTTTTTCATGAGGTTCTCCAGATTTAAGGCTTTAATTATCATTACTAATCACCAGTTATCGAATTAGTAATAATTTTATACTAAGCCAAAATGAGCTGTTTTTCACGGAAAATTATTGAAGTGACATACGTGAAAATGTCTGAAGGAGGGTGGTGAATGTTTGAGGTGATAATGCTATGTCATGATGTGAATTTAAAAAGCTAACACAAATGACAATTAGTGATTCGTCATTGTGTTAGCCCTTTACGTATCATCAAGGTTTCATGATTGTTAAATTTGGTGGCGGTTGTTTCACGTGAAACGGTGCTTATGTTGCGCTTCGCCATTAAGGCTTAATGTAAGCAAAACCACGGCTTTGTAATTCCGCTAAGTCGACCACGCCCGCTGGAACAATCGTGGCAAATGCAGGAATGTCATCTTCGGAGAGGTTATGTGAGTTCATTGCATTATGACATGCGTGAAAGGCGACCGTTGGCAATTGTGCCATGGCAGCTTGCAAAACGGGGTCTGTGAATCCTGTAATTGCGTCACCGTTAATTACTAGAACGAGTTCAGCAGTTGGGGCAATAGCCAAGAAATTATGAAGATTTCTCAAGGCGTGTTCGATTTTATTGGGTTCATCTACATGGAAAACGGCCTTCATTGGTTGCATGTGTTATTCCTCCTGTGATGGCTAGGTTCGGTACTGATCATTGAACTCAACTGTATCACCAAACGGCCAATAACTTATGGTTAGCGTCCCTGGAAGAAAGTCTGAGTTAGCGATGGCGTGTTTTGTTCATACTGTGCAGGATTAGCCAATTAACCAGAAGAACGACGGCTAAGCCCATTAGGAAGCCGCCAAATGAAGGAAGATTGGCCATGGTGAGGATAATCCCGATCACTAGCGTCAGGATTAAAGCAGCGAGGGCCTTTCTTGAAGTCAAATGAGCCATGATTTCTCGCCCACGTTTAGAATGATGATTGATGCCCAATATTTCCTTAAGGTTGTTAAGGATAAATAACGCCGCAACGTTAATCATGCCAAAGAGAAAAATGGCTAAAGATAAGTCGTGTGACAGTTTGATCAGGTTGAATGAATCACTCGTCATTAAGATGATAAAAATAATGTCGACAGTAACGAGTAATGCAGTCAGTGGTCGAAGCCGTTTTTCAACTTCTTTCTTCTTTAAATAGGTTTGCATGTTGGCGTCCTCCTTTAACAAGATGTCTAACGAAATATCGAAGTAGTCGCTGATGGCAATGAGGCTAAGAATGTCAGGGTAGGATTTTTGATTTTCCCAGCTCGAGATTGTTTGTCGGGTGACCATAAAATCGGTTGCGACGTGTTCTTGCGTCAAGCCTTTATCAAGCCGTGCCTTTTTTAAACGTTGGCCAAATTCCAAAGTAATCACCTTGCTTTCTGAAATTAGTGTAGGCAATTATGGTTGTGATTGGTAGCAATGATTCTATGCGACCGCGATATGACGGGGATTTGAAGGATTATTTTTATGGCTGGTAATGTTGCCATGTTTAATAAAAGTGCTTTTGAGCGCACAAAAAAACCAGCAACCACGGCGAGTTAACGCTTCGTGAAAGCTGGTTAATGTTATATGATGGATCGCCAGGGGATCGAACCCTGGACCCACGGATTAAGAGTCCGTTGCTCTGCCAGCTGAGCTAGCGATCCATATCAATTCAACTTTTATATAGTATCATATGGTTATTTGTCTGACAACAATTTTTTGAAAAAAGCCTGAACTTTTTTGCGATGAAACTGGATGTGCCAGTAGGAACCACGGAACTACTAAAAGCAACTTAGATATCATAGCATGTTCATCATCAGTTTGCACGCATTTTTTGAAATAATTGGCGAATGGCGGGGATTCATCAGGATTAAGCCACAGGTGGTCTGTGCTATAATATGTAAGGTTACCCTTAAATGAAGCGGTAACGAGCCTTAGTCTTTCGTATTTAAATACGCACTTCGGTGGAGGAAGTTATTAAATGAGTAAAATTTTAGTGGTTGATGATGAAAAGCCAATTTCTGATATCATCAAATTTAATTTAGAAAAAGAGGGGTACGAAGTTGTGACCGCAGCTGATGGTGAAGAAGCCATTGCTAAGGTTGACGAAGAAGACCCTGATTTGATCTTACTAGATTTGATGTTGCCAAAAGTTGACGGATTGGAGGTTGCCCGGCAGGTTCGGACAAAGCACACGACGCCAATCATTATGGTAACGGCAAAGGATTCTGAAATTGACAAGGTCTTGGGCTTAGAACTTGGGGCCGATGACTATGTTACCAAGCCGTTTTCAAATCGAGAATTAGTGGCGCGGGTAAAGGCAAACTTACGTCGGCAAGATACTGTGGTTAAGAATGCCAACAATGCTGAGGCTGAATCCAATGTGATTGAAGTCGGCGATTTAAAAATCGATCCCGATGCCTACATGGTTTCAAAACGTGGGGAAGACATTGAATTGACGCACCGTGAGTTTGAGCTTCTTCATTACTTAGCCCAGCACATTGGTCAAGTCATGACCCGGGAACATTTATTGCAAACGGTCTGGGGCTACGATTACTTTGGTGATGTCCGGACGGTCGATGTAACCATGCGGCGATTACGTGAAAAAGTGGAGGATACACCAAGTCATCCGACATGGTTAGTCACTCGTCGTGGGGTTGGGTACTACTTACGCAACCCTGAAACAGATTAGTGTAAAAGTGGAGTAATCCTGACTGTGAATAAGAAGATTCGTTTTTTTCAATCGATAAATTTTAAAATAGCGCTTGTGTTTGCCCTGATGTTACTGATTACGTTGGAAATCGTCGGGGCTTTTTTCGTCCGCCAATTGGAGCAACAGAACCTAAGTAGCTTCAAACAGCAGATTCAGTTGCCAACGTACATTGAAAATTCCTTGTCGGATCAACTGGTTCGAAACAATACGTCGTCCGCAAATAGCCGCATTAAAAGTATTTTGTCTGACGTGAATAATTCGAACATTACTGAGATCCGGGTGATCGACAGTAAGGGAACGGTGCGTGGCACGAGTAACGTTAATGATCAAACGGTGGTTGGTCAAAAGACCACGGATAATAACGTCAAGAACGCCATCTATAATAACCGTTCTTATCAGCGTGATGTGTACGACACGCGGGATAACACACGCTACTACGTTTCAATCATTCCGTTAATGAGTTCTTCTGGTGGAAATGGGAACTCCCTAGTGGGGGTCTTATACATCCGGGCCTCATTGGAAGGCGTTTATCAAAGTGTGAACAGCATCACCTTGATTTACCTGTCGGCGGCCCTAATTGCCATCGTTTTGGGCCTGATTATGTCGGTCGTTATTTCCCGGGCAATAACGCGGCCGATTGATGAAATGAAACGACAAACGGTTCAAATTGCACAGGGAGATTACTCTGGACAGGTTCGGGTCTATGGAACCGATGAATTAGGCCAGCTTGCTAGTGCCGTTAATAACCTGTCTGTTCGGGTGGAAGAGGCTCAAGAATCAACGGAGGCGGAACGCCGCCGGTTGGATTCTGTGTTGGCCCACATGAGTGATGGGGTTATCTCAACGGATCGGCGCGGGAATATCAACATCATCAATTCAGCAGCCCGTGAATTTTTGGACGTTGATGAAGAACAGGCAGAAAATGCGTCATTACTTGATGTTTTAAACATTCGCGATCGGTATACGCTCCGTGAGTTGTTAGAGGATCAGGACGAAATGACGCTTGATTTTTCCCATGAGGGTCAAGACTTGATCTTACATGCTTCGTTCTCGCTGGTTCAACGTGAATCAGGCTTCATTTCTGGTTTGGTGTGTGTGTTGCATGATGTTACTGAACAACAAAAGGAAGAAGCTGATCGGCGTCAATTCGTTTCTAACGTGTCCCATGAATTACGGACACCGTTGACCTCCGTTCGTTCGTACATTGACGCATTGGTAGATGGTGCTTGGAAAGATCCAGCAGTGGCTCCAAACTTTCTCCATGTGGCACAGGACGAAACTGAACGAATGATTCGGATGGTGAATGACCTTCTGTCCTTGAGTCGGATGGATTCTGGAACGACAAAGTTAGAGATGGAAACGGTCAACTTGAATGAGTTATTCAACTACATTCTAGACCGGTTCGACATGATGCTTAAAACGGATGACAATCCCCAAAAGCAGTATCACATTGAACGAGACTTTACGGATAAAGATCTGTGGGTTGAAATTGATACAGACCGGTTCACCCAAGTGGTGGATAACATCATGAATAATGCGATCAAGTATTCACCAGATGGGGGCACAATTACGTGTCGGCTGTTAGAGACGCATAACCAAGTGATCATGAGTATTTCTGACCAGGGGTTAGGGATTCCACGTAAAGACATCAGTCACATCTTTGACCGGTTCTACCGGGTTGATAAAGCCCGGGCCCGGGCACAAGGCGGGACTGGATTAGGACTGGCCATTTCAAAGGAAGTCATTCAGATGCTGAACGGACGAATTTGGGTCGACAGCACCGAAGGAAAGGGTTCTACGTTCTACATTTCATTACCGTTCGAGCAGTTTGACGAGGAGGATGATTGGGATGTGGACTAAACTTAAACACGGGATTTTACCGATGACACTGTTTGTACTGGTGTTGATTAGTGTTGGCCTTTCCCTCGTCATTTGGACAAACCCAGCACGTTATGACCGGTCACGCACAACAACTGCGACAAGCACCACGCGATCGACGGTGACGACCCGGACACTCGCGGACATCTATTTACCAACACAAGTGATTGTCACCAACAAGTCCGGGCAGTCGACTTCGATTTACAATCCGAAGGTCAACCTGGTCACAACGATTCGTAATGAAATCAAGAACTGGCGAATGACGAATTTTCGGAAGGTTAGCCAGGGGGATAAGAAGACTTACGAGCAGTTGTTGGCAAAGAAAAACATGGTTCAACTGAACTACGCGGATAATATCGGACGATCAATTTTCAACGATTCATATAACCAGCAGGTACTGATGTCAACGAGCGCCCGGTTCTCCCGCATTGTGTTTTCAACGACTAAGCCCGGTGAAATGTATCTGTTGAACGACGATAACCAGGCGATTTACCAGATCTCTGTTGCACACCAACAGTTAAAACAAATCCGAACAGTGCTGGCGGACGCGGATCAACGTTATCCGGTGACACAGACCGTTTATAAGGATCACACGCTCACGTGTTATACGGATCCCGTTAAGGTTGCTAAGTACAGTTACTTAGTCGGTCAGCAAAATGAAAGTTTCTTTGTGACTACGCTGCTAAACGCTGGTGAGGCGAGTTCCGTTAACGTCCGGCGAAGCAATGGTCACACGATTTACTTTGATGGGTCGTACAAACGGTTAACGGTGACGGATAAGACGGGCGCCACGACGTTTGAAGATTACAATGCCAATAATCACATCACGAAGGACCTTGGCAATAATCTGAAGAAGAGTTTCTCCGGTTTAACCAGCACCGGGTTGACCCTGGACTCGATTCGGTACTTCAATAATGAAGATAATGGTCGGCAGGTGACGTACCGGTCATATGTTGAAGGGTTTCCAATTTTCAACCAAACCGACTTTGGGGCCGTTCAGGTTAAAAACAAACGGGCTGGAACTGAAGAAATCAACTTTACGCTGACGAACTTACAGGTCCCGTTGCCAACGGATTCAAACAGCACGGAAACGTTACCAGCAACCCAGACGGTTTTGGACCAACTTGCTGCTGTGGGTGTGAACGGCGATAAAATTAAGGACATTGTTTTGGGTTATGAATGGGAAAATAATTACGATTCCAAACAGGTTGTTGATTTACAACCAACGTACTACGTCTACTTGAATGGCAAGTGGCAGGCCTATCAAGATGTTTTGACCAACCAACAAAATTAGAAGGGAGGGGCGGTTCCATGGATTTTCGTAAGATTCAGTGGATTTTCATTGTCGCGTTTGTGGCGATCGACATCTTTTTGTTCGTTTCATGGCAGAAGAGTGACTCAACCGTTACAGAATCGGCGCAACACACCGGTAATGACGCATCAACCATCATTCATGAAATGAGGGACGATGGCATTACTTTTTCCTCCCCTTCGACAAAAGAGGCTGAAGGTTATTACGTCTCGACAAAACCAGGGCTAGAAAAGTTACGTGCTGGTGCTACTAACTTGAGTTACCAAGACGTCCGGTTTAACTCAACCGAACTGACGAGTTATTTGCACCAAACGTTGACGGTGACCAAGGGTTCCGCCCAGGTGGCGTTGAATCGTTTCATTAAGAACCCGACAAACGTCGTGGCTGGTGATGAATATGTTTATAGTCCGGAGTTGTCAAAAGTCTCTGAGAATGAAGTTGTGTATGTTCAAAAGCTCCCATCTGGCACGATCATGGCACCATCTGGGCAATTACGGTTTCGGGTGGGCGCGAAGGAACAGGTGCTAAGCTACACGCAGAGCTATGTTGTTCAGGCAAAGACGCTGCGTGAAAAGACGACGACGATTAGCCAACAAAAGGCGTTGATTTGGTTGTATCAATATAACGAGCTGGCAAACAACACGAAGGTCGTGTGGTCGAAGTTGGCGTACTCACGGTTGCTCAAGGTGACGAATAATAATGTTTATGTACCAACGTGGTTTGTGGCGCTTAAATCGAAGAGCACAGGTAATGTGGTTATCAAACGGGTTAACGCATTTACTGGTGCTGTGATGAAATCGGCGGACTCGACCACCGAGGTTACCGATAGCGGGGCTTCAAGTGAATCATCTGCCTCAACCGGGGGCACAACGACAACGAATCAAGCGGTCACGACAACCGGAAATTAATAATGTAAGTTGAGACACTAAAACTACCACTCATTTCGTGTTACGATGGGTGGTAGTTTTTCTATTCGGGAATAAAAAGTGGAGATGGCTCAGTGATTGATTTAAGTAAGCCGCAAGTAGCGGCATCGACGGTGGCAACAGATCGCATGCAGATCAGCGTCTTAGCAAGCGGCAGTGCCGGGAACGTAACGTACATTGAGACACCAGAACATAAAATCTTGGTTGACGCAGGTCTCTCAGGTAAAAAAATTGATGGGCTCATGCATGAAATCGGTCGTGATCTGCATGATGTTGATAGTTTATTTGTGACGCATGAACACACGGACCATGCCAAGAGTGTCGGCGTTTTGGCTCGTAAATACGGGGTCAATGTGTACGCAAACGAAAAAACGTGGGCAGCAATGGGCAGTAAAATTGGCAACATCCCGTTGGACCAAAAGTTTGAACTTGAAGCTGGTGAAATTCAGTCGCTTGGTGACCTGGATGTACAGAGCTTCCCTGTGTCACATGATGCCGTTGATCCACAATTCTATGAGCTGCACCATGACGGAAAATCCTTTGTGATTTTGACAGACACGGGGTATGTTTCGGAACGAATGGCTGGCGTGATTAAAAATGCGGATGCGTATTTATTTGAATGTAATCATGACATGGAAATGTTGCGGATGGGTGCGTACCCGTGGTCACTGAAACAACGGATTCTTGGGGACACGGGTCATCTATCTAATGAAGATGGTGCCACGGCGCTGATGCAAGTGCTGGGTCAACGGACGAAACGAATTTTTCTTGGACATTTGAGTCAAGAAAACAACATGAAGAGCCTGGCTCATCTAACGGTCGCTTCGATGATGGCGGAAAAAGATTTCGGTGTTGAACACGATTTCCACATTTTGGATACAGATCCAGATCAGGCAACCGGGTTGATGACCCTCTAATGTTTCACGTGAAACAGAGGCTTGGATGAAAAAATAAAGTTGAATCAGTCACCGCCCCTTTGGAAATTATGTTTCCAAAGGGGCGGTTTTTTTGTTGTGTGGGCTTTTCCTGATTCGTAAAATAAAGAATTTTTAGAAAACCTTCAATAACCGTGGCTAGTTTGCCACGGCCGGATTGATTATGCTAAGTGACATTAATTTAGCCCTCATTTTAATCCCTTAAGGAGTGACTTTATGTCAGAAGAAATTGAGCAACTCACCATGCGAAGTGGTAGAAGTTAATTTGCAATCAAGGTTGACCGAAAGACTGTGAATTGATTTTTTTTGTGGTTAAAATAAGGAAAAACGTGTTAAGGAGAGAAGCTCTTGAAGACGACGGTGTTATTGGTTGAGGATGAAGCGGGACTTGCCGATTCATTAAAAACAGAACTCGAATTTGAAAAGATGAGTGTCGTTGTCGCGACGGATGGATTGGAAGCGCTGGATGAGTTTCGTCGCTACGGGAATCAGATTGATTTGATCATTCTGGACTGGATGTTGCCACATCTTGATGGCTTTAGTGTTCTTCGTCGCATTAGAAAAGAGAGTCAGGTGCCCATCATCATGTTAACGGCACGTGACTACATTGGTGATAAAGTGGCCGGGCTGACCGGTGGGGCGGATGATTACGTCACGAAACCGTTTGAAATGGAAGAACTGCTGGCACGCGTTGAGGTGGCCCTTCGTCATAAAAATGGCGGAACAAGTGACGCGGTGGTTTATCGAGCTGATGACCTTCAGGTGGATACGCGAACGAAACGTGTGTCACGAGCCGACCGGATTATTCCGTTAACGCAACGCGAATATGAACTGTTAGCGGTGCTATTGGTTAATCAAAATGAACCATGCTCACGAGAAGACCTGTTAGATGGTGTGTGGGGTGTTGATTTTGATGGTCAACCGAACATTCTTGACGTGTACATTGGAAATTTAAGAACTAAATTGGATTTTGACACTACAAAACGAAAGTTGTTACATACCGTGCGTGGTGTTGGGTACATGTTGTCTGAAAACGTTATTGACCGGTGAAAAAATGAGAATGAAAAAGCAGTCAAGTTCTGCCATTATGACGCGAAACTTAATGATGATGGTCACCATGATCACCATTGTCATGGGTGGACTCATTGTGGTCGCCGTTGGGCACCAGCTGTTCGAAGAAGCCGGTGTTACAGCCACACACATCACGAGCAGCCTTAAAAAGGCGACGATCGATGGTAATGATGATTGGGTCAATTGGCGGCTGAACAGTACGCTAGATGTTAGTTCGAGTTATGTGTCCGTTTATAACAAACGTGGCGATGCGAAGGTGAAACACTATTTTTCACCACATGCTGAGCGCTTTCTTCAAACGAAACCCACAAAAATTCCGCTTGGGAGCCACTTGTATTATCAGCGGGGAACCGGGTTTTTATATCGAAAAACGGCGCATGCACGGGGCATTTATTATACATTGTGGCAAAAAATGAATGCGCAAGTTGAGGTGTTGGTCCGCGTGATGCAAGTCACGGGGACGCTGCTCTTGCTGACGTTGGTCATTGCGCCGCTGTATATTCGGCGGTTAACGAAGAAGCTGACGGACCCACTTTTAAATGTGTCACAAACGACGGAAACTATCATGGCTTCGAAAGAACCGGGGGCGATGCAGTTGCCGGTGCCAAAGCGACCGACGGAAGTGACCGAACTAGCGGATAACTTTAACGCGCTCTTAACGCAACTGGCAGACCGGCAAGAGCGGCAAAAATTGTTCGTGATGAATGCGGCCCATGAGTTACGAACACCGATCGCGACCATTCGAAGTCACGCGCAATTAATTGAACGACATGGTGAAACCAACCCGGAAATTATTCCTAAATCGGTGCACTACATTACCGAGGAATCACGTCAGATGCAGCAATTAATTGACGAGCTGTTACAACTATCGCGGGCGGATCGGTCCATCCTTGAAATGACCCGAATGGATTTAAGCGGGTTCTTACAGGAGCGCGTGCAAAAACTGACCAGGACGTTTACACATCCGTTAGCCGCTAAAATCACCCCAGCAGTGGCGGTCATGGGAAATACCGGTGCACTTGAGCAAATCATTGATAACCTGGTGATGAACGCCTTTAAATATTCACCACAGGACAGTCAGGTTGAACTGACCCTGTCAGTGAATGCAGCTGGTGAACGTGTGATTGGGGTTTATGATCAGGGAACCGGGATTAGTCCAGCGGATAAGGAACACATTTTTGAACGATTTTATCGTAGTGATGAGGTTCGTGGTTCGGTGCCAGGAACCGGCCTTGGTTTAGCCATTGTGGCTAGGCTGGTTGAGTTAAGTGGTGGTCGCCTTGAGGTTCACGATAATGAACCCATGGGCACCGTCGTTAACGTCTATTTACCAAAACCGTCAGCCGGCGATAACCCGACGACTGACCGGTAAAACAGGTTGAACGACGAAGTGTCCCTAATTGAGCGAGTAATATTTGCCGATTAGGGGTACTTTTTTTGGTTTAATTGAGATGAGGCTTCGCAAAGGTTAGTCGCCTTATTGCTGATTTATCAGCATTTGGCATGGGAAATCTAAAGAAAATTGAGTTTTACTTCAACTTTTAGTAGTGGGACGGACTGTAACGGTTCGCTATGCTTTGAACATACCTAAAGCACCACAACTTGAAGGAGAAGGGGGCCTGTTTATGACTGTTTTATTAGCGACAACGTTAATACCGAACCTTAATCAATTGTTACCACAACTCATTGGACAATTTGATGGTTGGATTTACCTGGGCTTGTTTGCCGTGGTCTTTATTGAAACGGGTCTTGTCGTCTTTCCGTTTTTACCGGGAGATTCACTGCTGTTTCTGTGTGGGTCATTAGCGGCGATGAGTAGTCATTCGCTGAACATTTGGGTGTTAATCGTGAGCCTTGGCATTGCGGCAATTTTGGGTGATTCAATCAACTTTGAAATTGGTGAGCATTTTGGGGTGTACTTGACCCACAATGAAAAACTAAGTCGTTTTATCAAGCCAAAACATTTACAACAAACGGCGGCATTCTTTGAAAAGCACGGGCGGAGCGCCATTTTTCTTGGCCGGTTTGTTCCGATTGTGCGAACCTTCATTCCGTTTACAGCAGGGATTAGTAAAATGCGCTACCGAGATTTTGTGATTTACAATATCCTTGGTGGCCTCACGTGGGTCTTAGTTGCCTTAGGCGCGGGCTATTTCTTTGGCAACATTCCGCTTGTTAAGGCACACTTTGAACTTATTATGGTGGCCATTATTGTGATTTCGGTGCTACCTGCGGGGATTATGGGCTTGCAGCACCGTAAGGGGGAGCAAAATGAAAGTTAGACAAAAGCAGGTGTTAGGCAGTTTATTATTGGTTTGTTTTGTGGGGCTGGCCGTGAGTGTTTCAGGGCACATGACCTGGCTTCAGTCGATGGATCGAAGTGTTAGCCACATGGTTGCAAAGATGGTGGGGCCGTTTAACACCATGATCTTAAAGGGGGTGGCGGTACTTGGGAGTCCGGAGGTTGTCATTGGCCTCACGGCTTTACTGTGTGTAGTTCTGTGGATCAAACGAAATGCGGTCATTAGTTTGTGGTTTGGGGCAGTTCAGTTGGTGGGTGCAGCGGTAGCTGATATGATAAAGCAGGTCATTGCCAGACCACGTCCGGTTCACCAACTGGTTGCAGACACCGGGTTTAGTTTTCCAAGTGGCCACACGTTTTGTACGACCATCCTTGTATTGACACTCCTGACGTTAGTTATTCCGCTGGTAAAGGGGCGGGAAGCACGGCTCCTGATTAAGTTTGCTGGCATCTTGTGGATCGTCCTTGTGGCACTTTCCCGCGTTTACCTGCGCGACCACTTCTTTTCAGATGTGCTCGCCAGCGTATTACTGGCAACCGGATATTGGCTGCTGGTAACGTCGTTTGAAAAGCCACTGACGGGCGTGCTTCGCCGCGTTTTTCCGGAAAGGAGTCGCGCATGATGACAACAAAACTAACGATCATCATTCCTGTCTATAACGAAGCGGCCGTATTAACGGCTTCCGTTCAGCGGTTGCTTGCCATCGAGGATGGAATTGCGGCGAACAATCTGTTAAACCAACGTGCTGACCTGTTAATTGTTGACGATTGCTCGACGGACAAGACGTGGTCGAGCATCACAAAAATGCATGAACAGAATGCACGGGTGCGGGGGCTTCGCTTTTCTCGGAACTTTGGGCACCAGCAGGCGTTAATGGCGGGACTGGCAGAGGCGGTCAAAACGGCCGACTTGATGGTCACGATCGATGCGGATCTACAGGATGATCCAGATAAAATCCCTGAAATGGTTGAGCAGGCCATGGACGGGATGGACATCGTGGACGGGGTTCGCAATAATCGCGAAACGGATGGGTGGTTTAAACGGAC
This sequence comes from Furfurilactobacillus sp. WILCCON 0119, assembly GCF_053471565.1. NCBI lineage: Bacteria > Bacillati > Bacillota > Bacilli > Lactobacillales > Lactobacillaceae > Furfurilactobacillus > Furfurilactobacillus sp. WILCCON 0119. The sequence continues at coordinate 74,618 of NZ_JBPCCV010000004.1, forward strand.
GTCTGCCCAGAGCTATTACAAGGTGCTTCGCGCGTTGGGCGTCGAGCTGGTTCCTAATCATGCCGATTTTCGATTGATGTCGCGGCGTGCCGTTGAAACACTTTTGGCCTATCCCGAGCGAAACTTATTTATTCGCGGACTGATTCCCCGCTTAGGTTATCCGACTGGTGCGGTTTACTATAAACGAACGCCTCGGCTAGCAGGAGAATCAAAGTATCCGCTCAAAAAGATGCTGGCGTTGGCGTGGGATGGCATTACGAGCCTGACGGTTGCACCGATCCGGTTGTTACTTATTGCCGGAGCATTCGCATGTTTACTAGCCGTTGTGATGGGCTTAGCAGGACTGGTCCACCACGGTTGGTCACCACTAATGACCTCGTTATGGTTATTAGGTGGCGGCCAGATGATTGGGATCGGCATTGTTGGTGAATACATTGGCAAAATTATGATCGAGGTAAAGGGACGACCACGTTACACAATCCAAACAGTGCTGGAGTAAGTGATGACAAAAATTCAGAAGCAGTTACCACGATTTTTTTCGATAATTTTAATTATTTGTCTGTTGATTGGCGCAGTTGGGAACATGGCAAATAACGTTGGCATGGCTATTTTTTTAGTGGTCGCGCTGGTGTTTATTAGCGCCCGAATGTTTTCTCCAGTGGTCAACCGGTGGCCAATGACGACGTTTAAATGGGTGGTGGGCCTTGGCCTGGCGTTGATGGTTTTGGGCCAGCTCTTTGTGCTTAAAACAATGCCAGATACCATCTTCCATGATCCGTACCGAATTTTATCGCAGGCGGATCAAATGGCGGCCGGACATACAACGTGGACGATTACCTACTTTTGGCGGTATCCCAATAATGTCCCGGTCGCTTACCTCTTGTCACTATGGCTGCGACTAACCAATTTATTTGGATTAACCACAAATACGGCCATTCATGTGCTTTCATTGTTGTGCTTAGACGGATTTATTGTTGTGTTACTGCGGACATTGTGGCAACTTAGTCGGCGTCATGGTGTCGTTCTTGGCGGCTTGGCGTTTTTTGCACTCACACCGTTTGCCTATACGTACTACCTTCAGGTGTTTTACACGGATCTACCAACCATGTTCGTTTTACTTGTGGTGATGCGAACCCTTTGGCATTGGTCGGAAACGTCTAAACGGGGCAAACTGATAAAGGGCGCTGGCCTTGTTCTTGCCATTTTGGTCGGTGATTTATTAAAGCCAAACATAATTGTGTTACTTCCGGCCTTAGCCATTGTCTTGCTTGTTTTATGGCGGAAAAAACTGGTTAAGCCGTTCATTGTTCCGGTTATTTTGATTATTGTGGGGTTTGGCCTCAGTGTTCCGGCTACACAAGGAATCTATCGTTTAAGCCATTATCAACCGAAAACACAATTTGAATTTCCGGTAACCAACTGGATGGTTATGGGGACCAATTCAACCAGTCAAGGAATGTATTCGGGCAGTGACGTCGGCCGTGCCATTCAAGAACCCAACAAGGCCGCGCGCCAAAAGGCAAATTTAACCACGTTATCGACCAGAATCAAGCAATTAGGTGTTGGTGGGTTAGTTAAATTATGGGTGGTTAAACTGGGAATCCTCTTAAATACGACCGACATGCAAACGTGGTATAACGGTGGCTTTCGGTCGGCACCACGGTGGTATCAACAGCATGCCCAAACACTGCAAGTTTTGGCCACGATAAGTGCGGCCACAGCCTCGATCGTTTTATGGCTCATGCTGGGAATTCGCTTGCTAACGTGGCAGGCTGATTTAACAAAAGCACAGCAGGTGATGGCACTGATTGCGCTTGTGACGGCGTTAGGTTACGTAGCCTTTCACACGTTACTGTGGGAAGTTGAATCCCGGTACGGCCAGGCAATTTTACCGTTGCTGTGGGTGACGCTGGCAGCGGTTCCGGTGCCGGAAACAAATGCGGTGACATCCGCCGCGCTTAAACGTTTTCGAGGAACGGCGGCGTTCTTCCTCACCGTTGGTGGTGTGACTGCCGTCGCCGCGTCCATGATGATTGGGCGGACTCAACCGGTTAATACGGTCGTCGCGGCCCAACGAAGCCAGCTGTCAACGCAGTATTATGCGCGACCGACAAGTGTTCGTTCAGGGACGGTCATGACGGAAAACGTTGATTTTAATCATCAGGTGAACTACTTCTCGGTGCAGATTCATCAAGGCAGCCATGTTAACGTCAGTTTGACAAACTTAACGACAAAAAGAACTTACCAACTCGCCGGGACTGGCGCAGTCCACCGGTTATCCCGACCGTTACCCGCGGGTCATTATCAAATAAAGGTGCATAATGCTAGTGGGCGGCCACAAGTGGTTGATGTTGTGCAAACGTACCGTTATCAATTGGCGGCCCATCCGTTGATGATTGATGGTGCTGAAAAAAAGACGGCGTCCTTGGTTTACACGGGGATGACCCAACCGTAGTGCCGTATAAACGGCTCGATGTTTCATATGAAACAAAAGACTGATTTTCTTATTAAAGGAAATCAGTCTTTTGTTTGCAAGTAGGTTACCCAAAAGTACCTACTTTTCAACAATAATCCGGGCGCGTATGATTAAACGTAAATAATCAATGGGAGGCCGAACGGATGGCAAAAACGTACCATGTCGGGGTTGAAGCAACGCTAGAAGTGATTGGCGGTAAATGGAAGCCAATTCTACTGTGTTACTTAGGCAAACAGGCGCAACGCAGTAGTGAACTCCGCCGCAATATTCCCGACATTACACAAAAGGTGCTCACACAACAGCTACGTGAGCTTGAACACGACGGAATCATCACCCGGCAGGTGATTGGTGAAAAGGCCCCGTTTTGTGTGAGCTATGAGTTGACGTCGTTTGGGCGGAGCTTAGGGAACATCCTCATTGAAATGTCTGAATGGGGTGAACAGCGGGTTGCTCAGCTTGACGACGCAAAGCTCCTCAATGAAGATCACAGCGGCTATGACGGACTTCTGAATCCAACAGCATGATAAGGAACTAGGGAAGGCACAAAAAAGTGCCTTCTTTTTTTGTTTTGTGGGTGCTCGTACACTAGCCTCATTCAAACATGATGGAGGCGAGGAGATGTCATCAGATGATGAAGCGATAACGGGATTAACGTTTGCGGTCAATCACCTACAGGGGCCGTGTAAACTGTTGATCGTGGCAAACTTACTAAACGGTCCCCAACCGGTACACGCGTTGTACCAGTCGGTTCCAACACATAACTGGCGCCAGTTTATTAGTCAATTGATATCGTTGTGGTACAACGGGTTGGTTAAGCTCAGCGTGAGTCGCTCCTGTCAGGTATCCTGTCGACTGACGCAAACCGGGCAGTCGCTGCGGCGGCTGATGGACGCAATGGACCGGTGGGGCACCATGAGAACGGTAAACTAATTTAGGGCACAAAAAAGTGCCGTCTATGACAAAGATAAATGGGCTTGTACACTAAGCATCATCAAAATTAATGACGAATTAAAGGAGGAGTAAGTGATGAAACATCGCTTTGAAGCACCCTATACGTTTCCAAATGGTACCACGATTAAGAATCGAATCGTGATGGCGCCAACAACGACCATGTCCAGTTTCTACGACGGGCACGTGACCAATGATGAGGTGGCCTTTTACCAGATGCGCGCTGGTGGAATCGGCATGGTGGTTACCGAGGTTGCAAACGTCACTCCTGATGGGAAGGGCTTTGAAGGTGAATTATCCGTGGCGGATGACAGTGATATCTCTGGGTTAGCAAACTTAGCGCACGCCATCAAGCAAAACGGAACGAAGGCAATTTTGCAGATTTTTCATGCCGGACGAAAGTCGAATTCACAGATTCTTCGGGGCACGCAAACGGTTAGCGCTAGCGCGGTGAAGCCTAACCGACCAGCGGATGCTGAGACCCCACGGGCAATGGCAGCTGACGAAGTTGCTGATCTGATTGAGGCCTTTGGCACAGCAACCTCACGGGCCATTAAGGCTGGTTTCGATGGTGTTGAACTCCACGGGGCCAACACGTACCTTCTGCAACAGTTTTACTCACCGCACTCAAATCACCGGGATGACCAGTGGGGTGGAAGCCGTGAAGACCGGATGAGTTTACCGCAGGCGGTGATTGACAGGGTTCGCCAGGTTATTCGGAAAAAGACAAACGGTGACTTTTTACTGGGCTACCGAATCTCTCCAGAAGAACTGGGTGAACCAGGAATTAAGCTAGCAGATACCTTAGCGTTTACGGATATGCTAGCTGAATCCACCGTTGATTATGTTCATGTATCAATGGGTGCCGCGTGGCGGACGCCGTTAAACGACCGTGAGGATTCAGAACCAATCTTAACGAAACTGTTGCGGCGGTTGGATAACCGGAAGCCACTAATCAGCGTGGGGTCCATTGAAACACCGGCTGACGCAGATCAGGTCCTAGAAGCTGGTGCGAGCTTTGCGGCAATTGGCCGTGAATTGATTCGCGAACCACACTGGTACGAAAAGGCCACGGGCGGTGATGAGGGCAGCATTCGCTACCAGCTGTCACCGTTTGAAATGGATGAGTTAGCCATTCCGGTGGCGATGCAGTATTACCTGAAGGGCGCGTTTTACTCAGTGATGCACTTTACAAATGACCCTGAGCCCATCATGGATTACACCAATGAGGTGGCACCCATGGAAGGCTTCGAGAAAAAGATGTAGGAGGAATAAGACAATGTATGAAGATTTAAGAAATAAGGTTGCGGTGGTTACTGGCGGTTCAAAAGGTATTGGGCAGGCCATTGCCGAGCGGTTTGGCGAGGAACACATGGCTGTGGTCATCAACTATCGGTCAGATAAAGCCGGGGCGGATGCCGCTGTGAAGTTGATTGAGGAAAACGGTGGCCGCGCGGTCGCGGTTCAAGCCGACATCAGTGATGAAGCTGGCGCCAAGGTGCTATTGGACGCTGCTGTTGAAAACTTTGGTGGGTTAGATGTGTGGGTGAACAATGCGGGGATGGAAAACCGGGTTGCTACACACGAAATGTCACTAGAGGAATGGCAACGGGTCATCAATGTGAACTTAACGGGCGTCTTTTTGGGCTCGCGGGCCGCACTGGACTACTTTGTTAAGAACGATCACAAGGGAAACATTATCAACATGTCATCTGTTCACGAGCAGATTCCGTGGCCTGGTTTTTCACATTACGCTGCCTCTAAGGGTGGTGTGAAGCTGTTTAATGAAACCATCGCGATGGAATACGCTAATCAGGGTGTCCGGGTCAATGCAATCGGTCCTGGTGCAATCAACACGCCGATCAACGCAGAGAAGTTTGCAGATAAGACGCAGTTAAACGACACGCTGGAAATGGTCCCGATGAAGCGCATCGGTGATCCTGAGGATGTTGCAGCGGCAGCGGCCTGGTTGGCATCCGATCAATCAAGCTATGTTACTGGGGTAACTCTGTTTGTGGATGGTGGGATGACATTGTACCCATCGTTCCAAAACGGAAAGGGCTAACCTGACTGAATTAAACGGAATAAGGGGAAAAGAGAACATGAATTTACTAGTGGGATTGATTCCGGCACTAGCGTGGGGTGTACTTCCGTTAGTTGTGACCAAGATTGGGGGGCGGCCGGTCAACCAGATCTTAGGGACAACGTTTGGCACGCTGTTAGTGGCGTTTATTGTGTGGTTGTTTGTTCAACCGGCGTTATCTGGCGGTCAGTTTGTCCTGACGGTGTTGTCAGGCGCTGCCTGGGCGATGGGGCAATATTTGCAGTATGTCGCCTTTCAACGCGTTGGGGTTGCAAAGGCAATGCCGATCTCAACGGGACTTCAATTAGTGGGCACGTCACTACTTGGCGTCGTCGCATTTGGTGAGTGGTCAAGTCGTGCAAGTTTGATCATCGGCTTAGTGGCTCTTGTTGTGATCGTGATCGGAATCGTGCTAACAACGATCGACAGTCGTTCGACGTCTGCCATGGCACATGGCTCTGTGTGGTCAACGGTTGGATTGTTTGCCTTATCAACGGTGGGTTACGTGGGTTATTCTGCGTTACCACGGGTCGCCAATGTGTCTGGTTGGCAGGGATTTTTACCACAGGGCCTAGGCATGGCGGCAACGGCACTGGTTGTTGCATTAGTGATGGTGGGACCAAGCGCGCTTCGTCAACGGGTGACCTGGTTAAGCCTTGTTGATGGATTGATTTTCTCGGTGGCGGCGTTAACCTACCTCATTTCGGCACAGAAAAATGGGATTGCCACCGGCTTTACGTTGTCGCAGATGAACGTTGTCCTGGCGACACTAGGTGGGATTGTTTTACTCCATGAGCGGCGCTCACCGAGAGGATTAGCCTGGACGTTGATCGGTCTGGCGCTGGTCGTTGTTGGTGGCGTGATGATTGGAAACATGACAGTATAGCGAACGAAAAGCGTGCGGTTAGACGCCTTCAAATAATACAAATAGCCCCCCTAATGGACATTTTTGGCCATGAGGGGGGGCTTTGTGTTACTTGGGGCGATGACTGCGTTTTTTTCGTGTTTGTGGCAGTAATTCGTTTAGAGTGCTTCCAGCAGCCCAAGATAGCAAAAATAATGTTAGGAAATGTTAAGCCAGATTAACCGAAGAATGGGTAAAGTTTCTGGGGACGTTAAAATAATTGAGATAATTTAATCGTTTGTTTAAGCTCCATTTATGCTGTCAATGTATAATATAGGTAATACAGTAGAGGAGGTCTGCGGTTTTCCGCAAAATTCTATGGATTACAATAACATGAACAATCAGCAGGATGGTCAGGGACAAGGGCCACAGCAACCGTCAAATAAACCGGCGGGGGGCTTGTGGAAAGTTGCGCTCGTGAGCTTAGTTGCCGGATTGATCGGTGGTGGAATCGCATTTGCCGGTGCCACGGCAGTGAACCATAATAGCGCGGGGGGCGACACCTCATATAAGAACGGGACGACAAAGGTTGCTAACGTGACCGTGAAGAGCAATTCGGATGCGACCAAGGCGTTTAGTAAGGTCAAGGGCGCGGTGGTTTCCGTGGTCAACATGCAAAAGCAGTCGTCAAGTAGCGATAGTAGCGGGTTGTACGGAATTTTTGGTGGCGGCTCATCGTCGAATTCCACGAATAGTAATTCAAGCTCATCCAGTAACAGCGCGTTGGAAACGGCCAGTGAGGGTTCTGGGGTCGTTTATAAGAAGTCTGGAAACGACGCGTACATTGTGACAAATAACCACGTGGTGTCTGGGTCTAGTGCCCTAGAAATCATTTTGAGCAACGGAAAGAAGATCAGTGGGAAGTTAGTTGGTTCCGATGCAACAACGGACTTGGCTGTGATCCGGGTTGACGCAAAAAACATTTCAACGGTTGCTGAATTTGGTGACTCAACGGCAATTCAGGCGGGTCAATCGGTCCTGGCCATTGGCTCACCATTGGGGTCTCAATACGCGACATCAGTGACGGAAGGAATTATTTCGGCAACGAAGCGGACGGTTCCAGTGGAAGATGATTCTGGTAACCAAACGGGTGACGCAACGGTTATCCAAACGGATGCTGCGATCAACCCCGGGAACTCAGGTGGTGCGCTGATTAATTTAAACGGTCAGGTTATCGGGATCAATTCCATGAAACTGGCCTCCTCGTCATCGGGGACGTCTGTTGAAGGGATCGGGTTTGCGATTCCTTCAAACGAAGTGGTTTCAATCATTAACCAGCTGATCACCAATGGGAAGGTCGTTCGCCCTGCACTTGGCGTTGGCTTAGTGGACCTTTCAAACGTGGACAGTAGTAGTCAGACGGACACCCTAAAACTGCCAAGTAGCGTTACCGGTGGTGTGGTGCTGATGAAGGTTTACAGTGGTTCGGCTGCTGAGAAGTCCGGTTTGAAGAAGTACGATGTCATTACCGAACTGGACGGTCAAAAGGTGACCTCACAGGCTGACTTACGCGATGTCTTGTACAAACACAAGATTGGCGATAAGGTCTCTGTGAAGTATTACCGTGATGGTGAGGTTAAGGACGGAACGATTACGTTGAGTGAAAGTACAACGGATCTGTCGAAGTCGTCAACATCGTCGTCAAGCACGACGAATAATTAGTAAAATTTGAAAACGCGTCGCTGGTCAAATGGCCAGTGACGCGTTTTTTGTGCATTTTCGTGGTTCTTTTAGCAGCAACACTGCAATTAACCACGAAAAGTGGCATTATTGGTGAGGAAATCTAACAGATTGTGGGATTTCCCCACGTTCCGTGGTGCGATTTGACGCGCTTTATGCAAAAAAAGGCGGCGGTATTCATCATCATTACCTCATTTTGCAAGTGGCCGTTTAGCAAAAAGCCTGGTAGAGCACGGTAGTTAACTGGTAAGCTATTGAAAAACCGAATATTATTCTGACAAGATCCGGTAAAACGGAAATGTTAGCGCCGTCATGAATGAATAAACCGAACAAAGACCGATGCAAAAAATAAAGTGGTTCGCACCAAAAAAAGCAATAGGAAAATTGTTTTGCACAGCGGTGGAAAACTCTGTGGATAACTGTGAATAACCCAGATTTAGGATGCAAAATGCCGAAAAATAAGGATTTGTTATCGGGGGAAAAAGTTATCCACAGGAGAGAAAAGCGGTGTGGATAACTCGCGTTTTTTTAGAATGTTCGGGCAATAAAAGCCTTTAAACAAAGGATTATAAAGAATGTGTTCGGTTTTGAACCGCCTGTGCAAAACTGTGGAAAACTTTTATTCATGGTTAAAAAACGGTCTGTTATAAAATGTGAACAACTGAGGCCACAGAATGACCAAATTAAGCGAACAATAAGTGTTGTCGAACGATTTTTGGGAAAATAACGGAGGATTGATTACGTGAACATCAAAATTATCGGTGTTGGGAAATTAAAGGAAAAGTATTTTAAGCAAGGAATCGAAGAATACGCGAAACGGCTGTCTAAATTCTGTAAGTTCGAAATCGTCGAGGTGCCAGATGAGAAGGCCCCCGAATCATTAAGTGATGCAGAAATGATCACGGTTATGGGAAAAGAAGGTGGTCGGATTCTTGACCACATCAAGGATAAGGAATACGTCTATGCGTTAGCTATTCTAGGGAAGGAACGGACTTCCGAACAACTAGCTAAAGAAATCGCCGATTTGGGCACGTACGGGCACTCTGACGTGACGTTTGTGATTGGGGGCTCACTAGGATTGGCGCCCGAAGTCTTAAAACGTGCTGATGCGGAGATTTCGTTTGGTCGTTTTACACTGCCACACCAATTAATGCGGTTGGTGCTGACGGAACAGATCTACCGGTCATTTATGATCAATGCGGGGACGCCGTATCATAAGTGATGAGGGAGTTTCCTTAAATTGTCCTTGAAACAGCGGCAAAATGTAACTCGATATGAAAAGGCATCCAATTTTTTATTGGATGCCTTTTTTTATGCATGTAGGAGGTTGTTATGGTCTTTTTTCAGAAACAAAATGAACGTTTTCAACATGGAAGAATAGACTCTACAATGTAGTTTTCACATTTCTCGCCGCAGATAGGGCTTCAAAACTGTTCGGGCCTTTTCAACGTTATATTTGTGCTCGTTTAAGGAAATCAGGTTGCCATGATCATCAAAGAAGCGGCCAGTTAGACCATGATACTGTGCTAGTGTTGCTAACTGTGCGGCAATTGGAAGGGCTGTCTTACCAAGCGTCTTTGTCCAGGATGAAAGGTTTGACTGGATGTCACCGGGGAACAGTGCGTTAACCGCAATGCCCAGTGGCTGTAATTCAGTTGCCAAAAGCATGACTAACAGTGTTTTGTGAGTGAGTAGCCACAGGCCGCGATCCACTAAAGTAAATTGGTGTTCGTAAATAGGCCCCCGTTGAATGGCGAGTGGCATGCCGGTGATGATGAAAACACGGGCATCGGGTGACTGTTTAAGCACCGGTGTCAGGTTCTGAGTGAACCAATAATGACTTTGTAAATTGAGCGAAATATTTTCGGCGGTCGTTTTGGGAATATTGCCAGCACAGTTAAAAAGAACGTCTAGCTGCGGATGATCATGCATAAATGCGGTTGCAAGACGTTTATTATCAGTTTGATCTGCCAGATCACCCAAGAGGTATGAAACGTCAGCTTGCGGTAAGTATTCCTGAAGTTCCTGAACGGCTTGCTGTGCCTTGCTTTCATTTCGGCCAACGATGGTCAGATCGATGGGTGAGTCACTGAAACTTTTAGCAATTGCTTTACCAACGCCGGAGGTTCCCCCGGTAATTAAAACCACTTTTTTCGTCATTTTAAATGTCAGCCCCTTATTTTGCGTGGTTATCTAAAACTTGTCATCTGTCAGTGTCATAATAGACAAAAAGAAAGTAACGGCAAAGTGTCAATTTTATGATTGTGGACAAGGCTGGACATAATCGTAAAATTGTCCAAGGAGAGTGAATGATGAAAGAAATTGGTCAAACAATGACACGGGGCAAACAGCGCGTTTTAAACGATTTTTCCAAGACGTTAGAGGCCGCCATTGCACAACAATCATTTGAATCAATCACGGTTAATTCCCTGTGTAAGGCGGCAAATTATCCACGATCGACGTTCTATAATTATTTTGATGATAAATATGATTTATTAAGATACTGTTTCTCACTAGTGATTGCTGAGGTTAAATTAGACGAACTGGTTGTCGGACATGATGATCAATTTCTAGTCCAGTCCTTTGACCGGTTATACACGCTGACAGATGCGCACAGCGACTATGTGAAGCGGGTACTCCACCATAATCAAACCGGCGATTTACAAGTCAACTTTACGACGTATGCGCGCCAGAAGGCCCAGAAAGAGTTGACGGGAAAGCTTAATGTGGGGACAACGATCCCAACAGAATTAGTGATTAGCCACTGTGTTTCAACATTATTAATGGTGTTGGAGTGGACGTTTGTTAAACAACATAAAACGGATCAGGCAACTGCAAGAGCCATTTTGCTGAAACTATACGGGAGTGGCGAGTTGCGACAAGCCCTGGATAAGCTGTGAGGATTAACCCGACAAAATAAAACCACGGTTTCAACAACTGCATCGTTGCTGGAACCGTGGTTTTTAGAAATCTGCTGGTGTTAAATTGGCCAACCCGGCCAGCCATTGCCGGTTATCATCGGTGCTAACGGGTGGCTTAGCGGGCGCCAGTGCTGCCACTTTTTGCCATTCAATGGCGATTTTGTCCGCGTTGAGAAAACTCGTTTGCAGCTGAGCGACCTGCTCATTGTTGATTTGTGCCAAACGGTCTTGATTGCCACCGGTCATTTGCAAGAGGGTGTTCACGGCTAGTTGTTGGCTTAACAGGGTCACCCATTGTTCGGGTGAAAGAGCGTCGGTAAACAACAAGCGGGTTGCTAATGGGACTGCGGGCCCCTCTTTTTGAAGAAACGACTGCCAGCGTTCAAACTGTTGGTTAACGATGGCATAGAATTGCCAGGGAACCTGCTGGTTAAACTGTTGCAACGTTTCACCAGTAATAATGGATAATGACCAGGGAGATTGGTGGCTTTGTGCTTGTTCAAGCCAGGCCCGAAGAAATTGTTGCATGGTCGTTTCCGTCAATTTTGGTTGACGATTCGTCAGGTGCCAACGAACAAGTAAAAAATCGCTCAATTGGTCATCGGAAACAACGCGTGATTCCTTATTGGCAATGTGCTGGCGTAAACTTCGGAGTTTCTTTTGCTGACTAACCTTTGCGTATTTTCCCTGCTTAACCATGACGTGCTCCTTGCGTTCAGTGTTTATGGGTCACATTATACCCGTTTTGCGGGGTTAACGTTGGCGTGAGTGATGACGTTCCCGGTGGTGCGCCTCGTGGTAGGCTGCGGTTTGTTGGGTTGCCTCAGGAAATTGACGACGGGCTCGCAGCCAGACAAGGCCGCGTTGAATCAATAGTGTAAGCCCTAGATAAAGCATTAGCGTGGCGTCACTGCCTTGCCAAGCACGATCCGATAATAAGTGAAGGGCAATTCCAACGATCCATAAAACAACGGTTAACCAGTTTCCTTGGCGCATGACCAGACCGTCATCGTTGACCCACAGGCGGTATGATAATGTTCGCAGCCAGCCAAACAGCCCGGCACTGACATGGGCACCCAAGACGAACCACTTTGTCCCTGTTGTCAGCGTGATTTGGTGATGGTTAAATGCATCAGCGACGGAAGCGGCGCCAAAGAGAATGAGAAAGACGTACGTTGTTAAATTTAGTTTGATGAGCCGCGGTTCTAGTTGGCGCCGAAGAACGGCATAAAGAACAAAGAGGGCAAGAACGATATTTGTTAGATCAACGTTTTGCATGAGTGAGGACCCTTCAGGATTTATTTACGACATTGAAGTATAGACGCTGGCGAGGAAAAAGCAATGCCTAAGTTAACGCAAAAAGCGGCAGCTGTTTACGGAAGAATCCGCAAATAGCTGCCGCTTTTTGAATGTTTCACGTGAAACTAAGCGAGTGCAGAAGGGGCCTGCAATTGTGGCCCCTTACCTTGCCGAGCAAGAACCCAATCATCAATGTTCCATTCTTCGGTTGCCCGCCGCCACTGATTAAAGTCCCAAAGTGATTCGCGTTCAACTTCGACAATTTCGTTATTAGGCCCAATGGAGACCCAGTTGTACGAACCGTTCCTGTGTGAAAATTTGACCCAAAGAATCGGTGTCGTAATCAACGTTCCGGCGTCATTGGTAAACGTGCGGGTCTCTTTGTCGATACGCATGTAACTTAGCCCAGTGGCATAGGTCGGATCAACTGACTGAAAGACCTGTTCTGCAATCTTTACGGCCTCATGCGAGCTGGGAAGGGGCCCATCAGCTTCAAAACTAAAGTTATTGTAACTGATAAAGCGGTTGTCGGCACCGAATACAACCGTAATGTGCGGGTTGTTATAAACGATGGCACCAGCTTTTTGATAGCGAACCACACTGACCTGCTCACCATTGCGTGGTTCCGTTTCACGGCTAACCTCAACAAAGTCATCTGGAATAATCAAATTTTGGTTTTCGTGACCGTTAATCATCATAAATTTTGACATGTTTAGTCCTCCTAATTTGATGCATCGCGAGTGGTTGGCGCAACCGTGTTGTTGTCAAGGTGACGATCGCGTAGAAGAATGGCGCCAGCAGATAACAGGAGCATGACGCCTAAAAGATAGGCAGTTCGTTGTGCCGCGATAATGTTAGCGGCGGGCTGTCCAAGGGCAGTCATAATTTTGTGGCCGCTGGTGATCGATAAATGAACGTAAAAGGTGACGGTTGAGAGTGTTGTTCCTAAGACAAGGCCAAATTCACGCATCAGTGAGTTCATGGACCCAGCCATGCCGCGGCTTTCTTTTGGAACACTTTGCATAATCAACGTGTTGTTTGGTGTCCCAAAGCCAGCCGTTCCAATGGCAATTAGTGCGGAGAGGACGATGAATGTAATGGGTTCGTGCGTTCCGTTACTGATGACCAGTCCAAGCTCTGCCACGATGAGAATGAGCATCCCAACACGCATAACGTGTGTCTGGTTATAACGATCCGTTAAGACCCCGGCAATGGGATTGGCGATCAGTGCAACAATCGGCGATGCCATAAGCAGCAAGCCACTGAGTTGACTAGAGTCTTTAAGGACCAGTTGCAGGTAGATGGGTGCTAAAAGGGTAAAGAAGTACCCGACAACAAAGCTAATGAGCGCTGTGATGAGGTTTCGTGAAAATACATGGTTATGCAGTAATTGAAGGTTGAGCAACGGTCGGGGCGCCACTTTTTCATGACGAACAAAGGTGACAAGAACAATCCCGAATGTAATCAGTGAAATCGCGGCCCCAAGTGGGTGAGACAGGACAATACTGGACGTGATAAAAAAGGCAATGGCCATGAGACTTAATTGACCAACACCGAGCCAGTCAACGTTTGGGCGGTGAATCCGGTGAGGCCGTGGGAAGATGAACCATTCAGCCAGCAAACAAAGTAGGCCAAGTGGGAGATTGATCCAGAAAATGTAGCCCCAAGGTAGGTACCCTAAGATGAGCCCCCCAAGACCAGGCCCAGCCAGTGATCCCAACGAGATAAATAGGGACTCAATCCCCAAAGCCCGCCCAAGATACTGCGGAGGAAACGTGTCGGTGACAATGGCATAACTATTAGCCATTGTCATGCTGGCTCCAATGGCTTGAATAAACCGCCCACAGAGCACAAACGGGAGGTTGAGACCAAACCCTGAGAGGGCAGAACCAATAATGAAGAGCACGGTGCCGCCCTCAAAGACAAGTGGCCGGCCGATTTGATCGCCAAGTTGGCCGAAAAAGAGGAGAAGCGCGCTAATTGTGATGAGGTAAATACCAATAATCATTGTTGCTGCGTTTGTTGATACGGCCAAATCACGTGAAATTGTTGGAATGGCAATGCTGACGATGGTTCCATCAACGATCACCATGAAGAAAAATGAACCAAGTAGACTTAGAATGAGCCAACGTTTAAGCAAGTGATCATCATCTCCTTTTCAATGAAGCACCATCAAGGAGCCAGAAAATTCAGTAGGCCTGTTCAACGGTTAACGGTCGGCGTCCTCATCTAGTTCGCGTTCCAACTGCCGAATCTGGTGATTGAGGTCGTCAATGGCGTCGTTAACTTCATCCAGTGTCAATCCGTCGGCACTGTAACCCTTATAGTAAGCGGTGACGTAATCATTATCTTCAAGACGCTGTAAGCGGTCGCGAAGTTGGCCGAGAAGCGTGACGTCGTAATCGTACTTATCCTCGTTTAACATAATGAAGCCTCCTGTCTCAAACGCATGTGTAACTTAATCTAAATTTGCGGATGTTTGCTCAAGAAACGCCTTAACGACATTAATTTCATCAGCTGGAATATCAGTGAGAAACTGTTTATTGACGCGGAGAACGACCGCTTTGATTTTTGGAACCAAGATCTTTCCTTGGAGGGTTAAGCTAATGTTCCATGAACGCCGATCGTCGGTTGAACGTTCTTTGACCACCAAGCCAAGGGCAACTAACTGGTCTAAACGTCGGGTGACATTGCTGGGGCTCAAGTAAATTTTACGGAAAAGCTGGTCCTGAGTGAGCGTCCGTTCTTGGTCGATCTTTAGCAAGAAATAGTAGTTGCTAGAGGTTAGGTGAAGTGGTGCCAGTTGTTCATCAAGCAACCCTTGAAGTTTACGGGAAACGATGTTTAATGATGCGATGATTTTATCTGATCTAGGTGTAATGAGTGACATCCCCTTAAGGTTTAGATTGATTATATTATATACACGTTATTTTATTTGCGCAAGCAAATATGCGATAAAAATTTCAATTAATTTTTCGCAAATGGGAAAGTGTGGGCTACCCTAGGGCGTCAAAACGCGATTCGTAACTTATCCTAGCGTATTCTTCATGGGTGCGCTAAAGTGAATGTATCTAAGTAAACGAGGCGAATAAATGGCTGAACCAACATCAAGACCAAAAATTATTGAAGCAGCCTGGACGCTACTAACCGCGGTGGGCGTTGATAAATTTTCCATGCGCAAATTGGCAAAGGAAGTTGGGATCACTGCGTCAACGTTATATTGGCATTTCCCCAGTAAAGAAGCCATCTTTGCTGAAATGGTGGATGCGGTGTGTGGCGAGGCGCTAACTGCGTTTAAAGTCGAACCGTCATGGCAACAACAATTCGTCAGTGACGGGCTTATTTTTGCGAAAACATTGCGGCAGCGTCCGTCATCGGCAGAGTTACTGTTCATGACCCCGCCGATCACCGCGCATTTTTTAGAGGTGAATGAACACTTTTTGGTCGCAATTGATGACGTGGCGTTCACGGATTCGGAGAAGTTTACCATCGTGAACATGTACATCAACTTTATTTTAACGTTTGAGCGGGACCGCCAAATTAGACAACAAATTGGGATCACCGCTAATACTGACGACATTCATCCTGATGAGGACGTTGTGACTAAAATTCCGGTGGTGAACCGAATTTATCAGCAAGGAATCTTTAATCAAATGGATCGTGAAACAACGTTAGAATGGAGTTTATCGACCCTTGTTAAGGGGTTTGAGCAACGGCAAGCAGAATAATTAAGCAAACAGCCAACTTAAAAAAAGTGGCTGTTTTTGTTTACAACGTACTCGAACGGTGTTAGAGTAATGAACGTTCTCGAACGGTGTTCTAGAAAAGCGATGAAGGAGTTTATAAGAATGAAAAGTGCAGTTATTGAAAAGGAAGAATTTTCGCTTATGAAAGTGTTACCGGCGGTTTTGACCATCTCAGTTGCGATGTTGCTGACCATGATGGACGCAACCGTGATGAACGTGGCAATTCCGACGTTACAAAAAGTTTTTAACACAAGTTTGGCAACGGTTCAGTGGACGATCACTGGGTATACATTGGCGTTAGCAGCGGTAACACCACTTGCTGGTTGGTTAGCGGACCGTTTTTCGGATAAACGGATCTTTGCGACGGCGATTGTTTGGTTTACAGTGTGTTCAGTCCTCTGCTCAATGGTTAACTCTGTCGAACTTTTGATTTTGTTCCGGGCATTACAGGGGTTAGCCGGTGGCCTGGTGGGGCCGATCGGGATGGCGATGTCCTGGCGGCTGATTCCAAGCGAAAAGCGGGGCGCACTAATGGGAATTTTAGGGTTACCATTGGTTGTCGCACCAATTATGGGCCCAATTTTATCTGGCTGGCTGTTATCAAACGCAAGTTGGCACGCAATTTTTCTGATTAATTTACCAATTGGGCTTTTAGCATTGTTACTGGTCATTTTATTTTTACCAGCAAGTGACCGGGAACGTGGTCTTCATCTAGATTTAGCTGGCGCGTTATTATCACCGGCTGCGTTTACGCTCCTAATTTACGGAATTCATCGGTTGGGCAACACGGCGTTAACCGATCCTGTTACCGGGTTATGCATCCTGGCCGGCGCCATTGCGCTAGTTAGTTTTATTGTCGTTGAATTACGGCAAGAAGCCCCGTTGATGGCACTAACTGCGTTTAAGTCCTTCCGGTTTACGCGGGGGATCACGGTTAGCTGGTTAAACCAAATTGTCTTGTTTGGGGCAACGTTATTAGTGCCGTTATTTTTACAGACCGCGAAGGGATTTTCGGCATTACATGCAGGTGAAATGATGGCGCCACAAGCCTTGGCTGCGTTTGTGGGGATGATCATCGGTGGTCAACTGTTTGACCGTTGGGGCATTCGGGCGGCAGCGATTCCAGGAATTGGTTTAATGATCACCGGTGTAGCGCTACTGACGCAAATGACGATCCACACCACCACGATTCAATTGATTGGTATGACTGTATTGTTGGGTCTGGGTCAAGGGTTGACCATGATGCAGATCAGTACGTACAACATTAGCCAAGCACCACAGGCAGTGGTGACGCGGATTACACCGTTGATTAATTCGGCCATGCAAATTGTGAACTCGCTTGCTGTCGTTATTTTGACAAACGTCCTCTCACACAACATGCATGCTGAAATGAAAACGGCAACGATGCTTAACATGAAAACACATATCATCAGTGCTTACGGAACAACGTTTATGCTACCGTTGGGCATCTTAGTGGCCAGCTGGCTATTAAGCTGGACGTTAACGAAGGCGAAAACGGTGCGGGAAAATTAGTGTATTAACATTTAATTGAGCTGAAATTTGTCAGTTCAATTTTTTTGTGCTTTTCATATGGAAAATGATAATTAATATATACTGATTTTTCTACGAATTTAAAATTATGTAATATAAGACTATTATTAAGGTGTGATATTGAATAGTAATACACGAATAGCTGGTGGTAAGGACGAATGTGCTATTTTGTAAAATTTTAAGTAGAGGCTGAACACTTTTATGAATGATGGTGATAAAAAAAGGCTAGTAAAGTTTCTTAATGAAAATTATTATGTCGATGTTTATTGTGTATGGCTTAGAGGAAGCTCGTTATTTGACTATGGTTCTCCGAACGATATTGACTTACTAGTGGTTTCAGATGATTTTTTAGGAATGGGGTTAACATCAAGAAGGCGATTGTTAAATAAAGGATTTGAAGGTTTTAAAAGGCCAATCGATGCTTTAACACTAACGGTGAATGAACTGAAACAAATGATGTCGGATAAACTTTTTTTGCGATATTTAAATCGAATGGAGCGCTTAATTTGATAAAGAAAAATCTTAAAGACACATTTATAAAATTACTCAATGAAATTTCATATAACTTCTCA
Source organism: Furfurilactobacillus sp. WILCCON 0119 (assembly GCF_053471565.1). NCBI lineage: Bacteria > Bacillati > Bacillota > Bacilli > Lactobacillales > Lactobacillaceae > Furfurilactobacillus > Furfurilactobacillus sp. WILCCON 0119. Next base: position 92,798 of record NZ_JBPCCV010000004.1, read on the forward strand.
GGCGTTGTAAAATCGACTAAAAAATTGACCTACATGGAAACTAAAGAGTTGGCCGAATTTTTTATATTACAGCGAGATATTATTAAGACATTTGAATTATCAGCAGAGCAAAAAGTCTTAGTAGAAAGAAACCAACAATTAATTTTACAAAAGGTGTATAACACAGAGCGTATTTCCTATTATTCATCCTTTTACTATTTACCCACTAAATATTATTCAGGAGATCAAGGAGACATTGGTGCAGCTACGTTTCGGGCCAATATAGATATTACTGTTTCTAGATTACTAATATTTAATCACGAAATGTCTGGTAGTTCGGAAAATGAATATTACTTTACGCGTGGATATGATTATCTTCTTAGAGCCTCAAAAAATCTAATTAAGCATTCCAATGATATTGATAAACTAACTCCTGCTTTGTATGTACTATTGAATTATATGCAATCTATGGCAGAATATGTTGATTCAAAAGAATCAGTGTATAACCAATATGCACAGAAAAATTGGAATGAATGTTATTCACTTTTACTTCTGTATCTTCAAAATAGTCAATTACATGACAAAATAGAAAGTAATTATCAAATCTTGTGCTTTGTTAATAAAGAGGTAAAACGATACTGTATGTCACATTCAGTCCCAATCGTTATGTTATCAAGTAAAAGCGGTTCAGTTTTTTCACAGCCTATTACACGCCGCGTGTGGGTTTACAACTCATTGTATACTGCGGGATATACTAAAAATTTTACAAATCTATTTACAAAAGATTTAACTGAAAATATTTTGTCGAATCTAAGTAAATTACATCTTATTGAAAAGATTATTTTACTAAGGGATATGTGTGATTTGTTTTCTATAAATGGCATTGTGAGTATTGAAGGATTGCCTTTGTATCAATTTGAAGAAATGAAAGAGACATCATGGTTTAAAATGAATGATTATTTTAAAGGATATAATGAAAGCGCTGATGTGTTAATCACTGATACGGATAAAGCTATTGTAAGCTCGCTAAATGATAGTAGTCTCAGAGAGAAAGTAGCTTACATGATTCAAAACATTGATAAAAATGAAGTTTTAAAGGAGTCTCAGAAAGCACATGGTGTGTATGAAATCTCTGATATGGAATTATCGTTAAACCATGATGGAACAAGATTTTATATGTGCCTGCCATTTAAATCAGGTCGAGAAATCTCCGGGAAGATCAAAGAGCAAATTAGTTATCAAGTATTAAGGCCATTTACATACTTTGGTGGTCACGCAATAGTGGTATTTGTTTCGGCTAGTGATGGAACAGAATCTTTCATAGGCGCCATTAAAAGGGCAAGAATAAATTTAAATCTTGAAATTCGAACAATCATGGGAGATGCACTGGTGAAATTGCTGAAGGTTAATGATTTAATTTAAGTTAAGTTATGATTGTTAGTCAGCTACCGGATTTTAGCGAAAAATACGTCCGAAAATTAGTAATGAGCAAAAACACGCGGCAGCCATTGAAGCGTGTTTTTGTGTGCGCTTTTAAATTTGGTTCGGAGTGGCGTACAATCACGGTAAGCACGTTATTTCACAAGTAAAGGAAGCGTTGGTCAATGAAGATTGAAGAAGGCTACATGCCATTTCGTGGGTATCAAACGTATTATCGAATCGTGGGCGAACCGAACCCGAACAAGGCCCCATTCTTGCTGATCCATGGTGGTCCAGGGTCATCACACAACTACTTTGAATTGCTGGATGACTACGCTAAGACGGGGCGGCAGCTGATCATGTATGACCAAGTCGGCTGCGGAAAATCATCGCTCCCAGAGGATGAGTCTGTTTATGTGAAGGAAACATGGGCCGAAGAACTGATCGCGCTTCGGAAATATCTTCATTTGGACCAGATTCACATGCTGGGCCAGTCGTGGGGCGGAATGCTTGAAATGCTGTACCTGACGCACTACGACCAAACGGGTGTGAAGAGTGTGATGATCGATGGTTCACCAGCGTCCATCAAGCTGTGGACAAAGGAGCAGCACCGGCTGATCTCTTATTTGAGTTATGAGGATCGTGAGGCCATTGCCGAAGCTGAGCGCACCGGCGACTTTTCTGGTCCGAAGTATCTGGCCGCCAATGACCGTTACATGGAACGTTACTGTTGGGATGATCCGGATGAAAACTCACCGGAACCACTGCGGCGGCCAACCAACGGGAAACGCGCCAGTCTGATTGCGGAGGGGCCTAATGAGTTTACCGAAAACGGTACTATCAGTGATTTTGAGCTGACAGATGACTTAAAGAACATTCACGTGCCGGTATTAGTTACCAACGGAACGGACGATCTATGTACACCACTGATTGCCAAGTCCGTTTACGACCACATTCCGGGGGCCAAGTGGCATCTATTTGGGAATAGTCGTCATCTGGCGTTGTTGGACCAACACGATGAGTTTATTCGTGTGCTGGATCAGTGGCTGAAGGAAAACGACTAACTAAACGGCTCTAATATTATCGAGACGTGGTGAGAGACCTTTCTTAGAAAGACAGTTTAATAGGCAACCTAAAAAAGGTGTTACTGAGTCAGTCCAAACCGACTCAGTAACACCCTTTTCGACTATTTAATATCCAAGTTACCGCTTTTTTCCGCCGCCTACGATCAGTGAAGCGACAAACGCCACGATGGCAAGGCTAATTGACCAGCCCACGATGCCATGGGGAACGTTGTAGGCGTAGATTGGGGAGATGGACCAAATGTTATGTTGATAAACGGCAACACCGAAGCGAACGGCCGCGATGATCAAGAAAATGATTGAGGTGATGATTAACGGTTTCCGCCACATAAGCAAACACGCTCCTTCTGAAGTTGGTCATTAATGGTGCTTATTTTCCGTTTTCGTACAAGTCGACTAAACGGTGCCGCAACGCGTCATCATACGCGGTTAAGTACATACCGTACTTTCCCCGTTTCATGAGCACGTTAAGGACATTGGCGATGAAAACTTTATATTCGTCGTTAGTAAACTTGATGTCCTTGCGCTTTTTGAACACTTCTTTATGGGAATATTTCTCGGGTAAGATCGTCATGGTGTCGGTTTTTTCATCGTAACCAAACGAGGGGCCGATGACCATGCCGACGTAGTTTAGGTCGAAGCCTTGGAGGGTGTAAATGGTTCCGACCTGGGTGAGGGAACCTTCACGTTTAGCCCAGTGGGTCCGTTGTGGGTCCCATTCGTCCCACGGTAAACTGAAGGAATCCATCTCGACGTTGTGCCGACCGTCAATGCGTGGGAAACCGGAAGTCGCAACCATCCGACTCATCCCAACCTCTTTATTGCGCTTTTTGATGGTTTCAAACATCTCCCCAGCGGTATCAAAGACTTTAAACTCAAAGTCGCTGTTATCTGGGAATGGTTTCATTGGCTTTTCTTCCGTGAGATCGTCCATCCAGGCCACCTGCTCATCGCTGGCAACCATCCGGTACTGAAAGTTCATGTCAAACTGTTTGTACGGGTGGCTCCCGATGGTGTCGAAAAGGAGCTTTTTATCCCAGTACATCTTTGATTGGAAAACTTGGTCGAAATCGTAAACGACCACAACGACCTTAGCGAGGGCCATCAAATCGGTGAGCTGGTTTTGACCGCGGTAATGCGCGTAGGGTTCTGACTTGGAATACAACAGGTGCGCTTCATCAACGAAGATGATGTCGTACTTTTTATGGTTCTTTTGTGCGTCGTTAATCAGCGCAGTTGGGCGCCGAATGGCATTGACGTTCATGTTGGGGATTGATTCAGCAATGTCCTGATAAGCCTTGTACAGCTCAGGGTGGTTAACGACGAGGGCCGTTTTGTAACGGTGGTCCGTCATGTACTGGCGCACCAGTTCCATGAGAACGACAGACTTCCCGGTGCCAGCTGCCCCCTGGATAATGGCAACGGATGAAGGGGTGTGCTTGAGCCCTTGGCTAATGTAATCGTTGATGTTTGTGATCACAGCCTTTTGGTCATCGGACAGGTCATCGACAAAAAACTGGGCCTTTAAAATTTCATTCATGAATAAACTCCTAATTGGTGCGCATTTTGTTGTAGTAATAGGAAAAGTATAGCAGGTAAACGACGCATTGCGACGTTATTCTTGTTGCGCCATGATTGCTGGTAAAACGACCGTATCCACTAACTCCGTGATGTAGGCGAGCGACAGCCCGTCCTGATTCACCATGGCTTGATAAAGAAGCATGTTAAACGGCAGCAATTTAACGGTCTCTGTGACGGGAGTGCTGATTTCACCATCCGCTATTGCCTGATGAAGCATGCCGTTCATGATCGTTAATTGCTGCTGATGGAGATCGTTAAAGTACTGGTTGACGACAGGGTTATCCTTTCCCAATTCGATGAGGACGGCACGCATAAACGGACGGGTGCTGTCGAAGTGGGCAAGACTATTGATGATGTTTTCTCGTAATGGGTGGCCAGAAAAATCAATGTTCTCAAATGAATCAACGTCCTGATCGTCAAAGTAGTCCTCAGCGTCAAGGAGGAGTTCAAACGGTGTCTGCCACCGCCGGTATAAAACAGGGCGGCCAACGCCAGATTGACGAGCGACGTTATTGAAGGTGACGTTTTCGTAGCCCTCGTTTTCTAAAATTGCCGTTGTCGTTTTAAAAATTGTCTCGGTGAGTTCCCGGTTAGTTTTCCGCGGGGCTCTTTTTTTTTCGGTCATGGTGCGCCTCACTTATGGGTTTAATTGGGTTAAGTATAGCATTACTGAACCACATTTTTTATTTTTAGAAACAAAATGTAATTAAAATAGTTGATTTGTTTAAAAATGCGTGTATTCTATGGAATATAGATACAACGTGTTACTAAAAACGTTGAACGGACAATTCACAAAGGAGTGATGAACATGCTATCAATTATGCAAACTAACTTTAACGGCATCGATGGGCTTGAACTTTGGCAACAACCTGTTCCTGAGGTAACACCAGCCAGTGTGATGATCGCAATGGATATTTTACCGGTGGTCCCAACCGATTGGAAACGGGAGTCTGATCCGCACGCAACGCACGAACAGTTGGCGGCGTTACCACGGGTCATTGGAATCGGTGGCGTTGGTCGCATCGTGGAAGTTGGTGCTGACCGTGACCAGGCCTTGCTGGACCGGCGGGTGTTAGTGATGAATCCGGCGGGCTCTTACAGCCAGTATGTGAGCTCGACAAACCCTGATTTTATCTTTCCACTGCCAGAAACTGTCGATAATAAAAGTGCGGCGGCACTAACGGCTGGCCCAGGAACCGCGCTGCGGTTACTGACTGAAATCAAGCAAAGTCAGGCAACAAACATCGTGATCACTGGTGCTAACTCAGTTATTGGGCTGTACTTGCTCCAGATGCTTCATGATGAAGCGCGGCCGGTATGGCCGATTGTTTCAGAAGCCAGCACGGCCTACTTTAATGAACAATTACCAACCGTTGCGTCGTATACAACTGCAACGTTACCAGCGTTGGCCAAACATAGCCTGATTATTGACATTACGGGGAGTGAAGCACTGTTGAACCAGCTATTGATACAATTACCAGAAGCCGAAATTGTTTCCATTGCGCTACAACAATTTTCAACCGCAGGCGCCTTCAAGTTTGTTCATGAAGATTTTGATGCAGCCGCGTACCGACACTTTATTGATCAGTTGGCGACTGGCGAATTGGTGGCACCGATTGATCGTGTTTTTCCAGTAACTGAGATCAAGACCGCCCAACACTATGCTAAAGAAGCACACAGCCGTGGCCGTGTGCTGACACAGTTCAATCTTACGGAGGACTAATTATGACTCATTTTAAAACACTATTTAACCTAAACTGCTTTTCAGAAGATGCGGCCGCCCGTGCACTTGCGGCTGAACAACTGCAACAACAATATAACTGCGAAATCAACTGTGTTCAGGTGGATGAAAGCGTCCAGTTTGCACACAACGGAAAGGGCTGCACGATCGCAGCCGCTAAACTATCTGCGGGCGTTGTGATCTTTCAAAACGTCACGATCGGTGCTAACCAGACCTACAACAAGGCGACCCAACGGTGGGAGAACCTTGGCAGTCCCGTTCTCGGGAAGAACGTGGTTGTCGCTTACGGCGTTAACAAGTTTAAACCCCGTGACGTTGATCACGCACCGGTGTTCTATAAGGACATGCCAAACGGCGAGGACATCGTTGCAGCTTGCAATGACGTGATTGCCCGGTACGAAGCAACAACCAAATAAGTGATGTTAAAAGTGCCACCCGTTGTTTCATGTGAAACAACGGGTGGCACTTTTTGTGATTAATCAAGTAGCTGATGGGTGATGTACATCACTTTAGCAACATTAGACGCACTATATTTTTTAGGTAAGGTAATTTGTCTCATGTGTTCATCGAATAGTACCCCGCTAACGCGATTGATTTGTGGCGCTATCATCAACCGCGCGCCAATCTCAGTATTTTTAGCTGATAATTTTGCGAGTAAACGGCCCATTATCCGGGTGACAGGTGAAGTGGTGTCACCGAAATGTGATTCAGGAACGCTCCCGGGATGAAAGAGGTTAAAGGTCACGTTTGTATGTGAAAAACGGTCGGCAAACCACAGAGTGGCCAAAATTCGGGCACTTAGTGTTTCACTGAGGACCCGGCTCGCTTTATAGGGTGTCCGTGGCGTCAGCGTTGGAAGCATAACGGGTGCTAAACGGATGATGGCAGGCAACGCTGCCACTGTAATGACCCGTCCTTGAGGGGCTGCTATTAGGAGATCAAGAAGGCCGGTTGTTAATTGGTAGGATGCCGTGTAGTTTAGGGCGAGATTTTGGTCAAGCCCATCGGCAGTTTTAACGAGGTGTGAAGAAACGCCACCGGCCGCGTTGACGAGGCCGTCTAGGTGATCAAAACGATCATGACAGGTTTCGATGAGTTGATTGACGCTATCTTGTGAGGTCAGGTCGGCAACCAAGACCTCAACGTTTGAATGTCCAAACGTCGCGGCGGTTTTGAGACCACGCTGTCGATCACGACTGACTAAAACAACGTGAACACCGCGGCGTGCGAGATCTTTTGCCGTTTGGCGACCGACGCCAGAAGTGCCGCCGGTGACCAAAACCGTTAATGGTTGATTATTGAGAGACATGTTGGTTAACGCCATTCATGAAAAATAATGGGATAACCGTACACTATCGAGTTAACTCCATAGCAAGTTTATGGTATATTGCACATTATGACAGAGACTTATTTAAGCAAGGTGGCTGCTGAACAAACGGGCCTAAGCATTGACACGTTGCGTTTTTATGAGAAGCAGGGGTTAATCACGCCCATTAAACGTGATCAATATGGTTATCGGCAGTACACAAAACAAGATATTGAATGGTTAAAATTGGTTGGCTATCTGCGGCAGTTAGGGGTGTCGATCGTTGAAATGCACCAGTTTATTGACGCAAACGGTGGGTTGTCAACGACGTATCATGAACGACGCCTGTTTATGGAAAAATATCAGGCAGAAGTGAACGACAAAATTGCGGCCCTTCAGGAAGTCAGTCGCACGTTGGACGCTAAGATCGAGTTACTCAAAGAAATTGAGTAGGTCAAACGAACGGGAGGATCTTCATTTGAAACACATTGTTGCCGGAATTGTGGCCCACGTGGACGCGGGAAAGACGACGTTATCAGAGGCGATGCTGTACCAGACAGGAACAGTTAGAACGTTAGGGCGTGTCGACAATGGCGATGCCTTTTTAGATCCGGATGCACTTGAAAAGAAGCGGGGCATCACGATTTTTTCTCATCAAGCTCAGGTTCAGTTTGACGACCTCGAATTGACGTTGTTGGACACACCGGGTCACGTCGATTTTGCCGCCCAAATGGAACAAATTTTACCGGTCTTAGACTACGCAATTTTGGTGGTTTCGGCGCCGGATGGGGTGCAAGGCTATACGCAAACGTTGTGGCAGCTGTTGCAACATTATGACGTGCCCACGGTGATCTTTGTAAACAAGATGGACGCCGTGGGTGTGGAGAAAAACGCCCTAATTGACCAGCTTCAAACGACCCTGAGCGATGGCTGTGTGCCGTTTGATTGGACGGGGGCGCTTCCTGAAGAAACGGCTGAAGCCATCGCGATGCAGGATGAACCGGCTCTTGATGAATTAATGACAACCGGTGTGCTCGCAGATAAAACGATCCAACGGCTCATCCGGCAACGGGATGTCTTTCCGTGTTACTTTGGTGCGGGGTTAAAAATGACCGGTGTGCCAGAACTATTAGCTGGATTGAACCGGTGGACGGTTGAAACACCAGCGGAGGCCGAATTTGGTGCGCGTGTTTTCAAGATTTCACATAACGACCGGAACGATCGGTTAACGTGGGTTCGTGTCACGGGTGGTTCATTAGTGACAAAGGCAACCGTTTTACCGGACCAAAAGGCGGATCAACTGCTCGTTTATAACGGGGCCAAGAGTACCATGGTCCCTGAGCTAACGGCAGGGCGTGTGGGGGCCATCGTTGGGTTGACCGACACCTATCCAGGTCAAGGTTTAGGAACAACACCAGACAGCCCCACGGCAGTTCTACAACCTGTTTTGGACTACGCAGTTCAACTGGATGGACAAGATGCCCATCCGTACCTTACGGCGTTACGCCAATTAGAAGATGAGGACCCACAATTGCACGTGACGTGGGCCGAACAGGTTCAAGAGATTCGGGTCCAACTCATGGGGCCGATTCAGCTGGAAGTTCTTCAGGAACAACTGCGACTACGTTTTGGACTGACCGTTAATTTTGGTGAAGGGGGCATTCTTTACCGCGAAACGCTGACCCAACCAGTTGAAGGGGTGGGTCACTTTGAACCGCTCCGGCATTATGCGGAAGTTCACCTATTAATGGCGCCAGGAGAACCAGGAAGTGGGCTGACGTTTGCGACGGACTGCCCGGTGGATGTGCTGGGTAAAAACTGGCAACACCAGGTTTTAACGAGCCTTAATGCGAAGGAACATCGTGGGGTGCTTGTCGGGGCGCCACTAACAGACGTGAAGATCACGCTAATTAATGGGCGGGCAAGTACCGTTCACTCAGTCGGTGGTGATTTTCGTGAGGCCACCTGGCGTGCAGTTCGCCAAGGCTTAATGATGAAACGCGCGACGGGCGGTAATCAGTTACTTGAACCGTGGTACCATTTTCGACTAACGGTGAACCAGGACAATGTTGGGCGCGCCATGAATGACATTCAGCGAATGAACGGGACGTTTACAACGCCTGAAACGGTGGGTGAACAAACGCTCCTAACGGGGACCGCTCCGGTTGCAACCATGCAGGATTACGCCAGAGACGTGCAGTCCTATACGCATGGGACGGGGCAACTAGACTGTGTTGTTGCCGGGTACCGACCGTGTCATAACGCGCAAGAAGTCATCGAGGCTGCTGATTATCAGCCGGTAAGTGACCTAGATAACACGCCGGATTCAGTGTTCTGTGCGCATGGCGCTGGCTACCCGGTCGCCTGGGATCAGGTACCAACCGCCGCCCACGTTGGGTATCGCACAGTGCGTTAATGAAGGAAGACAAATGTTGTTGCGGAGGATTCTTGCGCAACAAAGTGGTAGTTTGACCAAGAAAATTGTTTAAGATCGTCCAATTGGGTGATGTTGTTTTCTGCAAGGAAGCGCACCATCTCACCCCGAGCCATTTTTGCAAACGTGGCCCGGGTTTTTATTTTGCCATCAACCACATGGCCAAAACGAATGTCGATGATGGGTTCGGTTGGCTGTAAGTGGCGGCGGATGACCTTGCTGTACTCCTGTGACGCAAGGTTAATGATGGGTTCGTCGTGTAATTGCAGGGCCTGCTTGGGTTTTGCACCCCAGAAGTCGTATAAATTCGGGTGTTCGTTTACAGGCAGGGCCGCTTGCATTTCTAAGCGGTAAGGGACAATGCCGTCAAACGGCCTGAGCGCGCCGTAGAAGCCCGAAAGGATCCGGAGATGTTCTTGGACGTAATCCAGTGCAGACGCCGTGAAAACGCCGGGGGCCATGTGCTGGTACTGAATGCCGGAGTAGGCGAGGATTGCTGGGGTCAACTGGTCGGTTAAAGTGGTGCGTTGAAGCTGTTGGTAAGCTTGTTGTGCTAACCGATCGCTACAGTGCCACAGTTCGTGGAGCTCTGGATAGCTCATATGTTGCAGTGTGGCGAGGAGCTGAGTTGTTTCTGGTAATAGTTGTGGTCGTGATGCGACGTCAAAACTGTCGGTATCAACGGTCATTTTTTTAGCGGGTGAGATAATAAGTTTCACGTGAAACCTCCGTTTGAACCCATAATGGGCGCTGGCTTACCTCAATTTAAATGAGGAATGAAGCCACTAGTGAGCAAAATGAAAATCGTGTTATCACAGTAACATTAATCCGTGGCGGGATGAAGGTTTTGCAAGGCAATTTATCCGTGAATAATGCTGATTGTGGTATGATTTTACTAGTAAAAATAAAACTAAACGAAATGACGAGGATGACAACATGGCAACTGTGATTGACTTTAAAACGGTGTCAACAAGCGGCTTAGAAAGTTCAGCGGTTCCTGATGCATTAGCCGGTTTACGGGCAAATGAAGCACGGTACTTTTGGAATAAGTATAAACTGACGTTTGAAACGGAACCTGCTAGCGAACGAGCAGATCTCGTGCAGCGTGTTGCCACCATTTTGAGTGAACGTGACATTGTGCTGCCGTACAAGCCGCTAGAGGTCGCTGATTTTGTTGTTGAGGGCACCCGATGGACCTACGTATTCTATGAAAATGGCTTGTCTGTGAACGTTTTATATAGTCTCGATGCCGACGGTAAACGGGCGGTTGGTTTTAAATTGTCAGATGGAATGGATGTTCCAGAAGAATTAGCCACCAAGTTTAAGTTTGCTCACCAGAAGTCGAAGTTAGCAGGGGTTATCCGCGGATCATACTTCGTTGTTAAGGGAACTTACGACGACTAAATACCGGGCGGGGGTATAATGAAATGTAGCTTACATACCCCTGGGCGGTATTTGAAAGGTGATTAGATCGCCGGAGCGACAGAAGCTGATGTGATTTAGTGACATGCACAGCTTTATCATGTAGTTTTAATGTTTTTGAAATGACGGCAAGGTCCTGTTTGTCACTTAGGGACAGAAACAGCGAGTAAAAGGGACGCAACCCTGGTGTAATTGAAGCCACGGTTGCGCCCCTTTTTTATGGAAAAGGCGTCACAGGATTCATAAAGCAGGTTAAGAAATCCTAAAAGAACGAAATAAACGTGTAATTTTTGTAATATAGATGTAATATAAAGGTATAGAAAGCGAGTCAGACGTTTGGAGGGATTACCATGAAAAAGCAATTATTAAAAATGACAATCATGGGTGTGTTAGCAGTTGGGACGATGGGCGTGTCCACAATGCCGGTCGTTGCTTCCGGAGCAATTCCAGTAACGACCACACACGTTGTTTCAAAATCACAAGCAGTTAAAACAACGACAGAGCAGACGATGTTAACGACAGCACAAAAGCAGGCACTCATCTTAATGAATGCCGGTAGCGCCGCTCAACAATTAACGGGTTATTCCTCCTTAAACGTTGTGACGCAACAGTCACCGTGGGCGGTTAGTGTTCCCGGTGATGATAACCAAGAATATGTCTTTAACACACCGGGTGGGCTGAGTGCACTTGGGTACACGATTACCGGTGACACCGTTAACCTATATCATTTCCCATCCGCAGCGGACGCAGGCTGGGTCAACACACCGATTGCTTCATTTAGTTTAAAGGCAGCAACAACGACTGTTCAAAATGACGCCAATGCTTGGCAAACGATGCAGACGCTAGCAGAAAAATTCTAAAGGACTTGTTGGCGTAATCAAAATCGCTTAACGTTTTGACTTTAAAACGTTAAGCGATTTTTTAGTGGCGATGTGGTACAGGTTCAGTGATTGAATAAAATTGACTTTTATCAGAGAAGTCAGCCATGTAGGAACCGTTCAAACCGGCACGGTGCCCCATGACCCCCAGATTGATGATGAGTGTCTCTTGATCCGGTGGAAAATGAATGCGACCTGCGAGTGAAACACTGCGGATGTAATTGACCAAATGATTTAATAACGCTTCCGGATTTTTATTGGTTGGTAACGTTTTGTAGACTTGTAACAAAACATCTGTAATATCCTGCATTTCAGCAGACTGATCTTTACGTGAATAAAGTAAGTTGTAAAGGTCATCAATTGTCTGTTGTGCTTCAGCGATAATTGTTTTTGAGTCCATTAATTTATCCCCCGAGATAATGTGTTAGGCACAAGCTCATTTTACATGTTCACATTAGGAACATGCAAATCTATTTGTTTCATGTGAAACAAGACTGTTAGAAAAAAACACCGACCGTTTTTTGAGTGGGGTGTGTTAAACAGATAAGTGATAACAGTTTATCTAAAAGAATAATATTTAACTGGTTAACCTATTTGACGTAAACGAGTGCCGCGAACTGAGAATATAAATGAGTCGATTGAATCATTAGGATGGAAGCGTGATTTTTACCCGGCAAATTGAAGCCATGATTTTGCCGTTGAGTGTGGTTGGTGAAAATGAATGTGAGGACAGCTCGTTGATCAGGATAGAAAATTACGCATTTAAAGCGAATGATTGTTTAGGAAGGCTCGACGAAAAAGAAAGTGGTTCGGGAGATTGGTCCTAGCCGATGGTTGATGAAGTCAAAAATGCAATCTACTAAACAAGGACGAAAATCGCGCCTGAATCCTTTTTGGCGGTCGCAAGATCATTCGAAAATTCAGAAACAAAAAACGCTTCAATCGCTTGTGCCACAATGGATTGACTTTGCTGTAGAAAAACAAGAACGTTTCTTAGCCGATGACGGATTTCGGCCGGTGTGAAGACCAATATTCAGTCTTCCGATTGGAGCCAGATCATGTTAACGCAAGCGATTCTATTTCCCGGGGAATAAAAAGGCCGTTAAATGATGTGCCGGCGAAAGACACATCATTTAACGGCGATTCTTGTTTATGACTGTGGTAGCGAAAAGCCCTGAGCTTTCAAAATGGCGCCAATTTCATCCCGGTGCTTTTGATCAGCACTCAGATGGCGTTGGACAAGACTGGTGAAAGTCTCTATCCGTGCGTTTGCACCGCGTTGTTTATAGTAATCGGTAATGGCACGATCGTACTGAGCCAGCGCGGCTGGGTCAAACGTTGGATACGTGTTTTCGCCGACAACAAGTTCTTTAGGTAACCGGGGCTTTTGATCAGGATCGCTATCAGGAACCCCCACCATTAACCCAATCAGCGGAAATGTATGCTTAGGAAGGTGGAGCAAATCAATTAGTTGTTGGGGGTCATTTAGAATACTCCCCAAAACAACGCCACCAAGACCATTTTGCTCAGCGTCGGTAAGAACGTTTTGAACGGCGAGGGTTGCATCAAATGCACCGGCCAAAAAGGCATTCCAATTGGTAAAGTTATGCCCGTCTTGATCTGTTGTTAAACGGAGATCCCGGTTTGTATCAACGACGAAAATGAAGAGCTCACCGTTGGGCTGGAACAATACTTGGCTCCCGCTAATGGTGGCAATGCGTGCACGAAGCTGTGGATCCGTAATGCGAATGAGTGTAAACTCCTGAAGAAATTCACTGGAAGAGGTGGCTTGGGCCACAGCTTCCAACCGTTGATAATCGACGGCGACTGGTTTAAACCGACGAATGCTGCGGTGGTTTAATGCAGATGGTTCCATGAGAAGGCCTCCATAACAGGTGTAATGCGAGTAGTTTAGCACCACAACGTGGACTAAACAATATCAAAACGGAGAACGTCAGAAAGCCCCGCCATGTTGACTTAGCGCAACATGGCGGGGCTTTTAGTGAGAGCGTTATTTTCCGTCAGGATGATCGACCAGCCACTGGGTGAAAAAATCGATCTTCATTTGGCTTGCCTGGATGCCATAGGCGAAAGCCAGTTTTTGACCAGCGGACATAATGCGGTCATGGTTTGGTAAGTAAGCATCAAGGCGTTCTTGAAGCACCTTCATTTCCGTTGTTTCTTGGCGGATCTTTTCCTTAACGAGGTCAGAGATCTGTTTTGGATCAACAAATTCACCAAACATTAAGCGGGCCAAAAAATCTGATTTGATGCTCTCTGGTTCCACGGGTGCCGCCAAGTAATTTGCGAATTCCTGCTCACCAGCGGGGGTGATGGAAAAGACGTTTTTGTCGGGCTTACCTTCTTGTGGAACCACCTTCTTGGTCACTAAGCCATCTGCTTCCAGTTTGCGAAGGGCAGGATAGACCATCCCGGCAGAACTGTCGAAAAAGAAGGTGAAGCTTGTTTGAAACATCTGGGTAATGTCATAACCAGTCTGGGGACCGGATTTTAAAATGCCAAGAACAATGTGACGACTTTTCATGGTTGGCAACTCCTTTGGTGAATTAAGTCTAGCTTAGCATAAACAGCGTTAGTCTGCTTTGACGTCATGGTGAATCAACGCCTGATAATCATGGCGCCGGTAGAAGATGAACCCAACGAAGATGAAACTAATCGTGATGGGAAAGGCAGAACGGTAAAGGCTAAGAAAGGCCTGACTGATGAGCGTATGTGTATGGGTTGAAATGTGGTTGCTGGTCTGTTTGATGATGTGATTATCATTGGCAACCGTGGTCGTTACTTTTTGGGTAACGGCAGTTTTAATTTTGGGGCGAATGATGGCCTGCTGGGCAGCGAGCAGTTGATCAACATTTGCCTTGGCAATTGCAGCTGTCGTTTGTTGCCGAATAATGAGCGCTGCTTGTTGTTTTGAAATCCCACTTTCCTGATGATGGGTGGTTGAGGCACCGGTTCCAGTAAAGTGTTGGTGTGTCGCAGACAGCATTTTAGTTTTAACGTTTTGCGGTAACGTTGTTTGATTGATTTGATTTTGGGCCTGGTGCCAAGCAGTTGTTTTAGCGGTACTGATGTTACTCGTTAACAATGAAACGAAAATGGCAACGGCCAGTACGTTTCCGATTTGGCGCAAAACACCCATAACGGATTGTGAAGCAGTCAATTTTTCACCCTCAAAATCAGAGGCAGCCAAGACAGTAATGGGACCGATGACAACACCATAGCCAATGCCCAACAACATTAATCCAATTAAGGTCTGCCAATAATGAGCCGGATTCATGTAACCAAGAATAGCATAACCGGCTGCCATGGCGATAAAGCCACTGGTGATAATAAGGCGTGGACCGAAATGCTCAATAAGGTTTCCGGCGATGGGTGAGGTCAAAAAAATCATGAAGGACGCAGGGGTGATCAATAGTGCCGCAACGAGCTCTGTCTTATTTTGAACCTGGGTGAAGAAGGTTGGCATGATGACCATAACGGCGACCAATAACAACCCAGCAAGAATCACGGTCAGGGCAGCGCCAGAAAATTGACGATCGGCAAAAAGATCCAGCCGCACCATGGGTGACTTAACCCGCGATTCCAAGAGAATGAAACCGACGAAAGCGACGATTGTGAGAACGGCCAGACTGATGATTCGTGAACTGGTCCACCCCCAATCAGTTCCTTGTGTTAAGGCCAACGTTAGTGAAAACAGTGTCACCATGAGAAGAATCATGCCACCAAAATCAATTTTGGCGTTAACCTTTTTTTCGTTACGAATGGGGAGTTGAAGAACAACACCGACAAAAGCAATTAAAAGAAGCGGTAAATTAATGTAGAAAACCCACCGCCACCCCAGAAATTGGGTGACAACACCACCAATCGTTGGCCCTAATGTTGAAGCTAATCCTTGGGTTAAACCGATGGTAAGTAAGGCAGTTTTCCGTTTTGCCTGGGTGGTGGAAGCGATGGCGATGGTCATGCTGGTTGGGAAAATAATGGCAGCACCAATACTTTGAATGCCCCGGCCAATGATTAAGGTGGCCGGAATGCCTGCATTTCCTGAAACAAATGAGCCGATGGCAAAGGTGAGAAGACCAATGAGGTACACTTTGTTTCGACCAAAAATATCTGCCAACCGTGCTAACGGAATGGTTAAAACCGCAAATGTAATGGTGTAAATGTTGAGGGCCCATGAGAGCCGATCGAGGGAAACGTTCATGTTACTTTGGATGGCAGGCAGCGCAATGTTCATGACCGTGGTATCGAGCATACACAAAAAGGTGCCAATGCACATTGTGAGAATAAGGAGCATTTGTTTATTTTTCATGATAATCACAGCTTTCATATTAACAATTATAGTATCAAATCTACGGCTCATACTATAATCATCAATACTATAATTGTCAATATAAAATGTGATTTAAAAAAGACGACCTTACCAGATGCGAAGTCGTTGGTAAGCATCTGGTAAGGTCGATTAGGATGAAATGATGATGTTTCACATGAAACATTTGAATGATAAACGTGGCCGTTCATTTACGGCGATTAAATGAATTTCTTTTGATGACGTTATTTATGACGAGCAAGTTGGTACTCAAGCCGAACTTTTGCGGTTGTGGCCTCCGCTAGTCGAATATCTTCATTCATGTTAATTTGCCAAAGTTTGTCATTTGCAGTTAACTGATGAGCCACTAAGTATTGCCGAAGCAAATCAATGCCGTGATTAATGGCAGTGTCAGTTGTCTTTGTTTCAATGGCTAAAAAGTCACCAGCAGGTCGGGTTATGGTTTCGACAAAATCATCGTTAATGACGCTTGTTGCTTCTTTAAGTAACTGAAAGGGGCAATTTTTTGACGGATGCGGGTCAAGGGGCGGAACCGTTAATAAAAAGCCTGAGCATTTGCCGTTAATGAGGACTAAGGGTTCTAGGTGCTGATAAAACGTTGTAAAAGCTTCAGCGATTTGTTGAGGTGAACATTCTTTGAGGATCGGTGAAAACCAAAACGGTTGTGCGACACGGTGGGTAATGTATGGGTGGTCGTGGAGCACCGGATCGCTGGCAACAATGCTCTGATGTCTGGTGGTTAGTGATTGTTTGATCTGTAAGAGATCATGAATCTGGTCATCAATCCGGGATTGTAACTTATCCAGGAGCTCGTTTGGTGATGTTTTGTTTGTTGATGGGCTAACCTGTTTGATTTCACTGAGCGAAAGGCCAAGGCAGCGGAGGGTCAAAATGAATGAGAGTTCATAAAGCTGATCATAATTGTAGAAGCGGTAGCCCTCTTCATTCGTCAGCGCTGGTTTAAAAATATCCTGTTGATCATAAAGAATTAATGTCCGACGGGTGGTTTGTGCAAGCTTCGCAAATTCGGTGATTTTAAGCATAATTTCTCCCAAAAATTGATGGTTGACTGTAACCCAACGTTACAGTTTATGGTGAATAACATCAAGTGAGGGAGGA
Organism: Furfurilactobacillus sp. WILCCON 0119; assembly: GCF_053471565.1. NCBI lineage: Bacteria > Bacillati > Bacillota > Bacilli > Lactobacillales > Lactobacillaceae > Furfurilactobacillus > Furfurilactobacillus sp. WILCCON 0119. The sequence goes on from NZ_JBPCCV010000004.1 coordinate 110,110, forward strand.
TTTTGAAATGAAGCAAAGCGAACAAGTAACGATTATTTATGCGCACCCGTGGGACGGAAGTTTTAACCAGGCAGAATTGACGACCGTCAAAAAGCGCCTCGATGAACGGAAACAACCCTACACGGTGATTGATTTAAATGCGGATGGCTTTAACCCGGTGATGACACAAAGCGATTTGTCCGTTTATGGGCGTGGCGACTACAAGGATCCACAGGTTGCTAAGTATATTGAGATCATTAAAAAGACGGATAAAATTATTTTGCTGTTTCCGTTATGGTGGGCAGGAATGCCGGCCATTTTGAAGGGCTTTTTTGACAAAGTCTTTTTAATGAATCGAATCGTTAACTTTGTCGATCGAAAGGCGGTCAGTCATACAAATGTAACCGGCGCGCTTGTGTTGACCACATCTCAACTTTCAAACGAAGAAATGACCGTTGGGTTTGATGGTGCCATTGAACGGGTTGTCAATTATCCGTTGGCCTCAGTGGGTGCAAAGCAAATTACGTGGCATAACCAGGGCGACATTCTTATGAAAGATCGGCCTACCTTAGCAGCTTATCTGGAGAAAATTCCGGGGTTTGTGGACGGTCTGCTAGATTAGAAAGCAATGAGGATTCGTCCTGATACCCAGGGTTGTATCTAGCAAAAAAGCTCATCCAGATTGGATGAGCTTTTTTGCGTGAAACTTGGTTCTTAGATAACGGCGGCCTTAATTTGCCGTTTTGGAAAGCCATTCAACAATATCGCGCGCGGAAAAAGCATCGTAAACGAGTGTTTGGTCGTTAAAGACGATTTCAACGAGGGGCAGGTTCTCATCAAACTGAGTGGCCACGGTTTGTGTGAACCACGTGGTCACGTGAACTGGGTCGGCATTAGGCAACGCCAGGTGATGAGAAAGAAGGTCGGCCGGCTTTTGCCACACGGTCACTGCGGCGTGCGTCTTGGACTCAAAGCTAGGATCACTGATCAATTCTTCAATTAAAGCTAACGCGGATAATTGTTTATTAATTTGGCGCCGATCAGCAACCAAACTTGTTAATTCATCAAGATCACTATCCGTGGCGTAATTTCTAAGAAATGTTTTGGCGGTGTTTCGATAAGAAAGATAACGGCGCCGATCTTTGTGGGTGTCATTATATTTCTTTTGGGCGAGTTTTTGAGCATCACTTAGTGGCATAAAAAGGGTCCTTTATTTTGATTAATGTGCGTTGCGGTCAAATAGGAATCGTGACAAGAATATTCGGAGATAGCGAAAATGAAACAGGTGAAACGGAGAAACTGTCCGTTTGAAAATAAATTTAAAGTGACGATGATTAACAGGGTCAGTTGTTAATCTGGTAGAGTTAAAGAAGATTAATAAACGGAATTAAATAAGCGTCTAAAAATTTTGAACGGGCATTTTTGGCTCTAAAAATTTTAGGGATTCACAATAATTTTAGCACGGATTTTTCGTTTCGAACGGGTTCGATTTTGATTCCACCGAACAAATTTGGCTGATGATTGCAACCTCATTTTTGGATGAAAAAACGCCGCTTTCCGCCTAGTACATGTGCTAGTACATGTACTAGGCGGAAATGCGATTATTAAAACGCTAAAGCGTTGATATTAAAGGATTTATGAGGGATTTTTGCGTACTTCGATGATGAGCGCAAATGACGGCAAACGGTGATCGATTAGACGATATTTTCAATAGTGCATGTACGATGTTTGGCTGATCAAAACTAGGGCTGGCGTCACTTTAATGGCGGAATAAAGTCGTGAACAATTACCCACCATAGCACCGATTGACCACGATTTAAACGGTAACAACCGAGTGTGGCGGAGTGGCTGGTCAATCTGAACATAAAAGTGACTGGGTGCAAAAAACACTGGTGATGACGAAACTGCCGTCACGGTGTGTGGCTCACGGCAAGTAACCTAAAAAGTGGCAATCAAACGCTAAAAAGGAACATTCATGGGTAATGAGCCGTGAATGTTCTTTTTTTGATGCAGTTATTCCGTATGATGATCCGCTAAATGTGGACATGAATCGTCAGTTTAGTGATGTTACTTTTGATCGTCCTTGCGGTGGCGAAACGGTGTAAACTAAGACTACTTGAAACAACACGAAGCGAGTAAAGGGGATAGCATGAAGTTTTTACACACGGCTGATTGGCACATTGGTAAGAAGCTCCACGGATTCGACCTCCACGATGAACAGGCAGACGCGTACCGGCAAATTTTAGCCATTGCGTTGCGCGAACAGGTCGATGCGGTGGTGATTGCGGGTGACTTATACGACCGGGCGTTGCCAAGTGAAGATAACGTTTCGCAGTTGAATCACATGCTCATTGATTTGAATTTGACCAACAAGTTGCCGTTACTGGCAATCAGTGGGAACCATGATAGTGCAACCCGGCTCCACGTGGGGAGCGAATGGTACGCCCAAACGAACTATTTTTTAAACACTGAGCTTAGTGGGGCGTTTGAACCGGTCGATTTGGGTGACACGCAGTTCTTTTTACTGCCGTACTTCGAACCGTGGCAGGCGCGCAATGTGTTTGAAGACGATTCGATCCGAACCGTGGAACAGGCCATGAAGTTAGTGGTGGCAAAGCAACAAGAACACTTTGATCCGGCCAAAAAGCACGTGTTAGTGGCCCATTTCTTTGCGGCAGGAAGTAGTACGACGGATTCAGAAACGAAGGTGGTGGTTGGGGGCCTAAACGCTGTGCCACTGGACCTACTCGAACCGTTTGATTATGTGGCGCTCGGCCATTTGCACAACCACCACGCCCTGAACCAGCCCAGGACGCGTTACAGTGGGTCGCCGGTGAAGTTTTCCTTATCAGAAGCTGGCGAAACGAAGGGTGTTTGGGTGGTGGACACGACGGCGATGACGGAAACGTATGAAGCACTGACACCCGTACGTGATGTCGTCACACTGACGGATTCCTTCGAACATTTAATGGACCCAGATTACTATCAAACGTTGGATCGCGATGCGTATTACGGGCTGACGTTAACGGATAAGGCCATCATTCCCGATGTGATGAACCAGTTACGCCAGGTCTATCCACGGATCGTTAGTTTGGAACGGCAATTTGGTCGCGAGGCGTTGCCGACGGTGGCGACGGTCGACACTTCCGCTGCCCCGTTGACCCTCTTTGGGGACTTTTTTGAGTACGTCAACGAGGAAACGATGAACGAGCAACAAACGCAGTGGGCCAAGGACAGCCTGCAGAAAGCGGAACACGAGGAATAAGCCATGCGACCACTTAGAATTCGACTCGTTAATTTCGGCCCGTACCGGGATCAAACCATTGATTTTGAAGCGTTTAATGAAGCACCGTTATTTTTGATCAGCGGGAAAACGGGTGCCGGAAAAACCACCATTTTTGACGCGATGTGTTTTGCACTATTTGGGCGGTCTTCTGGTGGTGACCGTGACCCTGCACAGATGCGCTCTGACTTTGCGACACCGACGGAAGAAACGGCGGTGACGTTTATTTTTGAGCACCAGGGGGAGCAGTACGTCATTGTCCGAAAGCCGGCCCAAGTGCTTGCGAAAAAACGTGGTACCGGGACGACGACGCAAAACGCCAGTGTTGAACTGACGGTGACTGATCGCAATGGGCAGGAAAAGGCGTGGACCAAGGTGGGCCCCGTCAGAGATAAATTAACGGATCTGCTTCACCTAACGCCGGAGCAGTTTACCCAGATCGTTTTACTTCCCCAAGGTCAGTTTCGCCACTTTTTAGAGGCCAACAGTAATGAAAAACAGAAGCTATTGGCTGACCTGTTTAGCACGGATCTATACGCGCGCTGGGCCGCTGAACTTGCGGATCGATTGAAAGCCATGAAGCAGACCGTTCAGGGGCAGACGTCGCAATTAGCAGCCTACGCGAAAATGATCCAGTGGCAAGCGGATGAGCATCCTGACGAAACGGCGCCACTGGCAGATGTGCTTCAAGCATTGACGACCCAAAACGAACAGATGACGGCGGAACTGACGGAACGCCAACACCACCACGATGACGAAACGACGAAATTGACTAAGCTGGAAAACCAGGTGAAGGCGGCTGAGACGTTATTAGCGGTGTTTAAACAACGTGATGACGCATTAGCTGCTAAAGCCGAATTAACGGCTCAGGCGCCCAAAATGGCGGCACTAGCGGCGCAGATAACGGAACTAGGCTGGGCCAGTGAAGTGCAGCCGCTGCTGGTAGCGAAGGAAGCGACTGCTGACCAGTTAACCAAAACTTCGGCGACCCTTGCAGAGACAACGGCGGCTTCAAAAACGGCGACCGTAACCCTTGAAGCGGCAACAACCGCCCTAATGGCACACGTTGCAAAAGCGCCTGAAGAACAGCAGCGCCAGCAAGAATTAACCACGTTGACCCAGCAACGACCGTTGTTTAAACAGGTCGCGACGCTGACTGAAATGGTGACTGAGCAACGCAAACGCGTCGCAAAAGATGAGGCCGCGGTCGCTGCGCTAAAACAGGCGCAGGTGGCAACGACCACAACGATTCAGACGGCAACGACGCAGGTGGAGAAGCTTGGCAATCTGGAGGCGGCCCAACTTGCGTTACGAGATCATGCACATGCATTGACGACCATTCAAAAACAGCGAACGGATTTACAGCAGTTACAGGAAACGGTGACGCAGACCACAAACCGAATTGCTGAAGTTAAGGCAACGTTAGCCACGGCAACAGCGGAACAGGCGCAGGCAATCGCTGCGTATGAAACGGTGGATCGCGAGTGGACCGTTGCCCAGATTCAACGACTCAGCGCAAAGCTAGTGCCCGGGGAACCGTGTCCGGTGTGTGGCGCGGTGGATCATCCGCAGGTGGCGCCGGTAGCGACAGCCACGGTGGTCGAAGAAGACGTAAAGGCCGCGGATGCCCGGCGCCAACAGGCTAGTGCGACGGTTGAGCGATTGACTGGACAGCTACGGACACTGACGGATGAACTGGCGGGTCACGTAACGGCGTGTGAAACGGCGCAGACGGCGTGGCTAGCGGCTGTTTCGACCGTCACCGATGAGTCGTTGGTTGAGTTGGCAACTGCGGATGAGGCGGTCGCTGAGCAGGTGAACCAGCAAGCGGCCAACGAAGCGGCCCTAGCTGATCAACTTGAGCAGCGAACGCAATTAACGCAGACACTGAGCACAGCAACGGTCACCCAAACAGATCAGACAGCGCAACAAAAAAAGTTGGTCGAGACACTTCATGCAGATCAGACAACGCTCGCAACGGTAAGCGCCCAGTTAACAGAACGGCAACATGGCTTACCAACTGAGTACGTTGACTTAGCGGCGCTGGACGCGCACCTTGAGGCCGTCCAGAATGCTAGTGCCACGTTTAAAGCAACGGAAGCACAGCTTCGTGATCAGCAGGCAACGGCCCGCGATGCCCACACCCGGTTAGCGACACAGGTTCAAAACCTGACGACGGATCGTGACCAGCAAACGGTGGCTCGCGATGACGCAGAACGCGTGTTAAACGACGCCCTGACGGCGCATGATGCAACGTTGCCACAACTACAAACACTGCTTACAATGTTGCCGCAGTTAGCGGGGCTCCGTGAGCAAGAACAGCAATACGCTGAGCAGGTGGCCAAGGTGACCGGGCAATTAGAAACGCTTGAAGCGCAAATCGGTTCGCAAAAACGGCCCAATGTGGCTGAATTGGTGGCGGCTCGTGACGCCCAGCAAGCAGTCCAACAGACGGTTCAGGCTGCCTTTTATGAATACCGCCAGTTGGTCAACAGCAATGTTGAGTTGGCTGATAAGTTGGCGACCGGAATGGGTGAAACGAAGGCCGCGCAGACAACGCTGGCACAACTAACGGAGTTGTCTGATACTGCTAATGGTAAGAATCACCTTAACCTGAGTTTGGAACGATACATTCTCCAGACCTATCTGCAAAAGGTGCTGGAAGTCGCAAACGTGCGGTTAGCGGCCCTGACCAGCAACCGCCATCAGTTCCAACTGGATACGGCCGTTGGCTCACGGACAACGGATACCGGTTTGGAAATCAATGTCTTCGACGATCAGGCCGGTAAATCACGGAGCGTTCACACACTGTCCGGTGGTGAAAGTTTCATCGCGGCGCTGTCCCTGGCGTTGGCCCTTGGTGAGGTCATTCAAAATGAGGCCGGCGGGATTTCCATCGAAGCCCTGTTCGTGGATGAAGGCTTTGGTTCTCTTGATGAAGAAGCGCTTCAGATGGCGATGGAGGCGTTACAAAGCATTGAGGGTCGCAACCGGATGATCGGCATCATCAGTCACGTGACCGAGATGCAGGAGCAGATTCCGGATCAACTACGGGTGGTTTCGCAAGCAAACGGGCAAACGAATGTAAGCTATCAACACGAATTGTAATGCGAATCTTTCAACCGAAAAGACGTCCGCACTCCTTGTATGGAGTGCGGACGTCTTTTTAGTATCGCTACATGATAAATTGAACTGGCTCATTACCTGAAATTGATTGTATTGATCGAACTTTGTTATAAAATGAACTTAGCATTTGATAAGGAATTAATTCTAGGAGGGCTCATGATGCAACAACGATACGGAATCGGTTTAGATATTGGGACGAATTCAGTGGGGTTTGCTGTCACAGATGAGGACGGACACGTTACGCGGGTGAAGGGGAAAACAGCCATTGGTGCGCATCTGTTTGAAGCAGGAACATCTGCCGCAGATCGCCGCGGTTTTCGGACGACACGGCGGCGGTTAGGTCGGCGGCGCTGGCGGCTAAGGTTACTACGGGAAATTTTTGACCCCTATATTACTGAAAAAGATCGTGAGTTCTTTTTACGGCAAAAACACTCTAGAAGTTCCGCTAAGGCTGGTAAGTTGCCGGCTGAAAAAGGACTGTTTAACGACCAATTGGATGAAGAATTTTACGCTAAATATGCAACGATGTACCATCTGCGTAACGCATTAATGACGGAGCACCGGCAATTTGATGTGCGTGAAATTTATCTGGCCATTCACCACATTGTGAAGTCACGAGGCCACTTTTTACTAGCGGGGCGGGCCGCGGATTTTAAAACTGGTGAATTAAACTTAAAGGCTCACTTTGAGGCCATTAACGACTATTTCCAAGTGAACATGCCAGAGGTCGACTTAATATTACCAACCGATGAACACGGATTGACTGAGATTAAAGCGGTTTTAATGGCAAACGAACGCAGTCAGTCAGATCGTCAAAAAGAAGTAACAACGCTAATTCTTGCCGTCGTGAACGAAGCTGGTGACCGCGAGCAAAAAGCAATTCGGAAAAAACTTGTGACAGAACTGATCAAAGCCATTGTTGGAATGAAGACGCGTTTGTGGGTGCTTCAAGACGGTGAAAAGGATGCTGGCCTCGAGATTAAGTTTGATGGGTTTGCAGAATTCTTCGATACCCTAGGTGGTAACTTACCAGACGATTTTCAAAGCCTTTTGGCAGAGCTAAATGACCTTTATGGTGTCATTGCATTGGCCGGGATTATCCCCGAAGGAAAGACGTTCTCACAGGGGATGATGGCTCTGTATAAGCAACACAGTGACGATTTGGCGCTGTTGAAGAACTACTGCAAGGAACAGTCGGATGCAACTCGTGCGCGTGAAATTCGGGCTACGTACGATGTCTATATTGCTGGAAAAGATGGCAAGGCCGTCCCTCAAGATGATTTTTACAAGGCACTTAAAAAGTATGTTGATGTGGATGCTAAGGAAAGTGATGCTGCCAAAACAATTGCTGACGAAATCGCGACAGGGAAGTTTATGCCTAAGCTGCGAACCAAAGCTAACGGAGTTGTGCCACACCAAGTGCATCAATCTGAATTGGACGCAATCATTGAGAACCAATGTACTTATTATCCGTGGTTAGCTGAGCCAAATCCGGTGGAAGACCATCGTTTGAGCCTACCGTATAAATTAGATGAATTGGTTAGCTTCCGCGTTCCGTACTATGTTGGCCCCATGGTGACTAGCTCCACCGGGAAGGAAACACCAGAAACTCAGTTTGCGTGGATGGTCAGAAAGGCAACTGGAACGATTACACCATGGAACTTCGATGATAAAGTTGATCGATCAGCTTCTGCAGAGGCCTTTATTGAACGAATGAAGACGACTGACACGTACTTGATTGGTGAAGATGTCCTCCCAGCACAAAGTTTGCTTTACCAAAAATTCGAAGTGTTGAACGAACTGAACAAAATTCGCATTAACGGTAAGCCTGTGACAACAAAGCAAAAGCAGCGCTTTTTCAATGAATTATTTAAGCATAAAAAGGGCGTTACGGTTAAGGAAATTCAAAAGAACCTTACTGCACATAATGAGCATCAAACCGAAGAGGATGTCATTACGGGATTGTCAGATCCGAAGAAGTTTACTAGCACATTAAGTAGCTACATTGACTTCAAAAATGTGTTGGGCGATGTCGTCGATGACCTAACAAAACGTGATGACATTGAACAAATCATCGCGTGGTCAACACTCTTTGAGGACGCAACCATTTTTAGTGAAAAGCTGGCCGGAATTGAGTGGTTAACGGCGGAGCAACAAAAGAAGCTGAGCCGGATTCGGTATCGTGGGTGGGGGCAACTCTCAAAGAAATTACTAACTGAGCTGACTGATATAGACGGAAATAATGTCATTGATTTGATGTGGGCGACCAATAAAAACTTCATGCAGATTCAAACCGATGAGGCCATTGCCCAAAAAATCAATGAAGCAAACGGTCTTGCCATGCAGGGACAAACAAGTGATGAATTGATCGACGGCTTCTACACGTCACCTGAAAACAAAAAGGCGCTGCGTGAGGTGATGAAGGTTGTTGCTGATATTCAGCGAGCAAAACACGGTCAGTCGTGGCCAACAATTAAAGAATTTGTATCAGGATGTTGCTAAAACGTTGATTGATCCAAAGATTGTTCAGGAACTGGATGAAAAAATTAAGGATAAAGCCACGTTTACGGATCGATTGGTTCTGTACTTTATGCAAAATGGACGCGACATCTATACAGGGAAGCAGCTGTCAATTGATGCACTGAGTAGCTATGATATTGATCATATTTTGCCGCAGAATTTAATCAAGGATGATTCACTTGATAATCGGGTTTTGGTTCATTCCAAAATTAACCGTGAGAAAAACGATCGGTTTGCTTCAGAATTATTCCAGAAGTCCATGGGGAATTTGTGGCAAACTTGGCAAAAACAAGGCTTAATTTCCCAGCGGAAATTGCAGCATTTAATGATGCGACCAGGAGACATTGATAAGTACGCGACCGGGTTTATTGCCCGTCAGTTAACAGAAACCCGCCAGATTATTAAACTAACGGCTGATTTGTTAAATGACGTGTATTCGACAGATCAAACCCAAATTGTGCTGATTAAAGCAGGATTGAATCATGATTTTCGAACTACGTTTAATTTCCCCAAACTGCGAAACGTTAATGATTACCATCATGCTTTTGACGCATTGTTAACCGCAAAAATTGGAAGTTATTTGTTGAACCAGTATCCCAAACTAACGCCATTTTTTGTCTATGGAGAGTACACACCATACAAGGATGCAACGCAGAAGATGCGAAGTTTTAATTTCGTCAGCCAGTTAAAGAGTGATGTAGTTGATCATGAGACGGGTGAAATTTATTGGTCAAAAGAGGCCGAACTGGCCGAATTGGATCGTGTTTATAACTTTAAGACCATGCTTGTAACTCATGAAACAACGACGAATCATGGGCCAATGTTTAAGCAGACCCTTTATAAGGCTAGGGACGATCAATCAAAGAAGCTCATTCCGATTAAAAAAGGGATGCCGACTGATGTTTACGGTGGGTATACAAAGCGTGAAGTTTCTTATTTGAGTGTTGTGAAATTAGCAAAAAGTACCGCTGGAAAGGAGTATCGGGTTGTTGGAATCGACACATTGACTGTTGATGAACTAGAAAGCGTTCGTCGAAATCAAGGTGATGCAGTTGCTGACGCCTTTTTATATGAGGTTATTTATAAAACGCTAAATGGCGAAAGCAAACGCGGCATTGCCCATGACGGTTTTAAGATTGTTATTAAAAAACTTTTACTTGGCCAACAAATTAAGGATAATGGAACGAAATTTTCCTTTAGTAGCGCACAATATTATCACAATTTACAACAGCTATTTCTCTCAAGAGCAGATCAGCAGTTGTTGGTTGATCATAATGATGGAGATTACGATCAGCACTTAAATGAAATTTTTGATCATATTTTGACTCAGGTTGATAGGTATTTTTCACTATATGATGTTGGTAATTTCCGTAATAGTTTATTATCTTCAAGGGATAAATTCGTGGCCTTACCAGTTGATGGAGAAGGGTTCACTAAATTGGATGCAATAAATAATATTTTGATTGGGTTGCATGCAAATAAAAAGACAACTGATTTAAAGGTGTTAGGAATAAAGGTTAATCTTGGTCAATTACAGATGAAAAAAATATATCTATCCAAAGACGCGCAGTTAATTTATACATCACCAACCGGTCTTTTTACTCGAACGGTTTCACTTAGTTCTTTGTAAAATTAAAAAGGTGGCATCGAAAATAATTTCGATGCCACCTTTTGTTATGTAGTGGTCCGAATAGCGAACCCACAGGTTTAAACTCGGCCGAAGCCTTGCTTGATTTTAACGCTCTATGTCAGATCAATAGGATCAAAAATTGGAATATGTCAGTTCCAACACCAGTAATATAGCACAGAATAATTGGTGACACAAGGAGGGGTCATTTCATGGGATGGCGAAGTGTAGTTGTGACACAACATTCAAAAATTTCACTATCGGCAAATTGTTTGGTGGTGCAAACGGATCAAGGGGTCGTAAGGGTGCCGATTGATGACATTGACGTCTTACTAATTAGCACCACACAGGCAGTCATTACAACGGCAGCAATTGCAGCACTGGCACAAGTGCACACAAAAATCATTTTTTCTGGTAAGGATGGTCAACCGGTTGGTGAATTTGAAAGCCTAACGACGCATCGACGAACGGCAGATTTAGTGGCACAACAGGTCAACTGGTCGCCAGATCGGTGCCAACGTTTATGGACAACGATGGTTCAGGCGAAGGTGACAAATCAGATTCAATGTTTAACGAATGCGGCAATTGATGCGACTGCGTTGGAAGATGAACTGGATCAGTTGGAACTAGGAGACGTCACGAATCGTGAAGCGGTTGCCGCACGGAAATATTTTCCGTTATTATTTGGCGATAAATTTTCGCGGCGTCAATTTGATGCAACAAATGCTGCGTTAAATTATGGTTACGCAATTATTTTGGCGCTTGTTGACCGTGAAATTGTGAATAATGGATACCTGACGTGCATTGGTGTTCACCATTATAGTGATGAAAATCCGTATAATTTGGGTTCGGATTTAATGGAACCATTTCGACCAATAGTGGACTACTGGCTATGTCAACAGCGATTCAATGAACTAACACCAGACATTAAGTTTGGTCTTGTAGAATTGCTTAATTTAGAAATTGATTTTAATGGTAAGACAATGCTAGTTCGGAATGCATTAACTGAGCATGTCCGGAATTGTGTGAATTATTTAAGTGGCGATGACGATGGTTTGAAAATCGAGGTGAAAATTCCTAATGAGGTATCGAATAATGCGATTAATGGTCATGTTTGACTTGCCAATGGATAGTAGTGAAGAAAAACGAAACTATCGGCGGTTTCGTAAGGCCTTAATTAACGAAGGCTTTTTAATGATGCAGTATTCGGTTTACGTACGAGTGTGCGTTAACCGGAGTTCAGCACAATTGATGGAAAAAAGAATCGCAATGATTACACCATTAGCGGGTCTTGTCCAAACGTTGATTGTCACAGAAAAACAGTATCAATCAATGAATTTCTTGGTAGGAACACCAAAAGATGATGCACGAAATTCAGCGGAAAGGACGTTGATTATATGAATTTAGCGTTTGAATCTTTTGAACCAATAAACGTAAAGTCTGGTCGCGTTACGGTGGTTGATGTGGCCAGTCCCCAGCATTATTTGGAATTGATAACCGGGTTCAAAGACGATACGGATCAGCTTCACGTCAGCGCGGATGACTGGGAATTAGCACAAACAAGTAAGCTTAGTTATTGGCTTGGAGATCCAATGTTGGAACTTGATCTCAATAAAGTTTTTATGAAAATGGTTTTGGCACGTTTAAGCGTCCTAGCAACTGATGAGTGGAGTCAGCTTGCCGACGAAGTTCGAATCGTTAAAACCCATGTCTTAGAGACTAGTTATTTGCTTGATTTGCCATTAGAAGTATCATCGTCCCTTTCCCTAGAGGCTGTCATTAAAAGTGCCGGTCTTACAATTCCTGAACATGTGAATCAAGATCCGTATGTTAAAATGGAGACGTTGATCAAGATCATTACTGAAATTAATGAACAGCGGATGCTCGTTTTAACGAACGTGAGTCACTACCTCAATGTCACCCAGTTTTGTCAGCTGGCGGAGGTGGTTGCTGACGCTCAGGTCCCATTGCTTCTCATAGAATTCTCAAACTGCAATCGACGCACAATGTTTGAAAAGTGTGATTATATCTACATCGACAAGGACTTTGTTGATTGGCGGTAAAATCATTATGATAATTTTGTGATAAAAGAACGGTTTTAGATCTATGTCAGATCAATAGGATCAAGAACCACGGATTAGTAAGGAAGAGCAGCGTCCCAGTTTTAGATCTATGTCAGATCAATAGGATCAAGAACCAAAAGTTACCCCCGAACGTCCCGAACAAGGTTTTAGATCTATGTCAGATCAATAGGATCAAGAACATTACCGTGATTCGTTTATTCGTCACTATGGTTTTAGATCTATGTCAGATCAATAGGATCAAGAACTAATGAATGGCGATTCTAACCGTTTACCAAGTTTTAGATCTATGTCAGATCAATAGGATCAAGAACCGACCCTGTTCTTCATATCCATAAACAGAAGTTTTAGATCTATGTCAGATCAATAGGATCAAGAACAGGCGAATTTTATTATAATCCCATTCGCCAGTTTTAGATCTATGTCAGATCAATAGGATCAAGAACATTCCGGAAGACCGACACGAAATTACCGACGTTTTAGATCTATGTCAGATCAATAGGATCAAGAACACATACCCCAATAACCTAATAGCGGGGAAGGTTTTAGATCTATGTCAGATCAATAGGATCAAGAACACTCGAGTACCGTAATCGACCATCATTGCCGTTTTAGATCTATGTCAGATCAATAGGATCAAGAACCAAGCGTCAGCTAATCCGTTAACTAGTTATGTTTTAGATCTATGTCAGATCAATAGGATCAAGAACGGCGGCAATTGGAATTCAGTGTCTACAAAGGTTTTAGATCTATGTCAGATCAATAGGATCAAGAACAATCATTCTTACTACTTAGCCCCTCGTCCCGTTTTAGATCTATGTCAGATCAATAGGATCAAGAACGTACTTCTGGTTGCGTAACATCGCGTTAAAGTTTTAGATCTATGTCAGATCAATAGGATCAAGAACAGGACGAAAACAAACCGACGTCCATCATGGGTTTTAGATCTATGTCAGATCAATAGGATCAAGAACACGCTTTTAACTGCTTTGAAACTGGTAAATTGTTTTAGATCTATGTTAGATCAATAGAATCAAAATCGTATCCTCGCAAAACATAGGCCTTCAGAAAGCTAATTGATGTTTTCTGAAGGCCTATGTTTTACGGACACAAGCCTGTTAAACAAAAGTGTCCCTAAATGACCAGTTCTCTCAAAAGTTTGCTTCAACTTTCGGGTGCTGGTTCATTTAGGGACACTTTTTATGCTAATTTCATTGACGCCGATTGTTCAGACGGTCACTGTCTTTAATTAAACTGCGCGTTGTACAGCTTCGCGTAGGCGCCGTTTTGAGCTAACAGTTGCTCATGGGTTCCGTGTTCGACGAGGCGGCCGTCATCCATGACGATAATTTGATCCGCGTTGTGGATGGTGGAAAGGCGGTGCGCAATGACCAGTGAGGTCCGTGATTGCATCAGGTTTTCCAGGGCGTGCTGAATCGTCTTTTCAGATTCGTTATCAAGGCTGGCGGTGGCTTCGTCTAAAATGACGATTTGCGCGTCCTTCAACAGCGCACGGGCGATGGAGAGCCGCTGCTTTTGACCACCGGACAGCTTGACGCCCCGTTCCCCAATTTGGGTCTGCATGCCATCGGGCAGGCCGTGGATGAAGTCGGCAATGTCAGCCATGGTCGCTGCGTTCCAAAGCTCCTCGGTGGTGGCATCTTCGCGGCCGTAGCGAATGTTTTCCTCAATGGTGCCATCCAGCATGTACACGTCTTGCGAGACGATGGCGATGTTTTTGCGCAGGGACGCAATTTGCAGTTGTTTGATTGGTGCGCCATCAAACGTAATGTCACCGCTATCTAAGTCGTACAGCCGGTCGATGAGCTTTGTGAGGGTGGTTTTACCGGACCCAGAGTGACCGACCAGGGCCGTTGTTTTACCAAACGGAATCGTGAAGGTGATGTCATGAACCGCGGGCACCGTGGCCTTGACCTGGTCGTCATCTCCTTGGTACGTAAACGAAACTTGTTGAAGGTCGATCCCTTGGCGAATGGTGGGGAAGGCCTGTGCGTCCGGTGCGGAAACGATGGCTGGCTTCATTGCCATGATGTCCATCACGCGGCCATAGGAGACCAAAGACTGCTGCAACTGGTTAAGAATCTGGGTGAAGGCCCGAATGGGGCTCTGTAGCATTGCGACATAGGTGAGGTAGGCAACTAATTGCCCCACCGTTAACTGGCGCTGAATGACGAAGTACGCCCCCAATGCGAGGATGATGGCAACACCCAGGTAGTTTACGAAATCAATCAGCGGTGAAAACAGGGCCTGGTTTTGCGTCGCGTTAATCATGTCCTGTTTGTTCTTGTTGGCAAACGTACTGAACCGATCCTGCTCGAGTTCCTCATTGGTGTAACTTTTGATCAAGTCGATCTGGGTCAGGGTATTTTGCATTTGGTTGGACATTTGCGCCTGTGAGGCACGGGCGGCACGAAAGGCGTTGTGAATTCGGTTCCGAAAGACCCGGTAGATGAGAAACATCAGTGGAAAGGTCAACGTGACGGCCACAGCCATTTGCCAGTTGATAATAAAGATGTAGATCCAGACAAAGATAAACGTCACGATGCTGCCAACCATGGAAAGCATGTTGGCCGAAATGAGGCTTTGCAGGTTACCAATGTCGCTTGTGAGCCGCACCATCAGATCCCCCGTTTTGCTGGACTCAAAGAAGTGGGTGTCCAACCGCAAAATGTAGCGATAGAGGTCAGTCCGCAGGTTTGTAATGGCGCCTTGACTAAGCACCCCCATGTAATAGGTGGAAACGTAGTTGAGGACGCCAAGAACAATGGCAGTGCCCAGCAACCCGAGGACGACCTCCGTTAACAAACCGATGTCGTGATGAGGAATAACGTGGTCGATGATGAATTGCTCATACTGTGGAATCACAAACTCAAGCAATGAAATGATGGCCAGGGCCACGACGTTTAGGCCGAGCAACCATTTCTTGTTTAAAACTTGTCCGAACACGAACCGGAACATTTGGCCGGTGGTGACGGATGATGATTGATTTTTCATGGTGTACCCCCGATAAGATTCAGTGAATTTGTCATTAGGGTACCCGTAATTTTGCGTTGTTCCAACTATTTGTGCTTGTGGAAAACCGCATTTATACGGCGACATCATGCCGATTTTTGGCCAAAATAAACCCCCTCGTCAGATGACGAAGGGCTTATTTGTGCATTAAGCACGGTTAAGGCGTTAATTATTCAGCGTCGTAAGCTGCTTGGAAGATCTTGATGATGTCTTCCTTAGTTCCCTTACGAGGGTTAGAGAAGGCGTTCCCATCCTTCAAGGCGTTTTCAGCCATCAGTTCAAAGTCTTCAGGCTTAGCACCGATTTCCTTGATGGAAGCAGGGATTCCAACATCTTGTGACAATTGCTTCATGGCCTTGATGGACAATTCAGCGGCGTCACGTGTTGACAGACCTTCAGTGTTTTCACCCATGATTTCAGCTAATTCAGCGAACCGTTGTGGGTCAGCAATCAGGTTGTATTGTTCAACGTAAGGCAGAAGCAGGGCACAGCAGACACCATGAGGCGCGTCATATTGACCACCCAATTGGTGAGCCATGGCGTGAACGTAACCTAAGTTGGCGTTGTTGAAGGCCATTCCGGCTAACATTTCAGCTTCAACCATCTTGGTCCGTGCTTCCAAGTTGTGACCATTAGCAACGGCTTCACGTAAGGAAGTTTCGATCAACTTGATGGCTTCGATACATTGTGAGTCGGTGATTGGGTTATGGTCAACAGAAACGTAAGGTTCAACGGCTTGGACAAAGGCGTCCATCCCAGTAGCGGCCGTTAAGCTCTTTGGAACATCTAACATCAAACTTGGGTCGTTGAATGAAACCAACGGAATGTTCCGCCATGAAACAACAACGAACTTCAAGTGTGTTTCTTCGTTAGTGATAACTGCGTGACGGGTCAATTCTGAACCAGTTCCGGCAGTTGTGTTAACGGCGATCAATGGTGGCAAAGCCTTGTCTAAGGTTTCGATTCCAGCCAGTGTGGTAATGTCGTCACCGTTTGTCAAAATGATTCCGGCACCTTTACCAGTATCATGGGCAGACCCACCACCAACAGTGATGATTGAGTCAGCGCCTTCATCTTCATATAACTTTTTAACTTCTTTAATGTTGCGGATCTTTGGGTTAGGTTCAACGCCATTGTAAATGACGTAGTCAACACCAGCTTCATCCAATGAAGCCAACGTTTGTTGAACGGCACCGCCTTCTAATCCTTCAAGGAACTTGTCGGTAACGATGACCGGCTTCTTCATGCCGAGCATCTTAGCGCGATCACCAATCTTACTGATGACACCAGGGCCAAAGAAATTAACACTTGGCATTAAGAAATCATAACTACGTTCAACCATAAATGAAAAACCTTCTTTCGGAATTTGTGAAAACATGTCGTAACTTTATTCACAAGTAAACTATAACTGTCATAGTTACAATTATCAATACCTAGTTGTTGTCTTAAGTGGTCTAGTTTTGGTAAGGAATTGCTTGCATATGATTATCTTGTCGTTTTCAGTGTGTTTTCCGAAAAACATTCCGGAATTTTCACAAGCGTGGCATTGAGCATGAAAATTATGAAACAAGTTGTTTCAATTCTTTGAAGACCGACAGCATCTGGTGTTTGGCAGGGCGGATGATCTTCGTAAATTCACCAAGGATCTCAGTGGGGTAGCCGTTGAAGCCACGTTTGAACTCGAAGACACCGTCGTTTCCGTCAAACTGACCGGCGATGCCCAAAAAGTTGTACGTGGGGATGCCAGCCGCGGCAGCTTCGTGCATCATCGTGTCCTGAAGTAAGAACGGTCCGCGAAAGGCCTTAAACGTTTCGTTGGTATAGCTAAAAACGTAGTCCATTTCTTGCGGTTGGCTGATGAACATCGCACCAGCAATATTCAGGACAGGACCAAACGCTTCTAAGAAGGTATTGGCTTGCGTGATTTTCTGATGGTGATTTGCGTTTTGCCGTTCCAACTCGGCGATCTTTTTATCGTTGTAGGCTTTGTGTTTAGCAGCTAGTTCCGCGATTTGGTGCTGATTTTGATCGATTTTATCTTGGTAGCGTGTCATGTAGCGGGGTAAATTCAGCTCCGCCACCATAAACTTAACGTGATCCCCGTAAGTTTGAAATGCACTTTGGTAATAGCTTAACGGTTTGTCCTTGAAGTGAAGCCGTTCAGCCGTGGCTTCGGTATTGTTTTTAAACTCAGCGAGTTCATCAAAGGTCAACTGGCGCAGCTCAACACCAACCTCTTTGGCCTTATTGATGTTGTAGCGCGTGGCCTTTGAGTAGCTGGCGGTCAGCTCTGCCGCGGTCAAGCCGCTCAGCGTCTTTTTATAAACAAAGTGATTTGCATGGGTCGCCTTTTGGTAACCAGTTGCGGTGAAATCGGTGTAGCGATAGTGGAGAACCTCAAGCATATGAATGAGCTCGGCGTTTTGCTCAGTTACGATCTCACCGTCGTCATTTAAAACGTAGCGATCTAGGTTGGGCAACAAGGAAAATTCCAGCCCCTCGTGATCGTAAGCATACGTGGTGAGGCATTCAAGAAAGGTCTTAAGGCGGTCAAACGTCAGCGCGTCCTTCGGGAAAACGGGGCCGCCGTACACCTCAAAGCGGTAACCAAAGTGGATTTTACGCCCCACCAACAGGGCCGCCATAACCAAGCTTGTGTCGTCACGAAGGCCCAGATAAACAGTGATGTTGCCTTGATCAGCCAGGAGCTGGCGCTGCCAACTCGTTTGGTAAAAGCAGCCGTTCGCACACGTTTGTTCAAAGGTCATGAATTCAGATTCGGATAGTTCAGTCGTGGTTAACATTGGCAAGTCCTCCATGTCATTTGTGGTTGGCATTACTATCGGGGGTTGACCTTTAAGGAGCCTTAAGATTGAAAATAAATCACCACAAAAAAGCTGAGAACGCTCGTTAAATCAAGGCTTAAAAATTCTTCTAAATAAAAGTTAGCGATTATTGTGCCATTTTTCGGCTAAAGGGAGTATTATCTATATGAATCGTCGCAATATGGGCGGGGGTATTACAAATGAGCCAAGATCGCTGGTTTCACTAAACGTTGCTAACAAGTAAATGGTTAGCAAACGATGAGCAAAGCTAACAAGGTGAGTAGCCAGAGAGGGATTATTTGTGATACGCTAATTGGTATCGTAAAATTCACTTCAGATAGATTTTCTTTAGTATGGAGGTATTAAGTTCATGGAACAAAACATCGAACCACGGTTGTTAGATGACCAGTTGTGTGTGGCGGTTTACAACGCCAGCAAGTTGTTCAACCACTTCTACATCGAAACGTTAAAGCCATATAACCTGACCTTTCCACAGTACATCGCCTTGTGTGCCCTATGGGAACAAGACAAGCTGACGGTTAACGAGATCGGCAAGCGGTTAAACTTAGATAGTGGGACGCTTACCCCATTATTACGCCGGTTGGAATTAGGCGGTTGGGTTAAACGGACACGGTCAAAGATTGACGAACGCCAGGTGGTTGTTCGGTTGACGGCAAAGTCAAAGTCGCAGCGTGACGAAATTTACCAAAAGGTCACAGACTGCCAAAGCTTATTACAATACGATGATGAGACGTACGTTAACTCACGCTCTGCCATGTTTGATCTAGCAGACCGGTTGAACGCCATTGATTCGAAAGAATTAAAGGCCGAAGCGCTTTAATCATAGGAAATAACGCAAAACGACATTTATGGATGGGATTCCGTCCGTAAATGTCGTTTTTTGTGGTGAATGCAGTATGATGAATGAAGACTTAACAAGGGAGTACGTGGTAATGGAAAAAGTAGCAGTATACTGTGGCGCGGCCCCGGGAAATCACCAGGTGTACCAAACGGCCGCCGAAGAAACGGGTCACTGGCTGGTCGATCATGACTTAACGTTGGTTTATGGTGGTGGCCGCATGGGGCTGATGGGCCTGCTGGCTGAAACAGTGTTAGCGGATCACGGCCAGGTTCATGGCATTATCACTCAGGAGCTGGCTGATCGTGGCACTGGCGCGGCAGATCTCACAGAACTAACGGTAGTTCCTGATATGGCTGCCCGTAAAGTGGCGATGCTCACCCAAGCGGATGGGTGTCTGGCGCTCCCCGGTGGCCCGGGAACGTTAGAAGAAATAAGCGAGGCCTTTTCATGGGCCCTAATTGGTGACAATGAGACCCCGTGCGTGTTTTACAACGTCGATCATTTTTACGATCCGTTAGAAACAATGTACGATCAAATGGTGGCTACTGGCTTCTTAACGGCGAGTGGTCGCGATAAATTACTATTTGCGACATCACTAGAAGAAGCGTGGACGTTCATGAAAACATATACGCCGCCAGCAATTCGAACCTATTCGCATTAACACCGGCGATAACCAGTCGTCACGATGCGGACATAAGCACCGTTGGTAAGCGCAATCCACTGATTGAAGGCTTGGGCAACAGCGCGACAAAAGGGCGCATCATGCCGGTGTGCTTGGTATACCGGTAGGGCGGTCAAGTTAAAGTGACCCCCGTGTGGAATTTGCATGAGTTGGGCGAGCCAACGTTCAGTTGTAATTGAATTCAAAATGAAGACCTCCGCAGTCAAGACTGTCTTCATTATACGAACAAACGTTCGATAAAAGCAATGACTTTTTACATTAAAAAGCGCACTAATCACACGCCACCGGTCACCGGAGATGTTGTGATAAATGTGCTTTTGGTAACTCATGACCGGGTTGCAACGTGGCCTAAAGCAGTGACGATGTCTGCTTCAATGGCGGCCGGGGTTGTGGTCGGTGCGTACCGTTTGATCACGGTGCCATCACGGCCGATAAGAAATTTAGTGTAGTTCCACTTAATGCGACCGTGACCAGCTGTGGCCTTTAGGTACGTAAAGAGGGGATCTTCGTTTGGCCCATTGACCCAGATTCGTTTGGTCATGGGGAAGGTCACCCCGTAGTGGACCTGGCAATAGTCACTGGTGGCCTCATCGGTGGCCAGTTCCTGTTTGAACTGATCAGACGGGAGGCCGAGGATGGTAAAGCCCTGGTCATGATAGTCTTGAAAGAGGCTCTCTAAGCCAATGAGCTGTGGTGCGAGGCCACATTTACTTGCGGTGTTGACGATAAGAACGACGTGCCCCTGGTATTGCGTAAGTGGTAATGGTTGCCCATTCATTTCGGTTTCGGTAAAGTCATAAATTTTTGTCACAGCACTCAGCTCCTTTGCATGATTGGTAGAAAAAGGATTGTCATCAGTATGGGCTCTTTACTCACAGGATGCGAGAAATGTGGTTGGCTAAGCGCGGTCAGGTGATGCTAAGAATGGAAAGTGGGGATGTTAATGTTAAAGTGCTTATCTAAAATGATGGTGGGCGCACTGCTCGTCATGGGGTTTAGTGCACCGGTATTTGCGAACGGAGGGGAAACCATGATTTATACAGCAATGCCGCGGGCGGATGATCGCTATTATCGGCCGGTCAATGATGACCTGATCCGCTATAATCAAACGTTTGCGGCGCACCTTGGCGAAAACGACCAGCTACTCAGCATCACCAAACGGACGATGCCGTTTCCGACAACATCTTCAACCTATGATGACATCTGGGTTCGTGATGTAGCGCCGATTATTACGACGAAAATGGTCAAGTTTAAGCATTCGCCTGCGTACCTGAAGAAGAGTGACAGCCGGGCACTAAACACACAGTTTACCAAGTGGCTCACGACAAACCACTTTAACTACCAAACATCGGCACTGGTTCTTGATGGCGGCAATGTGCAGTGGAATCATGGCGACGCAGTGGTGGTGACAAACCGGGTCTTTGCGGATAACCGGAAGTGGTCGCACAAGGCAGTGATCAATGAGTTGAAGACAAAGCTGAACGTCAAAAAGGTTGTGGTCATTCCTGCTGAACCGGGGGATACGCTGGCCCATTCAGACGGGATGATAAAGTTTCTTAGCCCGAAGTTGGCGTTTATTAGCGACTTTGAGGGCGACACGCAGTTTCGAAAAAAGGTCGCGGGCATCATTCAGCGCGAGTTGCCAGATGTGAAATTGGTGACGATAAAGTCGGCTTACACCGAAAAGGGTCAGTTTGATCCAAACATTGCCTCCGCGCGGGGGTTGTACATCAATATGCTTGAAACGGATAAGACCATTTATGTCCCGCAGTTTGATTTAAAAGCGGATCACAGCGCCATTAAGTTTATTCAATCCTACACGGATAAAACGGTCGTCGGGATTCCAATCAACAAGGTATCAACGCTGGGCGGGGCCTTGCACTGTACAACGTGGGAAGTGCCTGCTGCGTTTCAGCCCAAATAAGTAAAATGTTTCATGTGAAACAACCTGGTGAGCAAGTTGCTTGCAGTCTGCCCCAAAAATGATTAATGTATGTGATGAATTAATTGCTTACAATTTGTTAGGGAGGCCATTAAAATGAAATTAACGGTAAAAGATGATGCAAAGCGTTACTTAGCTGACAAGGTTGCGGCAAATGCAACTTTACTGTTGGCAACAGATGATGGCTCCAATAAGTATTCTACTGTGGGCGGGACCTGTGCCATTGGTGATAAATTTCAGTTAGTTGAAGTTGCGCAAGCTGATCCAGAATATGCGGTTAGTTTGGGGAGTGATGACGGGCTGTCATTTTTCACAAGTGATAACGAAACCCCGTTTTTAAGTAATGGGCTGACGCTCGCTCTGGTGCACAACACACTGGCTTTGAAGGATGACAGTGGGCTGTTAGATGGGGCAGTGACCATTAATCACTTTGTTGGTCAGCCAACGTTAACAAAAGAAGAACTCACGGCATTAGGCAACCAGATTTGCTAAGTGCGTGTTGATCAACAAACGAAATGGTGACACAACTAAATAAAGCGCCGGTGGAAAGTCTTTGAAATGACCTTCCACCGGCGCTTTTTGCAGTTATTTAGGTGAGTAACATGTCATCAGTCGTGACGCTTTTGCATCCCGAAGATTGCTGAGATGATGAGGACCAGGATCACGGCCCCTAAGATGGCAGGAACCACCGCCATTCCGGCAAGGCTTGGCCCCCAACTTCCGAGTAACCATTGTCCCAGTGAGGCCCCAACTAGCCCAGCAATAATGTTGCCAATAATCCCGGCAGGTAAATCACGGTTAGTAATGGCCCCGGCGATTGCGCCAATGACACCACCAACAATTAATGTCCATAACCAGCCCATAATTAAGTCCTCCTTTGAGTAAATGATTGATTGGTCATCTTTACGGTACCAAGATTCTGCCAGTCACTCAATTAATCTGCTTTAAAAAAGTTTTAGTTCACACTTGTGCTACATCCACAGATGTGTTATAGTATTCATTGTTGAAGGGAGGTAACGAAAGTGCGATGGAAATTATCGATGTGAAGACCTATCTAACAGAGCATGACCTCACGATTTATGAGGTTGCTAAGCGAAGTGGTTACGGCTACACGACCCTTCATAAATCGTTCAACAAACGGCAAACGGATGCAACACCACTGAACATGCGTGACTTGGATGCGCTAGCGCGTGCACAACACGTCCAAATGTGGGAGATTCTCCGGGAGCTTGAATCACGTTACATGAAATAACCTTTAAAGAACTTTGAACTGGAACAATAGTACAGAGGAGGTACTTGAATATGGCACAACAAAATTACTCAAACGACCCGTTTGGCACAAACATGGATGACATTTTTAACCAATTAATGGGCCGCGTGAACGGCGTTAATTCAGAAGCGCGTTACTTGGTTAACGGTCGCGAGATGACGCCGGAAGAATTTGCCGAATATCGGCAAACGGGGCGGTTATCACAACCAACGGCCCAATCGTCACAAAAACAACCAGGCACTGCTGGGAAGCAGGGCGTGTTGACAAAGCTGGGTCGCAATTTAACGCAGGAAGCGCGTGATGGTGAACTGGATCCGGTGATTGGCCGGAACAAAGAAATTCAGGAAACTGCTGAAATTTTAAGTCGGCGGACGAAAAATAACCCGATTTTAGTCGGGGACGCCGGAGTCGGAAAGACCGCTGTTGTGGAAGGGTTAGCCCAAGCGATTGTTAGTGGCGATGTCCCAGCGGCCATCAAGGACAAGGAATTATGGTCCATCGACCTGTCATCGCTCGAAGCAGGGACTCAATACCGCGGAAGCTTTGAAGAAAACATTCAAAACTTGATCAAGGAAGTTAAACAGGCGGGCAACGTCATCTTGTTCTTTGATGAAATCCATCAAATTTTGGGTACCGGGTCCACTGGCGGCGAAGATGGTGGTAAGGGACTGGCTGACATCATTAAGCCAGCGTTGAGTCGTGGTGAACTGACTGTGATCGGTGCCACAACGCAGGACGAATACCGGAATACGATCATGAAAAACGCAGCGTTGGCACGGCGGTTTAACGACGTTACGGTTAACGCACCAAGTGCAGAAGCAACGTTTGCCATCCTTCAGGGGATTCGGGCGTTGTACCAAGATCACCACAGTGTGGACTTGCCAGATGATGTGTTGAAGGCTGCGGTGGATTATTCCATCCAGTACATTCCACAACGTTCCTTGCCAGATAAGGCCATTGACCTGTTGGACATGACGGCTGCTCACTTGGCTGCGCAACATCCGGTGACGGATAAAGTCAGTTTGGAAGCCCAGCTTAAGCAAGCTGAGCAAGATAAACAGGCTGCCGCTGATAGGGAAGACTTTGAAGCAGCTAGCACAGCAAAGACGATGGTCGACAAGCTGAAGGCCCAGTTAGCTAGTGATGACGGTGATGAAAAACGGCCAGTGGCAACGGTGAACGATGTGGCAGAAGCCGTTGAGCGGCTGACTGGCATTCCCGTATCACAAATGGGCGCTAGCGACATCGAACGGTTAAAGACCATCAACGAACGGCTGAAGGGTAAGGTCATCGGTCAAGATGAAGCGGTGAACCTTGTAGCCCGCGCCATTCGCCGGAACCGGGCTGGTTTTGACGAAGGGAACCGGCCAATTGGAAGCTTCCTGTTTGTTGGCCCAACTGGGGTCGGAAAGACTGAATTAGCTAAGCAACTTGCCCTTGATCTGTTTGGAAACAAGGACGCGATCATCCGGTTGGACATGAGTGAATACACGGATACGACCGCAGTTTCCAAGTTGATTGGGACGACTGCCGGGTACGTTGGTTATGAAGACAACGCCAACACATTGACGGAAAAGGTTCGTCGGAACCCATACTCCATTGTGTTGCTGGATGAAATTGAAAAGGCCAACCCACAGGTCCTGACCCTGTTACTTCAGGTGATGGATGATGGTCGGTTAACGGACGGACAAGGCAACGTTGTGGACTTCAAAAACACAATCGTGATTGCGACGTCTAACGCCGGGTTTGGTAACGAACAATTAACGGCGGACACAAAGCACGATGAAAAATTGATGGACAAGCTGACACCATACTTCCGGCCTGAATTTTTGAACCGGTTTAACGGCATCGTGGAATTTAGCCACTTGACCAAAGATGATCTGCAACAAATCGTGGATCTTATGATCGTGGATGTGAACAAGACGTTAGCGAAAAAAGACATTACGTTAACGGTCACAGATGACGCCAAGGCCTGGTTGATTGACCAGGGGTATGATGAAGCCATGGGTGCACGGCCATTACGGCGTGTGATCGAACAAGAGATTCGTGATCGCGTCACGGACTTCTACCTGGATCACCTTGACGCAAAGAAGTTGGAAGCTGATTTGGTGGATGACAAAATCGAAATTAAACGCTTAGACTAAGGTTCCGTTTAATAAGCGCATGATAAAGAGCCCCGTTTTTCCCTTAAATTTTGGGAGAAACGGGGCTCTTTTGTTGATCCAACCAATGAGTTTATATTTTTTGTTGACATGTTAACTAAAATGGATTAATGTTTACACATCAACAAAAAACGAAAAGGAAGTTTTATTATGAAAAAAATGTTAGTTATTGAAGCACACCCACAAACACAAACCGATTCAAAATCATTGACGGTTGGCCAAGCGTTTATCGAAGCGTATCAAACGGCACACCCAGATGACCTTGTCACCATTCACGACCTCTATACCGAAGGGGTGCCACCCATTAATAACCAAACGTTTGATGCGTGGAAACAGCTGAAGTATGGCAAACCGCTATCAGCGTTACCAATTGAACTTCAAACGATGATGAAACGGCACCAGGAAGAAATTGATGAATTTGTGGATTACGACCGTTATGTCTTTATTAACCCGATGTATAATCACTTTCTGCCGGCCGAAATGAAGCAGTACATTGACGTGATCTCCGTGGCACATAAGACGTTTGCTTACACGCTGGCGGGGCCTAAGGGGCTTCTTCACGATAAGAAAATGGTGCACATTCAGTCGGCTGGTGGCGTGTACCATGGAACCGGGGCGCAGGACCACGCAACGTTTGATTTCGGCGACGCCTACTTAATGCACACGATGAAATTTTTTGGTGTTGACGATGTTCGTGGTCTCTATGTAGAGGGCGCAGATGCTGACCCAGACCATGCGGATCAAATCATCGCAAACGCCGTTAAACAGGCCCAAACGATGGCGACAACGTTCTAAAGATTAATGATAAGGCAAATTAGCTGTATTGTTATTTACTAGTCGATATAATGAATGTAATCAATCATTAAAGGGGTGGCTAAACATGCAAAGTTATCAAGAGTTTTGGCGCAAAATGTTTGTTTGGGACGCAACGGCAACACGGTCTCAGTACTGGATTCCGTGGTTTATTAACATTATCGTGGTGGCCGTAGTGGGCTGGTTAACAGATGTAAATCCGAATACGTTTAGCCCCGATTATTTGATTCATCATTTTAGTGGCCCCACGTTGTTGTTTGGGATTTTTGCAGTGTTGATCTGGTTAGCAGAATTTACGATTCGGGCCCGGCGGCTTCACGATACCGGGCGCAGCAACTGGTGGATTTTGTTGTACGCGTTGCCAATCATTGGTTGGATCTGGTTCTTCATTTTGATGTTGTTACCAAGCCGGCAAAACGACCGGTGGGACGTTAACCAAACGGACGTCCAGTAAGTAGGTTCCCTTAGACGAAACACGAAAAATGTGATAACCTAGAACAACTAATTGATTGTAATTAAAGAAGCGTGCGGCGTGCATTTGCTTGAGGCACACGCGGATTATGTGAAAGAACACTTATGGGGGCTACTTCCATAAGTGCTCTTTCGTGTAAACGAAGAAACGCTTACCTGATGGTCAGTCAACCGCATGAAGTGGTGCGGTCAAAAAGTTGTTTGTTGTCATTTAAAAAGATTATGTGAGGGACTTAATGTTAACTGTTAACAACGTCAGCATGCAGTTTGGAACACGAAAACTGTACGAAGACATTAATTTAAAATTTACACCGGGGAACTGTTACGGTGTTATCGGAGCTAACGGTGCCGGTAAATCAACGTTTTTGAAGATTATCGACGGTGAATTGAAGCCAACAACGGGAACCGTTTCACTCGGGCCAAACGAGCGGATGTCCAGTCTGAACCAAAACCACTTTGCCTTTGAAGACGAAGAAGTGATGGATACGGTGATCCGGGGGCATGAAAAGCTGTACCAAATCATGAAGGAAAAGGATGCGTTGTACGCAAAACCTGATTTTTCTGATGAGGATGGCATGAAGGCCGCTGAATTAGAGGGTGAATTTGCCGAACTGGATGGCTGGAATGCCGAAGTTGAAGCAAGCCAGATGTTGCAGGCGCTCGGAATCGATGAAAGCATGCACCATGTGAAGATGAGCGAATTGACCGAACCCCAAAAGGTGAAGGTGTTATTGGGACAAGCCTTGTTTGGTAATCCTGACATTCTGCTCCTGGACGAGCCGACCAACGGGCTGGACGTTCAATCAATCAGCTGGTTGGAAAACTTCTTGGCCGACTACCAAAACACCGTGATCGTTGTGTCACATGACCGGCACTTTTTGAACCAGGTCTGCACGCACATGTGTGACGTGGACTTTGGAAAGATCACACTGTTTGTTGGGAACTACGATTTCTGGATGGAAAGTAGCGAATTGGCTGCCAAGTTAACGTCGAGCGCCAACCAGAAAAAGGAAGAACAAATTAAGGAACTGCAAGACTTTATCGCCCGGTTTAGTGCCAACGCGTCTAAGTCAAAGCAGGCCACTTCACGGAAAAAGCAGTTGGATAAAATTACGTTAGATGACATCAAACCATCGTCACGTAAGTACCCATTTATCCAATTTACGCCAGACCGTGAAATTGGTAATGACCTACTCCGGGTGGATGGCGTTTCAAAGGCAATTGATGGGGTCCAAATTTTGGATAACATTACGTTTACTCTGCGGCCAAATGAAAAGACGGCGTTGATCAGCCGGAATGATTTAGCAAC
This sequence comes from Furfurilactobacillus sp. WILCCON 0119, assembly GCF_053471565.1. Lineage (NCBI taxonomy): Bacteria > Bacillati > Bacillota > Bacilli > Lactobacillales > Lactobacillaceae > Furfurilactobacillus > Furfurilactobacillus sp. WILCCON 0119. The sequence goes on from NZ_JBPCCV010000004.1 coordinate 138,095, forward strand.
CACCACGCTGATGCAAATTATTGCTGGCGAAATGGAACCTGATACCGGAACAGTTACTTGGGGTCAAACGACGTCAACAACGTATCTGCCACGTGACTTTAACAGTCAGTTTGAGGATTCGAGTTTAACGATCTTGGACTGGTTACGTCAGTTTGCGCCAAAGGGTGAGGATGACAACACGTTCCTCCGTGGTTTCTTAGGGAAAATGCTCTTCTCTGGTGAAGACGTTATGCGTGAGGTAAACGTCTTGTCAGGGGGCGAAAAGGTTCGGTCCATGTTATCTAAGATGATGTTGAGTAAAGCCAACGTTCTGTTGATGGATGACCCAACGAACCACTTGGACTTGGAATCAATCACAGCGTTGAACAACAGTCTGATTGATTTTAAGGGTGCCATTGTCTTTACCTCACATGACCACGAATTCATCCAGACGATTGCAAACCACATTGTCGAGGTGAGCGATAAGGGTGTTGTGGAACGCGCAGACACAACGTACGATGACTTCTTGAATCATAAACTCGTTCAGGAACAAGTGAGCGCACTATACACTAAGTAAGCAAAATCCCACTCAGAAATTTTTCTGAGTGGGATTTTAAATTTATGCATCAATATTCCAGCGAACGCCGAAGTGATCAGTTAGGACGCCAAAGTAGCCGCCCCAGTCGTGCTGTTCTAACGGGAGCACCACGGTGCCTTGATCTGCTAGGAGTTGAAACAACATGACAGCTTTACCAACTGATTCTAAGTGAAGACCCATTGAAGTGGTGTTACCGGGTGTGACGTCGGGCGCGCCAGGAATGACATCGAGGGCTGTGATGGTAAATGAATCGGGAATGGCAAGTGTTCCATGGACGATTAGATTCTTAACGTCGTCACTGGCATCAGGAAATAGCTCGCCAGCACGGTTAAGGTTGAGTTCGCCGCCAAAGATGGAGCGATAGAAGGTTAAGGCCTGTGCTGCTTGGCCGTGAAAGGTTAGGTACGGCATAAAATCCATATAGTGTTATCCTCGTTTGATTGGTGTTCCCAAGATTATGATAGTGGACCTATTTTATCATGCTTAAGCCAAAAAATTGATGTGTTTCACGTGAAACGATGGTTAAATATCAGGGAACAAGCAACCATAGTCGAAAAGAGGGCTGACTGTCGGCTAAATAAGGTGACGCGCCCGAACCAGCAGAGCAAAATAATTGCTGTTTCATGGTTCGTTCACGTATAGTTAAGGAAGATCAGACGAGTCGAGGAGGGATTTAAAATGAGTTTTTCACCGAAACAAATTTTAGTGCCACTAGATGGTTCAGAAAACGCGGAACAGGCCTTAACGGCGGCGATTGATATCGCTAAAGAAACCGGCGCCCATTTACACTTAATTCGGGTTTATCTGCCTGCATACACGGCGGCCAACATTGGTGTCGGGTTAGCTGTTCGTGAGTTTGATAACGATCTGCTAGTCGATTTCAAGGCATACCTCAAAAAGATCATGACACGGTTAGACAAGGCGGGGGTTACAAACGTCGAGGCGCACGTCGTTGAGGGCAACGTGAAGAAGACAATTGCCCTTGATTACCCAGCAGAACACCAAATTGATTTAATCGTCATTGGTGCTACCGGGATGGATGCGTTTAGCCAAACCGTGTTGGGATCCGTCACAGACTTTGTGGTGAACAAAGCCAAGGTCAATGTGATGGTCGTCAAACGAAGTGAAGCAGACGCTTCTGAAGGCTAAAAGAAAAATAATGAGTAAAACGGCCATCATGGCTGACGTGAAAGACATGTCAGTCATGATGGCCGTTTTGTGGTTATTATAATCCGGGAATTGGTTCAACATGAAGGGCGTTGTGGTCCCCATCGTAATAAGTGACCTCTTTAGCAACGAGATCGCTGGTCCAAACGGGCACGCCGGCTTCACCAGCAAGTTCTGCAAAGCGCTCAAAGTCAAAGTTACCAGCCTGAGCACCACGAACCGCAGCGATGATGGCTTCTTGATTGCCCACCTTGGCAACAGGCTTTGGCACACCGTTCATTGCAAGGTCAACGTGGCTATCCGCGTCATAATAGCGGTAAAGGCCCTCAGCAACGAGGTAATCATAACGGGTTACGCCCAGCACTGAAAAGGCCTGCATCAGTTTAGCAAAGCCACCTGCGTCTTGTTCAGCGTTCACAGCGGCCTCAATGTCTTGGTAGTTTAGTGTCATGGGGAAAACTCCTCTGGGATAATTTTAGAGCTATTGTAGCGCTTTACGGGGATGAACGCTAACGATAACAAAGAAAGAAAATGGGCGTCATATAAATAAAATTAATTAATTCACAAACGTTTGACTATACTCACTGTGAACGGTTATTCTACAAGGGAGAATTGTTAAGGAGACCATTTGATTACTAAGTGAAAAAAAGCGCAAGTCAATGAATGGTGACGGGTGCTAAGCAATCAATGGTGCTAACTGAAACAAGGGAGAGCAACTATGCCACGGTTTATTGCCATTGTGGGCACGAATGCGAGTAAGTCGTATAATCGTGTTCTACTGAATTACATGAAGTCACATTTTGCTGATCAAGCAGAAATTGAAGTTCAAGAGATCAAGGATGTCCCACTGTTTAACGAGGACGCAATGACTGATATCCCAACGGTTATTGAAAATATTGATCAGAAGATCCTAGCTGCGGATGGTGTCATTTTCGGGGTTCCTGAGTATGATCATTCCGTTCCCGCATGTTTAAAGAGCCTGATTGAATGGTTATCATCAGCACGCCATTCGTTTAATCACAAGCCCGTGATGATTGTCGGGGGTTCGTACGGCATTCAGGGAACGGTTCGTGCTCAAATGAACTTGCGTCAGATTCTGGATTCACCTGGTGTCAACGCCGAGGTGTTACCCGGAAATGAATTTCAACTCGCTAACGTTACCCAAAAGTTGGACGATAACGGCCAGCTGGTGGATGAACGAAGCGCTCAATTTTTGGATACCTGTTTTGACAACTTTGTGGATTTTGTTCGTGCTCACGAAATTGTCAGTGAAGAAAAACTTGTTAAGTAAGAAAGGAAATTATTATTATGCCTGAAAAATTTCGGTTTGTTCCAAGTGATATTGCAACCTTGCAAGACCAATACGACGTTGTTGTCATTGGTTCCGGGAGCACTGGTTTAGTGGCTGCGATGCAAGCACATGAACTGGGGTTGAAGCCTGTCATTCTTGAAAAGATGGACAAAATCGGTGGGAACACGACTCGTGCCTCATCCGGGATGAACGCTGCTGAAACAAACGTTCAGTTGCACCATGGTGTTGTGGACAGTTTTGAAGACTTCTACGCTGAAACCTTAAAGGGTGGTGGCGAGCTGAATGATAAGGACTTGCTCCAATACTTCAGTACACACTCAGCCCTTGCCATTGACTGGTTGGCTGACCACGGCATCAAACTGGATGACATGACGATTACCGGTGGGATGAGCAAGATGCGGACACACCGGCCATCAAGTATGGCTCCAATCGGTGGCTTCCTGGTTACAGAACTGTTAAAGCAAGTGCAAGCTGAACAACTACCACTGTTCACTCAAGTGACTGTAAACCGGATCGACAAGAATGCTGACGACGTCGTAACGGGCGTTGAAGCAACGTTGCCAAATGGTGATCACAAGACCATTAACGGCCAAGCAGTTATCCTGGCTACCGGTGGATTTGGGTCAAACCCTGAAATGATCGAATCTTACCGCCCTGACTTAAAGGGTTACAAGACGACGAACCAACCTGGGGCCACTGGTGATGGGTTGAAGTTGGCAACGGACGCAGGTGCTGCCCTGGTTCAAATGGATCAGATCCAGGTTCACCCAACGGTTCAACAAGACAACCCCCACACGTTCTTGATCGGTGAAGCCGTGCGTGGTGAAGGGGCAATTCTGGTTAACGCAGCGGGAAGCCGGTTTGTTAACGAATTAAACACGCGGAAGGTCGTTTCAGATTCAATCACCGCCTTACCAGAACACAGTGCTTACTTGATTCTTGATCAGGGCATTCGTTCACGGGTCAAGGCCATTGAATTCTACGACAGCATTGGCCTTGTTGTTACGGGTGAAAGCTTGGCTGACCTAGCCGGCAAGTTGAACATGGACGCTGACACATTGGGTGCGACTGTTGCTAAGTGGAACACAGCCGTTGCTAACCATGATGACGCCGAATTCTCACGGACAACGGGGATGGATCGTGACATTAGCGAAGGACCATTCTTCGCCATTCACATCGCCCCAGCCGTTCACTACACGATGGGTGGCGTTAAGGCCAACCACAAGGCCCAAGTCCTCACAGAAGACGGTTCAGTCATCACTGGCCTGTTTGCCGGTGGTGAAGTCGTCGGCGGACTGCACGGAAACAACCGGATCGGTGGGAACTCCATTGCCGAAACCGTTGTCTTCGGACGTCAGGCTGGTCAACAAGTCTTCGATTACATCAAAAGTAAATAAGCACGAATAGAACGTTTAAAACGCCGTTTGGTCAGTAAGATTACTGGTCAAACGGCGTTTTTTGGTTAGCTGAGCGGTTGCTCTAACAAGGTGGTGATGGTTGCAACATCTTTTGCCTGATTTATTCGGTGAACCCACTTGTCATCCTGAATCTTTTGCATAAGTTGCGACAAGGCGGTGAGATGACTGGTTTGATCAAGCGGGGCCAACCCGATAATGATGTGAATCGGCTCTGAATGCGGGTGATCTGGCACAGTAATTGTGACAGGGTGATTCAGAACAAGGAGGCTCATTCTCAGGTCATAAACGCCATCATTTGGGGTGGCATGTGCCAGCATAATGCCATTGCCTAGAACCATGTAAGGCCCGTTTGTCGTGGTGAGGTCAAGGACAGTCTGTAGGTAACGCGGTTCAATCAAGTGTTCTGTAAGGAGCGGTTGAAGGGCTATCGAGATGGCCTGCTGCCAGGTTGTTGGCGTTGTGGCGACGCCTAAGTGAGTTGCCGGCAGTAAGCGGCTTAAACTGGTCAGGCCTGTTACAGCAGGCGTTTTTGACATGGAACCACGCTGATTTAAATACCCCCGGAGGGCATCCGTTAAACCGGCGACGTCTTCAATTCGGGCATAATTACTAATGACATCGAGAAGGGAATTGACGTTAGCTTCGTTGAAATGGGTATCTGTTAAATGAGCATTGAGAAGTGCTTTTTCAATGGTTTCCCAATCATGGCGGTTCGGCAAGGGCGAAACCTGGGCTACCGGAACTTTTGTTGTTACGGGCAGTGTGATGGTACTAATGATTAGTTTTGTGGCCGTTAAATCATGATTTTTATACTGAAAGACACTGAGTGGTTGTGAAAAGGCGATTTCTGGGTAACGCTGGGTGAGCTGCTGTTGCAGGATAAACGAGGTACCGATGCCACTGGAACAGACGACAAGAACGTCTGGCTGTCCCGTTTGCTGAGTTTCGATTGCCCGGAGTTCGCCCCCGAAATAGAGGGTAATAAGGGCCACTTCATCATCAGTAAGGTGGCCATTGATGAAGTCTTCAAAGGGATGAACAGCGTACTTTGTGAATGAGAATAGTTCGTTAAAGCCTTCGGTGATCTGTTTGAGGTTGGGGTGGTGATAGGGAATCATAAACTTCGCGCGATAAAACGTGGACAGAAGATGTGTGGCTAACGTTAATTCCAGCTTTTGAGGGGCAATGTTGGCACCAGAAACGGTGTTGAACCGGTCAATTAACTGGCGAGCAATGGGGGAAATTTGTTGGATAAGGGTATCCGTTTGGTTGACTTGATAAAATTGACTCGTGTTAATAATGCGACCAAGAAAGTAGGCTTCACTAAAGTTATTGTGACCGTGTGCCGCTAAGAACTTGATGGACCAGTTGATGGAAGTGGAATCCACCGAACTTTTGCGAACCGGTGAGTCTGGAAGCTGGTCTTCAGGGGTCGCGATGCGATCTAAAAACCACAAAATGAACGTAGCTAATGTGGTTAAGGCGTCATCCGTAAAGTAGTTACCGGTGGCCTTTTCCAGTTGATGAATTTCGGTGTTAATCAAATCAAGCCGTGTTGAGGTCGTGGTGATTTGACTGAAAAGAAAAGAGTGTGGGTCATTAAGCGCCTCTAACACCCAGTTACGTTGAGCAATTTCCGCACCGGCAATCGCCTTGCCCGTTGACGTTTGAACGAGATCGAGCCCATGGGCAGTTAGGGTTGTCCGCACAATTTTTAGGTCAGCAATGGCTGTGTGTTTAGAAATGTGGAATTGGTGAACGAGCTGGGTCAATGACTGATTATGATGATTGATAAGATCCCAAATAATGAGTTGGCAGCGTTGTGCTTTTGTGAATCTGTAGGCTGGTGGTTGAGCTCCTGAATGTTGATTCAGGAGCTCTTTTTTGGTCTCGTCAGGAATAAAGTAACCCGCACCAGTGGTGTTCAAAATGGTATCAAGGCGATCTTCGCTAAGAACGGCATTGACCTTGTGAATAACATAAAAAACGCCACGCCGAGAGAGGCTGAGGTGGTCTTCCAGCTCAGTTAGCGTGGCAAACGTATTCTTATTGACCAGAAAATTGAGGAGCTCATTTCCATGTTTAATGTCCGTATAGTTGATCATCGTAAATGTCCTTTGATGAATGTGAGAGGGTGCAATTTTTGCATTTTTGCTAGTGTCAGTATTGCACTTGTTGGCGCTTACATCAATGCTACGATTAACTCATCAATGAGCAAGAGGAGGTGAAAACATGTTAAACGAATGGTTAACCGATCAAACGGTGCAAGTGGTTGACGCGTCAGACCTAGATTGGCGTGCGGTGATTCGACTTGCGGCCCAGCCGTTAGTTACCAATGGCAGTGTCATAACGGACTACGTTGACGCAATGGTTAACGTAGTTGAAGAACAGGGGCCATACATTAACATTGGCGAACATATTGCCCTGGCACACACGCGACCAGAGGATGGGGCAAAGAAAATTTCGTTAGCACTATTAAAGACCGCTCAACCAGTTTCGTTGGTGAACGATGAGCACCTGGTGACGCTATGGTTCGTTCTTTCTGCTGTCGACAGTGACAGCCATTTAGAAGTGTTAAAGCAGTTGATGCAATTATTGATGGATGAACAAACAGTTCAGCGCTTAAAGGCTGCAACAACGGCAGCTGAACTAGTCGAGATTATTCAAACACGGACGTTATAAACGGAGGAAAAAATGAAAATTTTAGCGGTGTGTCAAAGTGGTTTGGGAAGTAGCTTCATGGTTCAAATGAACGTTCAACAAATTTTAAAGGATGAACACGTGGATGTCGATGCAAACGACATTACGGTCGATCATTCTGATGTTGGCAGTGCCACAGCTAATTCAGCTGATTATTTCTTTGTGGAGTCAACACTAGCGGATGCATTAAGCGGGATCCCAGAAGACCGGGTGATCTTGTTAAAGAGCCTGATCGATAAGAAAGAAACAGCCGCGCACGTTAACACTGTCTTAGATCGTGAACAGATCGTTCATGACTAACTGAAGGAGAACTTAAATTATGAAGAGCACACTGAATTTATTTGTCTCCATTGCCACTCAGCCGGCAATTTTAGTCGCGTTGATTGCAATGTTAGGTTTGATTTTACAGAAGAAAAAGACAACTGAAGTGGTCCAAGGGACCATTAAGACGTTTGCTGGCTTTTTGGTGCTTGTTGGTGGGGCTGGAATTCTCAGTAATTCACTGACCCCATTTGCAAAGATGTTTCAATTTGCGTTGCATGTTCAAGGGGTTGTTCCAAGTAACGAAGCAGTGGTCGCCATTGCCCTTGTGAAGTACGGAACACCGACTGCATTGATCATGTTGGTTGGGATGATCGTCAACATTGTGTTAGCCCGCGTGACTCGGTTTAAGTACATCTTTTTGACGGGGCAAGCAATGCTGTATGTTTCTTGTTTGACGGCCGTTATTCTAGTGAGTGCTAACCTTGGAACTGGCTGGCAAACAATCATTTTAGGCGGGATCTTTGAAGGAACATTATTGACAGTGACGCCAGCATTATGTCAGCCATACATGCGAAAAATTACGGGTGGCGATGACGTTGCGATGGGGCATACCGGGAACATCGGTTATGCAACTGCTGGGTTAATGGGCCAACTGTTTGGTAATAAACAGAAAAGCACCGAAGATATGGAAATGCCAAAGGGACTGAGCTTTCTTCGGGACTCAACCGTTTCAATTACGTTATTGATGGGAATCGTCTACATTGCGTTAGCACTGATTGCTGGACCGCACTTTGTTGAAAGCAAGTTGAGCGCCGGGACAAACTATCTGGTCTATGCACTGGTTCAGGCCGGAACGTTTGCGGCTGGATTTGTGGTTGTTTTACAAGGTGTTCGGATGATTTTAGCTGAAATTGTTCCTGCGTTTCAGGGAATTGCAACGCGTCTGGTACCTAACTCAAAACCAGCGTTGGACGTTCCAATTATCTTTCCGTATGCCCCTAATGCTGTGTTGATTGGGTTCTTTACAAGCTTTATTGTCGGAACGCTCAGCATGTTTGTAATGTTAGCGTTGAAGACGACGGTGATTATCCCCGGTGTGGTTGGTCACTTCTTCTGTGGCGCTGCCGCTGCAATTTACGGGAATGCAACTGGTGGTCGCCGGGGGGCAATTATTGGCTCGGCGGTGAATAGTTTGTTGATCAGCTGGTTACCATTGCTGATCCTGCCGGTTTTAGGGACGTTGAAACTTGCGTCATCGACGTTCGCAGACACGGATTACTTGGTTCCCGGAATCTTACTTGGAAAACTGGGGAGCGCGGGAACACTTGCTGTTGTGATTGGAATTGTCGGGTTCTTAGTGGCCGTCTTGTTATTGAGTGTTGTTCTAACGAACCGTGAAAAGGCACGGATGGCAAAGTAGTGAAAGGGGAAGAAAATGACGTTTACAAAGACGGATCAGGACGCAGTTGATGCACTCCGTTTCCTGAGTGTTGATATGATTGAGCGCGCCAATAGTGGTCATCCAGGCCTTCCCATTGACGCAGCACCGATGGCCTACGTACTGTGGGAACGATTTATGCAATTTGATCCAGCTGATCCCAAATGGGCAAACCGTGATCGATTTGTCTTAAGTGCTGGCCATGGTTCAGCGTTGCTTTACAGCTTGTTGCATTTGAATGGGTTTGACTTGAGCATGGCGGATCTAAAACAATTTCGTCAGCGCGGTTCAAAGACACCAGGTCATCCGGAAATTTTAGAGACACCAGGAATCGATGCGACAACGGGGCCACTGGGACAAGGCCTGGGGATGGCTGTTGGGATGGCGCTTGCTGAAAAGCATTTAGCAGCTCAATTAAACCGCCCGGGATATCCACTAATTGATCACTACACCTACGCATTGGTTGGTGATGGTGACCTAATGGAGGGGATTAGCCATGAAGCCCTAGGGATTGCTGGTGACAAGCGATTAAACAAGCTGATCGTTTTGTATGACTCTAATGACGTTTCATTAGACGGTCCGTTAGCATTGAGCACGAATGATGATGTGCGAAAACGATTTGAAGCTGCTCAGTGGGACTACGATGAGGTGCTTGATGGAAATGATCTACCTGCGTTAACAAGGGCGATTGAGCATGCTCAGCGCAGTGAACGACCGAGCTTGATTGAAGTTAAAACGGTGATTGATTACGGAACACCAGACGCCGGAACCAATAAGGTTCATGGATCGGCACTGGGAGAAGCTAACGTAGCGGCAATGCGCCAGTTCTATGATTGGTCAGCGGAACCGTTTGAAATTGCCCCGGTAATCTATGGCCAGTACAAAACGGCTGTCTCAAAAAAACAGCAAGCTCACGCAGCGTGGGTTGATCAATTGAGCCGTTATCGGGAAGCATATCCGAAATTGGCAGCTCAATTTGAACAATCGTCTTTATCACTGACTGATGTAGCGTTAGACACAGAAAAATATGCCAAACCAGTTGCTACGCGCGTTGTGAACGCAGATTTATTACAACAAATTGCGGCGCATAATCCGCAATTTTGGGGTGGCTCAGCCGATTTATCATCATCAAATAAAACAAGTTTGCCAATGGAACAGGCCATGACACCATTAGCACCAGCAGGACGCAACATTTACTTTGGTGTTCGTGAGTTTGGAATGGCTGCGGCTACGAATGGGATTAATTTGCACGGGGGAACCCGCGCGTTCTGTAGCACATTCTTTGTGTTTAGTGATTATCTAAAACCGGCCATTCGGTTAGCTGCACTTCAACACTTGCCATCAACGTTTATTTTTACCCACGATTCTCTGGCTGTTGGTGAAGATGGTCCGACACACGAACCCATTGAGCAGTTAGCAGCATTACGGAGCGTTCCAAACGTTAACGTCATTCGGCCCGCTGATGCAACGGAAACGTTAGGGGCATGGCAAACGATCGCTAACACAACGGATCGGCCAAGTGCCCTGGTTTTAACGCGCCAAGCGACACCACAGCTGTCTGGTTCATCAACAGAAGGGGTAAAAAAAGGCGCGTACGTTTTATCACCAGCTAAGAGCCAAACGCCGGATGGGCTTTTGATTGCTACAGGTTCAGAAGTTGCGTTAGCCGTGGCCGCACAAGAAGAACTCCGACAACGATCTTACGATGTGGCAGTTGTGTCGATGCCAAGTATGGAACTGTTCCGTCAGCAATCATCTGATTATCAAGAGCAGGTGTTGCCGAAGGAAGTTAGTTTACGAATTGCCATCGAAATGGGGAGTTCCTTTGGATGGTCAGAATTTACAGGATCACGAGGATGCAACGTTTGTGTTGATCGTTTTGGCGCCAGTGGAAAGGGCCCAACAGTGGTGGCTGATTACGGGTTCGTTAAAACGACCATTGTTGATAGCTTTGAACGGCTCTGGCAAGAAAATGAAGCGTAACCAGCCCGTTTGGTGCGGCGATTTTGCGGTGATTCGTTATACTGAATGTGAGCAGTAAATAATAACGACCACGGGGGCTTCACACATGAAGGATCATGGTAAGTTAAACGCAACGTTGTTAACACCGGCGTATTGGCAAAAGTACCGACTGCCGAATGCGGTGGACTTTGCAGAGAAATTTCAAGCGATTGACGCTAAGGCGTTGGGAAACGACGCACGAAAAGCGGCACTGGATGATCTGCTGACGGCAATGAGCCAGCAAGGACTGAATAATCCGGCAAATCCGGTGTACCCACTGTTTTCAGCAATTTTGGTGCAAAGATAGACTGAGAGCGAAAAAAAGCGCGGGAGGTTCCCTCAGGTAATGCCCACCAGTGCTTATGAATGGTTTTTATTCATGAGCACTGGTGGGCATTACCTGAGTCGAAGTCTGCGCTTTTTTTCGCGTTTAGGCAGTTCAAAAGGTGGGCGCTTATGAATGGTCCTTATTCATGAGCACCTGGTGGGCATTAGATGAGTCGAAGTCTGCGCTTTTTTTCGCGTTTAGGCAGTTCAAAAGGTGGGCACTTATGAATGGTCCTTATTCATGAGCACTGGTGGGCATTAGAAGCGTCGAAGTCTGCGCTTTTTTTCGCGTTTAAGACAGTTACCCAAAAGTACCTGCTTGCTTACTTTAAAAATGTTAGTAGAATAAGGGGTATAACTAAGAGGAGGTCAACACATGGAAAACGTAACGTTAAACAACGGGGTTCAAATTCCTCAATTAGGTTTAGGGGTCTTTCTGGTTGAAAACGAGGATGACTTAAAAACATCTGTTACGACTGCGCTAGCTGATGGATACCGTCATTTTGATACGGCGGCCATTTATCACAATGAAGCCGGTGTCGGTGAAGCACTTGCTGAAAGCGACGTGAAACGTGAGAATTTATTCATCACATCAAAGCTGTGGGATAGTGTTCAGACATACGATGATACGATTACGGCGTTTGAGGAAAGTTTGAAAAAGCTCCAAATGGATTATCTGGATCTGTACTTAATCCATTGGCCAAGTAACGGGTACGTGGAAAAGTGGCGTGCATTAGAAGACTTGTACAAGGCTGGTCGCATTAAGGCCATCGGTGTTTCAAACTTTGAAAAGCCACAAATGGATAAACTACTGGCAAGTGCAGAAATCACCCCAGCAATTGACCAAATCGAAACGCATCCTTACTTCCAACGTGGCGACTTAAACAGCTATTTAACGGGTCTCGGTATTGTACACGAGGCATGGGGCCCATTGGGTCAAGGAAAGAGCGGTGTCCTTGAAGACGAAACGTTGATTAAGATTGCTGAAGCCCACGGCAAGTCGGTCGCTCAGGTTATCTTACGGTGGCACTTGCAGCGTGGAATCGTGGTCATTCCAAAGTCCATTCACCCAGAACGAATTGCCCAGAATATCGACGTTTTTGATTTTTCATTAACAGATGAAGAAATGGCATCAATCGCAAAGCTAGATAAAAACCAGCGTGGATCTGAGGACCCTAACGATGAAAACTGGTTGAACCGTTCATTGAGCATGAACTAAACAGCGAATTAATAAAAACGACTAGTTTCCCGAATCAAAGGGTGACTAGTCGTTTTTATTTATAATAATCATAAGATTTGAAAAAGAATAGATATCATTGTTATGCTAACATTATCAATTATGTAAGTCATGACCACTTTCGGTTAAGCATGTGAACGATAAGATAAGGAGGCGAGGATATGTTAAAAAGAGCGACGATCATTGGTGCAATGGCAACGGCAGTTTTACTGTTAGGCCCAGCAATAGGTGTCCATGCAGCCGGAGACGTTGGTACTGCACATACAGAGGTAACTGCTAGTTTCCTTCCGGGGAGTGGTCCGAGTGGTCCTGTTGATCCAACTAATCCAGGTGGTGGACCGGTTATTAATCCAGGGAACCCGGGGACAGGAGCGACAGGACCATTACGGCTGAACTATGTTTCTAACTTAATTGATTTTGGGGCAAACCCTATCAGTAGTTCAAACCAGACATATACGGCTAAAGCAACGTCAGACATGATCAATGGTTATCAGTCCGCGCAAGTGTCAGATGAACGTGGGACCACGGCTGGTTGGGCATTGAAGGTGAGTGGTTCACCAATGAAGGCACCAGTAACTAGTGATACCTTGACGGGTGCAACGTTGACACTGCCAGCCGGGACGGTTGCGACAGCATCAGGAACAAGTAATGGTGCAGTTGCCACGGCCGTTTCAAACGCATTAGATTCTTCAGGTGGGGTTCTATTAGGTGCCGCCGCAGGAAATGGTGCTGGATTAACGGTTGACCGTTGGCAACCAAGTGCTGTGCAACTGCAAGTTATGGGTGGAACTGCGAAAGCAGAAGCCTATTCAACAGACTTGACGTGGACGTTACAAGACGCGCCAGCTTAATACTGGCCCATTGATGGTTCATGATTGAAGACGGTGAAGTGACCGAGAATGATGATCATAATTGGCAACGCCGGCAACCGCTCAATCGCGCGCCGGCGTTTTACTTAGAAAACATTTTGTAGTGGTTCAAACAAAAAGGAGGAAGCAAATGAAACAACGAGGACAGTGGCGGTTAGTACTGATTTTGATGATGAGCTTTTTTATGGGAAGCACATTGACGCATACCGCTTTCGCTGCGGATGACGCTTCCGAAGTTGGCTTTAGTGTGAAGGCTGAGCTACCGAAAAACCAGATTGATCAAAAGCAAAGCTATTTTGATTTAAAGGTTCAACCAGGTGATGAACAAACAGTTAAAATGACGGTCTACAACAGTAGCAATAAGGCGATGAAAATCAAGAATGAGATTCATGCAGCCCATACTAATGCGAACGGCCAAATTGAATACGTAACACCGGCGAAGAAACAAGATAAAACGTTAAAGCAGCCGTTAACGAAGTGGGTAACGTTGCACGAGGATAAAGTGATTACGGTGCCGGCAAATAGCGAAAAAACACTTACGGCAACCATTAAAGTTCCGAAAGATGCGACGAAGGGAGTTGCCCTTGGCGCATGGTACTTTGAACGGGTGGTTAAAGATCAACAAACAAAGGAAGCAAAAGGGATGACCATTAACAACCGTTATGGGTACGCAGTTGGAATGAAGTTAACGGTCGATCACACGGTATCACCAAAGCTGGCGTTGAACGACGTTAAGCCAGGACTTCGAAACTACCGAAAGGGAATCTTTGCCAACCTTCAAAATTCACAGCCAGCAATTATTAGTGGGTTAACGGTGACGGGGAAAGTTTATCGTGAAGGATCAAATAAGGTTGTGAAGGAAGCTAAACTCGAACATGTCGGAATGGCGCCAAATTCAAACTTTGATTTCCCGATTCTCTACGGGAAGGATGAATTATTGCCCGGGAAATATGTTGTCAAAATGACGGCCAAAAATAGTGATCATCAGTGGTCGTTTACGAAAAAAATGACCATTACTTCGGAAGACGCCAGTAAGGTGAACAAAAAGGCGTTAGATAAGGCGCCTGAACGAAATGTTCTATGGTACGTTGCTGGCGGTGTGTTACTGGCAATCGTTGTCGGTGGACTAATTTGGATTATCGTTCGCTTTGCTTGGCGACGTCAGGAGAAGTAGTCGGTTGTAAACAGTACGTAAGGTAGGAGGTGACAAAATGAGACGATGGCGGCGGTTCGGCCGAATTGCGATGACTCTGTTGCTTGTAACCGGAATGACCGGAATTACGAGCATAACGAGTTTTGCGAATGACCAGGCACAAAATGAATCACAACAACCGGTGAAGGCAAATGACCAGTCGAAACCGGAAGAAGATGATGAGCAGGTAAAACCAGCAAATGAAGCAACGCCTGAAACGACAAATGACAAAGATAAGAACGCTGATGCAAAGATACCGGATTTAATTACCCGGTTAGATGCAACAACGTTAATCCAAAACGGCCAAACGGTTCGCGGAGCTAACGATTTGTTAGGGACCTTAGGAAGTTTGATCATTAGCCTGAATGGGACGCAAAAATTAACCTTAAATAACCAGGTCACCAACTGGTCTGGCGATATTGGGACCCCGATGAAGGTTGGCGATACGGTCAATGTTGTTAATAGAACGCTGGGCTTACTGGAGCTGTACAACGTTTCCTTACCCGTAACGGACCCAAATATGAGTGTGACTCAGGTTAACGGTGGGGCGGTGCCATCGGCCATCACTTATGATCAAAAGGCAGGAACCATGCCGGCCTTCTTTGGTCAATCTTTACAGCTGTCAGTGGGGACCGCGTTTAACTACACAACTTCAGACCAAATCAACAGTGTTTCGTTTATGATTGACGGTCAACAAATTGCGGGTGACGCGTTCAATACAAGTGATACGAGCACAACCGGGTCCACTCTGACCGTCAATGCTGGAAAAATTGCGGCGCGAAACTGGTCAGCGATTAAGACCGCCCTTGATGGTTTATCACCATCAACCGGACACACGTTAAAAGTTGTGGCTTATCATAATGGGCGTCCAACAAATCCGTGGACAAGTACAACCAGCATCCCGTTATATGTTAACCCGGCCCAGCCAACTGTCAATTCGGTCTGGTCTGGACAAAAGCAGGTAAGTGGAACTTCAAGTGCAATTGGTGCCAGTGTTTCAGTGACCGATGGTAGTAATAATGTTTTGGGGACGGGGACCGTTGCGTCCGATGGCAGCTATATGGTCACACTGAATCGTGCGGCGATTGCCAATGAAACACTGACGGTAACGGTGACCAACCAGGGATTATCGGCAAGTACCACCACTACGGTTCAACAAAATCAAAGCATTCAGGTCAACTCACCAAGCCAAATTGCCTGGAATCAGCAAACATCATTACCTGATAGTAATGCCGGTTGGCAGTTAACCGCCTCTGGTAGCGGATTTCCAGCGACGAGCAATCCCGCTGACCTCGTTATCGACGGCAATGATGTTGGGGCAGATAATCCGATCACTCGTGGCACCCCAGTAACTGCCGGGACCACCACCGGAATTAAATATAGCGATAAGACTGCTATTTTAAACGGGTTAGATCCGCAAAAACAACATACTGCGGCGCTAACGGTTCCGGGTATGCATAACGCAACAACGGGGACCGTTCCATTGATTATTTCTGTCCCGACGACCCACTCAGTGGTGAGCGGAAGTGGCGCAACGGCCGTGACCGGGACGTTAGCACAAGTTGGGAGCACAGTGACGGTGACTGATAGCACAAACCATCAATTAGGAACCGGAACGGTTGCTAGCGACGGGACGTATAATGTGACGCTAAACCGAGCAGCGATTGGTGGTGAAACGTTGAGTGTTAAAGCAACGAACGGATCTGGTGGGATGAGTACGACGGAAACGGTGGTGGTTCCGCTGGTTGAACAACTGTATGTTCAGGCTGTGTCACCATTGACGTTTTCACCGGCGACCATAACGGCTGGGCAAACGTTAACACCAAACCGGGCTCAAAATTTCACCATGACGGCAGTTAATTCACTGAATGCGGGGGCCGGCGCGAAGTGGACCATGACAGCCTCGTTAGAAAATAACGTGTTGACGAACACCCTGAATCCTGTGGACAAATTGTATCAGCCCCTCGTTTTCACAGATGCAAATGGGGTTAGCACACGACTGTCGACCAGTGCCTTGCCAATTTTCACGAATGATATGACAAACACAGCCGTGTATCCCACCAGTCAGTTTCAACGGGTTGGCTTTAATGACATCCTGAGCCAACAAAATAATGCACAGGGTGTTCGCTTGGTGGTCCCAAGTGATTCGGTTCGTTCACAAAGCTACCAAGGCATTTTGGACCTTAATTTTGCAACGACACCAACAAATTAGACACTTAATGCGTTTCGTTGAAGTGGTATAGTAATCCTATTAGAGTCAATTGAGGAGTGGAGCTATGTCACGTCAACCGCGCGCACAATGGCAGAAAAACATGTCAGCATTATGGGTCGGTAATTTTGTTACCGGTGCAGGTGCCAGCATGAGTCTGCCATTTTTACCGCTATTTATTAGTCAAATGGGTCATTTCCCGAAATGGGAGCTGACGCTGTATGCCGGTTTGGCCTTTTCGGTCACGTTTCTAAGTCAGGCGATCGTGTCCCCACTATGGGGCCGGTTGGCAGACCGGACGGGGCGCAAACCGATGTTGATGCGAGCCGCCATTGGGATGACGATCACGGCCACGTTGACCGGATTTTCGCCCAATGTGTGGGTGCTGATTGGGTTACGGCTCATTCAGGGTGCCTTTTCCGGATACATTAATAACGCGTACGCGTTGATCGCCAGTGAAGTGCCCATAGAACAAAGCGGCAAGACAATGGGAACACTCACGACGGGCGCCGTTGGTGGTCAGTTGATTGGACCGATCATTGGTGGACTGATTGCCGAGGTCGCCGGCTACCGTATACCGTTCTTTATCTTTGGGTTCTTAATGTTTATTGCGTCTCTGGTCACGTACTTCTATGTTAAGGAAGATTTCACACCTGTTGCGAAAACGGATAAGGCGGGGCAGGAAAGTGCGTTTGCTCACATCGCTCATCCCCGAATCGTGTGGGCGATGATTGGGTCATCAATGCTGATTCAAGCAGCGACAACTTCGATCAACCCGATTATCAGTTTGTTCGTAAAAGAACTGATGGGTGGGCGCGGAAACATTGCGTTTGCTAGTGGGGTCATCGCCGCTTTACCAGGGATTGCAACGCTAATTGCCGCACCACGACTTGGCTCACTGGGGGATCACATTGGGCCCCAGCGCGTACTGATTGCCGGATTGATCTTTTGTGGATTGATGTTTGTTCCGATGTTCTTCGTGACGTCGGTCGTTATGTTAGGGGTGTGGCGCTTTTTGGTTGGCATTTCCGACGCGGCGTTACTGCCCGTGACCCAAACAGTGATGACGCTAAATACGCCGGATGAAGCAGTTAGCCGAATTTTCAGTTACAATCAATCGTCGCAGGCCATCGGCGGTATCAGGCATTCTGGATTATCGGTACGTGTTCTTGATGACAACATTGCTGGTGGTCATCAACCTTGTCATGGTCGTGTGGGCCTATAGGACAGATAAATAAAAAAGAGAGAGCGAAACGACATGCGTTTAGGCTCCCTCGTCTAACAAGAATCCCCACTTATGGACGCTTTTGGTCCATGAGTGGGGATTCTTGTTAGACGAGTCGAAGTCTGCATGTCGTTTCGCGTTTTCGGGAGCCAAAACCAGAAAAAGTTGCGAGTATGTACTTGGTCCATGAGTGGGGGATTCTTGTTAGATGAGTCGAAGACTGCATGTCGTTTCGCGTTTTCGGGCGACAATTAAATTAGTTAAATATTTACCGGTGGTTGAAAGAACCTTGACATTGATCTGATATATTTGTATCGTACGATCAAAATGGGGTGGCGTAATGAATCCAGCAAACACGGTATTTATGATTTTATCGACGATTTTAGTCTTGTTCATGACGCCTGGCTTGGCGTTTTTCTATGGTGGCTTGGTCTCAAAACGAAACGTCGTTAGCACGATGCTATCGGTCTTTGTCATCTGTGGGTTAGCCATTTTACTATTCGTGATGGTGGGATCGCAGTTAGCGTTCAACGGGGATATTGGTGGCGTCGTGGGCCACGTTCAGCACTGGTGGTTAACGGATGCAAACCTCATGCGCACGACGGCGACTGGAATTCCTGAAGCGGTTTATTTACTGTTTGAGATGATGTTTGCGGTGATCACACCAGCACTGTTTGTCGGTGCGGTGGTGGGCCGAATTCGGTTTAATTTCTTATTGGCTTTCATCGTGCTGTGGAGCCTCGTGGTTTACTATCCGATGGTGCACATGGTGTGGAGTCCAAACGGGTTACTGGCGAAGCTTGGCGTTCTAGATTTCGCTGGTGGAACGGTGGTTCATATTAATGCTGGTGTTACCGCGTACGTCTTGTCAGCGTTCTTAGGGCGACGGTTACGGCCAGCGACCAACCATCCGTATAACCTTCCGTGGGTTCTTTGTGGAACAACAATTCTGTGGGTTGGTTGGTATGGCTTTAATGCGGGGAGTGCGCTGGCAATCAATGGTGTGGCCGTTACCGCAATGTTAACCACGACGGTCGCCACCGCCACGTCGATGATGACGTGGATGGGGCTAGAGGCGCTGCTTCACCGGCGGGTCACGTTGACTGGAATCTGTACCGGAACCTTGTGTGGCCTGGTCGGAATTACACCAGCTGCTGGGTACGTTACCGTAAATGGGGCGCTATGGATCGGCGTGTTAGCAACGTTAGCTAGTTATGGGTTTGTTCATGTGTTGAAACCATTGATTGGGATCGATGATGCGTTGGATGCGTTTGGCTGTCACGGGGTTGCCGGAATCACCGGATCAATCCTGACGGGCCTCTTCGCCACGCACCAAGTGAATCAAGCGGTGATCCATGATGGCCTCTTTTATGGCGGTGGCTGGCACTTGCTCGGGGTTCAAACGGTGGCAACCGTTGTGACGATGTTGATGGTCGCCGTTACCAGTGGGTTACTGATTTGGGGCTTACGCCGGTTTATTCCAATGCGTGTTTCAGCACAGGATGAAAGAATTGGCCTGGACGAAAGTGAGCACGGCGAGCGGGTGGAAACAACGGACCCTTACGCGAGTCATTTGTTGCAACACCAGGAAGATTTTGCTGGGCAGTTAGCCCGGCTTCGGCATCATTAATGGGTAAAATTAAAAAGCTGATTGTTAACACACCAGCCCAAACGGGTGGGGTGCTAACAATCAGCTTTTCTTGTGAATAAAATTAGTTAGCGTCTTTGACCTCAACCTTGACTAAGAACTCGAAGTCAGGATTCAGTGAAATTGAAACAATGTGTTGATCGTCATCAATCTCAAGTTTGGTGAAGAAATCGTGTTTGGCGCCACCTTGGCCGTCCTCGTACGTTGAGTTCGTCTGGCGCACGTGATCGACAACATCCCGTAAAACGGTGTCAAATGGGGTGTCATCACCGTCATCGGCAAGCCAGGTGAGTTCATCAAAGTTGAACACAACGTTTGTCATCCGTAGATGGTGCATTCGCGTCATTACAGCGAAAAAGAAGTTGAGTTCTGATTTTGATAAGTCTGCAAAGTGAACGTCACTAATTTTAAATGAGTCATTTGTCATCTTCGAAGACCTCCTTCATTGGGTAAACAAATCCACTAAATATAATTATTAGCATACAATCATTAAGTGGGTAACGCAATTAATGTGCTCTCTTGGAACAGTGGTAAGAACGATAAAGTAAAGATTTGAGTAATGGGGGGCTTAGATTAGTCAAATGGTTGGTTTATCCGTTATAATAAAAATGTTGCTAACACCTTGGACAAATGAAAGATGGTGGCTATGTGAGTAAACCCTGTGAAGGACATCAACACATTGATCTCGACGGACCAAAAATGGATTGGGTTGTGGATCAATTATTTGCGGACCCTGCGGAAACAGATGGACGACAGACGTTTGATGTCTGGGTTGGACCGGTTGAATGAATAACTTATTAGACGCGGATGATTTTTCTTGCAATAAATCATAATTCACCGTGCAAAACGGCTTAACGTTACTGACAAATCAGTGACGTTAAGCCGTTTTTTCAGATGGTCAACTGGGAAACTTGCCCCCAAATCAACAATTTGATATGCTTTTTATAAGGTAAATACGAATCTGCCGCCGGGCAGGCACCGCACTTATATCCGTTAGGCTTAATCGGATATGGGCGCGGTGTATTTTTTTAAGGAGATGGAATGTTATGGCATGGCTTTATTTAACAATCGCGGGACTTTTTGAGGTTGTTTGGGCAACGTTTATGAAGATGAGTGATGGGTTTCATAAACTGGGATTCACTGCACTCACCATCATTGGAATGTTGGTGAGTTTCGTCTGTTTAGCAGAGGCAACACGACGACTCCCAATGAGCATTGCCTATCCCATTTGGACCGGAATTGGTGCGGTCGGTTCTGTAATCGTTGGGGTGGTCTTCTTTGGCGATCGAATCAGCCCGTTGACGTGGGTTTTCGTTGGCTTCTTATTCATTGGAATTATCGGGATCAAGATGACGAGCAAGTAGGACGAGCTTTGATTTACATGTTGTAGTACTGAGAGAGCACAGTAGCAGTAAATATGAGCTATGGGAAACAAATCTAATTGTTTCACGTGAAACCACAAAAACCTCCACGGAATTTTCCGTGGGGGTTTTAAGTTTACAGGGGAACGTCATCATCGAAATTAAACGGCGACTAAGTCATGTTGTTGAACCGTGCCACGGTCGAGGGATTGACCAGCGGTTGGTGAGCTAATGAGGAAGCCGGAAAGACGATGGGTAACGGCAATTCGAAGAAAGCTGGGGATGGCTGTTCCGACTGCGATGGTTGCCCAGGTACTCGCTTCGGCAAGGTCACTTGCAACAATCGTGGCCTGAAGAAGGTTACTGGTGTTGTTATCAGTGGCAAGGTTGGCGGACTGGGTGACAACCGCACCATTCTGGAGCTGGTAAGCAGTATTGGCGCGATGGGGAGTTTCAACGCCAATGGTCCAGGTAAAGGTGGTGTCAGCCGCAGTGCCGACCTGAATTGTACCAGGGCATTCCAGTGCAACCGCGAAAACACTGGGGAGTTGTAAAAGCGGTTGGAGATACTTGATGAATGCCTGGCGAATCGCCCACTGACGGGTAAGGATTGTCATCAGAGTTGATTGGTCGAGTGAAGATTGGGCAACGTGATTGATAAAGTCAAACTGATGCAAAAGGGGAGTAAGCTCAGTTTTGGCTAGTCCACGTTGACGTTCAAGGGGCGTCGCGTCTTGGGGTATGGTCGTTATTTTTTCAATGTGGTGGAGATAGTGAGCAACGTTTTTAACGGTTTGATCAAACGTTAGGTGGGCGTCTGTCTCGATCGTTAAGGTTCCCATTTTGAGTGTGAATGGGACGCCCATCACGTTGATGATCCGTGTCATAAACTTTGCTTCTGTTGTTGTTTTCATCATGAGTTCCTCCTTAGTTAGCCTTAGCGAAAGACTGGGTCGTTGGGTTGTCATCATCACGGTGATGATCAAGAGTAGGTGACCCGGTAGTAATTTGAGATTGTGATTAGTCTATGGCCGCCAGCATAAAGTGGACTTAAAAGAAGACTAAGGAACTGCTAAAGAGGTAACGATTTTATTGAGACGCGAGTGTTCTGACCATTCGGTTAAAACCATAAAACGGCAGCGCCCAGAGGATTGCGGGTGTTGCCGTTACTTGAATTTATGAATGCTGGTGCTAAATGGTTGTATCGGTAACTTCTTTAGGATGTTCCTTTAAAAACAGAGCGTAATCTGTTTCAACCTGGTCAATGTAGGCTTCAGCCCAGTTGCTCATGGCGTGGTCAAATTCCTTATCATCGTTAATGTACCCGGCAATCATTGCGGCTGTTGGCGTTTGGCAATGGTCAATGGCAAGTAACCGGCCACAAGCTTCGGCGTAAACGTGGAATTGATCCCAATCAAGGGTCGAAAGGTCAACCGATGTTTTCATGTCCCGAAATTGGCGGACGTAGAAACTATGCTTTTTGCTCTGAAAGTAGCCAAGGAAGGGATCGGACGCAGATTGAAGGATCTTTTGTGAATCGATGATCCGCTGGCCCTCACTGTCTTCAGCAAAAGATGATAGGTTCAACTGGCGTTCAGTTCCGGATTTCCGGGTTGGGAGGGCTTCTTTAATTTGGAGAACGAGGTGACTACCATCGTTACTCGTTAATAACACAAGGTAACAGCGCGAGCCAAAGCTCCCAACACCGACACAGTGACGGGCAACATCTGTAATGTGGTATTGCGAAAGTAACAGGGCAATGTCCGTCCGAACGGTCGCCCGATACGCCGCTAAGTAGTCGCTGATGTTTTTAGTCACGTCATCATTTGTGTGGCGAGTGATGGTGGAAACATCAACAAAGCGAAGACCGTCATCTGTCATGTGGGTAAACTTTTTAACGACCTGTTCAGAGTTACGTTTGCCTGCTTTACTGAGGAAATATTGAAGCATCGTGGCTGTTGGTGTGTCTTCAGGAACAGCCTTCAGAATGCTGGCAACATCGTTTGCTGGGTAAAACCGGTCCAACGTGGTGCGGGCCATACTGGCGTTGATGCCAAGGCGATAACTCTTAGCCGTGTCATGAACCACTTTGTGAATCTTCTTTTCCTTAAAGCCATTTTCACGGCCGGCAAGGATGACGCTCACAAGGAGCCGTTTAACGTCACGTTCCCAGGAGTTTACCCCAGCTTCATCGAAGTCGTTGAGATCGAAAATGAGTTGCCGTTCCGGTGAGGCAAAGAACCCGAAGTTACCAAGGTGGGCGTCACCAGAAATGATGATCGGAATGTGCGTGCTAGCCTGGTGATTTAAGTCATGGGCCATGAGTTCGGCGGTTCCCCGGAAGAAGGTAAACGACGAGACACCCATCCGCCGGTAACGTTCTGGCAGAAGTTCAGGAACCAACATGTCAGCAATTCGACCCATTAATAAGTTTGCATCCCGTTTTGTCGGGACAAACGTGCCAAGGTCAGTCAGTGGTACTTTGGTGCGTAATGCTGCCCCGGCGGCGATCAGGTCCGTTTGTGACTGAGCGACCGTGATGTTATTAATGTTGAGTCCACGTGCTGCCATAGAGTTGACCAACCTTTCTATTTTTAAAAATAATTAAGTTGATTATACAACGGGAATGAAAATGAAAAAAGGTACCCCCACGGACGACGTTGTTCATGGGGGTACCTGTGGTAAATGTTGTGATTAAAGGTACTTTGCGTCAAACTCTGGATCTTGGCTGGTCAAAATCTTTGGACCATCCTTCGTAATGGCTAAGGTGTGTTCGTACTGACAACTAAGACTGCCGTCAGCGGTGCGAACAGTCCAGCCATCATCAGCAACAGGCGCACAACGCCAGTCACCAATGTTGACCATGGGTTCGATGGTGATGGTCATCCCTTCACGCAACCGAACGCCCTTGCCGGCTTCACCATAGGCAGGAACCATTGGGTCTTCGTGCATGGTGGGCTGGATTCCGTGACCAACGTATTCACGAACGTCGCCGTAACCCATTTCGTCTTCAACATAATGTTGAATGGCGTAACCAATGTCACCGATCCGGTTCCCAACCACGGCTTGATCAATTCCGAGGTAAAGGGCCTTCTTGGTGACATCCATCAGTTTCTTCACGTCGTCGCTAACTTCGCCGACAGCAAAGGCCCAGCAAGAATCGGACATGTAACCGTCGACACTGATAACCGTGTCAACCTTCACGAGGTCACCGTTCTTCAGCAAAAGGTCTTTGCGAGGGAAAGCGTGACAAACTTCGTCATTAACGCTGACACAAGTTGCAAAGTCGTAGCCTTCAAACCCTTTTTCTTCAGGCTTGGCATTGTGTTCGTCAAAGTATTTAATGGCAAACCGTTCAATTTCCCAGCTTGAGATTCCAGGTTTAATGATGTCGCGCAAGCCAATGTGCATCCCAGCTAAAATGGCGCCGGCTTTGCGCATCCCTTCAATTTCACGTGGTGATTGTAATGAAATCATTGAATTATCTTCTCTTTCCTATCATGTTGTGACACTACTTAGTCTAGTATACCCATTTATGCAAATAATGGGTCATCAAATGAACCGATTGCAAGAAAACGTGATGATCACGCCGATCAATTAGCTGGTTAACTTATTGAACTCATTCACATGTTTCTAGTGATTGTGCTTGACGAGTGAGGGGTGAACGGGTTACGCTACTTCCATCAATTACGCGGTTAAAGACCGTAAGCCAGATGATTGATGGGCCGACGCATTCACATCACTGCCATGAAGTGGAATGTGTTCGGCCAGCCTGCTACGTGTTGCACTACACAAATTCAATGTTATTCATGACGGGCTTTTTACAGAAAGGAAGCACACTTTTGACTAATCAAGTAAAACATCAAAAAGTTGTCCTGGTTGGGGACGGAGCAGTTGGCTCTTCATACGCATTTGCAATGTTACAACAACAAATCGCGGATGAATTAGTCATTGTTGATATTCAAGAGGACCACATCAAGGGCGACGCGCTGGACTTAGAAGACGTTCAACCCATGACAGCACCAATGGATGTTCATGCGGGGACGTACGCAGACGCTGCGGATGCAGACCTCGTGATTATTACTGCCGGCGTTCCTCGGAAGCCGGGTGAATCACGGTTAGACTTAGTCAACAAGAACCTGAAGATCTTACGGTCCATTGTGACACCAGTTGTTGATAGTGGCTTTGACGGGATTTTCATTGTGGCCGCTAACCCAGTTGATGTGTTGACGACGATGACGCAACGGCTTTCTGGTTTTCCAGAGGAACGCGTTATTGGTTCAGGCACGTCATTAGATACTAGTCGGTGGCAAGTTGCGTTGGCAAAGAAGTTCAACGCGGATCTGCGGACGGTTGACGCCTACATTTTAGGCGAACACGGGGACAGTGAATTCGCTGCGTACAGTGCTTCAACGATTGGTGGTCGCCCATTACTGGACGTTGCCAAGGAAGCTGGTGTTAGCCAAGAAGAATTGGGTCAATTAGAACAGGAAACCCGCGTTAAGGGTGGCAGCATCATCAACCTGAAGGGGGCAACCTTCTACGGTGTTGCCACGAGTTTGATGCGGTTGAGCCGGGCCGTTTTACGGAACGAAAACGTGGTGTTACCAATTGGGGCACCAATGAACGGTCAGTATGGGTTAACGGATATGTACATTGGAACCCCCGCATTGATTAATGCGACCGGTGTTGCAGGTGTTATGGAAGTCCCATTGACGGATGAAGAACAAGCCAAGATGACTGCTTCGGCAGCGGCATTGAAACAGGTTTTGGATGACGCAACGGCAGAATAAACGTGTTTTCACGTTTAGCAGACCGCTAACATTAAAATGAATGTTATTGGAAGTGTGCAGAATAAATCTGCACACTTTTTTTGATAATTATGAGAAAAAGTGTTTCGTTGGTAGATTCACAAGCAAAGATGAAATTAAGTGGATTTAAGAAGTGGATAATACCTGGCGTTTACACGTTCTGTTGACGGTACTATTAATCTTTTTAATGACACCTATTCAGTTTGACTATAAGCTTTGTGAGATTGTAGACTAAGTGAGGTTAATAACGACGCGTGCGAAATTACTGTTGGTAATTCGGACGTGCGTTGCTTTTATTTCATTTTGTTTGTTACTAAAAACACAAGGAAACGGAGGACCATGATAATGTCAGATTATCGTGTCGAAGAAGATACCATTGGGCCAGTTAACATCCCTAGTGAAGCACTATGGGGGCCACAAACTGAACGGAGCCGGAACAATTTTCCAACGGGGCAATTCATGCCAATTGCTATTATTCGTGCCCTGTTACAAATTAAGCGTGCCGCTGCCGAAGCCAATCAGGAACTTGGTCAAGTTAGTGCTGAAAAGGGTCAACTGATCGTTCGCGCCATTGACGAACTGTTGAAGTTGAGTGATGAGGACCTGCGGAAGGACTTCCCATTGCGTGTCTACCAGACGGGTTCTGGAACACAAACGAACATGAACACAAACGAAGTTGTCGCTCACGAAGCCGCAAAGTTGGATTCATCCATTGAAATCCTACCAAACGATGACGTGAACCACGGTCAAAGTTCAAACGACATCTTCCCAACGGCCATGAACATCACGGCCAGCGTTGCGGTTGCTGAATTAGAAGAAGCTGCCCAACACTTGATCGATGAATTAAAGGTTAAGCAAGAAGAATACTGGCGGACAGTTAAAATCGGCCGGACCCACTTGCAAGACGCAACCCCATTGACGTTTGGTCAAGAAATCAGTGGTTGGGTCAGCATGATCGAACACGACCTCGGTTACCTGAAGAGTTTGGACGGCACCTTGCTTGAATTAGCAATGGGTGGAACGGCCGTTGGGACTGGGTTGAACGCCGCTCCCGGGTTTGCCGATGACATTGCCGACCGGATGAGTAAGACCTATGGGCCAGCATTCACAGCCAAGACCAACAAGTTCTACGGTTTAGCTGCTCATTCAAACTTAGATGTTGTCCACGGTGCCATGAAGACGTTAGCTGCCGACCTGATGAAGATCGCTAATGACGTTCGGTTCTTAGCAAGTGGCCCCCGTGCCGCTTATGCGGAATTAAACATTCCTGCTAACGAACCTGGTTCTTCAATCATGCCTGGGAAGGTTAACCCAACACAGGCTGAAGCCATCACCATGGCTGCGGTTCGTGTAATGGGGAATGACGTGGTGGTTACCATGGCTTCTTCACAAGGGAACTTCGAAATGAACGTTTACAAACCAGTTCTGATCGACGCCTTTCTTGAATCAGCAGAATTGTTACGTGGAACCATGATGGGCTTTGCCGACAAGATGATCCATGGCTTGACGGTTAACAAGGAACGGATGCAAGAATTAGTGGACAACTCACTGATGACGGTGACCGCCTTATCACCGCACATTGGTTACCATGACAGTGCCAAAATTGCCCAACAGGCTGATGAAGAAGGGACAACGTTACGTGTTGCTGCTCTGAAGTCTGGCAAGGTTACTGAAGAACAGTTTGACGAATGGGTTGACCCATTAAAGATGACAAACATCGATCGTTAATCACGCACATTGAAAAAATAAAAGTTCAGCATCATCACTAAGGCAGTCCTTGATTAAGGAGGAGTGGCACATGGCATTCGCACTATTAGGTTTGTTAGTTTTGTCGTCCTTGTTGGTTGGGTTAGCGCTCACATCGCTTGATGCGCACACCTTAAAATGTACTGATTCCACCGACTAGTTCGGTGGGTAATATTGAGAGGAAATAAATCATGGGTTTAGAGAAAGTTAATTATAAAAAGTTTCTTTGGCCAGTAGTGATTGGGTTAATTCTCTGGTTCGTCGCACCAGTTCGACCAGATGGCATTAGCCTCGCTGCTTGGCACATCTTAGCAATTTTCGTTGCAACAATTATTGGTTGTATCACCCAGCCACTACCAATTGCAGGGGTTGCGTTGATCGGGATGACCATCACCGTTTTACTTGGCATTGTGCCCATGGAAGAAGCCGTTACGGCCTTTGGGACCAACGTTGTTTGGTTGATTGCCATGGCTTACTTCCTGTCACGGGGGTTCATCAAGACTGGGTTTGGTCGGCGGGTCGCGCTGATTTTCGTCCGCTTGTTTGGTAAACGGACACTTGGTTTGGCCTACTCACTGATCGGGGTTGACTTGGTCACTGCACCCGCAACGCCAAGTAACACGGCGCGTGCCGGTGGGATCATCTACCCAATCATCGAGTCACTGGCAACAACCTTTGGGTCACACCCAAAGGATGGCACGGAACGGAAGATGGGTTCATTCTTAGTCTTCGCTGAATTCCACGGTGACATCATTACGTCAGCAATGTTTATCACAGCCATGGCACCAAACTTGGTTGCCGTTCAAATGGCTGCTAAAGCCGGCATTCACATTACGTGGGTGGGTTGGTTCTTAGCTGCTCTGGTTCCTGGGATCATCAGTTTGATTTGTGTCCCATACATCATTTACAAGTTGTATCCACCAGAGGTTAAGGAAACACCAAACGCCAAGGAATGGGCCGACAAAGAATTGGCTGACATGGGACCAATGAGCACTGCTGAAAAAATCATGTGTGGTGTGTTCCTTTTGGCACTGTTACTGTGGGTCTTATCAAGCTTCATCGGTTTGGACTCAACGTTGGTTGCCTTCATCGCCGTTTCATTACTGTTACTGACGGGTGTCTTATCAACAAAGGACATCTTGAATGAAACGGGTGCCTGGAACACAGTGATCTGGTTCTCAATTCTGATCTTCTTGGCAAACCAATTAACGAAGTTTGGTTTGATCAAGTGGTTATCAACGACAATCGGTGGTGCAATGCACGGAATGAGCTGGTTGTTAGTCTTGGTTATTCTGTTTGTCTTCTACTTCTACACTCACTACCTGTTCGCTTCTGGAACAGCCCACGTAACGGCAATGTATGCCGCATTACTGGGGGTTGCGTTAGCCGCCCACGTGCCAGCAATGTTAGCAGCCATCATGCTTGGTGTCTGTGGTCCGTTGTTCAGTTCAACGACGCATTACGCTAGTGGTCCTGCAACCGTTCTGTTCGGTTCAGGTTACGTGAAGCAAAACGACTGGTGGCGGATGAATGCCATTCTTGGTGTTTTCTACATCGTCGTTTGGCTCGGTGGTGGCTTACTATGGACCAAAGTTTTGGGTATGTGGTAAGAAACGACTTTATGTAAATGTAATTTTAAAGGGTTCGTTCACCGGAAGGGTGAGCGAACCTTTTTTTGCGGCTTGAAGTAGCGCAGGAATTGCATTTGAACGGATAGAAACTGATAATGAATGCACCGGATTAAAGTTGCAGAGTGGTGACTTGTTTTCAGTTTAGAGGTGACGCTTATGGACTTGCCTAAGAAAGGTGAACAAGTTGAGCACCCTGGACGTCCTTACGTTGATGTTAGGGACGGCGATATTTGTCGTTGCTTTAATCAACGTGATCGTTCAAACTATTTCGTTGATCAATTGGAAATAATGGTACAAAAAAAGCCCCTCGAAAGACTTTGACAGGTTAGAGTGGGCTTAATTTGTATCGTTTAGATTAAAATCATGAAAACAAGTCACCGCTTTGAAAACGGTGATTCGTAGCGCCCTATACCAGTAGGGCGTTTTTATGTGCCATTAGCACAAAATTAGTATAGTGACTCCGTTGGAGAGCGTCAACATAAATCACTTTGTGCGGCCCTTTTTTGTGGAGAAATCGAAATCGTTTCTTTTTGGGCCAAAATTTTCTATGATAGCGGTGTAGTTAATCTAGCAAGGGGGTCATGTGAAATGGCAGAAATCGTCACGATTGGTAAAAGTAATGTTCAAACGGGAAAACTTGGGCTCGGAACCAATAAAGTTGGTGGCCATAATTTATTCCCCAACTTAAAGGATGAAGATGGTGCCGCCGTTGTTCGGGCAGCGCTCAATCAGGGCATCACGTTATTAGACACGGCGTTTATGTACGGCTTAGGCCAATCGGAAACAATTATTGGCGATGTTCTTCAGGATTACGATCGGAGCAAGGTTATTTTGGCCACGAAGGCCGCGCAGGATCAATCACGTGATCTCGCCCCTAACAATGAACCAGCGTTCTTAAAGCAGGCCGTTGAGGACGCCTTAACCCGGTTGAAGACGGATTATATCGACATCTTTTACATTCATTTTCCAGACGAGACGACCCCAAAGAATGAAGCGGTCGCTGCGTTACAAGAACTAAAGGAAGCTGGTAAGATCAAGGCCATTGGGGTATCGAACTTCACATTGGCTCAGATCAAGGAAGCGAACCTTGATGGTTACGTCGATATTGTCGAGGATAATTACAGTTTGGTTCATCGGGAGGCAGAAACAGACTTGTTGCCATACCTGAAGGAAAACAACATTTCGTTTGTGCCGTACTTCCCATTAGCTTCCGGGTTATTGACCGGAAAGTATACGGCTGACGACGCAGCTAAATTTGATCAATTTTCTGCGGACCAGTTTTCGGCAATTATGGCTGGCCTGGACGGTGTTCGGGCAATTGCAGCGGATCATGACGCAACCGTTGCTCAAACGATTCTTGCGTGGTACATTGCCGATCCAGATGTTAGTGTCGTTATTCCAGGCGCACGCGTTGCCGATCAGGTGAAGAGTAACGTTCAGGCGCTTAGCGTGAACTTGAGCGCAGATGAAGTAGCTAAGATCGACGCACTGTTCAGTTCGTTTAAATAAGTTTGTCGTTAAGTGAGGCTAAATCACAACAAAGTTAATTAAAAAACCCGCCATGGTCAACGAAACATTGTTGACCATGGCGGGTTTTTTAATTATTTACTGACGGTTTTCGTGCCACCTGCGTCACCGTTACTACCTTCCTCGGTCCCGGGGTTAAACCAACTGGCGTGCACGTTAGTTGGTTGCTTTTCCAGGTTGAAGAGGGTCACAACGTCTGCGGGTGCTTTGTTCCACGTGTAACTTTTGACCAATTTACCAGAAGTAATGATCCGGTATTGAATGCTAGGGAATAAACAGCTGATGATGGTCACCTTGGCCGTTTTGGAGTGATTGAGAACGGAGACATCATCCTTGTCAACCAATTTTTGACCAGTGATTTTATACTTGTAAATGTTTGTCCCATTGGCTAAATAAATGAACTTACCATTGAGCCAGTCACTACCCTTGAGTTGGCCGTTGACCAGGTAAGGTTCATCGGCGTTCGTCTTCTTTTGAAGGGCACTGAAGCCGGTTTTGCCGTCGTTAAAGTTGTGACTGGCTAAACCGTAGTTATCTTGCCCCATCGCAGGAACGTCTTTACCTTCGGGATCCTGTTCACTGCGGTTTGCGTAGTTGGCACCGGCGCTTAACCCCTTATCAGAATAAGCGTCGTTAAAGATCGGTTGCAAGATGCCAACGTCGGGAATTGAAACAAACCCCTGTTTCGTTAGCCCTTGTTTTGTTTGTGTTTGCCGCATGAGCTGTTTACTGATGCGGGTTCGTTCACTGGATGAGATGGATTCGTGGCGCTTTGGAATTACCTTGCTGACAAGTTCCTGCTTGGTGGCTGACATGTTTGTTGGTAAAAACTTATCGGCCAGCATGTAGCCGCCGATCCCAACCATGGCAAGGATGAGCAGGACGATGATCAGATTCGACCAGCGGAATTTTCGTTTGTTCTTTTTCATGAGTCCGGGAGAAACCTCCATGGGATATTAATTAAACGTTATCTACGAACCATTATACGACTTTACGGTTCAATTTTTGAAATAGTTGCATCGCAGACAGGAGTTAGTTTTCCATTTCCAGCAGAATTCGGTTGGCAACATCCTCATTCGTGATGACATCCGTTAAGAAATCGCCCCGCAGTGCACCCAAAAGGGCCCGACTCTTAAACTTACTCTTCACGATGCCAACACGTCGGGGGACGGTGAGCAAGGCGTCCATGCTGGCCCCCAATGTTTTATCGTCATTGACGAGTAAGTTACCATTGATGTCGTAGGGGCGACCATAGAGAACCCCGACGATTTCTTGAGCGCTTACGTTAGGGAAAAAGTCGGCGAAGTGTTGCTTCCACACGGGAATTGTTTCGATGGAGGCGGCTGTACCGATCCCAGCAAATAAAAGGTCCATTCGCCCGGCAGCGGATAGCGCAGGCAGTAAGGCTGGTTCAGTTAGTAATTGCGCACGGAGCTCATCGCTGTTGACGTACAGCGGTGCAGGCAGCGTGACGTACTGGGCGTCGAACTTTGCGGCCGCTTTTTGAACGATGGGAACGGTGCTGGCGGCGGTATTGAGCTTCAAATTTTCACCGATAAACTGAGTGAAAATAAGGTTTTCACGGACTTCCGCATCGAAATGGTCAATGATGTTCCAGACGGTCCCACCCCAGGTGGTCCCAACCACGTGACTGTTGTGGATGAGATCTTGGAGTTCATTGGCTGCGAATTCAATGACGTTTTCAGAGTCCTTATCAGGGGATTCTGTGTCCCGAAGAATAAAGATGTTGCGAATGTTAAACCGTTGTTTAAACAGTAATTCAAGTTCTAAATTACGTGAAACGGGTGTGTCGATGCTGATTTTAACGAGCCCAGAGGCCAGCGCCTCATCAAGGGCCTTTGTGATCAGGTAACGGCTCAGGTGGTATTTTTTTGAAATGTCGGTAATGGGTAACTTTGAAAGGTAGTAATCTTGGGCGATGCTGGCGAGCTGTTCACGGTGTTTAACGTCTTCCATAATAAAATCTCCATTCGAACTTAAGCTTAATGTCTATCTCATCACATTGTTTTAAAAAATGCAAGTATAGTTAACAAATTATAAATGACGAAAATGTCTGTTTTAAAAATGTAAAAAACGCTTTCCGCATTTGCAGTTTGACGACGAACCGAGTAAAATGGTCTTCGTAGAACACGTAGTAAAACTCATCATTTTTCATGGCATGTGATGGGATGCACTTTGCAGGGGGTGTTAATGGTAAATGGAAAATGAAGTTGTTGATTTACACTTGCAGGATCCGCACGTCCGCCAGACATGGGAGACGTTTTTAACCTCATTGGGAATCACTGATTTTGCCGCAACTGAGACAGAAGCAATTGACTTCACCGTCGGCATTTACGATGGTGATCGGTTAGTTGCAACCGGGTCAGCGGCAGGCAATGTCTTGAAGTACATCGGTGTGTGCAACAAGGAGACAACGCAGGGAACACGGTTTAACACGATCGTTTCTGCATTGATCAACCGACTGTTTCAACAACAGGTGTTCCACTTGTTTGTCTTTACGAAACTCATGTATTCCGATAGCTTTCAGCACGTTGGTTTTCACGAGCTAGCGCATTCTGATGTCGCGGCCCTCTTGGAAACGGGGGACCGGAGCGTTGAGGATTACCTTAACGAAATTCCCCGGGTGGCTGACCAAGCGACTAAGCAAGTTGCCGGAATCGTGATGAACGCCAATCCGTTTACCAACGGGCACCGTTATTTGGTGGAAACGGCGGCACAAGAAAACGACCTTGTGTATGTGTTTGTGGTGAACACGAATGCATCGTTGTTTAGTACGGCGGAACGGTTTGAACTGGTCAAAGCCGGGACGGCCGACCTTGATAACGTGATCGTGGTCAACGGCGGCGATTACATGGTCAGTTTTGCCACGTTCCCAGCATACTTTTTACCAACCCCCGATCAGCAAATTGATTATCAAACGACACTGGATGCACGGATCTTTCGGGATCGCATTGCCCCAGCGTTAAACATCACAACGCGCTACCTTGGCACCGAACCGTTGTCACACACGACGGGCTTGTATAACCAGGTGTTACAGCGTGAGTTACCACCAAAGGTTGCCGTCCACATTGTGGATCGAAAGCAAACGGGCACGGGAACCGTGATTACCGCAACAGCAGTTCGGCAGGCGATTGCAACGAATGAATTGGCGCCGCTAGCTGATTTGCTCCCAGCAACCACACTGACGTTTATCAATGAACATTTACCGATGTTGCAAGCACGCATTCAGAAAGGAATGAAGATTAATGGAAATTAAGCAGACCGCATTAGCCGGCACGCTGGAATCCTCTGACATCCAATTGATGTTGTCAAAGGGCACAGACGGCATTCAAATTGATTTGGAGTCAGACGTTGAAAAACAGTTTGGTGACCAGATCCGTAAAGTGATCACTGAAACCCTGGAACAGTTTGACCTCGATAACGTAAAGGTTAAAGCCGTTGATAAAGGGGCGTTGGACTGTGTGATTAAGGCACGGACGATTGCCGTTGCACAACGCGCATTACAAACGCAGGACCAACCTGCATGGGAGGTTTTCTAAGCATGGCTGAAATGAAAGAACGTTTACGCCGAACAATGATGTTTGTGCCAGGGAACAACCCTGCCATGGTGAAGGACGCCGGGATTTTCGGTGCTGATTCCATCATGTTCGATTTGGAAGACGCCGTTTCAATGGCAGAAAAAGATGCTGCCCGGGCATTGGTTTACGAAGCACTTCAAACGCAAGATTACGGTGATTCTGAACTGGTTGTTCGGATCAACGGTGATGACACGCCTTACTATCACAATGACATTAAGGCCATGGTCAAGGCCGGTATCGACGTGATTCGGTTGCCAAAAACGGAAACGGCTGACATGATCACAACGTTGGTGGCGGATGTTGCCGCTGCTGAAAAGGAATTTGGTCGTGAAGAAGGTTCCACACACGTGATGGCCGCCATCGAAAGTGCGAAGGGTGTTTTAAACGCCCCAGCAATTGCGGCTGCTTCAGACCGAATGATTGGGATTGCGTTGTCTGCTGAAGATTACACAACAGATATGAAAACGCACCGTTACCCAGATGGGGCCGAACTAGAATTTGCCCGGAACATGGTTTTACACGCTGCCCGCGCTGCTGGTATCGCTGCGTTTGACACGGTGTTCACCAACATGGACGATACGGAAGGCTTCTACCGTGAAACACGGTACATCCACCAGCTTGGGTTTGATGGGAAGTCACTGGTTAACCCTCGGCAAATCGCCATGGTTAACGATGTTTACCAACCAACTGAAAAAGAAATTCTTAACGCCAAGAACGTGATCAATGCAATTGAAGAAGCACGAATCAAGGGTTCTGGGGTTATTTCAATGAATGGGCAAATGGTCGACCGGCCGGTTGTTCTCCGGGCAGAACGGGTTATGCGCCTTGCCAAAGCATCAAACTTAGTGGATGAGGAGGGAAACTACCTTGAAAAATAATGTTGATCGCGAACTGCCAGAACAGATGATGGCAGATTTAAACTACCAGCCTTACGAAACGACAAACATTGGTCACCCGGATATTCAACGGGTTGCACCAACTGTGCACGTTCAAACAGGTGATGATAAGCTGGTTGATTCCATTGAAGACGTTGTGAAGGCAACGGTTAAAGATGGTATGACCATTTCGTTCCATCACCACTTCCGTGACGGTGACTTTGTGTTTAACAAGGTCATGCGGGTCATCATTGACGCCGGCATCAAGAACCTGACGTTAGCGCCATCTTCATTGACTGGTGTGATGAATGACATGGTGATCGAAGCCATCAAGGCTGGGACCGTCACAAACATCACGAGTTCAGGGATGCGTGGTTCATTGGGTGATTTCGTATCACACGGTAACTTGAAGAACCCCGTTATCTTCCGTTCTCATGGTGACCGTGCGCGGTCCATTGAACACGGTGACATCAAGATCGACGTTGCCTTCTTGGGTGTGCCAAACGCCGACAAGTTGGGGAACGCTAACGGGATGGAAGGAAAGGCTGTCTTTGGTTCATTAGGGTATGCCCTGATGGACGCACAGTACGCCAACAAGGTCGTCCTGTTAACAGATAACCTGATGCCATATCCAAACACGCCAGCGTCCATTAAGCAAACGCAGGTGGACTACGTGGTTGAAGTGGACCAAGTCGGTGACCCTGATAAAATCGGTTCCGGGGCAACCCGGTTCACGAAGGACCCGAAGGAACTGAAGATTGCTTCAACGGTTAATGATGTGATCGTTAACTCACCATATTTCAAGGATGGTTTCTCGTTCCAAACGGGTTCAGGTGGTGCTGCTCTGGCCGTAACGCGTTACTTGCGTCAGGCCATGATCGATAACCAAATCAAGGCATCGTTTGCGCTTGGTGGAATCACAAAGCCAACGACTGACCTGTTAAACGAAGGCTTGATCGACCGTGTGATGGACGTGCAGGACTTTGATAAGGGTGCTGCGGATTCGATGCACACGAATCCACACCAGCAGGAAATCGACGCGTCATGGTACGCTGACCCAGATAACAAGGGTGCCATGGTTGATCAACTGGACGTTGTGATTTTGAGCGCCCTGGAAATCGACACGAAGTTTAATGTCAACGTTATGACGGGTTCCGATGGTGTCATTCGTGGTGCCGTTGGTGGTCACCAGGACGCTGCGACCGCTAAACTGACGATCATTTCTGCACCGTTGGTTCGTGGCCGGATCGCAACGATCGTGCCAGATGTAACGACGGTAGTTACACCAGGGGATTCCATTGACGTTGTGGTTACGGAATACGGGATTGCCATTAATCCGAAGCGGACTGATTTGCTGGCTGCGTTGAGTAACATTGCTGGAGTACCAGTGTTCACGATCGATGAATTGCAAAAGATGGCCGCTGCCAAGGTTGGTAACGCAAAACCATTGGAATTCACGGACCGGACGGTGGCCTTGGTGGAATACCGCGACGGAACGATTATTGATGCGATTAAAGAAGTAAAAGATTAAGAGCGAGCCAAAGCACGGTTAGACCCGCTCAGGTAACGCAAAAACGGCACTTATGGGTGATTTTCCCATGAGCGCCGTTTTTGTGTTAGATGAGGAAGGGTCTGTGCTTTGGCGCGCGTTTGCGGCCCCTTAGTCTACAGAACAGATGAGTCGTTACCCATGTTTAAGCAAGAATAAAAACAATGCCGGGTGAGCGCCGTCTTTGTGTTAGATGAGGAAGGGGCTGCAGTTTTTTTCGCGTTTGCAGCCCCTTAGCAAATAAATCAGACAAGTCGTTATCCCTGTTTAAGCAAGAATGAAAGTAACGCCGGGTTAGAGGGTAACGGTTCCGTTATGGTTATGAGAGTTTACTTGTTTCGCTTTATGGATTTAATTAGAAAGTCAATGCTAGAAAAGATGGTTGCCATCATTTGATGCAACGGGGTTATTCCAGTGTTTGGCAAATGATCGTTATGAATTTTAGTAGCCGTTTCATTAGGATTCATGGCTTGAATGCCGTTTAGCCAGTTGTTAACGCCGGCTGAACGATTTCGCCCAATTTGGGTGCTTGTTTTGATTAACCCAGATAAGGCACTTGCGTGGGTAGACACAATGCCCTCATTATCGTTAGTAATTGCGCGTCTCTTCCGTAGTAAAGTGCCGTCATCTGCGACACCCTTGGCCGCCTTTAAACGAATATTTGCATAGTTGCTGGACCCGGAAAGGTTAGTTAACCGTGACTTTAAATTAGTTTGCTCACTCATGTCTTTTCACTCACCATCATCATTTTATTTTTATCGCTAGATATCCGCGCCGCCAGTTGTTCATTTTTGACTCACGTGGTTAGCTTACGGAAGTTAAATTATGTGGTGATTTTATCAAGGAAAGGGCCAACATATAAATAATATGCTTATGATTATCATAAAAATTATTCGATTTAATGGGTACTTGTTGGTAGTTATGATATGTGACAGCCCGTTAACCGTAAACTATGGTACTCTTAAGCATAAGAGATCGAGGAACGAAAGGAGTCACAGCTGGTGAATACACGTGACTTAGCGTATTTTTCTGCGCTGGTAGAACTTAAAAATTACACGGTGGTGGCGACCCGCTTCAAGGTGAGCCAGCCGACAATTACGGTGGCGGTTCAACGGTTAGAAACGGAATTTGGGGCACCACTAGTTGAGCGTGATCGCGCTCATAACAAGCTTTCAATTACCCGCGCGGGTATATTATTGTACCAACGTGCGCAACAGATTCTGAAGGATTTAGACCTTGCTCATAGTGAAGTCGCCCAGGCAAACCAGTCTAAGATTCGGTTTGGCATTCCGCCGATTATTGGCACAATGTGGTTTCCACTGGTCGTTGGCGAGCTGTTTTCTCGAGGACTGCTGAAATATACAGAGACGCTTGAAATGGGATCCTACCAATTATTGAAGGAGCTTGAAGCAGGGCACATTGACATGGCCTTGCTGGGCTCCGTGCGTCCGTTGCAAGAGGAGAACCTTAACATCACCCCCTTAGCAGCGCACCCGTTTCGTGCTGTGGTGAGTCCAAACCATCCGTTAGCAGGTGCGGGGCACATTTCGTTTGAACAGTTAGCGCGCGATAATTTTGTGACGATGACCGGGAAGTTTGTGCACCCGCAGGCGCTGAAAGCTTACAGCGAGTACGCCGGTTTTACGCCAAACGTTGTGTATAGTACGCCAACGTTATCTCTGATCAAAGGGCTGGTTCGTGCGAATCTCGGTGTTAGTTTGCTCGTGGATGACGCGGTCCAACGGGATGACGGGTTGGTGCAGCTCACGTTAGATGATCCCGTTCAGGAACGGTTTAACATGTCGTTAGTTGTTCGGAAGGCGTTTTTACCAAACCAGGTCCAACAGGAATTTATTAGTACATTATTTACGTTGAAAGAACTGGTCGGAACGGGCGAATAAGTGAGTCGTTAACCAACAAAAAAGGATGGACTTAAAATGATTGAATTTCGGTACGATACACAGTGCTTGATCGATGGGCATGATCTGGATGAAGACGCCATTGATCGCTACATTAAGGCAAATTTTAAGGGCGACAGTCTGATTGCCGTTGGCGACGCTGAGTTAATTAAAATTCACTTTCACACGAATGAACCATGGGACATTTTGAAATACTGTGCCTCACTTGGTGAAATTTTCGACATCGTTGTGGAAGATATGGATCGGCAGTCACGGGGACTACAAGGATAATCAAAAATGCACCGCTGAGTGATGATTTTGTCATCATTTAGCGGTGCATTTTTTGTTGTTAATCACGTTCGTTAAAGACTTGTTTCGTTACGGTGAGTGCGTTTAACACCCTTGGAAAACCGACGTAGGGCAGACACTGAATGATTGCCTCAACCACCTCCTGACGGGATAAGCCCAACGTTAAGGCACCCGTTAATGTGGACCTGTAGTTGTGCGGCTGTATCACCTTGTGTTAAGAGGCTGGTGATGGTAATGAGTTCCCGTTGCTTTAAACTAAGGCCTGGGCGTGAGTAAATGTCACCAAACGCAAATTCTTCGATATACGTGGCAACGTCAGGTGCAATGTCTGCCAGTGCGGTCATGACACTGGTTGCTGCGTTTGCGTCAACTTCTTGCAGCCGTTTTTGGCCGCGTTCTAACCGTGTTTGTTCAGTCATGTTAAGACTTCCTTTCATATGAACTGCTGCAAGTCTACAAGCTGGAGTGAACTCCATGTCAATGATGAAAATTGACTTCTAACATTTTTGATGGCAAAGTTCAGTTAATTAGCAAGTGAGGGGGCAAATGATGGAGCGAATTGGTGCATTTTCAAAGCGGGTGCATGTTTCCATTGATACGTTACGGTATTACGAGAAGTTGGGATTGATAACGCCACATCGGTCACGGATAAATCAACGTGAGTACGATGACGCTGACGCAACGTGGATGGCCTTTATTAACCGGTTAAAACAGACCGGGATGCCCATGAAACAGATTCAAACGTATGCAGTCTTACGGGATCAAGGGGACGCGACGATTGACCAACGGCTTGATTTGTTGGCGGCGCAACAAAGACGATTGGAACGTGAACAACAACAGATTCAAGCACACCTGGATTTCATTGATCAAAAAATTGAAACCTATCATCAACGGCAGCGAGAACGTGGTCAAAGTGTGCCGAAGGATTAAGTGGTGGTCGCCAGTATCAGCGTGCTCACGGTAATTAATGCGCGTGCTGCGATAAATCCTTTATTTTTGTGAATTATCCGCTTGCCTTAAACCATGGTTTAAGGGCTATACTCTGCTTATCAACTAAAGGAGGACGTCATGGCAACCTATTCAATCAGTGAGGCAGCAGCATTCTTTGACTTACCGGAGTCAACGTTACGCTATTACGACAAGCGTGGCTTATTAACGTTTTTAGAGCGTGATGACTTTGGCAACCGGGTGTTTACAGAAACCCAAATGGCGCTGTTAGCAACGATCACACACTTAAAAAATAGTGACATGTCGATTCAACAAATCAAGCAGTACGTTGATTGGATCATGGAAGGTGATGTGACCATTCCTAAACGACTGGAAATGATGAAGGCGCACCGAAAAGCGATTGAACAGCAGATTGCGGCGCGTGAAGCCAGTCTTGATCAAGTTGATTATAAAATTGCAAGATACCAAAAATATGTGGATGAACAGGAGCAGGTAAAATCATGAAAACAGCATTAGTAACGGGTGCCAACAAGGGCATCGGGTTTGAATTAGCAACGGCCTTATTGAAGGATGGCTACCACGTTTTGGTCGGTGCACGGTCTGTTGAACGCGGTCAAGAAGCGGTGAAACAGTTAGCACCACTGGGACCAGTCGATTTTGTTCAAGTCGATCTGTCAGACTTGACGGTCGTGGACCAAGCGGCGGCCACGATCAATGCTCAGTTTGGTGAGCTGAACTTACTGGTCAACAACGCGGGAATTTCAGGTGACATGCGGAAAGCGGCCTGGGAATACACGCCAGAAGAACTGATGGAAACCAACCACACAGACTTTATTGGCCCATACGAACTGACCCGGCAGTTGTTGCCAACGTTAGAAAAGAACCACGGGACGATCGTAAACGTAACGATGCCAATTGAACCGCAGTCATACTTCAACCCATTGGCATACTTGACGGCGAAGGCACCATTAAACGTAATGATCAAATCAATGGGCCTTGGGTTCAAGGAAGCCAACAAACCCGTTTCCATTTTTGGGGTGATGCCTGGTGTGATTTCAACGGATCTGAACGGCAACATGCAAGGTGAAGGTGTCATCACGCCTGCCGAAGCAGCGGCGCTGATTCTGAGTTTCACAACGGATGGTCAGGACCATAACGGCCAGGTCATCAACCATGATGGCACGGTGGCTGATTACACGGCTGGCTCAAACTTCTAATTCAAAGTAGATAAATAAAAAACTGTCCGTTTAGGAAACGTCTCCTAACGGACAGTTATTTTTTGGGGAAAAGTTAGTCGATTGCTTGCTGGAGCGCAGTTAAGAGTTGCGTGATCGCGGGTGTCTGCGCATTGTTCGCGTAAATAAACTGAAGTCGACTGAAGAACGGGGTCGTAAGTGGGCGAGCAACGAGTTGATCGGTCATGAGTGGCGCTAACGACTGGCGAAACAATAACGACACCTGATTGGCTGATGTGACCATCGCCAAAATGGTTTCAATGTGGGTGCTTTCAAAACGGATGTGGGGGTCAAAACCTGCTTCATGGCAGAGCTCAAACAACGTTTCATACACCCCAGAGCCAAGTGGAAGGGTGGTAAACGCTTCGTTTTGAAGGTCAGCAAGATCAATTGTGGAGCGCCGAGCCAGCGGATGAGTGGCGGGCAAGACAACCATTAATTCATCCGTTAATAATGTGGTCTTGGTGAGCCCCTCGGTTCTGAGGTAGCGGGTATTCAAGTCACGGACAATGATGGCGTCTAACTGCTGTGCCTGTAGCTTTGAAACGATCCGCTGGCCCTCCGTTTCCTCTAAGTGAACATTGACATTTGGATGTGCCATCATGAACGTGCTGATGGCCGAAATAAGCCCAAATTGGGCAACGACTGGAACACTCCCTAACCGCAAACTACCGTGGGCAAGCGCCTCGACGGTCGCAATTTCGGCGGCCATGTGATCGTATTGATCGATGAGGCGTTGAGCGGACCGGTAAAAAGCTTCGCCACTCTCCGTGATCTGAAGTTGCCGACGGTTCGTGGTGCTGATGAGCGTCGCATGAACCTCGACTTGGATATTTTTGAGGCGCTTGGACAGCGCTGACTGGGTCATTTGGAGCGATACCGCGGCGTTTGACACGTTCTTGGTGTTATAAACGGCGATGAATGCGCGCAGGTCATCAATGGTCATGAAGGTCTCCTTTTATTATTCCTTATGAGAATAACGTTACGACAAACGCGATTTGTTTACAAGCTGCACTGCCGGTTATGATTGATTTCATAAGGAAACGACATGAAGGGAGCACGCTTAAAATGACAGATAAACAACCACCGTATGATCTCCGGCGGGTTTTAACCGAACTAGCCGCAATTGAAGGCCAGTACCACGAAACAAATGAACTGGTCGATCCAAACGCAGAGTTAGCTGGTGTTTACCGCTATATCGGGGCTGGTGGTACCGTAAAACGGCCAACCCAAGAGGGGCCAGCAATGATGTTTAACAACGTCAAGGGCTTCACAGGGATGCGAGTTTTGATTGGACTACTTGCTAGCCGTAAGCGCACCGGATTGATGTTTCATCATGATGAGAAAACGCTCGGTCAGTTCTTGAATGAGTCAGTTGAGCACCCCGTTGATCCTGTTACGGTGACAGAAGCGAATGCGCCCGCGCATGAGGTGGTTCACCGGGTGGAAGACGCAGATTTTGACATTCGAAAGCTAATTGCTGCGCCAACCAACACGGCGTATGATGCGGGCCCCTACATCACAATGGGGCTTGTGTACGGTTCAAACATGGCAAAAACCATGAGTGACGTAACCATTCACCGGATGGTGTTGGAGGATAAAGACACCATCGGAATCTACATCATGCCTGGTGGGCGCCACATCGGGGCGTTCGCGGATGAATACGAACGGGCCAACCAACCCATGCCTGTAACCATTAACATTGGGCTGGATCCAGCCATCACAGTGGGCGCAACCTTCGAGCCACCGACTACCCCCCTAGGGTATAACGAATTAGGTGTCGCCGGGGCGATTCGGCAAGAACCGGTCCAATTAGTGAATGGCATTACGGTTGATGAAAAGGCCCTAGCACGGTCTGAATTTACCATTGAAGGATTCATCATGCCAAACGAACGGATTCAAGAGGACATCAACACACAGACTGGAAAAGCGATGCCCGAATTCCCCGGTTACGATGGGGATGCGAATCCGGCCGTGCAGGTGATCAAGGTAACCGCCGTAACACACCGGAAGGATCAGCCGATTATGCAAACGGTCATTGGCCCCAGCGAAGAACACGTAAACTTGGCCGGAATTCCAACGGAAGCAAGCATTCTATCGTTAACGAGTCGGGCCATTC
The DNA here is from genome assembly GCF_053471565.1 of Furfurilactobacillus sp. WILCCON 0119. Classification (NCBI taxonomy): domain Bacteria; kingdom Bacillati; phylum Bacillota; class Bacilli; order Lactobacillales; family Lactobacillaceae; genus Furfurilactobacillus; species Furfurilactobacillus sp. WILCCON 0119. The sequence goes on from NZ_JBPCCV010000004.1 coordinate 181,287, forward strand.
CTGGCAAGGTGCTCAACGTGTTTAACCCGCCAGCAGGTGGCGGAAAGCTCATGACGATCATGCAGATCCACAAAGAAAGCTTGGCAGATGAGGGGATTCAACGGCAGGCAGCGCTCCTTGCCTTCTCTGCTTTCAAAGAATTGAAGTCCGTGATCCTGGTGGATGACGATGTGGATATTTTTGATATGAATGATGTGATGTGGACGGTAAACACACGGTTTCAAGCGGATCAAGACATCGTGGTGTTACCGGGTATGCGCAACCACCCGTTGGATCCATCGGAACGACCTGAATATGATCCTAAGTCAATTAGAACAGCCGGAATGTCATCTAAGTTGATTCTTGATGGAACCGTTCCGTTTGATATGAAGGAACACTTTATTCGGGCCCAGTTTAAAGAGGTCGCCGACTGGCAAAAATATTTGAAGTAAGCAAACTGGAGGGTGTGCGATGAAACGAATTGTTGTGGGTGTGACCGGTGCGTCTGGCACAGTGTATGCAGTAGCGCTATTAAAGGCGTTACATGAAGTTTCGAATGTTGAAACACACTTAGTGATGAGCACGTGGGCGAAGAAAAATTTAGCGCTAGAGACGTCGTTATCATTGGCAGAGATGGAGGCACTGGCTGACTTCAATTACCATCCAAACGATCAGGGAGCAGCGATTGCCAGTGGGTCGTTTCTCCATGACGGGATGGTTATTGTACCAGCGAGCATGAAGACCATTGCTGGCATTGCCAGCGGATACGGTGAAAACCTGATTGCCCGTGCAGCGGATGTCACGATGAAGGAGCACCGACGGTTAATTATTGTTCCACGTGAAACACCACTGAGTGTGATTCACTTAGAAAACATGACACGGCTTGCTCGGCTAGGGGTTCAGATGATTCCACCGATTCCAGCGTTTTATAATCACCCGCACACCATTCAGGATCTTATCAATCATCAGACCATGAAGACCCTTGATGCATTGGGAATTGAAAATGACTTAGACACCCGGTGGAAGGGGCTTAGTGAAGGATGAACGAAACGTTTAGTGTAACAGCAGAAGACTACACGATCAGTGCCACCATCACCCAAATTGGCCCGGACGTTCTGATTGTAGTTACTGGTGGTGATCATCCCCACATTGGGGACGTCACAACGCTCACGGCAACGACGCCGGTTCAAACCGTTCGTTATCCGAGCCATGATGGTCGGTTTCACAAGGATGACTACGTGAGCGATCGAATCGTTAACCACGTCCAGCCAGTGTTGACCGGTAGTTGCACGGTTACCGCGGGCATTCACGTGGACCAAATCACCCAGGCGCAGATTAACGCCGCTGGACCAATGGGTGACCAGCTGGGCGCACAAATTGCCACATGGCTACGTGAACATCCCGTTGAAACGACGGCACCAGCGTACTACCGTGATGATGAACAACCGAAATAAAGCACGAAGAACGACATAACAACTTGTTGCCCACATGATGTTGAAAAAGACCCACCCGGCCGCGTAACGATTGGTTAGGCAACCGAGGGGTTACTCAGCGTCTTTTGGCGTCAAAAGCGTTATGATACACGTGTTCAAAGTTTGAAAGTGGAGGATGATTCAATGACTGTTGTAACAGAGACTTATTCGTTAAGTAACGGGGTTCAAATTCCGAAAGTTGGTTTTGGGACGTGGCAGATTCCCGCAGGCGAGGTGGCCTATAACGCCGTTGCTAACGCGTTGAAGCTGGGCTATCGGCACATTGATACGGCGAAAGCTTATCAAAATGAAGCAAGTGTTGGTCAGGCGATCCGCGATTCGGGGATTCCTCGATCAGACATCTTTTTGACGTCAAAGCTACCCGCAGAAACGAAAACGTATGAGGGTGCGTTGGCAGATTTTGAAGCAACGTTTGCTGCACTGGACGTTGATTACCTTGATTTATATTTGATTCATGCGTCGTGGCCATGGGGCAACATTGGCACGAACCATGATGCTGATAACGTCGCTGTGTGGCGCGCGATGGAAGAAATTTATAAGAGTGGCCGGGCAAAGGCCATCGGAGTTTCAAACTTTAATGTGCATGATTTGCAAAACGTGATGGCAACGGCAGAAATAATGCCGCAGGTTGACCAAATTCAGTACTACATTGGGTTTACAGAACCAAAGATCACGACGTTTGCTAAACAAAACGACATCTTGATTGAAGCCTACTCACCATTAGCAACCGGAGACCTCTTGGATAACGCCGTGGTGACGACAATGGCAGATAAATACGGGGTGAGCGTGGCACAATTAGCACTTCGCTTCTGCCTGCAAAACGAGGTGTTACCACTACCAAAGGCGACCAGTGAGGCACACATTGCGGCCAATAAGGAGCTGGACTTTGAAATTACGGCAGCCGACATGGCAACGTTGAATGACATGGCCGATCCAGCGCCAAGTCACTTCCACAACGAGACGCAAGGCTAATGTTGTGATATAAGTACAAAATAAAACGACTGACTTTCCAATGAGATTTTGGAAGGTCAGTCGTTTTTAGTTAAACAGACTAACTGAATTTTGGGTGATGTGCACGGTGACCATCATGAACGAATCACCTTTCGGTGGACTGCATGGGCGTAATAACCGGCGATAACGATAAGTGCAACGCAAGCGCCCCAAATGGTGTGTGGGCCCCAGAAACGCTGTAAAAGGGCGGAAATAACGGCCCCACCGGCAAACCCGCCGACAAGTTCAAAGAAGATGAGCGCGGTTGTGAGTTGTTGCTGGTCATGGTGGTAATGATATTCACCAATGGCGATCATGGCCTTTTTTAGGTTTCCGGTTGAGAACACGTTGTTATACGCGCGGCCCTCAATCTTACTAAACGCAGTTGTTTGCATGGCCATGGCTAATGCTAACGGTGGAACGATGAAAAAATTAGCAACACTGGTTGGAAGAAAGCCAACGATGAGGCAGACCAGAAATTCAATGGCCAGACTGGGAATCCGCCAGTAGTGCGTTTTATGACGGTGTTTAAAAATGGTCACCGTGAGGACGCCGATCGAAAAGAAAATCACGGTAATAAACTTCGTGAAGACCCCCGGCAAGTTATGTTTCGCAACGTCCACGCTTAAGAAAATGAGGTTCCCGGTTTGACCTGCTGCAAGGGCGCCCCCACGTTGGACGAATGTGTACGCATCAATAAACCCGCCAATCATGGTGAGGGTAACGGCGATCAACCGCAGTTGGTGAATTTGTGGTCCGTCAGTGTTATCGTGATTTGGCATTCTTAACTCCTTTAGATAAAGCAATGTTTCCAGTGTAGCATAGTCTTGAACCAGGGCGACGCTGGGTCAATCATTAGTCGCACCGTGGAATATGGCTTAGGGCAAGGATTTCGGTATTTTGGATTATGGTAATAATTGGCGTATGCTTAATAGTGTTTAAGCGGAACCGAAACGACATTTGAAATGAATATAAGCATAAACTTTGCGCGATGATTAGTTTAACTGTTAAAATGGAGACTAACGAGTCGTACATCTGCGCAACTGAGCGTTGTTATGTCGCGATCGATTCCACCGAAGCCAGCTACAGAAAGGACTGAGGCGATGAACCAGATTGCACAGGAAAAAACAAACCACCACTTCATCCGTCAAGGATTAAGTGAGCAGGCCGTGAGCGAGCGGCAGGCAGCCTATGGAAAGAATGAATTGCAGGAACCCAAAGCGCCAAGTATTTGGAAGAAGATTGCCGAACAATTAACAGAAGTGACGGCGATTATCTTACTGATTGCGGTCGCGTTGTCGACGTACATGGCTATCGCCTTAAACGGTGGGTGGACGAAACCGATTGTGATTGGTGCAATCGTTGTTTTGAACGTCGCAATTGGGTTGTATCAAGAGCAGAGTGCGGAGCGTGCACTAGCAGCACTTAAAGAAATGAGTGTCCCAACGGCGCGTGTTCGGCGGAATGGAAAAGAATTAGAAGTTCCTGCCGCAGACATCGTGGTTGGTGACGTGGTGCTTTTAAGTGCAGGAGATCGCGTACCTGCGGATGGAATTTTAGAAACTGTAACCTCATTGGCAGTGGATGAAGCCATCTTAACGGGTGAAAGTGAAGCGGCCGAAAAATCACTGACTGGCAACGGTGACGATGTGACCTCCATTGGTGATCAGGTAAACCGGGTGTTTGCCGGAACTGCCGTAACCCGTGGGTCAGGAACAATGATTGTTTCTGCCATTGGGATGAAAACAGAGCTAGGTCAAATTGCGGACTTACTAAACGCCACAAAACCGAAAAAGACGTTGCTCCAGAAACGGTTGTCTCGACTCACGTTAACGTTGACGGGCGTGGCCGTGATCGGCGGAATCATCATCTTCTTGTTGAGCATGCTGCAATCATTAGGCAGCACTGCTGATAACTTGATGATGGGAATTTCCTTAGCGGTTGCCGCGGTGCCGGAAACATTACCGGTCATTGTGACGATTAGTTTAGCCGTTGGGGTTCAGAAGATGGCCAAGAAGAATGCAATCATTCGTCAAATTGGTGCCGTTGAAACCATTGGGAGTGTTGATGTCATTGCGTCTGATAAGACAGGAACGTTGACGCAAAACAAGATGACCATTACCCGGTTATGGGCGCCTGGCGAAGTGGTTACCACAGTTAGTCAGGAACAGCCGTTATCACCAGCGGCCGAAACGCTGATGCGCTACTTTGGCTTGGCGACAAACGCGACCATTGTTGAAACGCCAGATGGCGAACAAACGGCTGGTGACGCCACGGAGTTAGCCATCGTGCGGATGCTTCAACAGCATAATATGTCCCGGGAAATATTTGAACAATCAGCACCCCGAATTGCTGAACGACCATTTTCATCAGCCGTTAAAACCATGTCAACGTTGCATGAGCTTTCTGATGGACGGTTCATGCTGATCGTCAAAGGGGCTGTTGACCGGTTGCCGGTTACTTTAGGAGCCCCAGATGAACGTGAGCTAACACGGGTCCATGATGCGTTTGCGCATGACGCACTGCGGGTGCTTTCAGTAGGTTACCGGGTCTTTGATGAAGATCCAGGCCGCGACCTTGAGGCCCTTGAGCATGACCTGACGTTTGCCGGTATCATTGGGTTGATCGATCCGCCACGACTAGAAGCAGCGCCAGCCGTTGCAAAGGCACGTGCTGCGGGGATCAAGCCAGTCATGATTACCGGTGATCACAAGGAAACAGCGCGGGCCATTGCGGAAGCAATTGGGATCTATGAGCAGGGCGACCTGGCTGTGACTGGTGCCGAGTTAAACAAGTGGGATGATGAAACGTTGGCAAAGAACGTTGAGCATGTGAGCGTTTTTGCCCGGGTGTCGCCAGAAGATAAGATCCGGATCGTTAACGCATGGCAGAGTCATGGCAAGATCGTTGCCATGACGGGTGATGGAGTGAATGACGCACCAGCACTGAAGGCTGCTAACGTTGGGATCGCCATGGGAATTACCGGGACGGAGGTGGCAAAGGGTGCCGCTGACATGATCCTGACGGACGATAACTTTGCGACAATCATTGACGCGGTTTCAACTGGCCGGACGATTTACCAAAACATCTTAAAGGCCGTTGAGTTCCTGGTTGGGGTTAACTTTGCCCAGATCTTCCTAATGTTAGGGAGTGTTCTGATGGGGTGGGGTGCACCACTGATTGCGGAACAGCTGCTACTGATCAATGTGTTGGCGGATGGAATTCCAGGCTTTTACATTGCTCGGGAACCAGGTGAAGCAAACGTGATGAACCAACCACCTGTGCCAAATGATCGAAGTATCTTTGCTGATGGATTAGGTGTGCGGATGGCCTGGCGAGCTGGAATTTACACGGTGTTAACGCTCGGAATCTACGCACTGGGTCGGTTTGGCCTAACTGCAAATCAGGCGGTCGTCGGGTCCACGATGCTGTTCGTTGTCTTGGCCATTGGGTCAATGATTGACATCTACCCAATCAAACGGCGCGAACCGTTGACGTGGGCGTCAATTAAAGCGAATAAATCATTGAACTGGGCATTGGCCGGTGCGGGGCTTGCCGTTATCGCAATTGCCGCCATCCCTGTTTTACAAACGGCGCTTGGGTTAACCAGTTTAACGCCGGGGCAATGGTTGGTTAGTCTTATTGCGATGGTGCTTCCGACATTGATTTTGGAGGGGCTAAAACGTCGATCCTATTCACGTTGGCCATTGATGGCAACACGTGAACTGGACCGTGACTAACATTGCTGAATAAGAGAAAATTAAAAGGCACTCATGGATTTTTCCATGGGTGCCTTTTACGGCGTTAATCTTCGTCCTGAAAGGCTTCCAGTGCTTCACGGGCAATAAAGTACACCAGCACCAATGCAGCAACTGAGTCTGCCCACCACCATCCAAGAAAGGTGGTTGCTAGGGCACCGAGTAAGACCGTGCCGGCCATGTAAGCACAAGTGAAGTTGCACATGCCGTCTTCGATGAGGGCGGCTGAGTGAAGTGATTGGCCAAGGCGTCGTTTTGCGACCGCGAGAATTGGCATAAAGAGTACGGAAACCACGGCGACAATAATTCCTAATAAACTCGTATCGGCGCCCTGATGATTCACGAGGTTAACGATGGAAATGATTGTGACGTAAGCGGCCAGAAGAAAGAGAACGGCACCGACCAACTTGGTTGAGCGAGCTTCTGCCCGGGCGATGGTCGCTTCATCCGCCCCATGACGTTCTTTTTGAAGCCGCCAGATGAGCGCACCTCCGGCAATGATTTCTAAGAGACTATCCAAACCAAAAGCAATAAGCAAGACGGAATGGGCAGCGAGGCCAGCGTAAACGCCGAGTAAAAATTCTCCGGCCATCCAGGCTAGTGAAATGATCTCTGTGGTTAGTGCGAGTCGTAACGTTATTTGGGTGGTGTTATTCACCATGGTGGCGCCTCCTAATGACGTGATCTGCATGGGCAAGGGCTTCGTTTAAGACGTCCATGATGTGTGGATCATCGAGTTGATAAACGTTGGTTTTGCCAACGCGGGTTGCGGTAATGAGCTGGTGCTTTTTGAGTAAGGCGAGTTGGTGTGAAACTGCAGACTGTTCTAGGCCAAGAGCTTCGCTCAACTCAGAAACGTTGGCAGATTGTTGTTCCAAAATGTTCAATAATTGCATGCGTGTGGGGTTACTGAGGAGCATAAAGATGGTGTGCGTTTCGTTAATGAGCTTGGTTGGTAACGGGTTTTGATCAATCAACATAAATGACAATCCTTTCATATGACTAATACATCATATAACGATTTTATCAGATAAACAAGGATTCTTATTTAGGAACTCGCCATAGCGGTCGCGGCAATGCTAAGATGTTAGGGAGACAATCAATTTATGTAAGAATAAACGCTAAAGGAAGCAATCAACAAGAGGTGAAGAACAGTCATGACAGAACGAGAAGCACAGATTCTGGCATGGATTAAACAAAATCCAATGATCAGTCAAAATGAACTGGCCGAACTCGCCGGTATTACGCGTTCTGGTGTCGCCGCTCATATCTCTAATTTAATGAAAAAAGGGTATCTGCGGGGGAAAGGCTACATTGTCACACCGCCAAGTTACGTGACCGTGATCGGTGGTGTCAACATGGATATCTTTGGCGTTGCGGATGCTAATATCGTGGATAAAAGCTCAACGGCTGGGCGTGTTTATTATGCAGTTGGTGGGTTGGGCCGGAACATGGCACTCAATCTACGCAAACTAGGACTTCCAAACTACTTTATTTCAGTTTACGGAGACGATAATAACGGTGAACAATTTAAGGCTGATGCGCTTGCAAATGACATCGATATTACGTATTCAAAGCAATTGGCAAATACCAATTCATCGACGTACCTGTTTGTTAATCAACCCAGTGGTGACCGGGTGGTTGGATTAGATGATATGACAATTAATGACCGGTTGACGCCTGACTTTTTGGCAGAACGATTAGATGTGATCAATAACTCAACGGTGGTGATCATTGACTCAAATCTCCCACAAGAAACCGTTGCTTGGTTATATGAGCATTGTACCCGACCGCTTTTTGCGAAGGCAGTGTCGGCCACAAAGGCGCCCCGGTTACGGCCACAGTTAGGCGCGTTAGATACACTTGTTTTAAACGCCCTTGAGGCGCCGGTCTTAGCGGATATAAGTGTCACGGATGAAACTTCTGCTCGGCGTTGTGGTGAGATTTTGCATCAACAAGGTGTTGAGAACATTTTTATCTATATTGATGCTCTTGGCATGTTGTATCAAAGCGGTGATCAGCAACGCTTTTACCCTGAGCAGGCCATTCATCAAATGAATACTAATGGTGCAGGCGCTGCGGCAATGGCAGCACTGGTGTGGGCGCGCCAGAATGAGCTCTCATTTGAAGAGACGGCACAAGTTGCGAATGCGGCAGCATATCTGAGCATGGAGAGCATTGACGCGGTTAATGCAGACTTGAATGTTGATCGATTAAGAGACAAACAACACCGACTCTTTGATTAGGTAACACTAAACGAGACCACTTTCTTAAAACGAAAGTGGTCTTTTTGTCGTGCAGTATTAAAGGCAACGCTTGTGAAATAATCGTTTAGGCTCAATGGGTTAAGCATTAGCGCGTAAGACAACATCAATTAAAAAATGATAACGCTAACATTCACTGTTGACAGGCGCTTTGATTAGATGTTACTTTAAACGTGTCAAATGTTTATACGAATAAACAAGTGTCAGTAAAGGCGATTTTAAGTGATGGAGGATAATTCTGATGAATCATTCACAAAGTGAGCCAACTGAAGGCTATGTTGTCGTTATTGGTGGCATGAATATGGATATTTTTGGAATGCCGCGTGAAAAGGTGGTTGAGCGAGATTCCAATCCAGGGGTTGTTGGAATGTCGGTCGGGGGTGTCGGGCAAAATATCGCTCAGAATTTGGCCCACCTAGATGTCCCCACGTATTTAATCACGGTCTACGGCGATGATTACAATGGGCAGTTGTTGGCAGCGTCCTGCGAAAAGCAACAAATTCATTTAGACTACGCGGAACAGGAAAAGGACCGCCATTCATCGACGTATATGTACATTACGGATGAAACGGGTGACATGTTGGTAGGCGTCAATGACATGGATATTTGTCAGCAGATCACACCAGCATTCTTGGAAAAGCGTCTATCATTTATCAACCAAGCAAGCATTTGTTTATTGGACGCAAATTTAAATCCTGAGACGTTGAATTGGATTGGAAACAATGTGACAGCACCGTTATTTGGTGACACGGTCTCAACGATTAAAGCGCACCATTTTGATGGGATTTTGGATAAGCTAATGGTTTTGAAGCCCAATGCACTTGAGGCATCGCTTCTGACAGGGATTGAGATCCATGACACTGCTTCAGCTCATGAAGCAGGACAAGCGCTCTTAGATCGTGGTGTCCAAAACGTCTTTATTTCACTGGGGGCCGCCGGAATTTTATGTGCAAATCATGACGAAACAACGCTTATTCGACCGTTTAATACAACGATTGTTAACGCGAATGGGGCTGGTGATTGTGGAATGGCCGCCATTACATGGAGTTACTTCACCGATCCACAACGGAAGCTTAATGAGGTGGGGCGGATTGCCCAGGCAGCTTCAAGTATCGCCTTAGAAAGTACGAAATCAGTTCCTGACATTACAACAACACAGTTGCAACACAAATTAACCAGCGATGTAGTCGCTAACTAAGGAGAAATAATAATGATCAAACAAATTTACTCACTAATTCAGTACGATGAGAGTGTTGCCACGATGGAAGCCGGCGCAGATAACATTGGGTTAGTCCCCATGCAACATGGTGGTGTGCCCGCACATCGCGTGCCAATTGACCGGGTTCATAAAATTTTTGACGAAGCAAAACGTCGTGGCGTGACGTCGGTTGCCATTATGCTGACAAACGATCCAGAAGAAATGCTGGACTTAGCGAAAGAAATTCAACCAGACATTCTCCACATTGCCGGCGATGGTTATGCAGCAGATGAAACGTTTGCCAAACGGCTTAAGGAAGTGGCACCGAACACCGAACTGATGCAAGCGGTATTAGTCGATAATGAATCCGCAATTGATCGTGCCAAACACTTTGCACCGTTCGTTGACTACATTTTATTAGACTCAGGTCTCGCTCATGATACGGGAATTGGCGCTAGTGGTGAAACACATAATTGGGACATTGATGCACGAATCGTTCAAGAAGTGGATGTGCCAGTCATTGAAGCTGGAGGAATGGGCCCTGAAAATGTGGGCGATGCCATTCGGAAAATCAAGCCGTATGGTGTGGATTCATTGACCCGGACCAGCATCAAATACGAAGGTGGAAACATGGAAAAGGACATTGATAAAGTTCGGGAGTTTTGCCAAAATGCGGACGCTGCTGCTCGTGAACTTGGTCTGTAGGCGATCGTTGTGAGTAAGCAACAGTTGACGCCAAAACGGATCCTCGTCGCACTAACGGGGATCTTCTTAGTTTGTATTGGCGTGGCATTTAACAACAATACACGCCTGGGTAACGTTCCGGTTGGAATCATCTACGATGGATTACGCGCAGCATTTCATATTCCGCGAGTTCAGCTGGGGATGGTCTCCAATGTATTTAACGTGGTGTTAATCGTGCTCTTGTTTTTGATTGGTCGGCGCTACGTTAACATCGGAACGGTAATGTACCTTGTCCCGTATGGACTTTTTATCAGTATTGGGTCGCATTTGTATCCATATTTGTTCACGAACACCGCGCTGTTGACCAGGCTTGGTGCTGGTGTCGTGGGGATTAGTTTGTACTATCTAGGCATTAGTCTCTTCGTGGCTGCTGATATTGGTGTTGACCCGTTTAACGGGTTCATGCTAACCATTCGTGATAAAACGGGGTGGAGTTTGCGACGAAGTAAGATGACGTTTGATGGCTGCTTAATGGTGGTCGGCGTCCTGCTTGGTGGTCAATTTGGGGTGATTACAATCGTCGCTGCATTAACGACTGGACCAGCAATTCAAGCTTTGAGTGGGTTGTTTCAACGACAATTATTTATCGAAGGGGCACAAAAAGATGGAATTTAAATTATTGCAGCAGGTTAAAGTTGTCACGACAGATCATTTGGATCAGACATTGTGTGAAATCATGGCGGCAACGGGCTATCAACGGCCGTTGTTTGTTATGGACCATTTTTTAACCCAGGTCGCTCTCGTTAAAGAAGCGGAGGCTGCACTAACAGCGGCTGGCATCGAAATCGCCATCTTTGACCAAGTGGTTTCAGATCCGTCAACGGCGGTGGTTGACGCGGGGGTCGAGGCGTTTGAAGCACACCATGCGGATGCGATTATTGCGATTGGCGGCGGGAGTTCAATCGACGTTGCTCGGGGAATTAATATCGTTCGAACAAATGGTGGTCGGATCAAGGATTATTTGGAACCATCGGCGGTTATAAAACCATGTCACGGCTTGATTGCTGTGCCAACAACTTCTGGAACAGGTAGTGAAATGTCGAACGCCTTGGTTGTGACGGATGAAGAAACACAACAAAAAACGGCAATTCTGGCTGATGGTGCGGTTAGTGAATATGCGGTATTGAATCCAGATCTGCTACTATCATTGCCCAAGAGTATGACAATTGCGACAGGGTTGGACGCCTTTTCTCACGCAGCGGAAGGCTATTTATCAAACTTGGCGTCACCAGTAACGGATGCAATCTGTGAGAAAGTGATGTTTCTTCTGTACAACTACTTGCCACGAGCCGTTAATAACGGACAGGATCGTGAAGCGCGTGAACGTGTGATGGTGGCCGCTACACTGGCAGGGTGGATGTTGAACAACGCAGGGACGAATGTTGGCCATTCAATTGCCCATGTTTTGGGATCAAAGTACCATATTGTCCACGGTGAGGCTGTAGCCTACGCGTTGCCAGGGGTGATGGCTTATGTCGGCCCAGTAATGCCACACAAAGTTCGTGAAATTGGTCAAATCTTGGGAGCTGTTTATCCTGAAAACGCACCAGAAGCGCAAACGACGCTTATTGCCGTTCGAGCGTACAAAGCGTTTCGTGACCAAATTTTGGGTCTTCATCCGTTTAGTGATTACAAGTTATCGTCTGCTGAGCTTTCCAGTAATGCGGAAGCTGTGGCTCATGAACGGTTTGCGGGGAACACGCCGCGTGAGGTAACGGTGGCAGGTGCGCAGAGTCTTTTAGCCACATTTGGTGAGCAGTGAGCGCAAAAATGGTTTAATAAAGATAACGTTGGGGACACTGAAGGGAGTCAGTTTTAATGACAAAAATTATTTTGGATTGTGATCCGGGGCATGATGACGCACTGGCCATGATGATGGCAATTGCTTCACCTAAAATTGAATTAGCGGCCGTCACTACATCGGCTGGGAATCAAACACCTGCTAAAACGTTGAACAATGCGTTGCGGCTATTGACGCTGATGAAGCGGCAGGACATTCCGGTGGCTGCGGGAAACCAGACCCCGCTGGTTCAACCATTGGCAACAGCGGGTAACGTTCATGGGGAAAGTGGGCTGGATGGGGCAGAACTGCCAGATCCGACGTTTGAACCCCAATCACGCCCAGCCATTGAATTAATGGCTGAAACGGTCCGAAATAGTCAGGAGCCGGTGACACTAGTGGTGACCGGGCCGATGACGAATGTGGCCCTGTTCCTACGGGTTTATCCGGAGCTTGCAAAGCAGTTAAAACAAATCGTTTATATGGGCGGGGCCATGGGGTTAGGTAACTGGACCCCATCCGTTGAGTTCAATATTTACGTGGACCCTGAAGCGGCCAAGATTGTCATGAATTCTGGGATTCCAATGGTGATGGCGCCGTTGAACGTCACACACCAGGCCCAAATTATGAAAGATGAAATTACAGCCATTGGTAAGATCAATAATCCGGTGGCCCATGCCTTTGAAGGACTGTTAAACTTCTTTGAACGCTACCATGAAGCGCCAAAATGGGGCTTCACGGGGGCGCAGTTGCATGATCCTTGTACGATTGCATGGTTGATTGACCCAACCATGTTTGAGGGGGAGCAACTCAACGTGGATGTTGAAACAAAGGGCGAACTGACGAAGGGTGAAACAGTGTGTGATTATTATGATCTGACGGATAAGCCGAAGAACACATTGGTCTTGTTAAAGATCGAGCGACAACGGTTTATTGATTTGATCATGGAATCGTTGAGGACGTTTAATTAAAAGAGAGCGCGCCGGCACACGAGTAGGATCACTCAGGTAACGTAAAAGGACGCTTATGGACGGGTTTTAGTCCATGAGTGTCCTTTTACGTTACTTGAGAAAGGGCCTGTGTGCCGGCGCGCGTTTGTGGCAGTTAGAACCAATAGTTCAGGATGGACGGTTTTGGTCCATGAATGCCACATTGTCGTTACCTGAGTCTTTCCGCGTTAGTAATTAAAAATCGCCTCACAGAGCTCTGTATAAGCTCCGTGAGGCGATTTTATGTAATTGCTTACCATTTACCGATCAAACAGCTTGTAGTGCTTCAGGATAAGGTAAACGACGTAGCCCAGCAGGGCAGTGATGGCGACGGTGATTTGCCATCCGAACTTGAGGTGCTCAAACGGTAAGGGGACGTTTTGCCCGAAGAAACCGGAAACAATCGTGGGCACCGTCATGATGACAGAATAGGCCGTTAAGAACTTCATCGTGTTATTCAAGTTGTTGTCAATCAGGTTAGAATAGGCGTTTGAGACACGTTCCACAACGTCAGAGGTCATCTGAGCCATTTCTAAACCTTGTTGAGATTCAACCACAATATCCATCAGGTGTTCTTCCTGGTCCGTACTAATCGGCACCACCGGAATCCGCTTGAAGTCTTGAAGCATGTCCGTGTTTGTTTTAAGCGAAGTCAGGTAGTAAACCAGACGGGTCTCAATGTCCATGAGTTCATTAATGGCGCTGTGCTCAGGGTTGGTTTTCAAACTGTGCTGAATTTTAGCCCGCTGGCGGTCTAACCCGTTGATTTGATTGAGATAGTTTGTGGTGAGTTTGTATAGAAGACCTAAAATGGCGTCAATTGGCTGCTGTTGTTCAAGTGGCGGTAATTTAAGGGCTGAGTTAGAGCTGATGACCAAATCTTGAACGTAATTTGTGGCGCCACTCGTAAACGTAAAAACACGTTTACCTTTAAACAAAAAGCCGATTGGGGCGGTGGCATTTTCCACGTCTTCATCTGTTAAGACGTTAAAAATGATGAGCGAAATGCCGGTTTCTTTATCGATTTCAACCCGGGCACGTTCATTGGGATCGGTTGCATAACCATACATTTCTTCTGTTAGCTTGTAACTTTGAATTAAACGCCGGTGTTCCGCGGCCGTTTCGTCCTGAACGTTGACCCATTCGAAGTTATTGTTGATTTCAATTGGTGTTAGCATAACGAGGCTCTTTTCTTGTCTTCCGGTTACCGGAAAAATAGTGGGATGGTAATGGTCAAAATAATGATAATGGCGAGGCTGACCAGGTGGCGTGTGCGACGGAGCCACGTCATGGCAGCGTATTCGCGCATCAAACCACGCCAGTAGTAATTTGACCGCGTGGGAGCAGCAATGCCGCGGCTCGTTAATTTCAGGCTAGCAGCAAAGACCGCGGCCCGAAAAATATGAAAGTTACTCGTTACAAATTCAATCGTTGGGTGCTGTTCGTGAATTTCATCAATGGCGTACTGAAAGTTTTCAAACGTACTGGTCGACTTTTGTTCCAACCGAATGGCGTCAGCAGGGTAACCACTTTTTTTGGCGTAGTCAGCCATTGCACTGGCTTCACTAACCGTTTCGTCAGCGCCCTGACCACCAGACATGATGAGAACCGGCCACGTGGACGTTTTATCGTGGGCTTCGCTAGCAACCGCAACGGCAGTATCGACACGCGCCTGAAGTAGTTTAGTCAACTCGTTTCCATGGTGCAAACCGCTACCAAGCACGATGACATAATGTTCGTCGTGCAGTGTCGTTTGCCGTGGATAGATCCAGACGGAGAGAAGGAAATCAGCAAGTGTGATGACCATGTATCCGCCAAGCAGAATCAGGGCCGTGTTGACAAAACGTAATGGTGTTAGCAAATGTGTCGGCCATGCGAGCATTGGAATAAAGGGCACTACGGCAAGCACCAGGGCAACAATTAGAGCGATAATCCCCAGTGTTTTGAGGTGCCGACGCC
Organism: Furfurilactobacillus sp. WILCCON 0119; assembly: GCF_053471565.1. NCBI lineage: Bacteria > Bacillati > Bacillota > Bacilli > Lactobacillales > Lactobacillaceae > Furfurilactobacillus > Furfurilactobacillus sp. WILCCON 0119. The sequence goes on from NZ_JBPCCV010000004.1 coordinate 196,441, forward strand.
AAGCAGAAACGTGCCAGTTGAGAAGCATTAACCAATCAAAGAGGCCAAGCGCTAAAGCCAGGTAACCTAGTCCCATGAGGAGGCGCCAGCCGATGGTGTGCGTGTCTGACAACTGACTTAATAAAACGATCGGCATACCAAGCAGGATGACGGCCCCTAAGACCAAAAACCAGGCATTTAGTAACCGCCGGGGTTCGCGATGGAAGCCCACAAGGGTGAGAACAATGGCGAGCAAGAAGACAGCACCGGGAAAATAAATGAGAAACGTGGTTGCTTGAGAGAGTGTTAGCATAAAAGCTCCTTAGTGAGAACGATGAGTTGAACCATGCGGCGCGGTGGCGGCTGGGTCAAAGAGTGAGATGAGACGTGTTTGACTGAAACGTTCAAAGAACGGCGGGTAGCCGGTGATGATTTCAGCAAGAAGTAGGTCGATGATTAAACAACCTGCTAAGAGGATCGTGAATAATAATTGGGATGACTGAGCAACGTAACGCCCTGTTTGATCAAAGGAATGGCTAAGAAGCCAGCCAAGAAGAATGATGCTCCCGGTCCCTAAAAATTGGCGTAACGCAAGCTGAATCCAGGAAGGTTTGCGCCAGTTATTGCTACGAACTTGTAATTGAACGGCACGAAGCCCAAAGGTATAGCCGTTAAAGCGCCATTCAGGGAGGTAAAGAACCAGGCCAGCAATAATGATGACTAGAAGCAGTAATGACGGGTGATGACCGGTTCCACTGATGATGATTGCGCCAATGACGGTAAACGTACCGATAATGAGCCAATCAACGACCCCGGCAGTGAATCGACGAAGCCAGCCGACCGTTTTGGCCCGGTTGACGTTGGCCGAATTGATGGCCTCACGGGTGGGCAGTAGCCACGTCAATAGCGGGGCAAAGAGCCATCCCAGCAAGCCCCCAGAGGTATTTAAAATGAGATCGTCAACGTCGAATAGCCGGTATGGCCGAACGTAAAGTCCGTACAAACCGCTTAGCTGTGTGAGTTCGAAAAAGAGGCTGAGTAAAAACGAACACAGGATGGTGGTTAATAAATTACGTTTGTAATAGTAGTGAAGGTAAAATCCAAACGGAACGGTTAGCATGACGTTGAAAAAGGGCTGTTGAAAGCCGGCGGTATGTAACGTCGGGATCCACGTGGCGGGATTATGGAGCGAAAATCCCGTTGCCCGTAACGACTGCACCACAAGTAGGGGGTGCAGGTTATATTTAGGTGTTGTTAATAGCGCCACACTGGCACGCGATGGCAGAGGCAAGATAATGAGAAAGTAAGCACACAGTAGATAGAAGAAAAAACTGTAGCTAACGGCGATCTGCCAGCGTGAAATCGCGCCATCCCGATGGTAATGATAAATGAACAATGGAAGCGATAACCCCAGCGCAAGAAGTGGAAACACCACGATTGCGACATGAATGGGTTCTAAATATTGATGCCACATCATAAGGCCCCCAAACGAACAATAATTATGTGGTTCATTGTACCACGTGTGTTAATTAAAAGGACTGATTCCCTAAATGAGGAAATCAGTCCTTTTAATTAACAAATGATTTTTCTAATGGTCGTAAACGACTTAAGCGTCTTGCCGTGTTGCCGCGATGTCAACTTCACGAATGTTAACTTCTTGTGGCATGTCATACATGAACTTAACGGTTTCAGCAACATGCTTTGGATCAAGTGTCAGTCCGCCCATGGTTTCTTTCCATGCTTGGTAATCTGACAGTGCAGAGTCACTAGTGACGTGAGTTAATAATTCAGTTTCAGCGGCACCAGGGGCAACCATCATGACCCGCACGTTCTTTGCGGCGTTTTCTTCACGAATGGTTTCTGATAAACCGTGGACACCAAACTTAGAAGCAACGTACGCAGCGTGGTTCACGAACGTCTTCTTACCGGCGAGGGAAGACATGTTTAAAATGGTTCCGTGTTCACGTTCGCGCATATCGTTCAAGACGATTTGCGTCCCGTTTAGAACACCCATAACGTTGGTGTCCAGCATTGTTTGCCATTCCTTAGGGTCTTGGACCTGAACGTTCCCTAAGAGCATTAAACCGGCATTGTTGACCAATAAGTCGGTCTTACCGTACTTAGCTTCGGCCTTACGGATAGCAGCTTCAAACTGAGCGTAGTCAGTAACGTCAACGGTATCAACCATCGCGTTATCAAAGTCCTTTGCTAGCGCGGTTAATTTATCGATCCGACGACCAAGTAAGAGCATTGGAAAGCCATCGGCGTTGAATTGTTTAGCGATTTCGGCACCAAAGCCAGAACTGGCGCCTGTAATAACAACAAGTGGTTTCATTATTAAGTTCCTCCAAAATTTGGTTTGATAGATGATGTTTTAATCGGTCTCTTTTGACGATTATCAGTATAATGGCATACAATATCAAAGAAAAGTACGCACCTTAAGGTAACCACGGGCGGTTAAACTCGTTTTGAAAGGAAGACCTCATGCAAGCACGACCAACAGCGACGCAACCACAGTACCTCAATGAATTTGATGCCACGATGCAGATGATTCAGGGAAAGTGGAAAATCATGATTATGTACCATTTAGCTGAAGAGACCCACCGTCGCTTTGCGGACTTGCAACACCACATTGGGCAGGTCTCGCACAAAACGTTGACCAATCAGCTACGAGAATTAGAGGACGACGGGCTAATCAGTCGCCACGATTTTCAAACGGCCCAACCCCACGTTGAGTATGAACTGACAACAAAGGGCCAGTCTTTAATTCCGGTCCTGGATGCCATTTGCGATTGGGGCAACACGCACATTAGTGAGACGTTGATGGAACGGTCGTTGTGTGACGAATAAAATTGACCTAGAGGCACTAGTAATCAACTACCGAGACTAATGCGAAAGGGACGCTGTAATTAACTGAAATTACAGTGTCCCTTTTTGATGAATTAAAGTGGTTGACCAGAATGAATGGCTTCATTGATGAGAGTCAAAAATTTCATAAGTAATTTACGGTCGCCCTTACTGAACTGATCAGCGATGGTGTGGTACGTTGCCTTAGCACTGGCATCAACCATTTGGTATTCTTCAGCCAGTAATTGGCCAGCCTCCGTCAGTGTGAGGGTGGTGATTCGATGGTCCGCTTCATTTTGATGGCGGTTAACCAAATCCATAGATGTCAGTTTGTGGAGGGCTTTTGTAATGGCTGGCTTTGAAATTGCAAACCACGTTGCCAATAAACTGTTGGTAACCGGAACGTCGCTTGTCGCAAGGCGCTGTAAAATTTGGAGTTGGGTGAGGCTAAGCTGATAGGCGCTGATATGGGCTGCTGCCTTAGTCTGTTGCAATGTATTATCATTGGTTCGAACATTGATTAATGTTTGTCGTAACGTTTGTGCGACATCATCCGGCGTCACTTTTGCCATGTGAAGAGCCTCCCCTTAATTAGATTAAATGGTGGTTCAAAAGAACTTATTCACTATACCATTGGAACAACCGTATCGAAAGGGAAACTCCCCGCATTTTTGGTGAGCGAAGCAATGGCTAACAGTAAATGAATCAATGGAACAACTGAACAAACCTGAAAGGATTTATGATGACAAATGATCGCGCGACTAACCAGGCAACGTGGCAATCGAGCCACGTTGTTACCCCCACAGAGGCGGGTGTAACGGTTCGTGAATTATTAAGTTTATGGCTCATTCCAAAACGCCTTCAGCACTATTTGCGGGTGCGGCAGGATGTGCTTGTAGACGAAAAATATCGGCCGTACAGCATGCCAGTTGCGGCTGGTGATCATGTGACGTTAACCGTTCGGGCGGATGAGTTACAAACGCCGCTTCAAGCGTACGAACCGGATGAACGGATGAGCATCCCGGTGTTGTTTGAAAATGATGATTTGGTGGTTATTGATAAGCCAACTGGCGTGAAAAGCCACCCGAATCAGGCTGGTGAGCGTGGGACGGTCATGAACTATTTGACCACACAACTATCACCACAGGGCGTGGCGCCGGCCATGGTTCACCGGTTGGATATGGCAACAAGTGGGGCGATGATCGTGGCGAAGACCCCCCTCGTGGTCCCAATCTTAGATCGGTTGATTAGTGATAAACGGATTGATCGAACCTACGTTGCCTGGGTGGCCGGCCATTTTGACCACCAGACGGGAGCGTTTAGTGATGCAATCGGCCGTGACCCAGATGATAAACGCAAACGAATGTTGGATGGTGAGCGGCCACAGACCGCATTGACGCACTATGAGGTGCTGGATGAGACACCAACGGCAACGTTAGTGCAGCTCACGTTGGCAACGGGGCGAACCCACCAGTTACGGGTCCACCTAGCCGGAAACGGTCACGCCATTTTAGGTGATCCGCTGTACGCAAACCGTGAGGAACAGGAGCGAGCACCGCGGCTGATGCTGCATGCGCGTCGCCTGAACTTGTTGGTTCCGTTTACGGGGCAGCGTACGACGGTGACCGCACCACTACCACCGGATTTTGCGACATTCACCGGATAAACGGCTCAGAGTGGCGTCAAAAGTGGTAGACTGTAGCACGGAAAAGAAAGAGGGCCTTTAATTGTTGCACGGATTGAATCAGCTTTACGGCCCGTTTTTTGATGGTCATAACTGGGCGGCAGTCTTGACCAGTGGAAATGACTGGCTCATTATCTTGTCGCTTGTTATGATTGAATGTTTATTGTCAGTCGATAACGCGGTGGTGTTAGCCGCTCAGACGACATCGTTAACAAACCTGCAGGAACGTGAAAAATCGTTGTTTTATGGGTTATGGGGCGCCTATCTGTTTCGCTTTTTGATCATTGGGCTTGGAACGTACCTCATTAAATTTTGGTGGATCAAGGTGTTAGGGGCAGGGTACTTAGTGTACCTGGTCTATCGGTATTTTCACCACATGGTGACGCAGCAAAAGTGCCACCCGGTTGGTGAAAACGCACCGACAGTTGCACCACAAACACCGCGTCATTGGCGCGGCTTATCACCGTTTTGGGCGGTGGTCATTCAAATTGAGGTGATGGACATTGTTTTTTCCATTGATTCAGTTTTGACATCACTAGCCGTCTCAACGAATCCAGTCATTGTCCTGATTGGTGGACTGATTGGGATTTTATGTATGCGTGGTGTTGCGGAAGTGATCATGCGGGTCATGCGAACGATTCCCGAGTTAGAAACGATGGCTTACGTCCTCATCGCACTGATTGCGGTCAAACTGGTCCTCTCGATTCCACTGATTGGGATCGACCTGTCCGCGGGCCTCTTTGGCGGGGTGATTATTATCGCGACGGTGGTCACACTGATCGTCCACTATGTGCGGCAGTCACGAAAACGGCTCAAACAACCGGCCGTTCATCATTCTTAAGGCGATTATGTGTGGTATGATGGGTGAAAGAATTTTCAGGAGGACAAACCGATGGCACAAGCAGTAACAAGCCAGGAAGAGATTGATCAGGCAACCGCAACGGGGATTTCTGTGATTGATTTTTGGGCATCTTGGTGTGGCCCATGTAAAATGATGGACCCAATTTTGGACCAGCTTGAGGCGGAGTATGATGGGAAGATCAACTTCTTAAAGATGAACGTTGATGACCATCAGGCCATTGCCCAGCAGTATAAGGTGATGGGGATTCCAAGTCTGGTGATGTTTAAGGATGGAAAAGCCTTTGAAAAGGTAACGGGCGTTTACCCAAAGGAAAAATTGGACCATTACTTCGAGACAAAGTTGAAAGAAAAAGAGTAGAGCGAAACGACGAGCGTTTAGGCTCACTCCTCTAAGGCAAACAGGGCGCTTATGGACGGTTCTTTGTCCATGAGCGCCCTGTTTGCCTTAGAGGGGACGGAGGCTGCTCGTCGTTTCGCGTTTGCGGCAGCAAAAGTGGGAGCGATGACGGGTTCTTTGTCCATGAGGGCCCTGTTTGCCTTAGAGGGGACGAAGGCTGCTCGTCGTTTCGCGTTTGCGGCAGCAAAAGTGGGAGCGATGACGGATTCTTTGTCCATGAGGGCCCTGTTTGCCTTAGAGGAGACGAAGGCTGCTCGTCGTTTCGCGTTTGCGGTAGCAAAAGCGGTGTGATGACTTCTTAATTTTCATCAATGATTTAATGATTCGGCATTGGCGTGAGGTATAATGACGCCAGTACATACAGGAGTAAATGACATGGGTGAACAAAAACATGTGGTCGCGGTTCGGCCAGCAAAACAAGATCGGTTTATTCATTGGTTGATTGGGACACTGTGTGGTCTGTTATTGATTGCAGGAATTGTGATGAACTTTGAAGCTGGTGAACAAAAGCAGCTGGGGCACGTCCGGGTGACGTACAGTAAGACGCCAACGCTGTTTATTTCGGGAGACTACAGTAACTGGCTGACGTTTGGTCCGCTGATCGATCGGTTGGCACGTTATGACATCGGCCGGCCGGTTTGGACGATCCACGTTTCAAAAAGTGGGCATGCAACCATTGATAAAAAGGGTCCACTTGGAAACCATAATCCACTGATCCTGGTGCTCTTTGCGGACAATCACAATGCACAAAAAGAGGCCAAGCAACTGAGACCGATCATGAAACAATTAAAGCAGCAAGAGCACATCCAGACGGTGAATCTAGTGGGGCATTCATCAGGGTGTAACATTATTTACCAGTACTTGACGGGGCCAGCAGCTGATCACCGTGAGGATTACCCAACAACAGCGAAGTTCGTCAACATTGCGACGACGTATAGTAAGGCTGAACGGCGGGCCGTGACACGGTTTCCTCAGCACATTTCGGTGTTAAACATTGCCGGAAATGCGTTTAATACTGGGGGCGATTTTGGTGTTTCCGTTGAGGGTGACCAACAACTCGGAACCATGCTGACAGGGCGTGTGGATCATTACCAAACGCAGATTTTGTTTGGTGGAATCACCGTGATCCATTATTTACTGCACCAAAATCCCCGGGTGGATCGGGCGTTGGTGGACTTTCTGTGGAATTCACACTACACACCACAAACACGTTACCCACAAAATCCTAATGGTCGTTTATGGCAACAAAAATAACAAAAAGCACGTCACCACTGGTCATCAGGCAGTGGTGGCGTGCTTTTTTGCAAACAAGAGGGGGGATGGAAATTAGCTGTTTAAGCGGACAAGAATACTATTTAATTCCTGTTTTCGAAGACGACGGGGAATAAACGTCCCAAATTCGTCGTCGTTAAAACCGACCTGCAGCACCTTTCGCGTGTCATCAAACGCAATTGGCCAGCGCAGCATTTTCGGATTATCAATAATGACGTTTAACATTTCTTTGAGTGAAAGTTGTGTTAGGTCCATTTTTTTGCTTAGCGCCTGCATTGCGAGTGAGCGGGGAGCGACCAGCTCATCACAACCATTTTCACTGGCTGCTAAGAATTGTTTCAAAACGTCTGGCGAAAGATTTTCACGTGCCTTAACGGTTTTTTCAGCGGTCGTATCAATGGGATGTTCTTTGAAAGGAACCATGTTGTCCTTTAACCATTGAACGGCGCGGCGACATGAAGTGGATGAGCCAATCGTGTAAATGTGTAGCATATGCAGTCCTCCTTGAGTGTCAGGGAATTTGTTATGTTTACCATTTGCTGATAATAACTATAAGTTAATTTATATTAACTGTCAAACTGATTTTGCTAGTTTTTATTTAATTGAGTAATGTAACAGGGGGTTAACCGTTGTTATACCAACGTTTAGCGATAATAAAAAAATTTTAAAAATTATAACGAAAGTGTACAAAAATATCCGTTTTAGGGAAAATAGATGCACTTAGTCAACGATGTTGTTGTTATTGGTCGAAACAATCGTCAAACTGCAATGGGTCAAATAAGTAACCGGTTACAAAATGCTGGATTAGGGTCACTATAACTGCAAGCGGCTAAAAGGTCAATTAAATTAACTTATTCCAGTAATGGTTATTATTAGTAATTTATAAACAGTCTAAACAACGTGACTTACGGTTTTTTTAACGTTTGAAGCGATCGGGGATGATCAGAATTGTGCTAAAATGACGTTATGAAAAATGATTATGAAAACCAACAGGGAACGCGGATGAGCCGGCACAGTCAGCCGCCAAAAGTGGCGAATGATCCCGTTAAAAAATTGCGTCGTCCGCACGGATTCCTAAGCTTCTTAGTTGGGCTTGTTTTCCTAGTGAGCCTTGGCGTTCGGTTGACCGTTTTAAGCGAGCCGTTCATGGCACAAGCAGTGCAGTCACCAATGGTGGTTAATCAGGTTCATGATGAATTCGCAACCACACTGACGAATAATCACCTCCCAAGCAGTATCGCTTCGGACCGACTGATTAAAGCAACGCTCAAGACGGGTGTCCAGGAGACTTACGCCGGTGAAGACCTGAACTTTAATAATAAGACGATTAAGGCGGCCATCGCGGCAGACGTGAATCAACAGGCGTCCTCATTTGGCTTAGGAAGCAGCACTACGGTGGTTGATTCATTGACCAATTCTGTAAGTGGGACGGTGTTAGATCAACTAACGTCACGCTATCACAACCAGACGTTGTCCTGGTTTGCAGCAAATGTCCAAATGTTCCAATTTTTAACAACGGTGTTAACGTTTGTGAGTGGCTGCCTGTGGTTGTGGTTATTGATTAGTAATCATCGGCGGCGCCATGCACGGTCAGTGAACCGTCAATGAGGGGAGCAAAAATGAACTTAACGCAGAAACCTGGTTGTCCGTTCTGTGAAAAAACGGACATCATTATTGAAAATGACTTGGCTAAAGCATTTTGGGATATTCATCCGGTGAACCCTGGGCACACATTGATCGTGCCAAAGCGCCACGTGACGGATTGGTGGGGGCTTACCAATGAAGAAAAAGCGGCCATTGATGAGCTGGTTGTTGCAATGAAAGCGCAACTTGATGACCAGTATCATCCAGATGCATACAACATCGGCATGAACCTTGGTGCTGACGCTGGGCAAACGGTTTTTCATGCCCACGTTCATTTGATTCCACGGTATGAGGGTGACATGAAGGTCCCGTCTGGGGGCGTTCGGAACTTAATTCCGCGGAAAGTGCCGCGTAAATAATTAACGATAATTGAAAGCATCAAGCACAACTGGGAACCACGGACATTAAGCTGTGCTTGATGTTTTTGCGCGGCAACTGATAAAGCTGTGATTTCATAATTAAAAAAGATTGGAGAGCGTTCGTAGTGGCTAAGAAATATTTCGGGGGAACCACGCGTTCACCACATACGTATGAATTTTTCAAACAACGGCGGGATGACCCAAATTGGCAGGCAGACTTTTATGTCATTCGGGCACAACGGCGTCGACGGGCGGTAATCACCACCATGGTTGTTGTTGCTTTGGTCGTTGTGGGGGCGGGGGCCACGTTGTCGGTCACACACACGCAGGGGTTTGACACGATTTTTCATCGTGAAACGGCGAAGCAACAGAAAGGGATCGAAGTTGCTAAAGCAACAACGACCAGTGATGATAAAAAGACGACGGGTGAGTCCGCTCACCGCCACCAAAAGCAAGGTTCGTCAGCAAGTTCATCAGCAACAGTAACCGCAAGCTCATCAAGTGCGGTTACACCGTCGACAAAAGTGGCAGCAACTGCAAAAGCGACGTCACAAGCCGCAAAGGATTCTTCCATGGTAGCGGCGCCTGCAAAGACGCAAACTGCTTCAACGCAAGAATTAGTAGCGGCAGGTGATATTGATAGTGCAGCAATGGCACATGGTGACATGAGCTCGTTAGTGGGAACATGGAAGAACGGTGCTGGTTCTGTAGCGACAGTTCATGCTGATGGTTCAGTCCAGTATAATAATCCTGATGGTACGTCATACACTAATTATATGAATAAATGGCAGATGAGTTCATCAGGGGTCGGAATGCAAGTGGGTCCAGAGGGTCTTTTTGGTTACTATCTGGCGGCTTATCCAATCGGAGTTAAAAACCAGCCCGGAGATCAATCTGATACGAGCAAACCACGGCTTATTGGGACTCAAAATGCTGATAATTATTCTGCTGATAGCTATTACTACCGGCAAGGTCAATGATTTTTCAATCAAATAAGGGTTCGAAATCATCTAAGATTTCGAACCCTTATTTATTATGCTTATTGTTCTGGATGAAATGGTGTTGCGGTCAATCCCGTTGTTTGAAGGGCCGCGTCAATTTTATCCAGTGCTGCAAACTCGTTGGTCAATTTCTTGGCTGACAGAGCGTGGCTAGCGCTGTCACTGTAGGTCACGTAATGATACGTCTGTGTTGAATCGTACCAGGCCCCGTCAATTGTGGTGGCGTACTGCACGTTGAAAAGCTGGTCTTCCATCATGGCCAACTCAGTGTCGAAGCGCAGGTGGTGCGCGTTGATAACGTTAAGTGAGTAGCACTTGTTCCACAGGAAACCACGAATGTCGCCGCTGGGCTTAATGATGTCAGTCAGCAGTTCTTCTTGGCTAAGCTGACGGGCGAGCGGATCGTTAGTAATTGCTTTGATGAAGCCGCCGTCTGCAAAATAGCCACCACAAGCCATGGCGACCTGATGGGTCGTCATGTTATCAACGAAGCGCTCAATGTAGGTGGGTTCGCACCAGTCGTCGCTGTCGACAAAACACACGAATTTTCCGGTTGCCGTTGTAAGGCCACGGTTGCGGGCAGCTGAGACACCTTGGTTTGTGGATTGGGTCAAGACCTGGATCCGTGGTTCACGAGTGGCCCAGAACGCACAGATGGTGCCGGAGTCATCGGTTGAGGCGTCATCCACAAGCAGAAGTTCGATGTTCGCGTAGGTTTGGCGTGCGAGGCTGCCTAAGCAGTGGTCTAGCGTTGCTCGGGCATTGTGCACAGGAATGATAATTGAAACAAGCGGATTCATTTATGAACTGTCCTTTCAAACGAACTTTACCCCTAGGATACCTGATAAACGCGAGTTCCCGCAACGATTAGAGGGTTTCAAAAAAGCCAAAGAGTTGTTCGCGGGTCAATGCGGCCTTTTCGGCACCTGAAACGTCGACGGTGACCTTTCCGCCATTCAAAACGATGAGACGGTTGCCGTATTTAAGGGCGTCTTCAAGCCGGTGGGTGATCATTAGGCACGTGAGGTGATCGGCTGCGATGCGTTCATTTGTGGCCGTCATTAATTGCTCCGATGTTTTGGGATCTAACGCTGCCGTGTGTTCGTCTAATAGAAGGAGTTCAGGTTTACTCTCGACGGCCATTAGGAAGCTGAGTGCCTGCCGTTGTCCACCAGAGAGGGCCCCTGCGGCCGTGTCTAACCGGTTTTCAAGATTGTTGTTCATCGTGGCGGCCATCGTCTTGTAATCTGTCATGTGGCGGTGGAGGTGACGAGGAACAAGGCCCCGTCGTTGGCCCCGGTGTGAGGCTAACAGAAGGTTTTCAGCAACGGTCATCCGGGGCGCCGTTCCTAATTTAGGATCTTGGAAGACACGGGCGAGGAAACGGGTTCGCTGTTCTTCACTTTCATGTTTAATGGATTGGCCGTGTAGCAAAACGTCACCTTGATCTGCGGTGAGATTGCCACCAATAACGTTAAAGAGGGTGGACTTACCAGCGCCGTTTGAACCAAGAACAGTGATAAAGTCACCAGGATAAATGGCAAGATTCAGGTCGTTTAGAATCGTCGTTTCGTTAGCGGTGTGCGCGTTGACCACGGTGGAAACGTGGCTCAGTTCTAACAGTGGTTCAGAATTAGTTGTGGCCATGATGTGTGCTCCTTTCAACGAGGCGATCAAAGTGGAGAAACTGACGGAATCGCGGTAGTAATAAACAAAGCGCGAGGATGATTGCGGATAGTAAGTTTAGGTCGTTAGCAGAGAAGTTGAGTTGTAATACAATCAGTAAAGCAAAGCGGTATAAAATACTCCCTAGGGTAACGGCAATCAGGCGCTGGGTCAGGGATAACTCACCAAACGCAACTTCCCCGATGATAATCGAGGCAAGCGCAATGACGATGATCCCAATACCCATGTTAACGTCAGCATAGCCGTTATTTTGGGCCACAAGCGCACCGCCCATTGCGATGAGCCCGTTTGATAGCATGAGGCCCATAATGACCATCCGGTCTGTTTTGATGCCGACGGAGCGAGCCATGGTGGGGTTATCACCGGTTGCGATAAATGCTTGCCCCAGGTTGGTGTTAAGAAAGAAGACGAGTAGGCCGGTAACAAGGATGATCACAACAAGACCGACAAACACGCCATCAAAGTACTGTGGGAGTGATTCTAAGAAGTCGTTCTTGAAGAGGGAAGACTTACCAAGAAGACTCAGGTTAGCGCGCCCCATGATTCGTAAGTTTACGGAGTAGGCGGCGGTCATAACGAGGATTCCGGCCAATAAAATGGGAATGCGGCCCTTGGTGTACAGTAACCCAGTGATGAGGCCGGCGCCCATCCCAACCAGAAACGCACATAGCGTGGCCAACAATGGGTTCATGCCCCGGTAGATCAAGGCAACAGCGGTGGCAGCACCGAGTGGAAACGTGCCTTCAACGGTCATGTCGGGGAAATCGAGAATTCGAAAGGTGAGGAACAAGCCGAGACCCAGGATGGCCCATAAGAGCCCCTGGCCGATTGCGGATGTAATGAGTGTCATTTGTAAAGTTCCCCCTTTTGCTTTGCTTCATTAATGAGTGATTGCGGGATGGTGATGCCCAGTTGTTTGGCGACCTTTAGGTTAATGGTTAAGTCACCGTGGCGGACATATTCAATTGGTGTGGTTGCTGGTGTCTTTTTGTGTTTCAAGATGGCAACGGTCATGTCGCCGGTTAAGCGGCCCAGCTTATACTGGTTGACGGAGTAAGTGGCAAGTCCGCCCTGTTTAACCATGGTGTCAACGGCTGGAAAGACCGGAATCTTCTTGGCGTTAGTGTTGGCAACCAGGGTCTGCATCGCACTAGCTAACGTGTTGTCGGTCGGAACGTACACGGCGTCCACCTCATTAGCCATGGTTTGTGAGACCTGGTTAACGTCATTGGTGTTCGCAACAGAGTAGGCCTTTAAGGTGATGTGTTCCTTTTGACAAAGGGCCTTAAACTGCTTGTATTGCGCCGTTGCCGAGTCGTCGCTTGACGTGTAAATGATCCCGAGTGTCTTGAGGTTTGGTGTTAGCTTCTTGATCAAACCAAGTTGCTCAGCAAGCGGTGCCTGGTCGGAAACACCAGTGATGTTGCCACCGGGACGTGTGTTGTTTTGAACGAGTTTTGCACCTTTCGGGTCGGTGACGGCCCCTAAGACAACCGGAATCTTTGTGGTCGCATTAGCTAGTGCCTGAGCTGATGGGGTGGCAATCCCAATCGCGACATCGACCTGTTCATGAACAAAACGGGCGCTCATTGTTTGCAAGTTACTTTGGTCGCCCTCAGCGTTTTGAAAATCAATGTGAATGGTCTTCCCGGGGATGTACCCGTGGGCCTTCAGGCTATCGTCGATTCCACGATTGATGGTATCGAGGGCCGGATGGGTCAACAGTTGGAGAACACCAACCGTTGGAATTTTTTGTTGGGCGCGTTGTTGCTGTTTACCCTGGAAAAAGGCGACGCCGAGGAAAATGAAAATAATGGCAATGAGACTGTACAAGCGTTTCATAAGCAGGAACTCCTTTGAATAAAATGGGTGGTGGCGGTGAGAACATGAAAAAACGGCAGCTCACGTGTGCGAGCTGCCGTTAAAATAAAAAACACCGGGCTCACACAGGGGTTAATCCGTGCGCACTCGGTGATGAATTCACATCAAAGTTAGTCGGCACAGATGCAATCGAAGATCTGACTTCAGATTGCATCCAGCCACGATGGTGGTTAAGCAACCTGAATTACCGGCTTTGCCAAGTATTTAGTTGTTGAACGTGACTAATCACCATCATAACGAACTCCTTTTTGTAAGCTGTCTTTATACGTTGTAGTGTAGAGGAGCGCTTCAATCGTGTCAAATGTTTTTTTACAGATTGGTGAATTTCCCCGGGCGTTAGTTGTCATAACGGCGATTCTTGAGTAAGGTAGAGGGATGTCTAGCGTTAAAACAGAGGGGAAATGACAAAATGACACGACGAATATTAGCCGTCGGCGGATTTGCGTTTGTTGGTGGGTTCTTGCGGGAACTACTAGAACTAATGTGGCCGCTAACGACACAGTGGTACGGAACAACGATTGCGATTAACATTAGTGGCGCGTTTTTATTGGCCATGGTTAACTTTTGGTTGGCGAACCGCTTGCCATTACCTAGCGAAGTGATTTTAGGACTAGGGACCGGGATGATCGGTGCGTTCACCACGTTTTCGAGCTTTTCCTTAGAGTGTGTCAAACTGTTGCAGACTGGCCAATGGCTGGTCGTAACGGTCTACGTGCTGAGCTCCGTTATTGGCGGACTTGCGGCCGCAAGCGCCGGGCAACGGTTGGCACACTGGCTACTGGAACGGACGGAGGGTGATTGGCAATGATCCTAATGAGCGGACTGGCTGGCCTGGGCGCAAGCGGCGGCGCAATCCTTCGCTATTTGGTGATGCAATTTGAGAAACAGTTTAATCACCAGGTTCCCTTTCCATGGGCGACGTTTGGTATTAACTTAGTGGGAAGCTTGTGCTTAGGGGTGCTCATGGGGAGTACGTGGCCGCTGGCTATTAAGGTATTCCTTGGTGCGGGACTGTTGGGTGGGTTCACGACCTTTTCAACCATGGTTAATGAAGTGGTGTTGCTCATGCACGATCACCATCATGCGCTGGCCGTTGGGTATGTCGTCGCTTCACTACTTGGTGGCGTGGCATTAGCGGCGGTGGGATACCTGTGGCTGTGACTCTGTGTTTGCAGTTCCATCAGTCAATTGAGATAATGAATGAAACGACATTAAATGAAACTAGGTAATTGATATGAAAATTGCGGTGTTAACGGATAGTTCAGCGTACATTAACGCAGCAGATCAAGACCGTTACCACATTTATGTGATCAATGATCCAGTCTTGTTTGGGAATCATGTGTATCACGAAAATGTGGACTTAGATGCAAAGAAATTTTATGCCCTACTTAAAACAGAACACGTTGCGCCAACGACATCACAACCGTCAAATGGGGAAGTTCAACGGGTGCTAGACCAGGTTGTTGCCGATGGGTACGACACGGCCATTATCGTGGGCCTATCAAGTGGCATCTCCGGATTTATTTCAAACGTCGAAGCATATGCCCCAACGGTTGATAATTTGGATGTTCACATCTGGGATTCGCGGATCGCCTGTGCTGGGGCTGGAAATCAGGTTCTCCTGGCAGCTGCGCTTGCTGAAAAGGGCCACAGCGTTGATGAGATTTTTGCGCGCTTGGCCCAGTTACGGGAAACGACAAAGGTGATGTTTGTCGTGGATGATATGCGTCATTTAATGCGCACCGGCAGAATCTCTAATGGTCAGTCACTCATCGGGACGATGCTGCAAATTAAGCCAATGCTGGCGTTTACACCAGAAGGTAAAATTATTGCAACCGGCCGTGAACGACAAATGAAACGTGCATTTCTAAGCATTCAAAAGCAGTTTGCTGAGATTGTGGCGACAACAAATTATCCGCTGCGTGTGAGCATCGTGGATGCAAATAATGCAGATTTGAAGGCGCAGTGGTTAGCAGCTTCGCGGGCAGCGCAACCATCTGTGATCTTCGAGGATGGCATTATCGGACCACTGATTGGGGTCCACACGGGTGAAAAAGCGATGGGCTTTATTTACGCTCAGGATTGGCGCTCGTTGGTTGATTAAAACAACCACCATTGGATGAAGATAAAAATGAAAGGCGTGATTGGTATAGACGCCAATCGCGCCTTTTTTATGCGGTTTGAAACCAATGAAAACAAATGTGGTTAGCAGTGAAAATAAATGAAAAAAGTTTTCTGGACGGCAGGTCAAGGCGCACAAGGCCTCCGATTAATGGTATAGGTCAATTGTAGTAACTATATGCTTGCGTACCAACGATTAAACGGTATTATAAATACCATTGGTATGAAAATGACAGGAGAAATGAAAGCATGAAAGAGTATTTTCAACGGATGGGCCGTTCCTTAATGCTACCAGTAGCCACGCTACCGGCTGCCGCACTGTTAATTGGGATCGGTAACTGGATCGGTAAAGCAAACGCAGTGGGTGGCTTTTTAGTTAATGGTGGAACGGCAGTGTTAGATTCACTTGCGCTCCTTTTCGCCATTGGGTTAGCATTAGGAATGTCAGAACGTCAGGATGGCGCAGCGGCCGTTGCTGGGTTAGTGGCCTACATCATCCCGGCATACATGCTCGACCCAATCCACCTTGCCCCATTTTTGCAGATTAAAGTGAGTGCGGTAAACCCAGCGTTTACGGCGATTCACAATAACGTGCTGATTGGGATCATTGCCGGGCTGATCGCGGCGGCGTTGTATAACCGGTTTCATGCGACCAAGCTGCCAATGGCCCTGTCCTTTTTCTCCGGAAAGCGGAGTGTGCCGATCCTAGCAGCGGTTTCAATGATGTTCGTCACACTGGTTTTACTTTTTGTCTGGCCGGCTGTTTACGGTGCGTTGGTGGCATTTGGGACAACCATTTCGAAACTTGGCTGGGTTGGTGCTGGTCTTTACGGATTTTTCAACCGGTTGTTAATTCCTACTGGTTTACACCACGCGTTGAACGCGGTCTTTTGGTTTAATGTGGCTGATATTAATGACATGGGGAAGTGGCTTGCTGGTTCTGGAACTAAAGGGGTGACGGGCATGTACATGGCGGGCTTTTTCCCCGTCATGATGTTCGGACTGCCTGCTGGTGCCTACGCGATTTATCGCAATGCGCGGCCAGAAAATAAGAAAAAGACGGGTTCCCTCATGCTTGCCGGTGCGTTTGCCTCATTCTTTACCGGGGTGAGCGAACCGTTGGAGTTTTCCTTTATGTTTGTGGCTTGGCCACTCTATTTACTTCATGCGATCTTTACGGGGCTATCCCTGGCCCTAGCCGCTGCGATGCACTGGACGGCAGGTTTTTCGTTTAGCGCAGGGTTAGTCGACTTTTTATTAAGTACACGAATGCCACTGGCAAACATGCCGTTAATGCTTCTGGTTCAGGGGCTTGGCATGGCCGTGATTTACTACTTTGGTTTTGATTTTGCCATTAAGCACTTTGATTTAAAAACACCGGGTCGTGAAGATGATGACCCGTCCATGGCAAACGATGATGAACCAACGGACGCTACGGAAGATAAGTATCTCCGCCAGGGCCGGAAGATTTGGGCTGCCATTGGTGGAAAAAGTAACGTGCAACAGATGGGGAATTGTACGACCCGGTTGCGGTGGCAGTTAAAGGACACCGCGGTCGTGGACGCGGCCGCGATTCGAGCAACGGGAGCACCAGCTGTAAACGTACTTGATGAACATAACATTCAAATTATCATCGGGACAGAAGTTCAGTTTGTTGAAGACGCGCTGGAAGCCATCTATCGTGGTGAGGTTTCAGAAACGTTGGCAGTCGCTGATCCCGTGAGTTCAACGCCTGACGCAGGTGAGACGGTCGCACAAACGCCAATAACGCATGTGACGACACTGGCAGCCGTTGCTGATGGGAACATGGTTGACTTGAGCGCTGTTGCAGATGAAACGTTTGGCGGAAAGTTACTGGGTGATGGGTACGCCATTGAGCCGACAACGGGAACAATTGTGAGTCCGGTCGCCGGAACGATTTCCATGATTTTCCCAACCAAGCATGCGTTTGGGGTAACGACCACAAGTGGGTTAGAAATTCTCGTTCACGTGGGGATCAACACGGTGGAACTGGATGGGGCGCCGTTTACAACGCTTCTGGAAGCTGGGACGATCGTCAGTGCCGGTGAACCAATACTGACAGTTGACTTCGAGGCCATTCGGACAGCAGGAAAAGCGACGACGACCATGGTTGTGATCACAAACATGGATCATGTGGATGAACTAACGATGGTTGCACCCACGGCGGTTAAACGCGGTGCGGATGTTGCCACAGTCACAAGTCATTAAACTAAAAGACCGGCTGAACCCATATAATGAGGGTTTAGCCGGTCTTTCTTGAGTGAAGGCTTAATGTTTAGGTCGTTCCAGAATTTCAATCAAATTCCCTTCGAAATCATTAATGTAAACCGCCTGCAGGTCACCATCTGTTAGGGGGCCGGCGATGATTGGCACCCAGTAGTTTTGTAGGTGGCTGATTAACGCGTCAATGTTATCGTGAGCGTGAATAACGATATCAGGAGCGCTTTGATCGTTGTTTGCTGGGTGTTCGGGCACTGTGATAAAGGTGAGCGGTTGACCATTCACCAACACACTATCAGTTCCGTCGGGGAGGATGGTCTCTGGCAAGTCAAAGACTTCATGATAAAAGCGCCAGGCCCGTTTTGGATCACTGACATTAATGGTAAGTTGGCTAATAGTGCGGACATTCATGGGTGAAAAACCTCCAGCAAACGTATTTTGTCTAAGTCTAGCACACAGGTCCGGTCACCGCCATCGTTGGTCTTGCCTTGTGAAATGTGGTATATTATTAAACGCTGAAACAACATGAAAACTGGTTGGAACAGGCTTTATTCGTTAAGAATGCGCAACCGACTAACCAGTGGGACGAAGAAAAAGAGAGTAATTAATCATGAGCTTGTTAGAAGTAACGGGCTTATCCATGAGCTTTGCCGATAAAAACCTTTATGAAGACGCCAGTTTCCAGTTGGAAAAGGGTGAACACTTAGGTATCGTCGGGCAAAACGGGGCGGGTAAGTCGACGTTGATCAAAATCTTAACGGGAACACTGCTTCCCGTTGAAGGTGCCATTAAATGGCAAAAAAACGTGCGGATCGGTTATTTAGACCAGTATGCGGACATTCCGGAGGGGATGACGTTAATTGAGTTTCTGCACACTGCGTACGCTGAATTATATGCTAAGGACGCAAAGATGCAGCAATACTATGCTGACTATGCGGAGTCGATGGATGATGCGTTGTTAGAAAAGGCGGGACGGTTACAAGATGAACTGGCAGCCCGTAATTTTTATGACGTCGAGACCGAAATTGAACGGGTCATTACTGGACTGGGTTTAAACGAGATCGGTAAGGACCACGTTGTGTCAGAAATGTCCGGTGGCCAGCGGTCAAAGATTATTTTGGCTAAGCTGTTGCTAGAAAATCCAGACGTTATTCTGCTTGATGAACCGACAAACTATCTTGATGTGGCACACATTCAGTGGCTTGAAGATTATTTAAATGGTTATGAAGGGGCCGCCATGGTCATTTCACATGATTATGATTTCTTGGAAGCCGTCACGAATGCGATTTGTGACGTTTCCTTTGGGCAGATCACGAAGTACCGTGGTAGCTTCAAGAAGGCCATGAAGCAAAAGGAAGAGAAACGCGAATTCCAAGAAAAGGCCTACGAGAAACAGCGGGTCGTTATTGAAAAGAACGAAAAGCTGATTTCAAAGTTTAAGGCTGGTTCACACTCCAACATGGCGAAGTCACGTGAAAAGATGCTGAACCGGATGGAACGGATCGATCCGCCGTCAGATAACGTTCAGGCCCGGTTTGACTTTCCGTATCTTGATACGGGCTCACAAAACGCGTTGGTGGTTCGGGGATTGTCTGCTGGATACGAGCGGCCACTGTTAGCACCCGTGACGTTTACGTTGGGGACCGCTCAAAAAATTGCGTTTGCCGGGTTCAACGGGGTCGGGAAATCAACGCTGATTAAGTCGATCCTCGGCGAACTGACACCGTTAGCTGGTGAGGCAGAATTTTCACCCTCTGCAAAAATCAACTACTTCAATCAGGACTTGGATTGGGAAGATGATCGGTTGACACCACTTCAAATCATTCAAAATGAATTTCCGACAATGTTGCCGAAGACGATTCGGACAAAGCTTGGGGCTGCTGGAATCAATGCCGCCAATGTCATGAAGCCAATGAACTTGCTTTCGGGTGGGGAACAAACGAAGGTTAAGCTGGCCATCATGGAATTGACGCCATCAAACTTCCTAATAATGGATGAACCGACCAACCATTTGGATGATGAAACGAAGAATGCGTTGAGCGAGGCACTTCAAAAGTTCCGGGGCAACCTGATTATGGTTAGCCATGAAGTTGGTTTCTATGATGGATGGATTGGTGAAATCCTCAACGTTGAAAAACTGAGTTTACGTAAATAGATCAAATAAAGGCACTGACTAGTAATCCAGTCAGTGCCTTTTAAAATGGTTGGGTTAATCAACGGCGCAAACTCGGTCCGATGAATTGACATATTATATAGTAGAAACGGTCAATCATGTGTAAATGAATGATTAACTAGTTAAATTTATGTATTGACAAATGAAGTGGCGATTTTCGATGATTAAATTTATAAGTGATTCATACGATGAAGGATTTGCTGACCATTCACAGTGTTCGAAAAATAGTGAAGCGGGTAACTGGTTAATAAATAGAAATAAAATTCAGAAGGGTAAAAACCGCTTAGTAAAAGGTTTTTAGGGCGTTAAACCTCATGAGAATCATAGTTAACAAGGGGAATAACGTTCAAAAAAACTAAAAAGAATTAATTAAATAAAATAATAACAATTATGACCCGAAAATATACAGTCAACGTATTAAAATGAACTTTTTAACAAAGTTATATGATCTTTTTTTGTAATCGTTTTTATAAGATTTTTAATAAAGTGTGATTGTTTCTGTTATGCAACCGACCAAGTTGGGCCCCTGTTTGCTACGATAATCACGAAAACGGAACAACTTATAAACCGGATACATTTCGATAAATAAATTAACGCCAACGAAACTTTGTGTCAATTTAGTTGTTTACAAACAATCGTTAAAGAGAGAAAGTACGAGGTGAACAAGAAAGGGGAAAGTTTAAAATGTCATCAGATAATCGTAAGGTAACTCGTCCAGTTGTTAAGAGTCGGGTTAAAATGTTTAAATCAAAGAAGGGTTGGCTGTACGCACCATTATTCTTCATCGGTACAGCTGCCGCATTAGCAACGGGGGCTGTTTCAGCAAGTGCTGACACAACTGCAACACCTGCTGCTAGCCAACCACAAACGGAAACGGTCGTTAAAGCCGCAACCGACACAACTGCAACCGCAACATCAACGGCTGCATCACAAGCAACATCAGCTGCTGCAACTTCAACAGCTACTTCACAAGCAACATCAGCTGCTGCAACTTCAACAGCCGCATCACAAGCAACGTCAACGGCAACTTCACAAGCAACATCAGCTGCCACAGACACACAAAAAGAGGCTGCTTCGACTTCGACAGACCAAGCAACCTCTTCAACTACTGGCACAAACGCAACAACTGCTGAAACACCAGCAACGAATGCTACGTCTGGCTCAAATGATAGTGGTGTATCATCTGACTCAAACAGTGTAGCACTTCCTGACACAGCTGATGTTAACAGTTCCGTTACAACTGAAAATGTTGAAACGCCAGCAATTGCTGCTCCTTCAGCAACAACGTCACTTCCTGACACAGTCGCAACTGCTGCAAACGATCTGAAGAACTTCGATTTAATGCAACAAATTGCTAACGCCTTAGCTGGTGTTAACAGTGCCATCAAGGACGCTATCTCAAGTGTTTGGAATGGTGTTAAGGATTCCTTCACAAACGTTATTAACGATTTCAAAGCAATTCCTTCAGACATTCTTAGCGGAATCAAGAACGTAGCATCATCAATTTTTGATAACTCTAAGCAAGCAATCAGCGACATCTGGAGCGGAATTACTGCTTTACCAAATGCTATTATTACGGGAATCAAACAAGACTTATCAAACATCTGGGACGCTGTTAAGAGCATTCCTTCAACAATTTGGAACGGTTTTGTTAACCAATACAACGCTATCAAGGACATGATCACAACTGTACCTGGTCAAGCGTTGACAGTTGCTAAAGACTTGCTTGCACCATTGACTGCCTTCCCTAAGGCACTGTGGAATGCTAACAAGGATGTTTTACAGAACATGCTTTCATTACCTGGCACGATCTGGAACGATGGCTTAAAGGCTGCTTTACAATCTGTATGGACAACTTGGACTTCAACTATTCCTGGCGAATTTGAAACTGCCATCAAGGACACTGTTTCAGGTTTAGCTTCAGCTGTTAAAGACTTCAACACTATGATGAAGACAATCATCAGTGACAGCTGGACTGCTTTAACTGCTGTTCCTAAGGCAATTTGGGACGCCATGGTTGCTGTTCCTAAGGCAATCTTGACTTCACACAACGTTTTGACAAACGTTTGGAACGTTATCAAGGACACTGCTGCTAAGTTAGCAACGGATGCTAAGAACGTTCTTTCATCAATCAAGGATGCCATTTCAACTGTTTGGAACGACATTACTTCAATTCCTAAGGACATCGTAAGCGGGATTACTACCTTCTTCAAGAATGTTGCTGACGGAATTCAAAACGTTATCAACGCTGCTGCTAAGGGCTTTGACGATGTTGTTAACTCAATCATCGACTTCGCTAAGAACATTTTCAACAACATTGTAAGTGGGATCAACAACATCATCTCAGGAATTAACAATGGCTTAGCTGGAATTGTTAACGGAATCAAAGACATCATTGCTAGCGTAGGTTCAACATTGTCAGACATCTTAAACAAGATTTTGACAGCTATTGCCGGCTTGTTCAACAATGGTGGAAACACGAACAACAACGGTAACAATGGTAATAACGGAAACAATGGTAACAACGGTAACAATGGTGGAAACACTGCTGGTAACAACGGTGGTTCAACTACTGGTAACGAAAACAACGGCTCATCAGTTAACGCCGGAAACGGTGCTAACGTTATGACAAACGCTGCTAAGGATGTTGCTAGCGTTGCTGCTCCTGCTGCTCATGCAGTTGCTGGTGTTGCTGCTAACGTTGCTAAGACAGCCAACCAAGCTGCTAACAACGCTGCTTCTAACTTGCCAGAAACTGGTGAAGCTCAACAAGGTGCAATTCTTGGGTTGATCATGACCGCTCTGATGAGTGTCTTGGCACTGTTCGGCTTTTCAAAGAAGTACCAACACTAAAATTATTTTCAACAAATTAACTTAGGGTGACCAAAAATGACAGAAAAATTGACATTAACGGTTAACGGCGAAAAAAGAGTTTACGAAGCACCTGAAGAAATTTCTATGAAGACGTTGTATCAAGCAATGGAATTATCCGAACAAGTTGACGATAATACAAGTGCATTTGATCAACTCGACAAGCTTGTTGACATCGCTTTAGTATTAATTGACGCAGTTCCAACTAACCATTTAACAAAAGATGAATTGTTGGCCGGAATGTCAAGTCAAGATTTCGCGCAAGAACTTGTACCGTTCGTACAAGGTAGTATTGAACGGCTATCAAGTAAAATGAAAGCCAATCATTAATTGACTTAAACCAATAGGAAGACTGCTAACCGAAGCCTTTCTAAGAGATTACTGATACGGTTGTCGGTGACCTCGATGGGAACGAAAACGAGAATCCAACCAATTCTCGTTTTCATGTATCAGCAGCTTGTCCTGAATAGGACAAATGTGGGTGGTCCCCACCTGTTGATCATAATTAATGAGCGGGTTGAAACTTACGGGGAATGGAGATGAGCGGATGATTAACTACAAATCAGAAGTTGAAGCACCGGAATTAGCGAAGACGCTGGATTTCCTTGCACGTCAACAAAAGATTTCGACGTTAACACGCCAGTCGTCAGTTAACTTAAGAGAATTACTTCTCATTCAACTGATTTTTACGACGCCGGACCTGGAAATTAGTATGTACGCCAAGAAATTGAGTACCTCAATTAGCTTCGTGTCCATGATGATGACCAACTTCGTTCAGCGAAACTTAGTTAAAGTTAGTGGCGAACGCTACGATCGCCGCCGTAAGACCGTTCGATTAACGTCTCAAGGCGTTCTATACGCTCATGAAACGGCAGATATTTTGTCACAGATTGGGTCAATCTTACTAGAAGAAGCATAGACACTTGGCGGAACCGCCCACACATCATTGTGTGGGCGGTTTTGTTTTGTCTAAATAAAGAAGAATCAAAATAAAAACGATCGCTTTCCGATTTGGAAAGCGATCGTTTTGTTGATGATCACGATAAATGGCTTATTTAAAGGCGTCTGCTATTGGTGTGGTGCCATTACCGATGGTATAGTCTTGTCGACGTGTTTGTGGTGCCTGGAGTGCCGCTAAGATGGTCTTAGCAGCATCCGCCCGGGTAATCTTGGTGCCTTTTTCTGGGGTTGGGTTCACAACGAGTTGGCCCGTTGAAGGTTCATTAATCAACGTTCCAAACCGTAGAATCGTGTAATCCAAATCTGTGTGCTCAAGAAAGACATCGGCGTAATGTTTTGCAATCAGATAAGGATGAATGGGCGTATCAGCCCAGACTTCACGGTGATTACTGTAAATCGAGCTCACCATGATGTACCGTTTGATGCCCGCTTGTTGAGCAGCAAGCATTGTCTTGATGGCACCATCAAGATCAATCATTAGGGTTTGATCGTCACCAGTCTTACCACCAGATCCGGCGGAAAAGACGACGGTGTCAGCACCGCTTGTCTTAAATTGAACGGCCATCTCTTCTGGAAAGGCGTTGAGATCAAATGGTGTCGTGGTTACAAACTCGCTGGTGGGAAAATCAGCGGCTTGACGGTCGTCACGAATTCCTGCAATGACGTGTTCACCAGCATCAGCAAAATCCTGAATGGCGAGTTGACCAATTTGGCCATGGGCGCCGACAAAGAAAGTTGTGGACATAAGGAAAGCCTCCTGTAATAAAACGTTAATTAAATGGTTGATTACCAGCAGTGTAACCGTGAACCACTAGGAAGACAACTATTTACGGTTGAGGAATGCGTCGCCCTTTTGTTTCACCAACGAGGTTGCTATACTAAGGAAAGCTTTTAATCGTTTTTTAATTCTATAGAAATGAGGCACGGTTAATGACATTTGTGAATAATCGGATTCAAACATTAGTGGGCGGTGCAACCAGCGCCGATGAAGGTAGCGCATCCTTAAAGGATGACCTGTATTTAGGGGTTAATGGTGAGTGGTTACAAACGGCCACGATTCCTGATGACAAACCAACGACGGGTGGCTTCGCCGACTTGGCTGACAACATCGAAACCACGTTGATGAAGGACTTTGGTGAGATGCTGGCTGGAACAGTTGAACCCAATAATGTGCTCCTTGCAAACTTCATTAGTTATTACAAATTAGCAAGTGATTATCAAACGCGTGATCAAAAGGGGTTTAAACCCCTTCTGACGCTGTTGAAAACTGTTCAAGGGTTAGTGGACTACAAGGACCTTCAAACGCACCTGGTGGCGTTTTTGAAGGACGGTGTGGGTGCACCATTTCCAATTAGTGTGAGTCCCGATATGAAGGACACAAAGCACAACGCCGTTTACGCAGGGACACCATCTTTGATCTTACCGGACACAACGTACTATGCGGCCGGAAATGACGCTGCGCCACAGCTGATTGCAACGTTTAAGGCAATGATGACTAAACTGTTAACGTTAGCCGGACTACCCGAAACGGACGTCGCAACGATCCTGGATCAAACGGTGGCCCTGGACGCTAAGTTAGCGCAACACCAAAAGAGTAGTGAAGAAAAAGCGGACTATCCAAAGATGTACAATCCTCAGTCACTGACTGACTTTGGGCAACATAGCGATGTGATTGATCTGACGGCCTATGTTAACGAAGCGTTGGAAAACCGCGTAGAGCGGGTGATCGTCACTGATCCGAAATATTATGAAGCATTGAATACCGTCCTAACACCAAATAACTTTGAAGAGTGGAAGAGCTGGTTAATTGTGCAGCTTGTTCGGAGTTGGTCCGGTCATTTAACGGATGACGCCCGGGTGATTCGGGGCGAATATCAGCGGGCACTATCTGGAAGCAAAGCCGCGTTTAATCCCCAAAAGGGTGCTTATTACCTGGCTTACCACCAGTTCAACATGGTGGTGGGGGATTATTACGCACGTAAATACTTTGGTGCTAAGGCCAAAGCAGACGTCATGACAATGGTTCACCGGATGATCGACGTTTATAAGAACCGGTTACAAAAGAACGAGTGGTTAAGCGACGAAACACGGCGGCAGGCAATCGTAAAGCTTGATACATTGATTCCAAACGTTGGTTACCCAGATAAAATTGACCCATTGTATGCACGTTTCGTGGTCACCCCAAGTGAAGCGGGTGGCACGCTCTTTGACAATGCCCTGCGGTTTAATCGGTTAGCGGTTCAGGCAAACTTCGATGAGATCGATCAAGAGGTGGACCGGACGATGTGGGCGGACATGGACCCCGCAACCGTTAATGCTTATTACGACCCATCGAACAACATCATCGTCTTTCCGGCCGCCATTTTACAGGCACCGTTTTACAGTTTGGATCAGAGCAGTGCGGAGAACTTTGGTGGAATTGGGGCCGTCATGGCACACGAAATTTCCCACGCCTTCGATAATAATGGGGCCCAATTTGATGAGTACGGGAACATGCACGACTGGTGGACCGCGGACGATTTGGCCCACTTCAAGACCTTGACCCAGGCAATGATCGATCAATTTGACGGAATCAGTTTTGCCGGGAGCACGGTGAACGGTAAGCTCGTGGTTTCTGAAAACGTTGCGGACCAAGGTGGGTTAAGCTGTGCGTTAGAGGCCGCTAAGGAAGATCCAGACTTTTCTGCCCAAGCATTCTTCACCAATTGGGCAAAGGTGTGGTGCATGAAGGCAAGCCCAGCGTATGAACAGCTCTTGCTGAGCATTGATGTTCATGCGCCACACAAGCTGCGGGCAAACGTTCAGGCGCAAAACTTGGATGAATTTTACACGGCCTTCGATGTGCATGAAGGCGAAGGGATGTGGTTAGCACCAGATGAGCGCGTTCACATTTGGTAATTAATTAAGTGCATTGCGCGGTTTGACGATTTATAAGCGGCTAGACGCTGGCCTGCCGGGGTGAAACCGCAGTTTGACGGTGAGGAAAAGTTTACAAAACGGTGTGGATGGAGTAGCGTTAGCGTAACCAACAACCCCCTTGATAGTTAGCGGGGTTCATTTAAGGAGCGCTATGCCAAAGTTTAGGCTGAATCGAAATCAGGTGCAGCAACACGCCATTGTTAAAACAATCGACGTTCACTTTTTGTGGAACTTAGGTTCAACAATTCAGATGCTAACCGATCGTCAGTTATCAGAACTACACAACTATGAGCAGCGGCTTGACTACCAGGACCAGCAATGGGCACTGGCACACCGTGAGTAGCCGTGATCGATAACTAATTTTTGCCACAATGGACTGGTTAAAACGGTGCTTATTTTGGCGTGAGCGCGTAATGAAGAGTGATCACCATAAGGATTAAAACAACGGCATTTACGGCGTGGACTTTCCGTAAATGCCGTTTTTATGTGCAATGATTTTGGAAAAGGGCCGATCATTGTACTTTCTCAGAAGGCTTGTATAATTGAATGACAGACGAAGCGGATGAGAAAGAGGAGAACATGACTGAGACAGCCTTAAGTGTGCTAAAGGATAAGTTTGGGTACGACAGTTTCCGGCCTGGACAAGACACGATTATTAATAAAATCATGAACCATGAAAACGTCCTGGCCGTTATGCCAACGGGGGGTGGAAAATCCCTCTGTTACCAAATTCCGGCGTTACTTCTGCCAGGGCTGACAGTGGTTGTCTCACCGCTGATTTCCTTAATGAAGGATCAGGTGGACGCGTTAAACGAAAACGGGATCGCCGCAACGTTTATCAACAGTACGTTAGACTACCAAGAGATTGAATATCGTTTACAACAAGCTGCGTTAGATCAGGTGAAGTTGCTGTATTTAGCGCCAGAACGACTTGATGATGAACGGTTCTTGGCCGAACTGAGTGAGTTAAACATCGTGCAGCTTGCCATCGATGAGGCCCATTGTATTTCCCAGTGGGGTCATGATTTTCGGCCCAGCTACCTAAACTTGATGAACACTGTCCACCAGTTTCCGTCCCATCCAGTGGTGGTGGCGTTAACGGCCACGGCAACAAGCAAGGTGGCTGTGGACATTATGGCTCGGTTGAACATTGATCCGCAAAATGAAGTCAGCACGGGATTTGCCCGGGACAACCTGTCGTTTCAGGTGGTTAAGGGGCAGAATAAAGAAGCCTTTTTGCTGGAGTACCTGAAGGTCAACCCTAAGGCTGCTGGGATCGTCTATGCAAGTACACGTAAAGAAGTGGAACGGGTTAGCCAGCTCCTTCAACACAAGGGCATTGCCGCTGGCATGTATCATGGTGGTATGAGCGAATCAGACCGCAACCAGAGTCAAGAGGCCTTCTTATACGATCGGGTCCAGGTGATGGTTGCAACCAATGCATTTGGAATGGGGATCGATAAAAGTAACGTGCGTTTTGTTATCCACTTTCAGGTGCCCGGCAACCTTGAAGCGTACTATCAAGAAGCTGGCCGGGCTGGTCGTGATGGTTTGCCGAGTGAAGCCATTTTGCTGTACCAACCATCTGACCTTCAGGTTCAACACTTTTTCATTGATCAGTCAGACATGGACCCCACGTTTAAAACACGGGAATACCTGAAATTACAGGAAATGTCGCGGTATGCCAACACGGAGGGCTGTTTGCAGCAGTTCATTTTGAAGTATTTTGGTGAGGCGTCACCGGCTTGTGGACACTGTGGGAACTGTTTGGATGAGCGTGATCAGGTGAACATCACGGTGGATGCGCAAAAAGTTCTTTCCTGCGTGTTACGGATGCGTGAACGGTACGGAAAGGCCCTGATTGCTCAGGTCCTCACCGGCTCGAAAGTGCAACGGATCTTGAAGGAGCACTTCAATGAATTGTCCACATATGGGTTGATGAAAGAGCGGTCGCAAAAGGAAGTGAGCGACCTGATCGACTATTTGACGAGTAGTGGTTATTTGCAACAATTGGGTGGTGAGTACCCAACGCTTCACGTGAGCGACCTTGGGGGCAGCGTCCTGAAGGGACAAGCAAAGGTGCTTCGCCGCGGTGCAGTTAAAGCCAAACGAACGGTTTCAGTTGATGATGATCTATTTGAAAGTTTGCGCCAATTACGGATGGACTTTGCGGAACAGCAACACGTGCCACCGTACGTGATCTTTTCGGATAAGACATTACAAGCCTTTTGTGAGGATCTCCCGCAATCAACGTTGGCCATGCTAAGTATTAAGGGTGTGGGCCAAAATAAACTGGATAAATATGGTGAGGCATTCTTGGAAGTGATCCAATCACATCAAGAAACATCTGAAAGTGAGGATGTTGAAGCCTGATCAATCAAAAAAGCTGTCATCAAGATGGCGTTAGTGGCGAATCGCCGCTAACGGTCCTTGATGACAGCTTTTTTAATTTAGTTAGAATAATTTGATCAACAAGACACCAACGATCATGATCAGGAGCCCCACAATTTGGAGAAAGACGATCGGATTACGTTTAGCACCGAACAGACCAAACTGATCAACCACAAGCCCCCCAATGATTTGGCCAAACAAAACGATGACCACGGTTAGACCGGTTCCGATGATGGGCACCAGGTAGACGTTTCCAAGAACAAAGAGGGCCCCAATGAACCCACCAAACCAGATCCACCAGGGGTGGCGTGAAATCGCACCGACCGGGAGCCGAAGCCCGTGATTTTGAATGAGCACGGTGATGAGTAACAGCACCGTTCCAATCAGAAAGCTCACGTAAGCGCCCTGAATGGGTGAGTGGAGTAAATACCCAAGATGACCGTTAACGGCTGTCTGGCACGCTGCAAAGCCCCCAAAAACGATGCCTAGTAGTTGCCAAGCACCGCGACCACGATTGGGATGGTCCGCTGACCGTTGATACGTGCTTTTCCGACTTCGATCGGGTAACACAACGGCGCAAACGAAGCCGGCAATCATTAACAGGGCCCCGACCAACCGGAGCCACGTGATTGGGTAGCGGGTGCTGGCAAACCAACCGAAGCCGTCAATGAGCAACCCCATCAAAATTTCTCCGAGAATTGGCATGAGGACGGTTTGGATGCCCCCAAGTTTTGGGAACAGGAGGATGTTTCCGGTTAGATAAACAACCGCTAACACCCCGCCAAGCCAGATCCACCATGGTTGGCTAGCAATAAAGTGTGGTGCAATGATGAGTGAATGACTTGTTATAAGCAACAGGATCGTGAGTAAAATGGTCCCCATGAAAAATGACATGAAGGACGCGAAGTACGGTGACTTTAAGACCCCTTGTAACCGTGAATTAATGGCGGTCTCCATCGGTAGGGCAATCCCAATCGCGATGGCAATCGTAATGGCTAGCATGAAAAATCTCCCCTTTATAAAAGTGCTCATTCTATCGTAACACACTGTTAGCGGCGTAAAAAAAGACTAACTGCCAGTCATGCTGGCGGTTAGTCTTTTGGCGATTCATTTAATCATGTGGATGGTTAGTCATTAAAGCTGTCGTTTTCAACGTCCTTAATGAACTTAGCCAGGTGATCAAAGTAAACGGGAGCATTATCGATCATGTGGTGGTGGCCACCATCTGGCGTTGTTTCCAGGCGGGCATGCGGAATCAACTTCTGCATGGTTTTCGCGGTCTCAACGGGCATGGTTTCATGTTCACCAAACGTAATTAACGTTGGCACCGTGATGTCCTTTAAGCGATCACGGAAGTGCCAGTCCTTCAGCTTACCGGTGATGACAAATTCGTTATCACCCTGGAAAACGTTGTAAACGGGGGTTGCCATGGTTGAAATCAGGTGCGCAATGGCCGCTGGCTTCTTCCGGTCTACGTAGCCGTCGTTTAAGACGTCCACATCGGCTTGGTAACGATCGTTATCGTAGTCGTTCTTGGCTTCACATTCCTTCATGAAGGCCACTTCTTCTGCTGGTAAGGCGTCTTCACGAACCTTGTTGATGTTAGTCACGTATTCGTCAATCTCATCAACCATGGATGAAATGATGGCACCCTTCAAGTGGTCACCGTATTTGGCGGCGTATTCTTGAACAAGCAAGCCACCCCAACTTTGACCGATCAAGTAAAAGTTGTCGATGCCAAGCTTTTGCCGAACTTCTTCAACTTCTTCCAAGAAGTACTCATAGGTTAAGTATTTGTCAGAAGTTGCTTTATCTGAATAGTCAGGTTGGTCTGAATAAAATGACCCAAGTTGATCGTACATGTGAACGGTCACATTTAGGCCTTGCTTACCGAGTTCTTCGGCAAAGTTTTCCCAGTATTCGTGGGTCCCACCAGGGCCTCCGTGCAGACATAGTAAGTGAATGTCGCCAGTGCCCTGTGTGTTTGTCCATAAGTGATACCCGTTATCGAGCGTCATGATGGTGGTTCCTTGTTTCATGGGGTCAGCCTCCTTCGTGTAATGATATTAGTTTATCACGTTTTTAAACGACTGCCGCGTTTTGAGGGAAAAACGTGACATTTCGGGGAATAATTGTGCAATCTGCAACTAACTCCGCTAAAATAAAGCTATTCATTAGTGAGGAAAGGGTGTGCGGACATGAATGTCTGGGCAAATTATGCGGCCAGTTGGCGGGAAACCTTTAATTATCATGGCAAGACACGGCGACGTGACTTTTGGGCAGCCATGATTGGCATGGTGGTGATGACCATCGTGATGGCAACGGTGTTATCTGCCGGATTTAGTTTGAGCAACACAGTGGCGGTGCCGTTACGACTAGTATTAGACCTTTTTTACATCGCCCAATTTTTACCGTACCTAAGCATGTCGGTTCGTCGGTTACACAGCATTAATCTGCCGGGTCGTTACCAGTGGTTGATGGTGCTGCCAGGCGTTCACATGATCGTTTTGCATGCATTACCGGAGGCGACCAAAGATTCACGGGCGCCATGGTATCAGATGATGTCACCAGATGGTGAGCCAGTGCCGGCCGTTGTGGATCGAAACGGATACGTGCACGGGATCCTTGCAAACGCGTTTAGCATGATGTGGCATAACTTTTTCAACTTCAAACAGACGACGTCACGGGGCAACTATCTGTGGTCGCGACTGGCCTGGATGATTTTTTCCGTTGCCTATGGTGCAGTGTGGCTTGTCGTTGGCGTGTTTTGGATGATGGCCCGTGGGTTTGCGGTGCAAGCGGCTGGTGGAACAAGCCTTGATAATGCAACAGCGGGTAGTTTAATTGGATTAGCGGGCATTGTGTACTTATCATTATTAATTCCGATTTTATCGTTAACGGCACGCCGGTTACATGATCAGGCGCTGAGTGGTTGGTGGTCCGCCCTGATTTTAACGGGGAGCATCGGGCAACTGATCGTGACATTGCTGGCGATTTTACCCGCTAAAGCGGATCAACAAACGTATCCACCGGCTGACGGTGGTGTTTTGAAGCCAGTGGTTGAGCAACCATCCGTTGAAGTGTTTTATCCGACGAAGACCACAGTGGAGGCCCCCCACGATGAACAAGGTTAGTCGGTGGGTTGTTGTTGGCATTAGTCTTTGCGTCGGTTTACTGGGGCTAACGGCCTGCGGTAATCACCAGAAACCGTCAGCCACAACGGCATCACCAAAGCAAACCAACCTAAATTTTGCGGTGGGACCATCCATTGATGCCTTGCCGGTTTACGTTGCTGAGACTCAGGGCTACTTTGGGGCGCAGCATTTGCGGGTGAACTTAACAAACGTAGCGCAACCAGCCGACCGTGTCAGTGGTGTGAACACGGGCCAATTTAACGGGGCGATCAGCGGCCTGCCAGAATTCATGACCACAAGCGGCACGTCACCCACAGGAAAGGTGGTCGCCTCAGCAACCAATTATGTGGCGGTGATGACCACAACAGATACGGTCACCAAATTGACAGACTTAAAGCACGCAACGGTCGGAACCCTGGCTAATTCGACACAGGCTTACGCACTGAGTGAATTGCTAGATGAGCAAAAGGTCAACGCGAAGACGGTGGCCATTAAGACGGCTGGAAGTGAAACGGAATTAATGACCGCGTTGACAAACCAAACGGCGGGAGCGGTAACGTTAACGGATCCCAATGCAAGTCGCAGCCGCCGTGATGGCGCACGAACGATTGCCCAAACAACGGCGGGGCAGGCGGATACGGGGATCATCTTTTCACAACAGATGTTGACCAAGCACGCGGCTGCCGTCAAGGCGTTTATAACGGCCTATAATCAAGCAGTGGATTACATTAATGCGCACCCTGATACGATGAGTTACCAAGATGTTCTGGTT
The DNA here is from genome assembly GCF_053471565.1 of Furfurilactobacillus sp. WILCCON 0119. Taxonomy (NCBI): domain Bacteria; kingdom Bacillati; phylum Bacillota; class Bacilli; order Lactobacillales; family Lactobacillaceae; genus Furfurilactobacillus; species Furfurilactobacillus sp. WILCCON 0119. The sequence goes on from NZ_JBPCCV010000004.1 coordinate 229,634, forward strand.
AATTCGTTGGGGTATCCGGGTGATAATTTAAGCGCACTAGCGTTGCCGCATTTTGAGCACGCAACCACGATTAAACATTCACGGGTGACGGCGGTTCGGGACTGGTTATTGACGACTAATTCTGGGTTAAACCTTGCACCAGTGAACGATTATCGTTCAACGATACTAACCACAAAATAAAGTGAGGATGTTAAACACATGATGAAGTTTTTTTCAGTTCTAGTGACCTTTGCCATCGCAATCTATGGAATCTGGGTGATCGTTGCGGCCCAACGAAAGTCGAGCCGGCCGGCTCAACAGTACCAACTGTGGTTATTGGTTGGGGGAATTATGATTTTGTGTCAGGTGCTGTTCAAAAGTGACCGGTTGTTAGGTGTTGTGTTGCTATTTGCCGGCTGTGTCGTGGTTTCGATCATTAATTACTTAATTGACAGAGGTGAACACGGGACCGTTAATTGGCGGAACCATAGTTTACGGGCATTGTTGGAATTAGTTTTGGTTGTCTGGGCAGCCTTAGCCGGATAATTAGCGGGTATAAAAGGAGAAGTTAGATGGCAAAGACGGTGTTAATTACCGGTGCGACTCGCGGCATTGGGTACGCATTGGCTGAAAAATACGTTGCAGACGGTGATTTGGTGCTGGTCGGAACCCGTGACTTAGACCGGGGGTTAGAGGCCATCGACCATTTGCGCGCTAATGGTGGTCAAGCACGGCTGCTTCAGATCGACTTGTTGGATCAGGGAAGTGTTATGCAGGCAGCTCAATGGGTCGGACAACAGTTTGGCCAGTTGGATCTGCTGATTAATAATGCGGGAATCTTTGATGACCACGATGTGTTAGCCAGTCATGAGGATGCAGAAAGTTTACGACAAACGTTTGACGTGAACGTTTTAGGAACGTACTTGGTCACGCAACAAATGCTGCCCTGGCTTCAGGCGGCTCACGGAATGGTGATCAGTATGTCAGATCAGCTAGCAACGTTCACAAACTTTGCGACGGAACAGCCAACAACGGGATTGGGGCAACGATTATCGCGGATGAGCGTTAATGCCATGACGGTGCTGTTCCAAAACGAACTGGCCGGTGCGGTGCAATTTCGCGCGGTGACACCAGGCGAAATTGCAAGTAGTCCGGCACGAAAGGGCGGCCAACCGGTTTCTGTGGCGGTTGATTTAATTCAACAAATTGACGCCCATAAGGCGACGGATTGGGATGGCAAGCTAATCGGTGTAAACGGCATCGTGGAATTTTAAAACAGAGCGAGCCAAGGCGCGTTTAGGCCCACTCAGGTAAGCAAAACCAGGCGCTTCATGGTGATTTTTCCATGGAGTGCCTGGTTTTGCTTAGATGAGCAGAGGTCTGCGCCTTGGCTCGCGTTTAGAAGCGGCAACGACAGGCACTTCATGGTGATTTTTCCATGGAGTGCCTGGTTTTGCTTAGATGAGCAGAGGTCTGCGCCTTGGCTCGCGTTTAGAAGCGGCAACGACAGGCGCTTCATGGTGATTTTTCCATGGAGTGCCTGTTTTTGTTTAGATGAGCAGAGGTCTGCGCCTTGGCTCGCGTTTAGAAGCGGCAACGACAGGCGCTTCATGGTGATTTTTACATGGAGTGCCTGGTTTTGCTTAGATGAGACGGGGGTCTGCGGCTTGGCTCGCGTTTAGAAGCAGATGAAAGTAAAGCACCGGCATTCTCTAACTTAGAGAATGCCGGTGCTTTTAAAAATGCTGTTAGTGGAGCGGAACATCCACATAACTATGATCTAACGCAATGGAGTAGCGCAAATCCTGGTTGCCACGAACTGTCATCCCAAAATCAGTTGCATACACAACAAGGCCAAGCTGATGACCCGCTGGCACACGGTAGAAGGTGGGCTGAAGTTCAATGTCGACATCGTAAAATTCATTGGGCTTGAGTTCTTCGTTTTGCCATGGGTGCCGGCGATTTTGAAGGTTGATGTGGCCCTTAGTAATCATCTTAAACGGAGTCGCTTGGCTCGCCAGCATGAATTCGCGAAGATTATCATCACGCCAGTGGAAGCCAAGATCGAGGCCATGAGGATCAAGGGTGGTTGGCGTTTCATTGAGGCGTTTAGCGTCACCATAATCGACCAGTTGGAAGCTCAAAAGGCCTAATGGCTGGTTAACCGCCACGGTAACGTGAACGGTGGGGTTACCGTCGATGACTTGTAGCTCATTGAGCTGTGCGGAGCGCATTAAGAGCCGATTTTGGTCGAGGGCGTTCTTAGTGGGCGTTAGCAAGTCCGTTTCCCAGGCGCTGTTGTGAGCGGCGTAGTGGGCAAACGTTTCTTCGGGTAACTGATCACTGAATGATTGGGCGCCGTGATTAGCTGGAACGTCGCTCAATTCGTCATTGGCAAAGTAATAACGGTGGGTAGGCTGGGTTTCGTTTGCCCAATCGGTCGCTGGCGTCCAGGTTTCTGGCGTGAGGTTATCCTGGATCAACACATCTGGGAGTTGTTCCACGGCGCCGTTATCCACTCCGTACAGTTCGTGGCTCAACCAGAGGTTCATCATGTCGGTAAAGTCGAGGGACCGAAAGGCGTTGATATAGATGTGTTGGCCTTGATGAAGAATGAGCTTTTTGGCGACGGGAACATGACGCAAACCAGCCCATAAACGCTCAACGTTACGTGGTTTGACGTTCCAGTCGTTTAAGCCGTGGACCATCACGATGTCTGCGGTGATGTTATCAATGTTCTTTCGATAATTGCGTTCATCCCAAAAGGCATTATAATTGCCGGATTCACGATCCATCGCGGTCGCCATTGCGGCCATTTGCGCATCGAAAAATGGTTTGATGGCGTAATAATCAGCGGGACGTTTCATCCGACTAAACGTTTCCACCGCGAGGACGTCAGCGTCTTCACCAGGAAACCCACCGGGGGCCACAACTAAGCCGTTTTCACGATAATAGTCATACCATGAAGAAATGGCGGCCTCAGAGATGATCGTTTTCAATCCCTTGACGCCCGTCGTGGCCGCCGCTGTGGCTAACGTCCCAAGGTAAGAGCGGCCGGTCATTGCAATGCTGCCATTACACCACCAGGCGGTGATGGCGATGTTATCCTGACGGTTAGTAAAGGCTTTACGTGAGCCGTTTAACCATTCAATAACGGCCGTTGTGGCTTTTGTTTGTTCCTCTGAACCACATGTTTGAACCCCGTCAGAATCAATGGTCCCAATGCCAGCTGCATAAACGACGGCAAAGCCACGGGCCAAGAAGTAATCGTTCAGGGTATAGCTTTTTTCACGCCCAAACGTTTCTTCAGCGACGGTCGTGTGACCAGCAACGCTCCGTGGTGCAGGGAGTGGATCAGGCGCCGCTACCGGCGCAAAGTCAGCCTCAGTTGTCGTGGACACCGGCTTTTGGGTTAGCGGCACGTTCATGTCGTGCATGAGTGCGTCGCCAGCCTCGTCGTTGACCCCTTGGTTGTACGGACTTGCGGTATAGAGGGCCGGGACCGTTAAACCAGTATTGGTGTCCAGTGGGCGAAGAATTTCGGCCTTTAGGAGGTCAAGATGACCGTCGTGATCGCTATCAACGTCACTTTCCACGTACACAACCTCGCGAATAAGGGTTGCCTGATCAAAAACTGGCTGGGCCTTTCCGTTAAAGAACAGTGGCTTTTCTGATGCAGGAAGATCATAAAACGGAACGAAGTAGCCGTTAACAGCAAGCTGGTCTAGGTAAGTTTGCCCGTTCTTGTTGTGGGTGGTGAGCAGTAAGTACCATGCAGCGAGCACATCTTCTTTTGTCCAGTCGGTGGTGGCGCTTGGGTGAACAGGCAATTGGATGCGGTTCATGGCGGTCAGTGGATCAGCAAGATCAAAGTCAACGGGCGTTAAAAACCCGAGAAGTTGCAGGGCAACTCGATAAAAGACGTCACTGGTAACCGGTTGTTCTTGGTCAAGCCAAGTCGCTAAATCCATTGTTGGTGTGGCCAGAAAGCCAGCGAGTTTAATGTCAAACGCGCTTCCTGTGGTCACATCAAGAAACGCTTTCCGTAAGAGTAATCGGTAAGCAAATGTACCTGTGGGGGTATGGGCAATAACATCGTCATAAAAGTGCACGTGCTGGAGCTCTGTAAGAGCGGTCGAATAATCGACGTCGAGGCGAGCAAATTGATTATTTTTCATGTGAATACTCCTTGAGGCAAAAAGATATAATTCATTATAGCGCTTTCTTTTTTGAAGCGGATCAGCTAACGATCGGAAAGAATTTTATTGACTTTTGCACTTATGTTCAGTAAGTTTAACGGTAGGAAATTACGGGAGGTAACCATGATGATGTCCACAATGAACCTTGTTGAATCTGCTACTTGTACACAATGTCTGTGTGCTTGTTTTAGTGTGGTTCAACAGGTGGGCATCTAGGTTACAGCGTCGTGGTTAATTAGACGAGGTAAACTAGGCTCGACCACTTGTTGGTCGGGCCTTTTATGTTGTCATTATGGAGGTTAAGCGAAGATGAAACGATGTTGTCTGAACGTGTGTAACCAGTTAGAACAGTGTGAATATTAATTATAGCCATCATTAAAAAATAATTCGTAAAGAAAGTACGGGGCGAAGAGTGTGGGACGTTTACAGTTAAAGAAAACCGGACGCATCATGAGTGTGGCTGCAATGCTTATCGTAGCGGCAGTTACGTTAGCAGCATGTGGCAATAATAAGCAGGCAACAACCAGTAAGAATAATTTTCGAATTGGGACCGTTGACGCATTAGCAACGTTGAACAGTAACAAATATTCTGACATCAGTTCTGGCGAAGCCATCCAAAACTCAATTGAGGGCTTGTACCGAATTGGTAAGGATGGAAAACCAGTGTTAGCGGGCGCAGAATCCGTGAAGGTATCACAGGATCAAAAGGTGTACACGTTTACGCTGCGAAAGAACAAGTGGACGAACGGCGATGACGTAACAGCCGCCAACTATGTGTACGCATGGCAGAAGGTGGTTGATCCCACAACAGGGTCACCAAACTCACAAAACATGGACGCATTGGCCAATGGTCAGGATGTTCGGCTTGGGAAAAAGCCCCTTTCTGATTTAGGGGTCAAAGCACTGGGCAAACGCACGTTGCAAGTGACGTTGGCAAACCCGATCACGTACCTGAACCAATTATTGGCAACGGCACCGTACGCACCACAGGATGAAGCGTACGTTAAGAAACAGGGGGCTGCCTACGGGACGAGCTCTGAACACGCCATTTACAACGGGCCGTTTAAAGTGACCGGTTGGACGGGAACAAACGACAAGTGGACGTTTGTAAAGAACAACGACTACTGGGGCGCCAAGGACGTGAAGATCAAGAAGATTTCCATGTCGACGGTTAAGTCTGAAAGTACCGCGGCAAACCTGTATCAATCAGGTAAGCTCGACTTTATTGATCTCGATAATGAATACGTCAAGCAGTATAAGGGGCGTGAGGGCTACCACAGTCGGAAAATTCCGGCCATTGGGTACCTTAACTTCAATACGAAGCGGGCGGCAACGGCAAACGTGCACATTCGGCGGGCGCTGGCAACGGGCTTCAATAAGTCGCAATTAACGAATAACGTGTTACAGGATGGGTCCACACCGCTGAACGGGATGGTTCCGGCTAACTTTGTTTCAAACGCAAACGGTGAAGACTTCCGGAAGTACAGTGGCGATTTGACACCGTACGACAAGAAGTATGCTCAAAAGGAATTTAAGGAAGGGCTCCGTGAACTAGGGAAGAAAAACCTCACGTTGGAATTCTTATCAGCTGATACACCAGAATCAAAGGCTGTCGCAGAATTCATGCAGAGCTCGTACGAAAAGACCTTGCCAGGATTGAAGATCAACGTGCGTGAAGTGCCGTTGAAGCAGCGGTTAAACTTCGGTCATAATTACCAATTCGACATCATTTACGGAATTTGGAGTCCTGATTACCAAGATCCTTACCAATTCATTACGGATGGTGGGGCATACCACTTGGATGATGACTACAAGAACCCAACGTACTTGAAGGACGTGGCGGAAGCGAACACGACTTACGCAACGAACCCAACGAAGCGGTGGGAAGTCTTAAAGGATGCTGAACATCAGATTGTAAAGAATGACGCGTTTGCGGCACCGGTCTTCCAGGGCGCTTACGTGTACATGCAACGACCAGACGTCAAGGGCTTAACGATTGATCCAAACGGAACGTCATTGTTCTTCCGCGACGTTTATATCAAGTAGGTTAGGAGAGCGATTAAAACGCCGTTTAGGCCTACTCAGGTAACGTAAAAGCGCACCTACGGACGGTCTTTGTCCGTGGGTGCGCTTTTACGTTAGATGAGAAGAGGTCTGACGGTTTAATCGCGTTTTCGGCAGTCAGAACTAGTACGGACGCTCTTTGTCCGTGGGTGCGCTTTTACGTTAGATGAGAAGAGGACTGACGGTTTAATCGCGTTTTCGGCAGTCAGAACCATTCAACGATGATCACTTGATCCTGCGCGGGGTCAGGTGGATTTATTACATGGCGTTAACACTTAACGGACGTCATGAAATTTGCTAGTTATTTACGTTATTTTCGGGTACTATGAAAGCCGATAGAAACCGCATGAGAGTGCAGATTTAATGGTGATGGAGGGAACACGCTTGGCAAAAACCATTATTGAATTTAAGAACATCGTGAAGCGCTACGATGACACCACGGTTCTTAAAGGGATTGATTTTGAAATTGAACAAGGAAAATTTTATACGCTCCTCGGCCCGTCTGGTTGTGGGAAAACCACAATTTTGCGGCTGATTGCGGGCTTTACGGATGCCACCAGTGGGGACGTCCTCTTTGACGGCAAACGGATCAACGACGTCCCGGCAAATAAGCGAAAAGTAAACACGGTCTTTCAGGATTATGCATTATTTCCGCATTTAAACGTTTTTGATAACGTGGCCTTTCCGTTGACCTTGCGTAAAGTGGCGAAGGCGGAAATGAAAACCCGGGTCCTGGATGCGCTAAAAATGGTGCAATTATCTGGTTTTGAAAACCGCGAAATCAACGAACTATCTGGCGGTCAGCAGCAGCGGGTGGCGATTGCGCGTGCCATCGTCAATGAACCGGACGTCTTGTTGCTTGATGAACCGCTGTCAGCGTTAGACATGAAACTTCGTAAAGAAATGCAGTATGAGCTTCGTGCATTGCAACAACGGTTGGGAATCACGTTTATTTTTGTGACGCATGACCAGGAAGAGGCCTTGGCCATGAGTGATGAAATTTTTGTGTTAAACAGCGGCCAAATCTTACAAACCGGAACGCCAGTGGACATTTATGATGAACCAATCAACCACTTTGTCGCTGATTTTATTGGTGAAAGTAACATTGTTCGTGGGCGAATGGTTCGTGATTACCGGGTCATGTTTGCCGGTAAGGAGTTTGATTGTGTGGACGCCGGGATGAAGCCAAATGAGCCGGTTGAGGTTGTCCTTCGACCTGAAGACTTAGACATCACCACGGTGGATCAGGGGATGCTGGATATTACGGTTGATACGCAGCTGTTTCGCGGCGTGTTCTTTGAAATTACCGGCCACGATGAAACGGGTAATCCGTGGCGCATCCAATCCATTCACCGAACGGAAGTGGGGGCTCAAGTGGGCCTGTTCTTTGATCCGGAGGACATTCACGTCATGCGGTTTAACGAGTCCGAGGAAGATTTTGATGCTCGGCTGGAAACGTATGAAGGTGAGGAATCAGACCGGTGAAACAGAATAAACTTTTTTATTACATTCCGTATGGCTTGTGGCTTGCACTGTTTGTGGTCGCACCGGTGATCCTGATTGTTTATCAATCATTTTTCAACGTTGCGGGGCACGCAACGTTAGGAAACTACGCCACGTATTTTCAGTCCAGTGTGTACCTGAAAATGACGTTTAACTCCGTGTGGTACGCCTTTTTGATTACGCTGATCACCCTTTTGATCAGTTACCCAACGGCGTATTTACTGAATCAATTAAAGCATAAACAGTTATGGCTTCTTTTGATCATTTTACCTACGTGGATCAACCTCTTATTAAAGACGTACGCCTTTATTGGCCTGCTTTCACGCAGTGGGTCCGTAGATAGTTTTTTGTCCCTAGTTGGGATTGGCCCAAAGCAACTCCTGTTTACAGACGCGAGCTTTTTGTTCGTGGCGACCTACATTGAAATTCCGTTTATGATTCTTCCAATCTACAACGCGATTGCAGAGCTAAAACCATCGTATGTGAATGCCAGCCGCGATTTAGGGGCCAGTCCGTGGCAAACGTTTAGTCGGGTCATCTTTCCGTTGACCTTGGATGGCGTGAAGGCAGGGGTTCAAGCTGTTTTTATCCCGTCACTATCACTATTCATGATTACCCGCTTGATTGGGGGAAACCGTGTGATTACGCTGGGGACTGCAATTGAACAGCACTTCCTGGTTACCCAAAACTGGGGCATGGGGTCCACGATTGGGGTTGTCCTAATTGTGGCCATGTTGCTAACGATGCTGGTTACTGGCGAACGGAGAAAGGGGGCCAAACGCCATGAAAAGTAAATTATCAGGGTGGGCGCGCACCTATCTGATCGTGGTCTTCGTCATTTTGTACGCACCGATTCTATTCTTGGTGCTGTACTCATTTAGCAAGGGCAACACGATGGGCCATTTTCAGGGCTTTACGTGGGCGCATTACCAAACGCTGTTTAATGACCCCCGGTTACTTCAAATCGTCTTAAACACGCTAATTGTGGCCCTCCTGTCGTCGTTATGCGCGACGATTGTCGGGACGGCGGGGGCATTGGCCGTTTATGAGACCCGGCACCGGGCCATTCGGCAAACGGTGTTATCGTTTAACAATATTTTGATGGTCTCACCCGACGTCATCATCGGGGCCAGTTTTCTGATTTTCTTCACGATGTTAGGGCTGCGACTGGGCTTTGTGTCAGTGTTGCTTAGCCACATTGCCTTTTCCATTCCGATCGTTGTGTTGTTGGTCCTACCAAAGCTAAACGAAATGAACGCCTCAATGATTTCAGCCGCGGCTGATTTAGGTGCAAATGCGTGGCAAACGTTGACACGCGTGATTTTACCAGCCATCATGCCCGGTATTTTAGCGGGTTTCTTCATGGCAATCACCTATTCGTTGGATGACTTTGCTGTCACGTTCTTTGTAACAGGAAACGGCTTCTCAACGCTATCCGTGGAAATTTACTCGCGTGCGCGGCAGGGGGTCGACCTTGAGATCAACGCGTTGTCAGCGTTGTGGTTCCTTGTTTCGTTAGTGCTCATTGCGGGGTACTATGTGTTTGGTCAGGCACACCAGAGCCGGAAGGTGAAGAACCGCTTGCGTAATGAACAAACTGAGGCGGTGATCAAATGAAACGGCTAATGAGTTTGGTGATTGCAGTTTTAGCAATTAGTGCAGGGCTAGCGGTGATGTCACAGCACCTCCAGCGGTCACAAGGTATCACGGGGACTGGCGACAACGTGCTAAACCTCTATAACTGGGGCGATTATATCGACCCGGCATTAATTAAAAAGTTTGAACATGAAACGGGGATTCACGTTTCTTACCAAACGTTTGATAGTAACGAATCAATGTTTACTAAGATCAAGCAGGGTGGCACCTCGTATGATTTGACCGTGCCGAGTGAGTACATGGTTCAGCGGATGAAGGCCGATCACCTGTTGAAAAAGTTGGATCAACGGCAGTTAACGGGGATGAACAACGTCTCGCCGCAGTTTAAAAATCTGGCGTTTGATCCGCACAATGAATACTCGGTTCCATACTTTTGGGGAACGCTGGGGATTGTTTATAACGATAAATTTGTGAAACCCGGGACCATTACCGGCTGGAATGATCTGTGGTCGCCACAGTTCAAGGACAACATTATGTTGGTGGACTCGTCCAGAGACATTCTGGGGATGGCGTTAATGGCCCAGGGTCACTCGGTGAACACGACTAGCACGACGCAACTAAACGCGGCGGAGCGCAAGCTAACGACGCTGACACCAAACGTGAAGGCCGTTTTAGATGATGAGATCATGATGTACATGGAGCAAAATGAGGCCGCTGTGGCCGTGACCTACTCTGGCAATGCAGCGGAGATGATCAGTAACAATGATCACCTGCACTATGTCATTCCGAAAGAGGGCACGAACCTCTGGGTGGATAGTTTTGTGATTCCAAAGACGGCCAAACATGTGAAGGCGGCTTACGCGTTCATCAACTTTATGAACCGACCAGAAAATGCTAAACAAAACGCGGCCTACGTTGGGTATTCAACGCCCAACAGTGCGGCAGAGAAACTGTTGCCAGCGGCGGTGCGTAACGATAAGGAATTTTATCCAAGCGCTAGTGTGGTGAAGAATACGCAGATCTATCAGGATCTGGGTGTGAAGGACACGGGATTGTATAACGATCTGTTCCTGCAATTTAAGATGTTTAGAAAATAAGGAGAGCGAACTGAAGCGCGTTTAGGCTCCCTCATCTAAGAGAAACACCCCCTTTATGGACGTTCTTTGTTCATGAAGGGGGTGTTTCTCTTAGATGAGTCGAAGCCTGCGCTTCTGTTCGCGTTTTCGGCAGTCAGAACAAGACTGGGTTAAGACGCTGTTTGAAGCGTAAACAAAAACGGTGGTTAAAACGGGGCCAATTAAGCCCGGTTTTAACCACCGTTTTTTTTATTGAAAAGCAAAAGGTTATCGTGCTTCTAAAGCGAGTGACCCAACAACCGTTAACATGCTGATCGTGATGTCTGAGGGGCCGCCGACAGCGCCCGTTTGATAACTGCGTTCGTTGTTTGCAAAGTGGGCCATTTCTGGTGTTTTTAAGCTTCCAATGGACGTTTCAAGGTTAAAACTGTAAGCCAACGCGCGGGGAACCTGTAAACGAACGGAACCAGCGGATGATTCGGCGGATAAGTTGCCGTCAACGTCGGTAAAGGCCAGCTTGGCGCTTCCACTAGTGACCGTGAACTTACCGTGGCCATGGGCATCGTTTAACTTTAAAGCCCCAGCAGCGCAGTGAATAGCGTAGGCCCCTTTGGTGTTCATGAGGGTCACGTTACCACTCATGGCGTCGATCGTGTACATGTCTGCGGTAAGATCTTCGCCCTGGATGTTGCCCGTCACGGAATCGATGGTCAAGCAGGTCATGGACAGATCAAGGAGGGTAATGGGCCCGTTTGTTGAACTGATGGCTAAACTTCGAAGGTGGTGTAGGTTCGTTAGTTTGATGGGGCCGCTAACAGAACTGATTTCTAACCGGCCGTGATACGCGGCGGGAATGTCGAGCTCAATACGGATTCGGAGGTTATCGCGCGCCGGTCTTGCGCCAGCATTGATGCTTAATGTGCGATCGTTTTCCTGCACATTTGCGTAGTAACTTTCGTCATCCACCAGCATGTATTCACGCATGGTGAGTTCACCGCGATCGGTTGACTGGACGACGATTTCTGCGGCTGAATAGTTGACCGTGATGTGGTCAACGGCTGCTAAACTTCGGGAAAAGGCGTTGACGAGAAGCGGCTTTTTTGTGTCCATGCCAATTTCAATGGCGACTTTCCCCTGATTATTATGTGCACGATGAATAAAAAAACTGCCGAACGATTTCATGGAGCTCCACCACCAAAATATGATTTTAACTGTATCCTAGCATTGCAAAGCGTTGCTGTGAATGGGTAGCGGGGCCACAAGTTAAGGTTCTAATAAAAGCTTAAACATCTTTAGTGAATTAAGGAAAATGCTTAAGTCCATGAATGGTTGTTTCACATATCTTTCCATCGGAAACAATTCTTTAAGAAAGTGTAACGTTGGGTGATTTATGACAAAAATCAATTGTTAAACGTGGGGGCATTTGGTAAGGTTAGAGCCAATTTGAAAGACCTACAAAAAGAAATTGAGAGGGTATAACCGTGAGCTTTTTAGAGTTGAAGGATATTCATAAATCCTACTACATGAGCAAAGAGCCATTCCCAGTCCTGAAAGGGATTAGTTTGAAATTTGAACGTGGCGAATTTGTTTCCATTCTGGGGGAATCTGGTGGTGGGAAGTCAACGTTGATGAACATCATCGGGGGACTGGATCACGCCTACGAAGGGGACGTACTGCTAGAAGGCAAGTCCATGCATGCCGCCAAGGAAAGTGACCTTGACAGCTACCGTCGGCAAACAATTGGGTTCATTTTCCAAAGCTTTAACCTGATCAGTCACTTAACGTTGCTGGACAACGTTATGGTGAGCTTGGAAATGACCAACTTGTCCCACCACGAACAGGTTGAACGGGCCACAAACCTGCTGAAACAAGTGGGTTTAGGCGACCACATCCACAAGTATCCTAACCAGATTTCAGGTGGTCAAAAGCAACGTGTTGCCATTGCCCGGGCGTTAGCCTCCGACCCTGACATCATCATTGCGGATGAACCAACCGGTGCGTTGGATTCACAAAACACCAAGGAAATCTTGGAATTGATGGACGGCATCGCTGAGAGCGGTAAGTTGGTGATCTGTGTTACGCATAGTCAGGACGTGGCGAACCACGGCACCCGGATCGTGCACATGGAAGACGGGAAAATCAACGAAGACCGTCAGTTGAAGGATCCGTTCCCTGTTGAAGGCCCACAATTGTCAACGAAGACTAAGCACCTGAGCTTCCGGTCAACGTTGAAGATGAGTTTGCAACACATGCGTTACAACACCAAACGGAACCTGTTGATCATCTTTGGTGGTGCGATTGGGATCTTCAGTGTCATCTTAATGCTGTCCCTTGGGAACGGGGTTAAGGGGTACATGAATGATCAAATTGAAAGTCAAATCAACCCAACGGCCGTTCAGGTCGCCAAGAAGACCAGTCAGGAAACGGTCAAGGCTGTGGAAGTGACCAAGGCTGACCGTGACCGGATGAAGAAGGTCAAGGGTGTCGATGACGTTGTGCCTGGTTACTACATCGCTAATGGGGCCCAGGTTGACTATAGCGGTAAGACGCAGCGGATGTTCCAATTCCAAACATGGAATAAGACGGAAAAAGCCTCTGACATTAAGACCGGTTCAAAGCCTGGTAAAAATGAGATCCTGTTAACCAAGGATGTCGCAAAGAAGTTGAACAAGAGTAACTACAAATCACTGGTTGGTAAGACAGTAACGTTCAGTGCGACGGCCATGGGCGATAACAACCAGCCAATTGCCATGACGCAGAAGTTGAAAGTTTCAGGAATCATCAACTCTGGGACACCAGCCGTTTCATACGGGACGTTAGAATCCATGTATAAGGCCAATAACGCAACGTTACGGCCAAACTTCGCAACGGTTGATACAAGTAACGTTCAGACGACTAAGTCCGTTCAGGACAAGATCAAGAGCATGAAGACGAACGGTAAGACCGCCTTCACCATTACGGGTGTTGGTGCGATCCTTGATTCGCTGAACACGTACATTTCACTGGCCTTCTACGTTCTGGCTGGAATTGCGGCAATCTCACTGCTGGTCTCAGCAATCATGATTATTGTGGTGCTGTACATCAGCGTTTCAGAACGGACAAAGGAAATCGGTGTTCTGCGGGCCCTTGGGGTTCGTCGTCGCGACATTCGAAACCTGTTCGTATCAGAAGCCTTCTTTATCGGGCTGTTTAGTGCTGTTGTTGGGATCATCCTCGCATGGTTGGTTGAACTGTTGATCAATCACGTGGCGGGTGCGGCCATTCACTTCAGCATCATCCAGATGACGGCCGGTTACATCACGTTTGGCTTACTGGCAAGCATCATCATCAGCCTGCTGGCAGCGATGGCACCATCACATCAGGCTGCCAAATTGGATCCAATCGAATCACTTTCAGCAGATTAAAACAGTGTGCGGTTAAACCCGGACAGATAACATGAATAGGGACGCATAGGTAACCGCCTATGCGTCCCTATTTGCGTTAGATGACAATACACTGGCAGGTGTTCCAACGCCCCAGAAAAGTCGTACAATGAGCCTATCAAACGTAAGGGGTGATCACATGCGGTACCTAGTGAGTCCAGGCCGTGATATTCGAGAAAACTTGGCAATTGAAACTTATTTGATGGAACATGCACAGTTGGATGAACCGATTTTATACTTTTACATTAATTCACCATGTATCATCGTGGGGCGGTATCAAAACGTTTTGGCAGAAATCAATCAGGCGTACGTGGACCAGCATGAAATCATCCTGACACGCCGGACTTCTGGCGGTGGGGCCGTTTATGATGACTTAGGAAACGTGAGCTTTAGCTTCATCACTAAAGACGATGGTGACGCGGTGGGGAACTTTAAACGGTTTACCGATCCTGTGATTCAGGCACTTCATGAGATGGGGGCTACAGGGGCTGCCATGACGGGCCGGAACGATCTCACGATCGATGGCCGTAAGTTTTCTGGGAACGCCATGCACGCCGAAAACGGGCGGTTGTTTTCACATGGAACATTGATGTACGACGTCGATCAATCGGTGCTGACGAAGGCGTTAAACGTTCCGGCAGACAAGATGGCATCAAAGGGAATCAAATCCGTTAGAAGTCGGGTCACAAACCTGAAACCGTTCTTTGATTCAGCTGAACAACACCTCAGCATTGAAGCATTTCGGGATACGTTAGCGAAGAAAATTCTCGGTGTTTCAGATTTGACAGTCGCACATGCTTATAAACTGGATGACGAAGCGTGGGCAGGTATTCATGACCTGGAGGACCGCTACTTTAAGAATTGGGACTGGATTTACGGCGAATCACCAGCCTTTAGTGTGACCCGCCGCCGTCATTTTGACGCAGGAACTGTTATGTTTGCCTTCGATGTAACGGCCGGTCACATTAAGGCGATGCAGATCACGGGTGATTTCTTTGGGCAGGCAGACATTCACGATGTCGAAACGGCATTGGTTGGCGTGCAGTATGATAAAGCCGCGGTAACGATGGTGTTTGATCAGCTTGATGTGCCCCGTTACTTTGGGCGCCTTCACGCGGATGAATTGGTGAGCTTGCTAACGGAGCAAGGGAAAAATGAATCATGATGATTGAAAAACGGTCCGCCAACACAAAATTTGTGCTGGCGGACCGTTTTTTTAATTGTTAGTGAGATGATCTTCAGTAGCTGTTGTGGCGGCATTCTGACGTGCCGTTGCCTTAGTTGCAAACTTGGTCAGCCGGTCGTACATCCGGTAGGACAGTTTCCGCGCGGCCACAACCGCAAGTTTGTCACCGAAACTGGCCTGGTAGCGACTCTTTGGATGCACGATGGTTGTCGTTTTCCACATGAGGTAACCAAGATCCTCTGGTGACCGGCTAAAACCAGCACCAGAGAGCATGCCAAACGATTCAGCGGCCTTCCGATAAGGGGAGTCTAGCGGCGTTACCTTCAAGAGGTTCTCGGCCGCGATGGCGCCCCAACTGGTGTTCGTTCCACCTGGTTCGATGATGATCACATCAATGCCGAAGTCGGCAACTTCTAGGCGGAGGGTATCACTAAGCGCCTCCAGTGCGTGCTTTGAAGCAAAGTACCAGCCACCAAGGGTTCCGTAAATTTGGCCACCAATAGATGAATTGTTGATGATTTTACCGTAATGCTGTTGGCGCATGGTTGGTAAGACTAGCTGGGTGAGGTTCATGGCGCCAAAAACGTTAACATCAAATTGTCGTTTAGCTTCGACAGAAGAAACGTCTTATAGCGCACCAAAACTCCCGTAACCAGCGTTGTTGATGAGGACGTCGATCCGTCCGGTCTCAGCCAATACTTGATCGACAAAGGCCTGGTTAGATGCCTCATCCGTTACATCAAGGTGGCACGTGTGGATGCCAAGTGCGGCAAGGTCGGCCATTTTATCGACGCGCCGTGCACCAGCGTAAACAGTGTAACCGGCGTGAAGAAATTGTTTAGCTGCGGCAGCCCCCATTCCGGAAGAAGCACCAGTAATTAAAGCGACAGGTTTAGGTTGCATGTGAATGAACTCCTTTTAAAAGAATAAACGTTCTTTTATTTTGCAGAAAAATAATCGATTTGAATAATCGACTTGATGAGGCCAGTATAAAAGAATAAACATTCTTTGTCAAATGCTTAACAATAAAAGATTTTATTGTTGACGGAGAATGGGAATTTTTTTATAGTGAATAATATGCGAGAGAAAAATGACGAAAGACGGCAGCGCATTATTGATGCGACCGCAACCATGATAATTACTGTTGGAATCAGTGGTGTCACGATGGCAAAGGTGGCAACCGCGGTGGGAATCTCCCAGTCCAACATCTACATTTACTTTAAAAACAAGGACGATTTGATCAAACAAACGTTTTTAAGCGCGAAGCAATTGATGATCGATTACCTGCTGGCGTATTTTGATGCGTCTGCTGGACCGTTGGTTAACATTGAAATGTTTCTTCGGTCGCTGTATCAGTTTGCAACGGATCAACCAGTAGCAACGTCTTTGATCGTTCAGATTGAATATTCGCCGATCTTATCCACGCTAGAAATGGATCACGAAGAAACGTTTCTTGATTTCAAATACATCGAAGACGAGGTTAAGAAAGGAATCGCCTCAGGTGAACTGCGCCCAATGAGCCCGAACGTGTTACTTGGGATGGGGCTGTCCACCATTGTGAGCTATGCACAGGCGATTCGGATGAACCAAGCGGATCCGGTTCGGTCACCGTTAAGCGGTGTGATTGAGATGATTATGGCTGGATTGAAAAGACCATAACGTTACCAGAGCAGGTCTGTTTGATAGCGGGCGGCCAAATGGGTGTGAATCGTAGCCAACATTTTGGCCGTGGTGGGCGTATTTGCCAGTGCTTGATTTGCCACCACACAGAGTGTTCGGTAATGAGGCTCGTCAAACGGGTAGATGTTTACGTTGCCGGAAATCCGTTGAAGGGCCAGGTTAGGCAAGACACCGAAGCCAAGTCCTGCTTCAACCATTGAGATGATCGAAGCGTCATCAACAGAATAAAACAGTGAATTTGGTGTTACATCATACCGGTCAAGGGTTAACTTGGTATCACGATCATAATCAGATTGCTGCAAAATAAACGTTTTATCGGCCACGTCGGCACTTGTCATGACGTGGCCGTTTTTTGGTGTGAAGTCGTTTGGGGTAATGCAGAAAATTTCATCCTTCACCAACGGATGAAGCTGAACCGCCTGCGTGATGGGGAGTGCGGAAAAGCCAATATCAAGGAGGCCCAAACGAACGCGTTCGGCGATGTCGTTAAACCGCCCTTGATAAACGCTAACGTTGATGTCTGGATACCGCTGGTGAAAATCACGAATGATTTCTGGCAGCCAGTTCAACATAACGGAGGAAAAGGCGCCAATTTTAACTGTCCCACTGGTCAGGCCGTTAATGTGGTCGGCTTCTTGAACAAGCCGCGCTTCCGCATTTAAAACGTCCTGGATGACGGGGTATACGGTCTGGCCGTTTGCGGTGAGGGTCACGCCAGTACGACTGCGAATGAACAGTGGAAAACCGAGCTGGGTTTCCAATTGATTGATCGAGTGACTGACAGCGCTAGGCGTAATGTTTAACGTTTCCGCAGCGGCAAGAAATGTCTGCTTTGCAACGACGGTCACAAAAACTTGGTAAGCAAATGAAGAAGCGGCCATGACAAACTCCTTTCCAGAGGGGACGTTACTTCGAGTGTAGCAGGAAGTTGTTAAAAGCAAAAGCAGCCGTCCTTTCCAAAAGTTACTGAGCATAGCTATGATGGAGTTAACTGTTGGACGACTGAAGAATTAACCATTACTGGTGGATGAACCGCAAATTTGGGGTGAATCCCTTTCTTGACGCAACGTAAAATGTTTAACCAAGTGAGAAAATAATTAAAATAATATTTAATGAGTCGATGTTCGGAAATTGCTGTTAGTAAACGGTTTCAATAACTTTTAAATTTCGTGAAACCGGTGTAAAAATTAAAATGTGCTTTGTGAAGTGAAACAATGTTTACACTTTGGCCGTTTAACGGTACTATTAATTGGTCGGGAAGAGCCGCCTTCTTGTGCCATTTATGGGTGGTTATTACACTGCCATTATTGCGTGAACTTTATTTATTTAGGTGGCTCGACAACTGAGGGAGGAGTGTGATTGTTGATATCAGCACCGCGGTTACCGCGGTGAAACCAGTAGCAGAGCTTAAATGGGCGCATTTAGACTCAACATATTATTTTCCATCATTTTAGAAAGAAGGACATATTCTGATGAATCCATATATTTTCATCAACATTGCGGGTGTCATTATTTACTTAGCCATCGCTTGGGCTTTGTCAAAGAACCGCTCAAAAATCAAGTGGCGTTCCGTTGGTATCATGGTTGTCTTAAACTTAGTCATTGCCTGGTTATTAACTAGTTTCAAAGCTGGTCAAGCCGGTGTTAAGGGCGCTGCCGATGGGTTTACATGGTTGGTTCAAGTGGCATACAAGGGGATTAACTTTGCATTGCCAAACTGGGTTGGGGCCACAGGGACTCATCCAGCACCAGTGAACTTCATTACGAGTTCACTGTTACCAATCCTGCTGATCGTGCCAATGTTCGACATCTTGACGTACATTGGGATTTTACCATGGATCATCAAATGGATCGGTCGTGGCTTAAGCTTCATTACGGGCCAACCAAAGTTCGAATCATTCTTCGCCGTTGAAATGATGTTCTTAGGAAACACTGAAGCATTGGCTGTTTCCAAGTTACAATTGAAGACGATGAAGGCTGAACGTGACGTTACCTTAGCCATGATGTCCATGAGTTGTGTGACGGCATCAATCTTAGGGGCCTACGTTCAAATGGTTCCCGGTCAATTCGTGTTAACTGCCGTTCCGTTGAACTGTATCAACGCATTGATCGTTACGAACATGCTGAACCCAATCGAAGTTACTCCTGAAGAAGACACCATCGCCAAGATTGGTGTTGTTGGTGGCGAAGACGACGAAAGTGCCGTTGCTGCTGAAGAAGCTGGGGACGTTCAACCAAACGGGAAGCGCGAACCATTCTTCTCATTCTTGGGTGACTCCATCCTTGGTGCCGGGACGTTGATTTTGATCATCACAGCGAACGTTATTGCGTTCGTTGCCTTGGCTGCCTTGATTGACCAATTGCTTGGTTTGATCTGGAAGCCATTATCATTGGAAAGTATCCTTGGTGTAATCATGTTCATCCCTGCTTGGTTGATGGGATTGAACTTCCATACTGCCTGGGACTTCTCACAAATGATGGGTCTTAAGTTAGTTACCAACGAATTCGTTGTCATGGGTGAATTAACGGGAAAGATCGAACATTTCCCAAAGCATTACCAAGCCGTATTGACAGTCTTCTTAACATCATTTGCCAACTTTGGGACAACCGGGATGATCATCGGTGCCTTCAAGGGAATGGTTGACAAGAAGAAGAACGACATGGTTTCTAGCAACGTTGGTTACATGCTATTATCAGGAATCTTAGTTTCATTACTCTCTGCTGGGATGGTCGGCTTATTCGTTTGGTAAGCTAGATCATTAGATATCGCAATTACATGATTCACAGATAAGGGCCGTCCGCTAAATGCGTGACGGTCCTTTTATGTTGGCGCACGGTGTGGCCGACTTATTTATAAATTTATCAAGACCATCCATGAAAACAGACAAAGTTTGGCGCACGCTGTAAGCTAGTGGTACAAAACTAACGAAGGGGGATTACGTAATGTTTGATGAACATGGCTTGCTCACGAGCACAATTTTAGTGATCCCACTAACAATTATTTTTATCTGCTGGGTCATTCAGGATCGGCGGCATGATCGAATGACGTTTGCACGGCTTACGTTTGAACTGGTTCTGTGCGGGTATCTGTGGCTGCTATTTGATATGACCCTTTTCCCAATTAATTTAAGTGCGAATGCTGAAACGTTGGCAGCGAGTGGGTACACGTTTCAGGGGGCGATTGCCACACATCCACTGGCGCTGTGGTACAACTGGCAACAGCCAACGAGCCTCTATCAAATCATTGGTAACGGGTTGATGTTGACGCCACTAACCTTGCTTGCAGGTGGACTGGCGCTGCAATTACGGCGCTTTTCGCGATCTGTGGCGTTAGCCTTCGGGACGTCATTATTTATTGAGTGCACCCAGCTAGTGATGAACTTCTTTAATTTGGGCGACCGGACGTTTGATTTAAATGATTTATTGCTAAACACAATTGGTGGGATAATTGGTTGGTTGTTGCTAACGGGTGGCCTCGCAATTTGGCGACGACTTTAATTTAAAAACGTAATTAAAATGTGATCTTAAATGACAACCGCGATGGCATGGTCTGACGGGGCGATAAGCCTTGTGAGTCGTGTTGCTGGCGGTTGTTTTATTGCGGTTTTTTAGGTAAACTGGTTAGGAACGTGAAACATGCAGTTGTTTCACATTGAAGGAGTAAATATGAATCCAGAACAGTTCGCCGCAGCTCTTGCTGATCACGGTGTTATCATTACGGACAAACAGTTAGCCCAGTTTGCCACGTACTTTAGTTTATTGATCGAAACAAACGAGAAGTTTAACCTGACGACCATTACGGCGCGTGATGATGTGTACCTTAAGCATTTTTACGATTCACTAACCGTTGCGTTGACCGTTCCAGAACTTCAAACACAAGCCGCCACGCTATGTGATGTTGGTGCTGGTGCGGGCTTTCCGTCGTTGCCGTTAAAGATTATGTTTCCCCAGTTGAAAGTCACAATCATCGATTCACTGAACAAGCGGATCGGGTTCCTTCAGGAATTGGTTGATACGTTAGGCCTAACCAACGTAACGTTGATCCATGATCGTGCTGAAACAGCTGGCGGGAAAAAGTCACCGCAACGAGAGGCATTTGATTACGTTACAGGGCGTGCCTTAGCGCGGATGAGCGTGATGAGCGAACTATGCTTGCCATTAGTTAAGGTGGGCGGACGGTTGCTAGCAATGAAGGCCAGTGGCGCCAATGAAGAGCTACGTCAGGCAACGTTTGCGATCCACACGTTGGGTGGCAAGGTTGGCGCACAGTATCAATTCGAATTGCCGGTGTCAGCTGACCCCCGGGAGATCATCGTGATCGATAAGGTTAAGGCAACGCCAAACCGTTACCCGCGGCGTCCAGGGACGCCAAATAAAGAACCACTGACCAATCAGTAAGTTTTTGTGAAAGGAACGGGGAGCCAATGGCATTTTCAATTTTTGGGAACCGCAGTAAGGATGACGAGACACCGCAACAAAGGGTGGAACAGATTCCGTTAGCTGCAATCATTCCGAACCGGTACCAACCACGCCGGATCTTTGATGAGCACGCGATTGCGGAACTTGCACAAACGATTCATGATCATGGCTTGTTACAACCGATCATTTTGCGTGAATACGAACCGGAAAAGTATGAAATCATTGCCGGCGAACGGCGTTTTCGGGCCGTTACATCGTTGGAGTGGACCACTATTTCTGCGATTGTTGAGAAAATGGACGATCAGGAAACGGCCTCACTTGCGCTGATTGAAAACTTACAGCGTGAAGAATTGACAGCGGTTGAAGAAGCACAAGCCTATCAACGGCTGATGACGCTCAATAATTTGACGCAAACGCAACTAGCTGCCGGGGTTGGTAAGAGCCAGTCAGCTGTTGCAAACAAGCTTCGGTTATTAAAGCTAAGTGACCCTGTTCTAGTAGCAATCAATGAACGGCGCTTGTCAGAACGTCACGGGCGCGCGTTACTGCCGCTGAATCCGGCACAACAACGGGAAGCACTTGGACAAATTGAGACTCACCACCTCAATGTTCAAGCGACGGAACGGCTCGTGCGGGACATGACAAACGATGAACCAGTGGCGCCACGGCGGCCTAAGAAACGGCTCCGGGGGCTCACCTCTGACACACGAATCGCAGTTAACACCATCAAGGAATCAACGAAAATGATTCGGGACACGGGGTTAACGGTGCACGTACATGAAGAGGCTACGGAGACGGGTTACCGAATTGTGATCGACCTGCCGAAAAATGGCCATGCTGATAAGAATTAACCAAAGGATATTGAGGAGTTAACGTTGATGGGATACGTAATTGCACTCGCAAATCAAAAAGGTGGTGTTGGGAAGACCACGACCAGTGTTAATCTGGGCGCGTGCCTCGCAAACCAAGGGCAACGCATTCTACTAGTAGATACGGACGCCCAGGGGAATGCTACCAGTGGGATCGGCATTCAAAAGGCCACGATTCAAAAAGATATTTATGATATTTTGGTCAATGAAACCCCCGTTTCGGAAGTTATTTTAGCAACGAATCACCCAGGAATGGACATTATTCCGGCCACGATTCAGTTGTCAGGTGCCGAAATTGAATTGACGAACTTAATGGCCAGAGAGACACGGTTAAAGGACGCCTTGCAAGAGGTGATCGATGACTACGACTTTATTTTGATTGATTGTCCACCGTCGTTAGGACTGTTAACAATCAACGCCTTTACGGCTAGTGATTCAATTTTGATCCCCGTTCAAAGTGAATATTATGCCTTGGAAGGGTTAAGCCAGTTGCTGAACACCATTAAGTTGGTTCAGAAGCACTTTAACCGGAGCCTGCGAATTGAAGGGGTTCTGTTGACCATGTTCGACGCGCGGACAAACTTGGGAGCCGAAGTGAACGCAGAAGTTCAAAAGTACTTTGGCGACCGGGTCTACAAGACCATCATTCCACGGAACGTGCGGTTGTCAGAAGCACCTAGTCATGGGCAGGCCATCATTGATTACGATCCGAAGTCTCGTGGGGCACAAGTGTATTCACAGTTAGCAGAGGAGGTCCTAGCAGCACATGGCAAGTAAAAATGCATCAGGTAAAGGATTAGGCCGTGGCATCGAAGCCCTCTTTCAGGACAATGACCTCAGTCAAAATATCAGTGAAGTAACCGCAGAAAACGTGCAGGAATTGGCGCTGGCAGACATTCGGCCAAATCCGTACCAACCACGACAAACGTTTGATAACAAGGCGTTAAAAGAACTAGCGAGCTCCATCGAAAAGTCCGGCGTGTTCCAACCAATCATCGTCCGGCAGCCAGATGCGAGTTTAAACCGTTATGAAATCATCGCTGGTGAACGGCGCTTTCGGGCCTCGAAGTTAGCAAACCGGCAGACCATTCCAGCGATTGTCCGTCCCATGGATGACCGTGAAATGATGGAAGTCGCCGTGCTGGAAAACCTTCAGCGTGAAGACTTATCACCACTGGAAGAAGCGGAAGCCTACCAAACGTTGATGAACAAGCTGAACCTGACGCAAGCAGAGGTATCTGCACGGTTAGGGAAGAGCCGGCCTTACATTGCAAATTACTTGCGGTTACTGGGATTACCAACACCAGTCAAGGAAATGTTAGCCAGTGAAGAACTGTCAATGGGCCAGGCGCGGACCCTTCTAGGGTTAAAGGATAAGCAGAAGGTTGTTGGTTTAGCACGACGGGTTGCCAAAAATGGCATGACGGTGCGTGAACTGGAAAAAGTTGTTGCTGAAATGAACAACGATAAGCAAGCAAAGCCAAAGCCCGCAGCGAAGAAATCGGCCTATGTCCGGGCTTCTGAAACCCAACTTCAGGAGAAGTTTGGAACAAAGGTTCAGATTTCAAACGGTACCAAGGGTCAAGGACACATTGAGATTGATTACATGTCAAATGATGATTTGGGGCGGATTCTTGAGTTGCTAGGAATTTCGCTCGATTAGTGAAGAAACAAGACAACGGAGGTATTCGTGATGTATGACAAAGGCGACGTTGTTGAAATGAAAAAGCCGCATCCATGTGGGACCAACGAGTGGGAAATTACGCGGGTCGGAGCGGACATCAAGATCAAGTGTCTTGGTTGTGACCACCTCATCATGATGCCGCGGCGTGAATTCGAAAAGAAACTTAAAAAGGTTTTACGCCGCGCGTCAGCAGAATAAATCGGAGAAAGTGTGAGTTGTAAACATGGCTTTAACAGCAGGAATTGTCGGCTTACCAAACGTGGGTAAGTCAACGCTTTTTAACGCAATTACCAAGGCCGGAGCAGAAATGGCCAACTATCCATTCGCAACCATTGAACCAAACGTGGGGATGGTTGAAGTCCCAGACGCCCGCTTGGCACGGATTCAAGAGATTGAACCAGCCGACAAGGTGATTCCAACAACGTTTGAATTTACGGACATTGCCGGAATTGTTAAGGGGGCCAGCAAGGGTGAAGGTCTGGGAAACAAGTTCCTTGAAAACATTCGCCAAGTGAATGCCATTGTTCACGTGGTTCGGGCATTTGATGATGACAACATCACCAGTGTAACCGGAACGGTGGATCCCTTAGAAGACATTGATACGATCAACACAGAACTGATCATTGCCGACTTGGATGCTGTCACCAAACGGTACGCCAAGGTGGAAAAGGCGGCGACAAACGCCAAGGAAAAGGATGCAATCGCTGAATACAGCGTGTTGAAGCAGATCAAACCGGTTCTTGAAGCCGGAAAGAGTGTTCGCACACTGGACTTCGACAAGGATGAACAAAAAGTGGTCGATGGCCTGTTCCTGCTGACGTCAAAGCCAGTGTTGTATGTGGCCAACATCGCTGAAGATGACATGGCTGACCCAGACGCCTCACCATATGTTCAACAAATTGCTGATTTTGCCAAGACGGAAGGAAGCGGTGTGGTTGCTGTTTCCGCCCGGACGGAAGAAGAAATTGCTGAAATGCCTGATGAAGACAAACAGGAATTTCTTGAAGCCGAAGGGGTTGAAGAACCCGGTTTGAACAAGTTGATTCGGGCTTCTTACAAGTTGCTGGGGTTGGAAACGTTCTTCACTGCCGGTGGTAAGGAAACGCGTGCCTGGACGTTCCGTGCTGGAACAAAGGCGCCGCAAGCTGCCGGAATCATTCATTCTGACTTTGAACGTGGCTTTATCCGGGCGGAAGTGATGTCGTTTGCTGATCTTGACGAACAGGGAACGATTCAAAAGGTCCGTGAAGCCGGTAAGTTTCGTGTCGAAGGTAAGGAATACGTGA
The DNA here is from genome assembly GCF_053471565.1 of Furfurilactobacillus sp. WILCCON 0119. Lineage (NCBI taxonomy): Bacteria > Bacillati > Bacillota > Bacilli > Lactobacillales > Lactobacillaceae > Furfurilactobacillus > Furfurilactobacillus sp. WILCCON 0119. The sequence continues at coordinate 254,597 of NZ_JBPCCV010000004.1, forward strand.
TGCAGGATGGTGACATCGTTGAATTCCGGTTTAACGTCTAAATAAAAGTGGGGAGAACTGATTGTGAGTGAAGAAAATCGCGAACGTAACGCGAACGCAAAGCAAGAACACCGGGGCCAGGCACGGACGGATGTCAGCCGCTACAGTGGGATTGGTTTGACAAAACGGAACGAAGAATTCATGTTCCAGCTGAACAAAATGTTAGACCAACGAAACTACACGGGTGAAAAGCGGAACACCCAGCTTGATGAAACGTTGACGAAGCTTCAGGAAGGCCAGAAGACGGGGCAAACAGCGAAACAGCTGTTTGGAACGCCAACGGCCTACGCTGAGGAGTTGATCAACGGGCCTGCTAAGCCTGGTGCCGTTAACGGTCAGGGTGAAATGGCTGGCTTTTGGCCAACGGCAGCTGACAGCATGTTGAGTATTCTGGCAATCTTTACAGCGATGTACGGGATCCTGGGTTACTTTTCAAAGGCATCAGCAGCACAATCTGGTCAAATGGGAATTGTGGGGATCATCCTGGTTTCCGCCGTCTTCGGTCTTGGCTGGGCGTGGTTAACACCAATCTTGAACCCAGCGAGTGGTCATCAACGGTTGCCGTTGTGGCGGATCTTACTCTACATGGCCGGCCTGTTAGTGGGGATTTTGGTGCTGTTTGCAGCAGTTAGCCTGTTACCACAAGCAATCAACCCAATCGTTCCAGCATGGCTGTACATCGTCATTGCATTGGCTTCATTTGGGGGTGACATGTGGATCCGGCGGCGTTTCAACGTGGTCGGTGGTATGTTCTCCGGTGCGGCTGGAAGAAACAGAAGAAGATAAGAGCAGAGCGAAACAAAGCGTGTTTAGGCTCCCTCAGGTAACACAAACAAGCACCTTATGGACGGTTCATGTCCATGAGGTGCTTGTTTGTGTTAGATGAGTCAGAAGCCTGCGCTTTGTTTCGCGTTTACGGCAGTAAACCGCTGGTGGCGGCCTTATGGACGGTTCATGTCCATGAGGTGCTTGTTTGTGTTAGATGAGTCAGAAGTCTGCGCTTTGTTTCGCGTTTACGGCAGTAAACCGCTGATGGCAGCCTTATGGACGGTTCGTGTCCATGAGGTGCTTGTTTGTGTTAGATGAGTCAGAAGTCTGCGCTTTGTTTCGCGTTTACGGGTGTTTGGTCGGTCGCTAAAAAGGGTCAAACCGCAAATCCTTGCACTTTCTTAATTTGTCCCCAGCGGAAAACTCTAGTAGAATGAACCCAAGGTAACCGCTCCGTTGTAGGACGTCGAGCGGGCTAAAGGAGTCAATTGGAGGATAATCTCGATGAAGATTTTAGTTGTTGACGATGATAAAGAAATCGCACAATTGTTGGAAATTTACATTAAAAACGAAGGTTACGAGCCCATCTCTGCTTACACGGGGAAGGACGCCATTACAAAGCTAAACACGAACCCAGACATCGGGTTGATGATCTTAGACATCATGATGCCTGAAATGAACGGGATCGAAGTGGTTAAACAGGTTCGGAAAGACTCACAGATTCCGATTTTGATCTTGTCAGCCAAAACGGGTGACATGGATAAGATTCAGGGCCTAATTTCTGGCGCTGATGATTACGTGACAAAGCCGTTTAACCCACTGGAAGTCATGGCGCGGGTCAAGTCACTGTTACGGCGGTCTGAAGATCACGTGACCTCAGATACACCAGACGTGTTAGATATCGGGCCACTGACGATCAACAAGGATTCACACGAAGTGAAGACGATTGATGGGCAAACCATTCAGTTAACGGCGCTTGAGTTTGGAATTTTGTACCTATTAGCGAGTCATCCGAACCGTGTCTTTTCTGCGGATGACATCTTTGAACGGGTCTGGCAACAAGAGTCGGTGGTGTCCGCTAAGACCGTCATGGTCCATGTGAGCCATCTCCGTGACAAAATTGAAGAAGCGACAAACGGCGAGAAGGTAATCGAGACCGTCTGGGGTGTTGGTTACAAGATTGAGGCACACTAATGATGAAGCTAACGCCACGTGAAAAGTGGTCGTTGATTTTTGAAGGGGTAGTAACCGTTGTGTTGCTGCTCCTTTTAAATCTATCAATTGTTGTTATTTTAAATGACGTTTTGCACTCGAACCCCGGAATTGCTGGCGGGGTCTACATGATTAAGAGCTCACTGGTGATTGGCGGCCGTTACATCTGGAGTTACCAGAGTTTGTTCATTGCGGCACTGGTGCTGGTTGACTGCGGGGTGCTGTCATGGCGACTGATTCGCCGGTATCACTTATACCAAATGAACCACATCATTGCGGAGTTACACTACATCTCCGAGGGCCATTTGGAACACCGAATTCGGTTTCGGTTGAGTAGTCGGTTGCAACGTGTTGTCGACTCGGTGAACTCCCTGGTTGATTCAGCCACGCAGTCCATGAATGATGAGCGGCAAGCAGAGCGATCAAAGGATGAATTGATTACGAATGTCAGTCATGACATCAGAACGCCTTTAACGTCGATTATTGGCTACTTAGGACTGATTGAGGATAAACAGTACCAAACAGACGAAGACCTGGTTAAATACGCGCATATTGCGTATTTGAAGGCGACCCAGATGAAATCACTGGTGGAGGACCTGTTTGAGTACCTTAAGATGCAGGGAACCGAAACGAAGCTCACAATGAACACGGTGAACTTTAGCCAGATGCTCGAACAGTTGGCGGCCAGTTATGAACTGGAAGCAAGCCGGAAGAACCTGACGATTACATCAACCACCACGCCGGATAACATCATGATGGAAGCTGATGCGGAAAAGATGGGGCGGGTGTTCAATAACCTGATTTCAAACGCACTAAAGTATGGCGAGGACGCGACGTTTATTGAACTAACGGCGCAGGCAACGGCGACGGAGGTCATTGTTCGCGTGTCAAACGATGGTCGAGAAATCCCAACGGCAGCGCTTAATCAGTTATTTGAACGGTTCTTCCGGGTGGAAGAGTCGCGGTCAAAGGAGACGGGTGGTACTGGCTTAGGGTTAGCCATTGCACAAAGCATTGTTGAACGTCATGGTGGGTACATTTTTGCAGAATCAGATCCAAATTTAACGAGTTTTGTCATTCACTTACCACTCCGACAAGATCAACCGTTAAAACGACCAGAAGGCTAATGGAAAGGGGCTAATCGCGTGGCGCTAATGAGTAAGCAGCCCACATGCGATTAAGTCCCTTTTGATTTGGCAAAAATGTAACCGCCCCCAAACGGGATTGGTGCTCAGAAGTGGTTGAGGTTTGTGGTCAATCAGTGTATATTGTGGACTTGTAATATCCGCAATGGCGGATTAGCACCACGGTGCGTAAGTGACTGAACAGCGGCGGAAAACTGCCGCGTCAATTCTAGAAAAGTAGAGGTGGCTCCAAGTGAAAATGGTTGCCAAAGAATGGAAGTTTATTGGCAAAAACCGGTTGATTTTGATTTCGGTTTTAGCAATTATGATCATTCCATTCTTGTACAGTATTTTCTTCCTGAAGTCTGTGTGGAATCCATATGGTGAAACGCAGCATTTGCCCGTTGCCGTTGTTAATAACGACAAGGCGGTCACATATCAGGGTCAGAAATTAGACGTCGGAGATCAGGCAGTGAAGTCTTTGAAAAAAGATCATCAACTGGGCTGGCGGTTTGTTTCTGAAAAGAAAGCAAAACAGGGCTTAAAGGACAAAAAGTATTATACGATCGTGACCTTCCCGAAGGACACGTCCAAGAATGCAGCGTCCGTTTTAAGCAAGAACCCCAAGAAAATGACGATTCAATATGAAACCAATGGTTCATTGAACTACATTGGGGAAGTTATCAGTCAAATTGGGGCGACCGGGCTAAACGAAAAGATCCGCCAAACGGTGATCAAAGCGTATGCCGACGCCACCTTTAGCCAAGTGAAAAAGGTTGGTAAGGGGATGACGCAGGCTGCTAACGGGGCAAAGACCTTGTCAAAGGGGCAAAAGACCCTTGGGACGGGAATTGACACGTACACGGCGGCTGTGAGCCAGGTCAATGACGGTGTTCAAACCATGAAGATGAGTGTCGGTCCATTAGCGAGCGGCGTTAACCAACTCGCTGACGGTGGGAACACACTGAATAACGGACTTCAAACGTTAAACGGGAGTACGGGTTCGTTAGCCAACGGGACCCAACAGTTGGCGACTGGTAGCCAGGCCGTGAATGCTGGTGCTCAGCAATATACAGCGGCTGTTGGTCAGTTGAATGATGGGTTGGGTCAGTTGTCTGCCAATAACGGCAAGATTACGGCTGGACTACAAAACATCCAGAGTGCGTCAGCACAGTTATCACAACTGCCAGCCATGTTAACAGCAATGCAGTCTGTTCATGATGCAACACCGGGTCTGCAAGCAAACATGGCTAGTTTACAGTCACAAATGGGTGCGCTTGATAAATTAGCAGCACTTAAAGAAAGTTTGGCTGGGATTAACGTAGCCGATCTGCAAAAGGGTGTGGCTAGTGCTAACAGTGGCTTGAACACGGTTCAAAGTGCTGCTGGAACGGCTAATGATTCATTTGATAAGATTGTTGCGGACATTCAAAACTCATCGCTGAGTGACGCTGATAAGCAGACAGCGATTGCTGCCATTAGTGGGGATGTTAAGACTGGTAAAACGGGTGCCTTAACAGCTCAGGCAGGAGCAAAGGCCGTTAATGATGGGCTGTCAGCTCAACTGACACCATTGATGTCACAAATGACGCCGGCACTGTCTGCAATTAACGGCATCGACACGAAGCAATTATCAAGCACGGCAACAACGACATTTGCTCAAGCCTCAGCCTTGCTGAACACGGCAAATGCGTTGACGAGTCAGGACACGATTAACCAGCTGAAGGCACTTGAAGTTCAGGCTGGCGGAATGTCAACGCAGTTAGCACAGTTACAAACGTATGTTAACGGTGTTGGAACTGCGGCAAACGGTGCGGCTCAATTAAACGCTCAATCCGGTGCGTTAGTTTCTGGTGCCAGCCAAGTGGCTAACGGAAACGCGCAGTTGAACGCTCAGGTGCCAACGTTAGTTAGCGGAGTTCAACAACTTGCTAACGGTTCTTACCAATTAGCTGGCGGATTGAACCAGTTGAACGGTCAAATCCCAACGTTGAGTAATGGGGTGGCGCAATTAGCTGATGGAACGTCACAATTGAACGCTAACTCACCAGCACTGAAGAATGGTAACAAACAGTTGGTTACTGGTTCTGTGAAGTTATCTGATTCATTGGGTGACGGTGCAAAGCAGGTCAACAGCATGCCATTATCAAGTAAGACATCTGACATGTTTAGTGCACCAACACAGCTGAAGCACAAGAGCTACAGTACCGTTAAGAACTATGGTCACGCCTTGGCACCATACGTGCTGTCAGTGGCTCTCTATGTTGGGGCAATCGTTTTCAACTTTGCCTACCCAATTCGGAAAATTTCGATGGAAAATCAAAGTGCGACGGCATGGTTCTTCAGTAAAGCTTCTGTCGGATTAGTGGTTGCGATTGTTCAAGCCTTGGTTGAAACAGGCTTCATGATGTTATTTGGACTAGAGGTTATGCACCCAGGCATGATGTTTGCTGTTGCAACGGCATTCTCTGTGGCCTCAATGTTCCTCGTTATGTTCCTGTCCATGTTGCTGGATAACCCAGGTCGTTTCATTGCGATGGTCCTTCTGATGCTGCAACTTGGTGGTTCAGGTGGGACATTCCCAATGCAAGTGACAAACGGATTCTACAACGCCATTCATCCGTTCCTTCCGATGACGTATTCCATCTTGGGATTGCGTGAAGGACTGACGGCGGGGTTAGGAGCTAGCACCGCGTGGAACGCAACTGGCTTGCTCTTAATGATGGCTGTGATCTTTGCGGCCCTTCTATGGGGAACAATGGTCTACTTGCAACACATCCACTTACAGGGCTTCTCACAGCTTGATGACAACCAAAAGTTACAAGATGTGGAAAAATAGTAAGAGCGAAACAAAGCACGTTTAGGCTCCCTTAGGTAACACAAACAGACGCCTCATGGACGATTTATGTCCATGAGGCGTCTGTTTGTGTTAGATGAGAAGAAGTCTGTGCTTTGTTACGCGTTTACGGCAGTGAGCCGTATGGACGGCCCTGTGGATTAAAGGATGGGCCACGATTTTCACGCAGTCCGACACATCAAGTCGCCGATTTAATGAATGACGAACGTTCTTAAATATGCTAAAAAGTTTGGTTTGCCTAATCGCATTATTCTAATTTCACCAAATAAAAGCGGTTACATTCGAAACGTCGTTCGGTAATCTGCCCCTGTATGGTTACAATGATGATTCAATCATGGTAAAATATATTCGCATTGTTTCACGGTTTTCATTTAATCTGACTGTTAATTAATTTAGGACCATGCTGGACGAAATGGTTTGTCTGACATGGCGTAAGCACGAAGGGTGCTTTAATAATGGAGGATGCATTTTGAAAAAGGAACAGGCGAACTGGCTGGCAGTGCTTAAGATCGCAATGCCGCTATGTTTAAGCTATATTCCCATTGGGTTAGCCTGCGGGGTGCTGTTACATGCCGGGGGACTAAACACTTGGTTGATTGGATTGCTATCGCTGATCGTGTATTCGGGTGGTGCACAGTTCTTAATTGCCACCATGCTGACGATTCATGCACCCATTTCTCAAATCATCATCATGCTGTTCTTCCTGGAATTACGTTATGCATTACTAGGGTCCAGTTTGTCACATTACCTGAAGAATTCATCACACCGGTTCTTACTGGGGTTTGCCTTTTCGTTAAACGACGAAAACTACGCGGTGAACTATTTAAAGTTTGCGACAGATAAATTCTGGACACCAGGCAACGCATTATTGGTGGAACATTACGCATTGTATACGTGGGCGCTATCAAACATCGTCGGGAGTTTAGTGGGCTCATCGCTAAAAATCAACCTTGTGATCGTTGATTTTGCATTGACCGCACTGTTCCTCTACATGGTAACCATGCAGGTTAAACGGCGCTTGACGTTGTTGACTGCAATACTCTCAGGGGTATTATCAGCGTTCTTCTGTGTGAGTCTTAAAAGCACACTGGGGATTGTTATTGCAACGCTTCTAGCGTCGACGGCTGGCTTTTTGGCCGATCGGGTCATTCGATCCATGGCACCAGACAGTGCGCTTTTATATAAAGTTCGTGGGCCGTCGGGAACACGTGAGATGATTAATGACCAAGAGCTAACAGAAGAGCGATTATTGTCCGAAGGCCAAGACAAAGCAAAGGAACACACTGATCATGAATGATTTGGCGTTGGTATTATTAGCGGGGGTCGCTGCATTCATTCCGCGGTACTTCCCAATGTTGTTTTTCTCCAAACGGAAAATTCCAGCTTGGTTCAATGAGTGGATGGGGTTTGTTCCAGTTTCACTTTTTACAGCATTGATCGTTAAACAAATTTTTGTGACGTCAACATATGTTTTCTCGCTGGGAAACATTGCGGCGATGATTTCTGCTGTTTTGGTCATTGTTATCGCGTACTTTACACGATCAATGACGTTGTCCGTTATTTTGGGGCTTTTGCTAATGTGGGCCCTGACCATATTTCTTTAAAATTTAAAAATCGTATTAGACGGCCTGTTTAAGTTAACAGGTCGTCTTTTTTCGTTTTAGAGTCATTGAGAGAATAATCCTTATTTTTCATAACCATTTACTCTTGTGTGCATTTATTTCAGTAAACTATTATAATAAATAACCATTTCGTATATTATAATTTTTCTCGAAAGAAAACGATTTTTTAATTAAAAAGACAAGATTAAATGTGCACAATTTGTTAGAATAGAAACATAGCAGGAAACCCCTGTTAACCATGTAGAGAACCTAACCAGTTCTCTCGGAATATAGTTGGATTGTTGATACGTTCCGTACAACCGTTTTTCTATGTTGACGTGCGAAAATTACTTTACAATGTAAATGATTTTATCAATATTGTTTATCATCGGTCTAACCAGCCGCTGATAACTCGATGCTATATCGGTCTAACCAGCTGATGTAACTGTGATTGATAAACTCAAATGGTACATTTGTTTAGCGATAATTAGACGGTGGTTAATTATTAAAGAACTGGTATTTGTGGATGATGTAAGTTGTTCACAATTAACTGGGTTACTCAATTCGGGGAATCTTTGCTTTCTTAAACAGGCTTCATGATTCTAGTAATCAAGCAAAGGGGGATGATTCATTGATGAGCTGATTGAATCTAAATCAGAAAGGGGTGACACATAATCTTGAAATCGAGAGACAAAGTTGGCCGCTTGATCACCACGGTGTTGGCGGTAGCCATCATCATGGGACCACTTGTTTCTAATCCTGCTGCACAACTGTACTCAAACGCGACAATGACTGCAAAAGCCGATTCGCGAACCAAAAAGAGTCCAGAAAGTGCTGTTAAAGACAGCGCTCGTGACGCAAAGAGCATTGCCTCTGGTGATGTTAAGAACGTCAAGGGCGGCGCCATTGTTACAATGACGATTACACCAAGTGAAACGAACTTCTTGAAGAAGAATGAGCAGATGACTGTTCATTTTGACAAGAAGAACGTGGACTTGGCTCATTTACGTTATTCAACGAGTAGTAACGCGCCATTCTCGTACAGTCGTAAAGACGGTACAGTAACATTAACGTTCAATCGTGATTTGCAGAAAGGGAATTACCAAATTACCTTCGCTGCACCAACGAAGAATGTCAAAGCAGAAACAAGTGTTGACGCAACGCTCTTAAACAAGCAGATTTCACTGAAACCAAACGTGATTAAGTCCGTTGCTCAAGCAGCAACACAACAGCAAAACCAATCGAATGCTGCTAACCAGAATCAAAACCAGAACCAAAACGAGAACGCAACAGCTTCTAACCAAGCCACAACGCCTCAAACTAGCAATGCATCGACTGGTCAACAAGGTCAGACAGGAAATTCTTCCACTAACCAAGAACAGCCTACTGCAAGTCAGGCTGCTCAATCGACGACGCCTCAGCAAAGTGCTCAACCAGCACAACAGCAACAACAGCAACAGGCGTCACAAAATCAGCAGCAAATGACGGCCCAGCAAGCAATCGATAAGATTATGGACCACACAACGATCACGCCAGGAACAACGCAGACCGGCCAAGACGCCAGTCAAGCAAGTTCACTGAACAACGTGACAACGAGTGCGCCCAACAAACCGTCACCAGCTGCCACGACAAGTGCAGCTACCACGCAACAATCAGCAACTCAAACAAAAACAACTACAGATACAAGTACAAGTACCACAACAACTGCGACACCTGTTGCACCTGTAGCGTCAACGTCAACGACAGAGAACACCACTTCTCAGCCAACGACACCAGCTGCTACGGCACCTGCAACAGCAACGCAACCAACGCAGTCGTCCACCACAACGCCTGCTACAAGCACGACAAAAGCACCAGCAGCACAAACAACTGCTTCTGCTTCACAAACACAAACGGCACCAGTCACAGCGACACCGGCACCAACTACGCCGACGTCAACGCAGACACCTGCCACACCTGTAACAACCACATCAACGAGCGAGAACACCACTTCTCAACCGACGACACCGGCTGCTACAACCGCGACGACACAACCGTCCACCACGACGACCGTGCCATCAACTGATTCAACTACATCGTCATCATCACCATCAGCAACTGTAACGCCGAACCAGGATTACGTTGCTAATACTGATCAGAATGGCCACACAGTTGTTACCACACCGGAACCAACTGTTTCCGACCCTCAGACGACGCTTGATCAACAGATTGCCGCTTCAAAGAACGGTGATAACAGTAATCAAACGAACCAACCGTCTAACGATCAGGAAGATTTGTTTACGCACATTCAGGGCCGAATCGACGGATTGACTAACGGTAAGTTTAACGACGCCGAGCAATCCCAGATTGTTAAGGCCTGGCCTGGGGTCCTGAATAACATTGCAACAGACATTAATGCCGGAAAGACGAACCAAGTTTGGTACTACTCAGTACCACTTGCCACTGGTCAAAACGCATTAGTCACGATTGATGGCACTAGTGATGAGATCAACCAAATTCTGAAGAGTTTTGGTGGTCAACTCAAACCTGGTGACTTTGATCAGGCTGAAGACATCTCTGTTCTGCGGAAGTCAAAGGTTTATGCTGACTACCAAAAGACGGCAGGGAATCAATCAATGTCTGCAGCAGATGCATTCACAAACCTGTTTTCACACCTGGCGATAACATTTACGAATGATTCAACAACGCCTGCTGGTACAATCATGGCACCAGCAGCAACGGCTCCGCAAAGTGTTTGGAAGACGTTCTTAGACGCATTTAAGCAAGCTAAGAATGGCAACAAAGATGGGGCAGCGACTACTAACACCACCACCGCAACGACGCAAAACTCTAGCGATGATAGTAACGCTTTGTTTAATCAAATTCAGAGTCAACTTAACAAGTTGGCAGCTGCCGGAACTTCTGTTGAACAACAAGAGATTCTTGCAGAATTGCCATGGATCTTGAATAATTTGAGTAGCCAAATGGCCAACAATTCCGCAAACCAACACTGGTTATACCGGATTCCGTTAACAACAGGTCGTTATGCAGACCTTAATTTTGACGGGACGACCGCGCAAGCAACGCAAATTATGAGTGCATTGGGTCAGAGTATGACACCTGGTGCATTTGATTCGGCAATTAACGTAACTAACTTACAAAACTCACCATTGTATAAGATCTACACCACAGTCGCAGGTTTCATTAACAACGTCAGCACGACGCTGAAACCAATTATTGACTCGATCAACAATGCGTTAGCACCCATCAAAAACTTCCTAACGGGGTTAATGGGCGGTAACTTTGACTTAAGTAAGTTGTTTAGTGCTGTCGGCAATAAGTTAGGGGCTTGGGTACAATCACTCGGGCAACAATTATCTAAAGTAGGGAATGACTTGAAGTCACTGGGAGCACGCTTATTACCAGGCGCACTCAAAGCTTTGACGGTTGTTGTTCCAGTTGCTTTGATTTTGCCAGTTATTTTGATGGCACTGCCTGTGTTATTACCTGTGTTACCGCTATTGGGTAATTTATTATTAATGCCCGCTTTTGGTTTGCTACTGCCTTTGGCATTGCCACTATTTGTTGGCGTGCTTGCTCCACTAGCATTACCAATTTTATTTGCTGGTTTACCATTATTGTTGCCATTGTTACTACCAGCATTGGTATTATTACCGATTACCTTATTTAACGTTGCAGCTTTACCAATTGCTTTAGGCGCTCTTGCTGTTCTGAACTTAGGCCGCATTATTCGTAATGCAGTACTTGTTCAATTGGCTGTTCAAACAGTAATCAATACTGCCTTAATTGGACTTACTGCGATTAATTTTGGTGTTATAAACACGTTATTGATCAAGCCAATCTTAGCCGTTGCAGGCTTACTTGGTGCATTGGCACTACCATTCTTGCTTGCTGTTCCAGCTGTATTATTAGCTATTCCAGCAGTATTATTGGCAGCACCACTCGCATTAGGTTTCGGGGCGTTCTTATTGAACACACCATTACGCATGCTTCGTCATGGATTAGAAGCTGCACTGTTAGCACCAGTATTAGCTTTACCACTAACACTGCTTGCTGGCGTGGCTAACTTGCTAAAACCAGTCGGACTGTCATTACTTGCGTTTGCCGCAATGAATGCACTGACCCGGATGTTTAGCCTTGGTTTGAATGCGTTTGATTCAATTGTTAATGCGATTAAAGCCGCACTGCGCATCGCCTTTGTTGGCGTGACAGCTGCCGCCTGGTTTGCATTACCAAGCATTGCACGTTTGATTTTATTCTTCACGCTGTTGCTACCTCTAGCTGGCTGGTTCTTACGTCGCTTCTTCCTTCCATTGAAGGTGATGGGTGACTTGATCAGTGCAGTGAAGGCGGGCATTAAGGCGATTTTACCAGTTGTTGCTGCTGCAACAGTTACAAATGTGATTTTAACCAGTGTTATGGGATTAAACGGCTTGTTTAACCTTGCTAACGCAACGTTGAAACCGCAACTGCTTAACTGGGGCGTTGCACTTCTGCTGACAGTATTAGCGTTCATTCCAATTAGCCTTGCCATGCTTGTTGGTGGCTTGCGGAGATTTGTCTTCCCAAGTCTATTGACACGTCTTGGTCGTGGCTTATTGGGTGGCTTAATGCTAATCCCAACTGGTTTGGCTTTATTCTTACCAGTTGTAAACTTAATTGCTGGCACATTACTGCTAGCATTGCCAACACTTCGTAAAGTTTCGAATCGTTTGCTTTTGCCATTATTCCTGCTCGGGGGCGTTTTGACCGCAGCAGTGACAAGCTTGATGACAACCATCACCAAACTTGTTGCCGCTCCAGTTAAAGCCACCGTTGCCGCCGCTGCCGGTACCGCGTTAATCACGGTACCGCTGCTACTGGCTTCGATGATTGCTCCCCGGATTGTTGCTTGGGGGCTTGCACTCCTTACAGCAATCAACTTGAGCATCGCATTGCGCGTTGCCCTTGGGATTAACGGTTTGCTGAAATATGCAATCAAAGCAATCATCAAGACCTTATTAGTTGGCGGACTACTATTAACAACACCATTGTGGATTGGACTGCCAGTCTTGCGCTGGATCCCATTGTTGGCCCTTGGGTTGACTGGGTTAAGTGTCCTAAACGATGGTTTGATTCAGATTCCATTACGAATGTTGACTAACCGCTTGTTACCACTTTTGGCCGGTGCTTTAGCAATCTTGCCATTAGTCCTTGTAACGCGTCCTGCAGTTAAGTTAGCCAGCGGACTTGGTGCCTTATTACTTGCACCGCTTGCGCTGCTGAACGTTGTCCTGCCGTTTCTTGTTGAACCAGGGAGGGCGCTTCTCAACGGCCTGACCTCGGGTCTGAGAATTTTGGCTCTCACTGCCTTTAACGCCGGCTTGCTGACGCTTGGTGGTGTTCTATTACGTAGCCTTCTTGCCGTTCTGGCCTTGGCTACCGTTCCATTCTGGTTCATCGCTCCTCTTGTTGCTCTTAATGCGCCTTTGCTCTTACTGGCTTTGCCTTTAGCAATCTTGCCTTTGAGTTTCTTCAAGAACCTTGTGATTGATCCTCTTTTAAAGACTGCTTTACTCTTGCCTTTAGTCTTCATGGCCATTAGTTTGGCTATTCTGCCTCTGACCTTATTACAAGCCTTAGGTGCAGCAGGGCAGGGGTTATCCAATGGGTTGGCTTTATTGTCTTCACCATTGTTGTACCTGTTAACCACGATTTTGCCAGCACTCTTTGCCGTACCTTTACGTCTTTTGGGTGATGGTTTAGCGCTCTTACTTGGTTTACCAGTCTTCTTGCTTGTTTCCATTCCATTATTGCTTGCTGCTTTGCTCTTGCCTGGCTTGATTGGCTTACCTGTCGCTGCTTTCTTAGCAGCCTTACCTGCCATTCCTGTTCTCCTTGGCTTAGCTGCCTTGAACGGTCTCCGTTTCTTGAATAATGGTTTATTGGATCTCCTTGGAATTGGTTTGCCATTACTCGGTGGTCTGGCTTTGGCCTTGCCAAACCTCTTAAACCCACTGGGAAACCTGATTAACGGCCTTAACTTCGGCTTGCCGTTGTTGATCGCCTTAAACGCACTTCGCAAGCTTTTAGCTGATTTATTCATCGGGATTCCGCTGCAATTGGTTCTGAACCTCTTGTTGCCGTTAGCAACCTTCTTGATGGCGCGGTTAGCCTTACCATTGCTTAATGCGTTGCTCTTCCCATTAACGTTGATCAACCTTGGTGTTTTGACCCGTGCCCTCCAAGCATTGCTTGTCACACCTGCCTTACACCTGTTGAACTTACTCGTTAGTCCGTTACTTGGCGCCTTGGTCGGCGGTCTTGCAACGCTCTTACCTCGTTTAGCTCACGCGATTTTCGTTCATGGTTTGCTCCTTGGCTTACCACTCTTTGGTAGCTTCTTACCTGCCTTACTTCACGCCTTCCTTGGCCGGTTCTTCCTGCCTCTTGGCTTGAAGTGGTTGGCTGGTTTGCCACTCCTTGCTGTGCTTGCTACTCAGGCTCTTTGGTTCCTTAATGGTGCCATCCATGCTTTGAACACCGCCTTGCTCGGTGCTTTGACTGCCTTAATTGGTAGCCAGATCGCACGACTCCTCGGTCGCACAGCAATTAACTTCCTTGCTGTTCCTTTCTTGTTGTTCGGAATTCGTCCTGTACGGTTCTTAAACAACTTGTTGGGCAGCTTGGCCTTAGTCTTTGCAGGTAACCGTCTGTTGCCTTTGGCACTGGCGCTTCTGCAACGACTCACTATGCAACTTGCTACGTTAGTTCACTTCGCTATTCGCGGATTGACTCACACTTTGAGCACGTTGTTCTTAGCCTTACCATTTGGACTGTTTAGCGTTTTAGGTACGCTTGCCGCACTTAACATGCTTAATGATCTCTTGGTTGGCGTACCCGTCCAGCTTTTACTGAACGTATTGCTGCCACTTGGCGTGCTGCTTAGTTTAGCTGTTCTCCTACCACTTGTTAGCCCATTAACGTTCGTTGCGAACGTTTTACTGGGCCTCATTCCTGGTCGGATTCTTTCCACCTTGTTGTTAGTTCCTGCATTGTTGCTCTTAAATCGTGCATTAGCTTGGCTTCCTGCCTTTCTAATTGGTGGTCTCTTAGCAACTTTGCTCCCACGCGCTCTTCATGCTTTAATTCATGAAGGCCTGCTGACTGGTTTACCTTTATTTGGTCTTCCAATCGCATTACTAGCAGCAACGTTATTGAACCACGCTTTGTTACCACTTGGTTTCAAGTGGTTATCATTACTACCATTACTTGGATTTGTCCCATTATTACTGGGCGCACAAGTTCTATGGTTGATTCGTGCCGTCCGTCACGCCTTTAACACATTGTTGTTAACACTCGTGAACACGTTACTGAATCATCTTATCTTAAGCATGTTGACCGGCCTTCCATTGTTAGCATTGGTTATGCTGCAAGGACTCTTTGGCCTTCGGCCATTCCATGCTTTAAACACTGTTTTACTGAGCATTTTGAACACGTTCTTACTGAACCGGGCTTTGCCATTACTGGCTGCACACCTTGTTAAACGGGGCATGCAATTAGTCGGTCTTGGTCACTTCCTGCTTCGGGCACTGTTCAACATTCCACTCGTTCTCTCACTGGCATTGCCAGGCATGATCGGCTTAGTTGGATTGCTCGGGTTCTTACTGGATATTCCGTTGGTCTTGAACCAGATTCTCTTAAACCACTTGTTACCACTGGCATTAGCCTTGGTAACTCGCGTTACCTTGCCACTCTTGACGACTTTGGCTCTGCCATTGATCTTCTTAGGTAGCATGTTACGGGGTCGGTTATTATCAACGTTATTCCTAACACCTCTGATGTTATTGGCAGTTAACTTATTGAGTTGGTTACCAGGATTATTGCTCGGCGCGTTGCTTGGTTTGCAACGGACGCTGCATGCTTTACTTCTGCAAGGCTTCCTTGGTTTGTTAGCCTTCGGTTTGCCTTTATTGGCTCTCGGAACTCAAGTATTGGGTGCTTTAGCAGCATTACCAATCTTCTTCCTCCAATTACTGAAGAACGCCTTTATCGTTGCACCTTTATTGGGTCTTGGTTTACCTCTTTTGACCGCTGCCATCGTTGGCGCCGTTCTCTGGGCCATCTCACCAATTAATTGGTTCTTGAAGTTAGGGGCGTTTGCGCTGGGCCTTGGCCTGTCGCTTTTGACCTTACCGCTGTGGTTATTAGCTCCTGGCCTTAACTTCTTACGGCGTCTCGCCGTCCTTGCTTTGGCCTTGTTATTGCCACTCGTATTATTCAATGGGCTTGTGATGGGCGCACTGAACTTGTTTAACACAGTTCTGTTCGGCTTATTCTCCATTCCATTGGGTATCCTAGTCGGAATCCTTGATTTACTTCGTCGGATGTTCAATCATTTTGTGATGAACACTTTAACGAACCTGACCTTATTCGGTTTAGGATTATTACTATTCACTGGTTTAAAGGTGCTTGTTGACATTGCGAAGACATTATTACACGTTGGCGTTCTTGCCTTTGTGATTTTGCCAATTTTGCTTGGTGCAACAGCACTTACGACCCTCGTATTATCATTACTGAACGGCCTAGTTACACTTGGTGCAACATTATTAAACAATGTCGTTCTTAACGGCTTGTTATTTGCTGCATTAGCCGGATTAGGCTTACTACCACTGATTGGTTCACAAATTATTTCAACAGGGGTTCGTGCATTTACACTGGCCGCTGTCCTAACGCTTGGCTTGTTCTTGGGCTTACTACGTTTGGGTAACCGTTTAGTATTGAGCTTTGTTTTAGGCTTGATCAACACGGCGACAAAAGCGGCTCGGAATATTGCCGGTGCATTGGCTGGTTTAGGGACAATCGGTACGGTTTTGGCGGCCTTAACGCCAGTTCCTGGTCACCTCTTACTTGCTGCTGTATTGTTTGGGTTGACTACGTTACCACTCGCATTATTCTTGATTACGTTGCCACTATCACTGTTGACTGGCTTGAACAATTTGATTGCTAAGGGCTTGGCATTACTGTCACTCTTGACGATTCCATTGAACTTGCTGAACACTTTGATTGCAGCCATCGTCATCAGTGGGGTGGTTAAACTTGGGTTAGACTTGCTTAACTTACCAATTCTATTGTTAACGCAAGCAGTCTTACTCGGTTTCATTGGTTTGCCGTTGTTGTTATTGAATGGCTTACTTAAATTAGGTGCTACGCTTGGTCTTGGCGCATTAGCATTAGGGACGAGTGTTCTTGTTCCGTTACTTGTCTTGAATGCCATCTTGTTTGGTCTATTCTCAGTGGCTCAACCACTGTTGGCGCTGATCTTACTTGGCTTGCCAAGCTTATTACCATTCTTTAACCTGAACATCTTCTTGCTGGGCTTATTACCACTGCTTGGTCTAGGAATCAACGGGTTGAAGTTACTCTTATTACCACTACGGATGTTAACTGACGGGCTTGGCTCATTACTGGCATTCGGTTTGACGCTTCTTGCCACACGTCTATTTAACAAAATGTTTATTATTCCTGTATTAACAGGGATTGAAACGCTGGCTTTGCTTGGTCTTCTTGGTCTATTAGCTCTACCATTGACGCTGTTGAACAATCTGTTATTAAGCCTCTTACCAGCCTTAGTTGCTGGTCAACTAGCGCGCTTAGTCCGTTTATTGTTCGGTGGTTTACCATTCTTCCTCGGAACATTATTGGTTATTTTGTTACCGTTAGTGATTAATGGGTTACTGACAGCATTAATTCCTGGGTTAAACCTGATCACAGTTCCACTTGGCTTGTTAGCATTATTGGCAATTCCATTGGCACTATTAGGGATGTTAGGTAACATCGTTAACGCTGTGTTAGTTGGAATTGTCGTTAAACACGCAATCCGGTTATTACTTAACCTGCTTGCTGACGCGTTGGTATTGGCAACGCTACCGCTCATTTTGGTTGGCGGATTGCCACTAGCAATTTTGGCCGTTCTAGCAATGAGTGTCCTTGCACCATTAGCAGGTCTCTTGTTAGCACTCGGCATGATTTTGTTACCAATTGCTTTGTTGATGTTATTGGCACTGCCATTCGTGATTTTCTCAATGCTAGCCTTATTACCAGTATTCTTACCGGTCTTGCTAGTATTGATTCCATTACTTTTGCCACTGTTATTACCAACAATGTTATTGGGCTTCTTCTTTAACCAAATTCTCTACTGGTTCTTGTCACCAATCTTCTTGCAGATCCTAATCGATCCAATTACAGACCTCAAAGCTTTCATCATTAGTCTGTACACGATGTTCATTAACCCAATTTTCTATTGGGCATTTGCTATCATCTGGATTCCCGTTACGATCTACACATTTATTGGGATGTTTGTTAACTGGTTAAACCCACTAAACTGGTTATTTAGAGGTCTAGCCACTGCAGCATTACTTGCCTTACCAACACTGCTTGTCTTAGCATTGCGTGCATTCATCCACCTCCGAATTGGCGTCTTATTAACGCTGAATCCATTGGCTGGAATCCCTGCATTCCTATTGCTTGGCCTTGCACGAGTAGGGACGTTGTTACTGCTTAATGCATTCGTCATCAATACTTTTATTGCAACATTGCCACTGACAGTTTATCTTTTTGCTGTTATCGTCCTCGACTTTATCATCGTCTTCGCTAACGCATTGTTAAACTTAGGAATCAATGTGCCAAACGTATTAACAGTTTGGATCATCGTACCGTTGGAAACGACGTTGGGTGTGACGTTCACACTGTTTAATATCGTTGCAATGTTGGCCCTTGATGCACTACTAACGATTCTGTCAGTACCAGTTATCGCTGGGACGACACAGTTAGCCTTATTATTGGCCACACTTGCTAATCCGTTAGCAGCGTTAGCTGCAATTGGCCGGTTTGCAGTCATTGGTTTGTCATCTGTAGTTGCATTTCTTGCAGGTGTCTTCGCCATTGCTGAAACATGGTTGCCAGCAGTATTTAATGCCGCAACATTCTTGTTCTACTTGATCTTCGCTAATCCAATGTGGATGTTGGCTCAATGGACCGGTTTAATTCCAATTATCGGTTGGGCTGTTCAATTGGTCACTGACTGGATTTACATGCCAATTGGTTACTGGGGAACTGCTGTTATCGCTGTCTTCTCGTTCGCATTGTACTTCCGTTTGATCATTCCACTCGTATTCTCTAGCGTAGTGGGCGTTATCATGCTTGCTTCGATTCTTCCAGTTGTTTTATTAACACTGCCAATTGCTTTACTGGGAACGTTAGCCTTCTATGGTTTAACAAACCTGGTTGCAGGAATCGGAACCTTACTATTCTTGATCATTCCTAGCATTATTATTGGTTTACCTGCATTAGCTGTGATTCTGTGGTTCTTAGCACCGATTTTCCTCCAATTGCTGGTTAACCCAATTACAGATATGAAAGCATTCTTCATCAGTCTGTACACAATGTTTATTAATCCTGTCTTCTACTGGGCCTTTGATGGCATCTTTATTCCAGTAACGATTGGATCATTTATTGGAATGTTCATTAACTGGTTGAATCCACTTAACCTGTTATTCAAGGGCTTGTCATTGGCTGCTCTGTTGGCTCTGCCAACACTGCTGTTCTTGGCGGTTCGCGCGTTATTCCATCTGCAATTAAGTTCATTATTAACGTTAAACTTATTTGCTGGTGTGCCTGCCTTCTTCACGATTGGTCTCGCGATGTTAGCAGGGTTCAACATGTTAGGACTGTTCTTCTTGAACACGTTCATTGCAACATCACCAATTATTGCTTACATGTTTATTGTCATCGTGATCGATGCGATTCTGGTCTTTGCAAACGCCTTATTGAACTTAGGAATTAACGTTCCAAACGTTCTAACAGTTTGGGTCATTGTTCCATTACAAGCTAACCTAGGTGTTCTGCTTACGATGATCAACATCGTCGCAATGTTGTTGCTCGATGCTGGTGCTGCCATTGTTACTTTGCCAATTTTTGTTGGCTTACTACAATTAGGACTAGTATTGGCCGCTTTGGCAAACCCACTAGCTGCATTAATTGCAGTTAACCGGTTTGCAACAATTGGGATCGCTTCAATTGGTGCTTTCTTGCTCGGTGCGTTCATGTTAGCTGATACATGGTTACCAGTCGCATTTAACGGCATCGCATTCCTTTGGTACCTGATTTTGGCTAATCCAATTTGGATGTTGGCTCAATGGACGGGGTTAATTCCAATCATTGGTTGGATCGTTCAATTAGTCACTGACTGGATTTACATGCCAATCGGTTACTGGGGGACTGCATTAATTGTAGTAGTCTCATTTGCACTTTGGCTTCACACGATGGTGCCACTCGTATTCTCTGCTGGTATCGGGATGATGTTGTTATTGGCAACGTTGCCAGTGATTTTACTGGTACTGCCAGTTGCACTTATCGGTGCGCTTCTTTTTGCAGGCGTAACGGCATTGAATACACTATTACCAATGCTCTTAGTAGCTATTCCAACTGTGATTATTGGAATTGCTTCACTGATTTTGATCACATGGTTCTTAGCCCCAATTGCATTACAATTGATGGTTAACCCAATTACAGACTTCAAGGCATTTATTGTTGCTCTGTACACGATGTTTAATGATCCAATTTACTTCTGGGCCTTTTCAATTTTCTGGATTCCTGTAACGATTTACTCGTTTGTCGGGACCTTTGTAAATTGGCTAAACCCACTTAATTACTTGTTCCTTGGCGTATCACTGTTTGCTTTGTTGGCGCTGCCAACATTAGCTTTGGCAGGGATTCGTGCCTTCGTACATTTACAACTTAGTTCACTATTAACACTGAACTTCTTTGCCGGTGTACCTGCATTCTTGATGCTCGGGATTGCTGGTTTAACTGCGATAAACTTATTTGCAACGTATGTTCTAAACACGTTTATCGCTACTTTACCATTGGTAATTTACCTGTTTGCCGCTCTTGCAGTCGACTTTGTTGTCGTCTTTGCAGACGCATTCCTTAACCTGGGGATCAATGTACCAAACGTGTTAACAATATGGGTCATGTTACCGTTAGAAGTAACACTAGGTGTCGTATTGACACTGTTCAATGTTGTACTCACGTTGATTCTTAATGGTCTTGTCACTATTTTGGCATTGCCAATCTACGCTGGATCATTGCAATTAGGTCTACTGTTGGCAGCATTGGCAAACCCATTAGCAGCGCTTATTGCTATTAACCGTTTTGCCATCGTTGGGTTATCATCAGTTCTAGCATTCTTTGCCGGGATTTACATGGTTGCTCAAACTTGGTTACCAGCAGTCTTTAATATGGGCACCTTCCTGTGGTACCTGATTTTTGGGAACCCAGCATGGATGCTTGCTCAATTAGTTGGATTGATTCCAATCATTGGTTGGATTGTTCAATTGATTACCGACTGGATTTACATGCCAATCGGTTACTGGGGGACTGGGGCACTCGCTGTTCTATCCTTCTCACTGTACTGGCGGTTTGTAATGCCACTCATTTTCTCAGCAGTTATTGGGATGATGAGTTTAGTCGCAATTCTGCCAATCTTCTTGCTTGTCTTACCAATTGCGTTAATTGGAACAGTTGTATTCTTTGGGGCCACTGCATTATTGGCCGCACTTGGAACATTGTTGCTTACAATTCCTGGTGTAATTATCGGTATTGCAGCGTTGATCCTGATTGTTTGGTTCTTGGCGCCAATTACGTTACAACTTCTTGTTAACCCAATTAGGGACATGGAAGCCTTCGTTATTAGTGTCTACACGATGTTCATTAACCCAATTTTCTACTGGGCCTTTGCCATCATGTGGATTCCATTAACCTTTGGATCATTTATTGGAATGTTTGTTAACTGGTTAAATCCATTTAACTACCTGACAATTGGTCTAGCCTTAGTTGGCTGGTTATCATTACCTGTTTTACTATTCTCAATGATTCGGGCGTTTGTTCACTTACGGGTAGGGGCGTTATTAACGTTGAACCCAATCGGTGGCTTACTTGCTTCGATGACTTTGGGAATCGCCCAATTGGGTGCCATTCTGTTGCTAAACGGATTCTTCTTGAACACGTTTATTGCAACTGTCCCATTGGCCATTTATCTTGTTGCTGTCATCATCATTGATGCATTGATTGTCTTCTTTGATGCGTTTGCCAACTTAGGGATCAATGTGCCAAACGTCATCACTGTTTGGGTCCTTGTACCGTTAGAAACATCGCTTGCTGTCTTCTTTACGTTAATTAACATCGTAGGAATGCTGCTTGCAAATGGTGCATTGATTGTTGGTTTACTACCAATTATCGTAGGATCGTTGCAGCTTGGCTTAATGCTGACGCTTCTTTCCAACCCATTAGCAGCTATCATCGCTGCTAACCGGTTTATGGTTATTGGGCTATCATCTGTCATCGCATTTATTGCGGGGATCTACATGATTGCTCAAAGTTGGCTGCCAGCTGTCTTTAACATTGTTGCCTTCATTTGGTACACCGTTTTGGCCAACCCGGTATGGATGTTGGCTCAATGGATTGGTTTAATTCCAATCATTGGGTGGATTGTTCAGTTGATTACTGACTGGATTTACATGCCAATTGGATACTACGGAACTGCCTTGATTGCAGCAACCGGGTTTGCATTGTTCTTCCATACTGTCTTACCGCTTGTCTTCTCAGCTACACTTGGGATTATGATGTTGCTGTCTGTATTGCCAGTTGCATTATTACTTTTGCCAATTGGGTTGATTGGAACGGCATTGTTCTTCGGTGCAGTTGATTTAATCGCTGCTGCAATTACGTTACTGCTTGCAATTCCTGGTACTATCATCGGGGTTGCCGCTTTGATCTTAATTGTTTGGTTCTTCGGACCACTGTTCTTACAGTTGACAACGAATCCAATCGAAGACTTTAAGGCATTTATCTTAGCAACGTATACAATGTTTATTCATCCAGTTCTCTATTGGGCTTTCTGGATTATCTGGATTCCGTTAACGATTAACTCCTTTATCGGAATGTTCCTTAACTGGTTGAACCCATTGAATACCATTAATTACATCATTAGTTGGTTTGGGTTGTTTGGCGGTCCAATAACTGCCTTGCTAACATTCCTCTTTATTGATGCCGTTAAATTTGGCTCATTGATCCTGCCGTTTAACTTTAACTTTGCAAGTAGCTTGGTCAGTTTC
Organism: Furfurilactobacillus sp. WILCCON 0119; assembly: GCF_053471565.1. Taxonomy (NCBI): domain Bacteria; kingdom Bacillati; phylum Bacillota; class Bacilli; order Lactobacillales; family Lactobacillaceae; genus Furfurilactobacillus; species Furfurilactobacillus sp. WILCCON 0119. The sequence continues at coordinate 277,353 of NZ_JBPCCV010000004.1, forward strand.
GTTGCGATTACTGCTAGTGAAGCATTGTTACTATTAACGTTTATCAACATTGGGATCATTCGGCCAGCATTGATGATCAGTTTGCAATTGATTACCATTGTTAACTTGGAATTAGTAATTGCGTTCATCGTTGTCTTCTTGAATGCATTTGCTAACTTAGGGATTAACACACCGGTTACGTTAACCATGTGGGTCTTAGTACCGTTGTTCATTATTGTGCCAGTCTTCCTGACATTGATGAACTTCATCGTAATGATGTCGCTAGATAACGTTACATTGTTATGGTCATTGCCGTTAGCCGGTTTGGGAATTGCAGTCGGGCTGTTAGGCGGAATGCTTGCACACCCACTGATGATTCCAGTAATTCTCTTAACACAAGCATATCTGGGACTAGTTACACTCGGAACATTCTTTGCTGGAATGTTTATGCTTGCTGAAGAATGGTTGCCACATGGGTACTCATTATTAGCTTCAATTTGGTACCTGATTTTCTCTAACCCATTATGGATGCTCGCTCAATGGACTGGATTAATTCCAATCATTGGTTGGGCCGTTCAATTGGTAACCGACTGGATCTACATGCCAATCGCTTACTGGGGTGCCGGAATCATTGCCGCTTTGTCATTCTCCATTGTTGTTATGGGTGTGTTCTGGCAAGCATTCTCAGCCAATATGATTGGCTTGTCATTACTTGTTCCATTAGCACCACTAGCGATTTTGCCGCTATTAATGATTACACCATTGCTGCTTTCCATTCAGTTAGGGATGTGGTTAGCTTCAACGATTTTGATTAAATTAGCCTTCGGGTTGGTTGATCTATCGTTTGAACTGATTCCACTCTTGACACTTGCAATTAGTTTATTAGCAGTAGCAGCGTTAGCTTTGCCATTACTGTTAGTCTTTGGACCACTGTTATTGCTAGGCTTGCCACTATTGTTACTGGGCTTACCATTGCTTGTGGTACCAGCACTCTTACTTGCAGTGCCAGTACTCTTGCTTGCATTACCATTGTTACTACTGACGGTCTCATTATTGACAGCACCACTTCATTTATTAAATGATGTTATCTCTAAGGGACTTGCTGTTTTGACAACGTTACTTGCAAATGGTCTTGGCTTATTACCGTTAGACCTACTGAACTTGGCAATCTTGAACTCGATCTTAGCGTTGAACGTTTTGACGCTCATTGCTAACTTGATTCCTGGATTGCTTCACAAACTTGTTACAGTACCATTATGGTTATTGTCACTTGTTGGCTTACCACTGTTGTTATTAAAGCCGTTTATTAAGCTGGACTTACTGAACAACTTGATTGCGTCAACTCTTTGGAAGACGCTCGCTTTATTAGCAACGTGGCCAATCTTCAAAGCAGTTACAACGCTGATTAATGGGTTACTTGATTTGATCAGAATTCCATTACGAGCATTGCTGATTGGTTTACCAGTATTCTTAGGTGCATTGTTATTGAATAACATGGTCCTTGGACCAATGCTAAACATTTTATTGCCGCTGGTTACGGCGTTAACTGTTGGCGGGTTATTAACAGCACTGAATGTTGTGCAAACATTATTGGCTGGCTTTAACTTTGCGCTTAGCGCACTGGGTCTAATCTTACCAATTCTGAACCTTGTTAGAAGAGCTGCCTTCTGGGCATTACTTGGTTGGCAACTCTTAACAGCACCGTTGCACCTCCTGACTAACTCATTATTATTAGCCGGTCCTGCATTGTTAACTGTTCTGAATGTGCTGTTAGGTAACGCACTTGCAAAGTTGTTATTACTGCCAATTGTGAACTTGTTATTGCCAGTTCTAGCATTCTTAGCAACGTTACCATTGAAATTACTGTTTGACGCACTTGCATTACCACTCATTTTAAGCGCAGGGTTATTGTTGCCATTGCTGGCGGCACATGCACTTAGCTTGTTGAAACTCTTGCCAGACCTCGCAACCTTGTTTGGCAACCCAGTCTTGCATGCATTAATGAAGGTCACTAAGTTACTCTTGTTGCCATTGTTCTTACTAACATGGCCATTAGTACTTACCCTTGATTTAGCTGATAAGTTGTTGTCTGCAAACAACCGCTTACTCATGTTGCCATTCAAGATCGGGAACTTATTGAAGGATCTGCTTGGCCCATTATCATGGTTGCCACTGAACCTGTTGAACAACGGGTTGGCAAACATCTTACGGCCACTGGTTGCCTTAGCAATCCTTGGTTTACTTCTCTTACCAATCGGTCCAATTAAGTGGTTACCAATCTTAGCACTGGTACCTGTTTGGTTGAACTTGTTAGGGAAGGGCTTAAAGACATTTGCTAATGGCCTCGGCGATTTAGCACTTGCCGCAACGTTACCATTACTGGCTGGTGCACTTGCGTTAGCGATGACGCCATTAATCAGTACATTGTTGACGTTACCAGCGTTTGTACTGGCACTGAAGGCCTTGACTGATTTAAACTTCACGTTATTCAAGACACTCTTGCCAGCGTTGATTCTGGGTACGCTCGTTGCACTGAATGGTGGATTAATTAACGCATTACTTGGTTTGCCACTCCTCTTACTACAAGGGTTAAAGGCATTAGTAACAGGCAACTTATTACTCTTGCTTGGCTTACCTGGTCTTGTACCATTCCGCAACTTGTTGTTAGCGGGGATGTTCATTCTTGGCTTCCTCCCAGCACTGATTAACGCATTGGCTTTGCCATTTGAACTATTTGTTAAACCAGTTCTTGATTTAATTCGGAATATCGCTTTGCCGCTTTTAACCTTTGTGACTTTGCGTGGATTAACACGGTTGCTTGGATTCGGTCCAATTAGTAAGTGGCTGAACCCATTGACTTGGATTAAGTCATTAAATGCCATGTTATTACCAGAATTACTTTTAGGTCTGTTGACTGTACCAGTTCTTCTGGCAGCCTTACCAACTCAAGGTCTCTGGTTGGCTCGCGTGATCACATACGCACTGGCAACACCATTATTGATGGCGTTGGCAACGTTACTGACACGTTCGTTAGCGCGTCACCTTGGTCGCTTCTTGACACTTGCTGTCGGCGGTCCGCTGTTACTCTTCGGATTACGGCCACTGTTGGCACTGAACACCGCCATTAAGAGCCTTGTTAAGGGCGCTGCTTTGAACCGGATCGTGCCACTTGTTCTTGATAACCTTGTTAAGAACATGATGCGGATTGGTTCAACCTTCGTCTTCGTTCTTCGTGGTTTGCGTCACCTTGGCGAAATGCTTCTTGGCTTCGTCATCGCACCAGGTGTCCTTGGATTGTTCGGGATGGTTCGGACCATTAACGACGCTGTTGTGGGAATCCCACTGGCCTTGTTACTGAACCACATCGTTCTTCCATTGATCACTTGGTTTGCACTTCGGATTATGTTGCCATTGCTTTCACCATTAGCCTTCTTGGCTAACTTCGTGATTGGCGGACTGTTAGGTCGCTTCCTCACGACGGTATTGGCATTACCACTTGTTTGGTTGACTAATAGCTTGCTTCAATGGTTACCAGGATTGTTGTTAACTGGTTTGACAACGATCATGCCACGGTTGATTCATGCCGTTCTAAACGACTTATTGATCGGACTACCATTATTTGGTGGTTTAACCATCTCAAGTCTTGGTCAATTACTTCGTTGGTTATTGTTACCACTTGGCTTCAAGTGGTTGGCTTTGATCCCAACGCTCCCACTGTTACTTGTCCTACCATGGACAATTCGCACGGTCCTTCACGCACTCAACACGTTAGCCTTAACGTTGTTGAACACGCTGTTAGCCCACGGATTGTTCAGTACTTTGACAAATGTGCTTGGATTACCATTAATGATCTTGTTTGGATTGTTTGGCCTACGGCCATTACGCTTGCTTAACAACTTGTTGAGTGCGGGCCTGCACACCATCTTATTCAACTTGATTGCACCATTTATCTTGAGTGGATTGGCTAAACACGTGCTGCGGTTGCTTGGTTTTAACCGCTTCCTGCTTCACGGATTACTCAATCTGCCAATGTTCATCTTCAACTTGCCAAACATCTTACCAGGATTCCTTGGTAACTTGGGCTTGCTGAATGGGTTAGGGGATCTGTTCTTCAGAATCCCAGTTCAACTCTTGTTGAACCGGATCTTGCCACTCTTAACATGGTTAGGCACACGACTCTTACTGCCAGGTTTGAACTTGCTGATTGGTTTGCCATTGACAATGCTGATCACCATGCCACTTGGACGTGTATTGTCGACGCTGTTCTTAACACCATTGTTGAAGTTAGGTAACGATCTGTTGAGTCTGTTACCAGGTCTGTTATTCGGCTTGGCAACGATGTTGCCACGTCTCTTAACTGGACTGCTTGTTCAAGGACTGACTGGATTACCACTATTTGGTGCCTTACTGCCAACATTGCTCGGGCTGGTTACCCGTCACGCATTGTTGCCACTCGGCTTCAAGTGGTTAGCCTTGATTCCGTCCTTACCATTACTGTTACCTGCACTTTGGCTTGGGCTTGGGTTACAACATGCGTTGAACACGTTGTTACTTGTCCCATTAAACGCCGTACTCGCAACTGCCTTGATTAACGGACTGAACCATGGTTTGATCAACTTAATCGTCGTTCCATTCACTCTGTTTGGCTTACGGCCATTACACTTGATCAACACATTATTAGGGACATTTGGTTTAGCTTGGTTATTGAACCGTGCCATTCCAACACTCCTTGGTGGATTAGCCGGCTTGCTGGTTGGTCTCACCGGATTAACGTTCTGGACACTTCGTGGCTTGAACAATGGGCTTCAATTTATTGGCTTGCCAGGGATTCTTGCATTAGCTGCGGGCCTTGGTTTCCTCAATTCATTGCTCTGGTTAATTGTTGGATTACCACTTAGTTTTGTACTGAACGCAACCTTACCACTGATGACTTGGTTTACCCTTCGCGGCTTGAACCGGTTAGTTGGGTTACCGTTGACTGTGATCACCCTTGGTCTTCTTAACCGGATCATTTTAACCGCACTCACATTGCCATTAGTAGTGCTTGCTGGACAATTACTTGGTGGTTTAGCACCAGCTATGTTAGGTGGATTTACCGTTGCCGGTTTACGCTTACTGATTAGCTTGTTAACACCATTAGTTGCTCTCGGCTTACCACTCTTGGCACAATTACCATTAGCGTTGGTAGATACCATCGCTAAGTGGTTGCTCTTACCATTCGGCTTCAAATGGCTGTCATTCTTACCTGGTTTAATTGGTATGATTGGAAGCTGGTTGTTGTTACCACTTGGTTTCAAGTGGTTGGCATTAGCACCACTGTTCAACCTTGGCTTACCATTATTGTCCGGGTTACCACTACTCATTAACGGCTTGTTCTTACTGAACACGTTACCTGCTAGCTTACTAGCCGGCCTCCTGTTTGGTCTCCCAGCTGCTTTACTTGGTGGACTACTCGCACCAGCATTGGCATTACCATGGTTGCTGTTCGGCTTCCACCCATTGACAAACCTATTCACCTTGTTGAATAGTTTGCTTCTGACTGGCTTGGTAAACTTATTATTACCAACGCTGATCGCTCTGGGTCAAAAAGCTTTGATGAACTTAGCTGGTTTAGCATTGCCATTACTGAACTTGTTAGGAACATTAATTCCACTTGGATTGTTAGCACTAACCTTGTTTAACTCACTGGTTAAACCAATCCTTAACCTTGGCCGTCAACTTCTTCTCGGATTAGTTGCGCTACCGTTAACATTGCTTGGGTTAGCTAAAGCAATCTTCGATACGATGATTCGCTTACCATTACAAACGTTCTTACTGTTTGCTTTGCCACTTGGTTTAGCGACATTGAATTTTGTTGGTTTGTTACCATTGAACTTGCTCAATGTGGTAGCTATTGGCTTACCATTGCTTGGGCTGTGGGCGCTGAATTCTGTTCTTCGGTCCTTGGCACCTGCACTGTTCGGAGCGTTCTTGGCAAACGTCTTAAAGAATTTGCTGAACCGTTTGGGACATGTGATTAACGGGTTGAACTTCTTGCTTGGAAACCCACTTGGCTTCTTGTTTAACTTACCGATGCTTACCATTGGTGGTTTACTTGGGCTAGGAAAAGCATTACAGAACTTGATTCCAAACTTATTCAAGAACTTGCTGATCCTAGGCGCCTTGGATAACCTCGGAACATTCCTGTATGTGATCGGTTTACCAGTTGTTCTGTTCTACCCACTGATTGCCGCATTACGGTTGATTCCAACCATTGCGATGATCAAGACATTACTTGACCCATTGTTACAACTGATGATCAACGTTCCGTTGCTTGGATTAGTTAACTTGTTGGCACCCGTTCTGGTTGCTAGTTTGCTCTTACCAATCTTTGTCAACGCACTGGTTAAGTTAACACCACTGGCTGTCTTCCTTGGTTTATTCCCATTGTTAGACTTGCTGGACGCAATGGCATTACCAGTAATCGCTGGCCTCGCTGGTTTTATCGGCTTGTTGCCAATCATCGGTTTATTGAACAACATGCTCTCTGGCACAAAGATCATTGTGTTACCAATCATTATCAGCATCTTGGTTCCGGTCTTCCTATTACCACTTGGTTTAGGATTACCACTTGTCCTCGTTGGTTTCGGCTTACCACTTGTTGGTTTAGTACTACCGTTACTTGGATTGATTTTAGGATTCTTTGGATTAGGGTTACCATTCCTTGGTTTATCATTACTGTTGCCAGTTCTTAGTTTGTCACTATTAGTGACATTGCCGCTGGTTACGGCAGTGTTGCCAATCTTGGTACTGGTATTGGCACCAGTTCTGCTAATTGGTTTTAACTTCGTGTTCTTGCCAATGATTCTACCTGGATTCTTTGCAATCTTAGTACCGATCCTGTTACCACTTGTGCTCGTCGTTGGCCTCCCTGTACTGGGAATCAATGTGTTGCCACTCCTT